>JAGWZL010000015.1 GCA_018968815.1 Verrucomicrobiota bacterium | reverse complement strand
TCGATTGAAAAGTTGGGGGCCATATCGACATTCAGTATATTGCCCCCAACTTTTCAATCGAAAATCGGTCAAAATAATCCCCAAAATCGACGAAATCCGAATCCGTTAACAGTCTCTTAGTTTTTCTTACGGAGTTTTTCTTGGAGGGTTTCGAAGTAGTAGTAGAGCACTGGCGTCAGCAACAATGTGAGGAGTTGAGAGAAGATGAGTCCTCCCACAATGCAAAGGCCGAGCGAAATGTGATTTTGAGCAATGGCCCCGCCAATCCCTAAGGCGATGGGCACGCCTCCCATGCCGGCGCAGATCGTGGTCATCATGATGGGGCGGAAACGGATGAGGCACGCCTCCACGATGGCATCGTAGGCCGATTTACCCTCTTTTTCCACAGCGTGAATCGCAAAGTCGATCAGGATGATCCCGTTTTTCAACACAATTCCGATGAGCAGAATGAGCCCCACAAAAGAATAGATGGACAGGGTCTGTTGGAACACATACAAAGTGAGCAGGCCGCCTACAAGCGTTGGGGGCAAAGCGCTCATGACCGTAATGGGGTGGATAAAACTCTCATAGAGAATGCCCAGGATCACATAGATCACGAAAAAAGAGAGCAGGAGCAACCAAGGCAGAGTCTCAAAAGACGATTGAAACACTTGCGCAGTGCCAATCACTTGCCCATACACCTGCGTGGGTTTGTCTTTCGTGAGCTTGGCGAGTTCATCTAAACAATGGCCCAGCGGAATGTGATCTGCCGGGTTAAAAGAAATCCCCACTGCAGGCAGCCCATTGATGTGGTTCACCGTCAGGGGCCCTACCGTTTCTTTGACATCGAGGATTTCAGACAGGGGCACTTGGTTGCCCGTCGTAGAGGTCACGTAGAGTTTCGACAGAACGGCCGGATCGCGGTAAAAGCGGGGCAGCGTTTCAATCAGCACATCATACTGATTGACTGTTGCGTTGATTTGCGAGATTTTATTATTCGAATAGGCGTATTGGAAATAATTTTCAATTCCTTCGGCCGTCACATGATAGTTCGACGCTTTTTCGCGGTTGATGCGCAAATCCCATTGGGGCTGATGGATGCGCAAATCGCTCGAGACTTGGGCAAACGCCGGATTGTTCTGCAGTTTCTGGACCAGTTTAGGTCCATATTCATACAGAGCCTTTCGGTCGATGCTCGACAGCGAATATTGATAAAGCGCCGTGGCGGTCGTGCCCACTTGTAAATTGATGAGGGGCATCGGAGAGAGGTAAATATTGAGTCCCGGGATATGGCCCAATTCATCGCTCAGCTGTGTAATCACTGTATTCATCGGTTTGCGCTCTTTGAACGGTTTGAGCCGGACAAATACAATGCCATCATTCGGGTTGTAGTAGGAGCTGACCGAAAGGATCGAATCGATGTTTGGGTTTTGAATGGCGATTTGGTTGAGCTCATGGTGATATTTTTCCATGAGAAAGGGCGATGTGCCGTCCCTTGCGAGCGTGTACCCTTCGAGAAAGCCGATATCATCGGGCGGCAGAAAATCTTTTTGCACCGCTACAAATAACAGGCCTGAACACACGATGCATAAAGTGCCGACCCCCAGCACGATCAGGCGGTGGTTTAAAGCAAAACGGAGGCACGGCTCATACAGCTTTCGCATGGTGTCATTGAGGGCGTCCCCAAACCGTTCCATCCTTGTCTTTTGGTCGTGTTGATAGGGGCGAATGAAGCGCGATGAGAGCATGGGAATCAACGTTAAGGAGATAAAACCTGAAAAGAGAACGGCGCTGATAATCGTGACCGAAAATTCACGAAAGAGCCGTCCCACAACGCCGCCCATAAACAAGAGGGGGATAAATGCAGCGGCAAGACACAGGGTCATGCTCAAGATGGTGATGCTGATCTCCCTGGAGCCATTCAAGGAGGCTGTCATGGGATCCTCTCCCATTTGCGCATGGCGAACGTTGTTTTCGAGCACGACGATGGCGTCATCGACCAAAAAGCCGATGGACAGTGTGATGGCGAGCAAAGACAGAATATCGATGCTGAAGCCGAACAGATACATGAGGGCAAACGTTCCGAGAATGGAGAGGGGCAGAGAAAGGGCGGGGATGAGGGTGTTCAGCCATTTGCCAAGGGCCAAAAAGATCACAATCACCACTAGGCAAAATGCGACGATGAGGGTCAACTTCACGTCGTCGACTCCCTGGATGATCGATTCCGATTGATCGTAGATCGTTTCGATGGTCATCGAGCTGGGCAATTGAGGGATCAGCTCTTTGACGGTGGCTTTGATGCCCTTCACAATCTGCACTGTATTCATGCCCGGCAATCGCTGGATCGATAAAATAATGCAATCCTCAAACCCCTTTTTCGTCACATAGGTTTGGAAGAATTTGTCATTTTTCACGCTATCTAAGGCCAGCCCCACATCTTTGAGTTTGACCAGATCGCCATTTTGATTTTTGATGATCAGCTCGCCATAGCCTGGGGCGCGCATGATTTGCCCATCGATATCGATCGTAAAATCGTCCCGTTTTCCAAAGAGTGTCCCTGTGGGCAAATTCACGTTCGTCCTTTGGATCGATTGGGTCACTTGATCGAGGCCTACATTCTTCGCAGCCAGTTTTTCCGGATCGATCTGCACTCTGACAGCGTAGGGCGAGCCGTATGTGGTCACTTGGGCCACCCCTTCGATCATGGAAATCCTTTCCCCCAAAAAGGTGTTGCCATAGTCATACAGCTCGGCAAGCGTCATGTTGGGACAGCGAATCACGTAAAATAAAATCGGCGTCGACGCTGGATTCACTTTGTCGTATGTGGGGTTGTTGGGCAAATTAGAGGGCAGCTGAGGCAACGCTCTACTAATGGCCGCTTGCACATCGGTGGTCGCCTCGTCAATGTTCCGATTGAGATTGAATTGCAACACGATGGTGGATGAGCCGGTATTGCTCGTCGAAAAAATGCTTTGGATTCCTTCGATCGTCATGAACTTTTGTTCCAGCGGCGTTGTAATAGAGCTCGCCATTGTATCGGGATTGGCTCCTGGATAACTCACTGACACTTCAATGGTGGGCATATCGACATTGGGCAAATCGCTCACCGGCAGTTTTTGATAGGCTGCGAGACCAAAAAAGAGGATCGAGATCATCACGAGCAACGTCATCACAGGGCGGCGGATAAACGGTTCAGATAGATTCATCGGATTTCGACTCTCGCCCCCGTATGTAGGTTGAGCTGCCCCTCTGTCACAATCGTTTCGCCAGCTGTAAGTCCTTTTAATACAATCACATGTGAATTTTCTCTTTGGCCGAGCGTCACAGGTCTTTGCTCCACGGTCAGATTGTCTTTCACCACAAAGAGCACGGGCCCCTCTTGGGTCATTTGGACGGCTGTGTATGGGATGACGACTGCGTTCGGGAGGGTGGCTAAGATTAATCGGGTGCGGATGAATTGTCCGGGCCAGAGTTCCCGTTGATTGTTTTCAAAAATGGCTCTCAAGGTGATCATGCCGGTATTGGGATCGACGCTGTTGTCGAGCATGAAGAGTTTGCCTACAAACACCTCTTCGGAAAAATTTTCGTAGGCGGCCAATACTTTGAGTTCTCCTTTGCTGAACACTTTTTGGACTTGGGGCAATTTGAATTCGGGGATGGAGAAGGTGACATAAATGGGGGTCATTTGATTGAGGGTGCTCAGCGTGGCGCCGTTTTCAGCGACCAGATTGCCGTAGTCGACTTGCAGTAGGCCCATCATGCCGTCGATAGGGGCGTAGATCCAGCAGTAGTTGAGGTTGATGAGGGCGCTTTCGACTTGGGCTCTATTTTGCTGAACGATCGCGCTTGTAGAGGCCAAATTGGCCTGCAGCGTTTCGTAATCGATTTGCGAAAAGTATTCGCTTTTTGCGAGCGTGCGATACCGTTTGACCTTTTCCTCGGCCAAACTTAGGTTCGCTAAATTTTCCTCCAAAGTGGCTTGCGCCTCTTTG
Source organism: Verrucomicrobiota bacterium (assembly GCA_018968815.1). Classification (GTDB taxonomy): domain Bacteria; phylum Chlamydiota; class Chlamydiia; order Chlamydiales; family SM23-39; genus REEB52. The sequence continues at coordinate 39,843 of JAGWZL010000015.1, read as the reverse complement.
AGCGCGGCCTCGTAGGGCCTTGGGTCGATGGTGAAGAGCAGATCGCCTTTTTTCACCTCTTGCCCTTGTGTGAAATAGATTCCGGTCAGCTCTCCTTCAATGCGCGACTTGAGTTGGATGTTGGTGATGGAGTCGACATGTCCGAGCGCTTCGATGAAGAGGGGGGTCTCTTTCTCCACCGCTCGCTCGACCCGCACAGGAAAGGTGAGGATTTTTGCCGGCATCTCTTTTTTGTGGCAGGCGCTGCATAGAAGCAGCAGAATCATCCAGCGTTTCATGGCACAGCCTCATTGGGGGTGGCGCAGAGCGATCCTGTGGCGTAGGCGATATCGGCCAAACTCAGGAACCAATTTTTTTGCGCCTCTGCTTTTTTGGTTCTGGCGTCGGCGAGCGAGCTTTGGGCTTGCAACACCTCTAAAATGGTTGTGGTCCCTGCTTTGTAACTGGTGATGGCGATATCAAATTCGAGTTCGGCCGCTTTCAAATATTCTTCTGAATCGGATAGGTTTGCGGCGGATGTTTGAACGCCCATGTAGGCGTTCGTGACATTTTGGATGACGGTCAATTCGGTTTGCATGAGCTGAGCTTTCGCCGCCTCTACACCCGCCTCAGCGCTGCGCACGCCGTTTCTGTAGTAGTAGCCTTGGAAGAGGGGGAAGGTGAGGGTCAAAAGGCCGGTCCAGTGATTGGATGGTTCCACAAACCCTCCATTGAACCAATAGCGCCCCGTGCTCAATTGAGTGCCCAGCACGGGCATTACGGCCCGTTTGGCTCCTAAGAGCGAGGCCTCTTTGGCTTTTAGATTCGATTGGGCAGCCAAGAAGTCTTGGCGCTGCTCTTGGGCCATCGCAACGAGCGAATCGAGATCGTCCATTAAGGCGCCCGCTACAATTTTTTCGGGCAAAGGCTGCACTTTGAAGGGGATGTTGGCGGGGAGTCCCAGATCGACGGCCAGTTGGGCAAAGGAGTTTTCGACCTTTTGTTTTTGGGTGTTGAGGTTGATGCGGCTTTGTAAAAACTGGGTTCTGGCTTGAGCGACATCGCCTAAGGCGGCGAGGCCGAGGGCGAATTTTTCATTGGCGGCATCGAGGGACATTTCTGCGTTTTCCAAGTTCGCTTTGTCGGCTCTTTCGACGGATATTTGGTACAAGTAGTTGTAATAATCGGTCATGACTGTTTGTAACACAGTCTGAATATTTTGATTGTGATTCAAATCGGCGTAGTAGAGCGACTCTCTTGCGGCGGTACTGGCGGCCGATCTTTGGCCGAAATCAAACAGGGTGTAGCTCAAAATGACATCGGGGCCCGCTTCTGTGAAGTAGCTCTCCTGGACTCCATTTTGACTCGGAGGGGCGCCAGCGGAAATGGTGGTGGGCGAGCCGGGCGTTTCGGTGGGCACGCCGGTTGTGGGGAAGCCCGCTTTTTGCCGGAAGTAAAAACTGCTGAACTGCACATTGGGATAAAAGGAGCTTAAGCTCTGGCCGTAGTCGGCGGCAGCAGCCCTCGCGTGGGCCCACGTTTGCCGGGTGCTGGGGTTGTTTTGCAAGGCGATATCTAAAAGCTCTGCTAAGGAGAGGTCGCTGCTCTGGAAGGTAGGGGGGAGCATCGTTTTGCAATACTTGGAGGAGACCAGGTTGTTGCCCTTCATGGGGGTCCAGGTGGAAAAGGGGGTCGTGGGCGCAAGGTCAAAGGGAGCTCTCGCATCGTGAATACATCCCGATAGTACCAGCGAAAGAATGGCAAAATGCTTGAACCCCATGATTGCGGTTCATAGACAGATGAGATTTAAATGTAAATCAGGAACTCAAGACGAAAGAGATGGGTGATATAGTAGCTGCCTAATCCCCGGTTGGGGCCACAGGCGTTTCAACTAAAACTGGGACAATCTCTATTTGGGTGGCAGTTTTCAACGATTGTTCGGCTAAGTCCTGGATTCTCTTTGTCAAAGATGAGGGGGGCGATCCGGGCAACTGATCCAATACCCATACTGTGAGTATGCGGTCCGGAGATGCTATCCCAAGACGCGTTCCATCTTGAGAAAAGGCGGCACGCTTCACCTGATCCGTACGCCCATCTGAAGTAAAATGTAAAGTAGAAAGGCAGCGGCCCGTGGTTACATCCCACATTTTGACTGTGTCGTCCCAAGATCTTGTCACAAGAAACGTTCCATCTGGAGAAAAGGTGACATGAGTCACCCAATCACCCGCATGCCCATATAAAGTAGAAAGGCAGCGGTCCATGTGTTCGTTGTGTTCGTCTACATCCCAGTGTTCGACATCCCATATTTTGACTGTGTCGTCCATAGATGCCGTCGCAAAACGCTTTCCATTTGGAGACAAGGCGATAGACGCCACCACATCCGTATGCCCACGTAAAGTGGCAAGGCAGTGGCCCGTGGCTAAATCCCACATTTTGGCTGTGCCGTCCTCCCGAGATGTCGTCCCAAGAAGCGTTCCATCTGGAGCAAAGGCGACATGACTCACCGGCTCCGTATGCCCACGTAAAGTAGCAAGGCATCGGCCCGTGGTTACATCCCACATTTTGACTGTGTCGTCCCAAGATCTCGTCCCAAGACGCGTTCCATCTGGAGAAAAGGCGACATGAACCACCCAATCACCCGCATGCTCATTGAAAGTAAAAAGGGGGCGGCCCGTGGTTACATCCCACATGATTATGTCGCCCACAGATGCCGTCACAAGACGCTTTCCATCTGGAGAAAAAGCGACACGCTCCACCGAACCCGACGCATTTAAAGTGAAAAGGCAGAGGCCCGTGGTTACATGCCATATTTTGGTTGTGCAGTCCATAGATGCCGTCGCAAGAAGCGTTCTATCTGGAGAAAAGGCGAAATGAACCACCTCACCCGTATGCTGAGTTGAGATGCAATAAGAGGGCGGGAGCAATCGAAGCACGATCGCATACGCTCTTTGGTATTCACGCACTCTTTGCTCTAAGATCTCTACGTATGGCAGCTTCGGTGGTGGAGGCTTTGGAATGTATGCGGCAATGCTCCTTTCAAAAATCGCCGTGAGCCTCTGGTTTACTCTGCACTCCCATCCGCCACGTGGCAGATACTCCATAATCCCCATCCACAATTCCGACGGCAATTTATTAACCGTCTTCTGATCTGCTCGCTCTGAGGAGGTAGTATTGATGTCAATCATATGTACAATAATTTAAATTATTGCAATTATTTTAGATAATTTTTAATCTTTTGTCAAGAAATTTCATACAAAAGAAATTGTAACGCATTATATACAAATTAAAATTTTAGTTGGATAGGTTCTTCTTCAACCCACAAACCACAGGCTCACAAAACTCGTGGTTTTCTGGTCTATTTTTCTTCGAGCTTTTTACGCAAAAGATCGTTGACGATTTGCGGCGAGGCTTTGCCTCAGGTCAATTTCATGACCGCTCCCACTAAAAAGGCGAACGCTTTGTCCCTGCCCGCTTTCAAATCGACGATTGATTGGGGGGTTCTCTAAGCACCTGATCGACGATCAGTTCGATGGCGCTCCAATCATCCAGAGGCCGGTAATCGGGATTGGATATACCTTTTTTACCACCCGCGCACCAGGGGTCGCTAGAGATCACAGAGGCCGCGAAATGCGGGTTAATAACAGGATATACAGGATGGGCAGGATGCGGGGAAGCCCCGCACCCCAATGAAATTTTAGTGGGATTATTGTTGCTTGATTAAGATATAAAAAATAGTTTATAATGATAAATGTAGACAAAAAAAGGTGATTAAAAATGGTTGATATAGTTGATTCTGTAAATAACGTTATATGTAAAGATGCTTCATTGATTCAGTCGGAGTTAGTGAATGGCAACCGAGAGACTTGGAGACTGGCCCTTATCAGTATTTTAGAATGCGAGAAACAGGCGGAGCAGTATGAGCAAGGCTCCAAACCGGGATCTCAGGCATACGCAGTTTGGGCAGACATAGTAGCAAATACGAAAAAAGCTGCATCGATACTCCACCAGGCCATCAGTGGCGATGAAAAAACCTTGACGCGCGCACAAATGTCCAGATTAATGGGCCTTCAAATGCTGGCACACTATGCTCACTCAAATCCTCTGGGCATTCCTGGGCTGGAAGTGCTGTCTGGGGTATTGCTCCAAGCGCTCAATTCGTTCATGCCACCACTGGAATCGAATTCGACGTTGTGCTTGTCATCGGAGTTAGTGAATGGCAACCAAGAGACTTGGAGACTGGCCCTTACCAGTATTTTAGAATGCGAGAAACAGGCGGAGCAGTATGAGCAAGGCTCCAAACCGGGATCTGAGGCATACGCAGTTTGGGCAGACATATTAGCAAGTGTGAAACAAGCTGCATCGATACTCCACCAGGCCATCAGTGGCGATGAAAAAACCTTGACGCGCGCACAAATGGGCGACTTAATAAGCGTTCAACTGCTGGCAGCAGATGCTCACTCAGATCCTCTGGGCATTCCTGGGCTGAAAACGCTGTCTGGGGTATTGCTCCAAGCGCTCAATTCGTTCTTGCCACCACTGGAATCGAATTCGACGTTGTGCTTGCCACAGGAATCAAATTCAGTGTTTGGTTAATTTTTGAACGGGCGGCTGCTCGTTGAACCTATCCAAGTAAAAAGTTTCAATCGATTTTTCGGTTCTTTTGAGCCGATTTTCGATTTTTTTTCGGGGGGTAATATCATTGTCCGTATATTACCCCCCGAAAAAAAATCGAAAATCGGTCAAAATAATCCGAAAAATCGATGAAAAATTTTACTTGGATAGGTTCTTCTTCAATCAACAAAACCACGGGTTCACAAAACCCGTGGTTTTTTTTGTCTATTTTCTTTCGAGCTTTTTACGCAAAAGATCATTGACGATTTGCGGCGAGGCTTTGCCTCGGGTCAATTTCATGACCGCTCCCACTAAAAAGGCGAACGCTTTGTCCCTGCCTGCTTGAAAATCGGCGATCGATTGGGGGTTCTCTCTAAGCACCTGATCGACGATCAGCTCGATCGCACTCCAATCATCCAGAGGCCGGTAATCGGGATTGGCCGCCACGATGGTTTCTGGGTCGGTGCCGGGACTTTTGATCATGTCGTCCGCAACCGATTTCGCAATGCGCCCTGTGATCTTGTTGTCATCGATCATCTGGACGAGTTTTGCCATATGCACAGGCAAAATGCCCGCATCGAGAAGCGTCTTCCCTGTATCTTTGAGCCGGCCCGCAAATTCCACTGTGATCCAGTTGCAAAGTAAACGGGCATTCTTGCAAAGTTTTAAACTCTCTTCAAAATAATCGGAGAGAAACTTTTCGTGAATCAGCACTTCGGCTGCATATTCGGTCAGCCCTAAGTCGGAGACGTAACGGTGATACCGATCGTAAGGCAATTCAGGTAAGGCGTCTCGGATCTCGTCGATGTACGCATCGGTCAAAATCAGCGGCGTTAAGTCGGGCTCCGGAAAATAGCGGTAGTCATCCGCGCTCTCTTTCTTGCGCATCAGAACCGCATGTTTCGTTTCAGGATCCCATCGATAGGTTCCAGGAGGAATCAGCTCTAATGGGTCTTTGTGCGGATTGTTTAAATAAAGGGCGATTTGCCGCGTGATCTCTGAATGAATCGCCATCTCCAAAAAGGAAAAGGAGTTCATGTTCTTAATCTCAATGCGGGGTCTTAACCCCTTTTCTCCTTTCGGACGGACAGAAATATTCGCATCGATGCGCAAACTCCCCTCTTCCATATTCCCATCGCACGCATCGAGATAGAGTAAAATCGCCCTCACAGCCGCAGCATACGCAGCAGCCTCCTTGGGCGAATGCATGCACGGTTCCGAAACGATCTCAATGAGAGGAGCCCCTGCTCGATTATAGTCCACTCCAGCAAACGTGGAAAAGTGTTTGAGCATCCCCGCATCGTCTTCGATGTGGGCCCGATTCACGAGGAACCGTTTGCCATGAGCGCGCACCTCTCCTCCTCGAAGGAGCGGGTTTTCAAACTGCGTGATCTGAAAATTGCGCGGGCTGTCTGGATAAAAATAGGATTTGCGATCAAACGTGCTGATGTGTGCGATTTGCGCCCCAATCGCAAGGCCAAATTGCACCGCCTTTCGCACCGCTTCTTGATTCAGCACAGGAAGAGCGCCCGGCTGCCCCGTACAGACGACCGAAATATTGACGTTCGGCTCATCGCCAAAGTGATTCGGCGCCGGACTGTAGATCTTGGTCTTCGTGTTGAGCTGCGCATGGATTTCCAGGCCAATGACCGGCTCCCACATGTCGTATGGCAAATCACTCATAGTCCCCCGGAATCCGCGCATGTTTTGTCGCTTGCTCATAGGCATAGGAGATCTGCATCAGAGCTACATCGCACATCTGGGGACCCAGAATTTGCACCCCAAGCGGCATTCCGCGACTGTCATATCCAGAAGGAATGCTAATGCCAGGAATCCCGGCTAGATTCGCAGGCACTGTAAAAATGTCCTGCAAATACATTTGCACAGGATCTTGAAACGCTCCGTGTTCAAAGGCCCCGCTCGTCGTCACAGGCGTCATCACCGCATCGCAATGATTAAAGATCGACTCAAAGGCATCGAGAATCAACGTTCTCACTTTTTGCGCCTTCTTATAAAAGGCGTCTTGGAAACCTGCCGACAACACATAGGTTCCCAGCATAATCCGCCTTTTGACCTCGCACCCAAATCCCTCCTTGCGAGAAAGCTCATAGATCTCTTCCAATGTCTTCGCCTCTTTGGAGCGCATCCCAAATCGAATCCCGTCAAAACGGGCTAAGTTGGTCGACGCTTCAGCGGTCGCCAAAATGTAGTAGGTCGCAATCGAATATTTTAAAAGATCGAGATTTATATCGACAATTTTGGCCCCTAAATCGCGCATGACTTGCACCGCAGCGTCAAAGTTTTTCCGCGCTTCAGGAGTTAAATTTTCCAAAAAGCTCCAAGGAATGCCAATCACCGTTCCCGCCGCCAGTTCCTTGGAAAGGGGATAGGCCTCCGGCGGCAAGTCCAAAGAAGTGGCGTCGCGCGGACAATGCTGCCCCATCACTTCCATGGCAAGCGCCGCATCGGCAACCGTTGTCGTCATCGGACCAATCTGATCGAGCGATGAGGCAAAAGCGACAAGGCCAAAACGGGAGACGCGCCCATAGGTGGGCTTATAGCCGACAAGCCCACAAAAACTGGCCGGCTGCCGGATCGAGCCGCCCGTATCGCTGCCCGTGGCAATCAGACTCAGACGAGCTGCCACAGCCGCTGCAGATCCTCCAGAAGACCCTCCAGGCACACACTTGTGATTCCACGGATTTTGCACCTTCCAGTAGGCCGAATTTTCATTCGAAGAACCCATGGCAAACTCGTCCATATTCGTTTTGCCCAAAATCAGCGCGTCCGCTTCTTCTAAAAGATGCACCGCAGTGGCGCTAAAGGGAGCTTTGTAATTGGATAAAAATTTGGAGCCGCACGTCGTGATCTCGTGGGCAATATGCATGTTGTCTTTGATCGCAATCGGCACCCCAGCCAGCTTGCCTACAGGCTCCTTGCGGGAGCGCCTCTTATCCAAGCTCTCGGCTTTCCTCAAAACCCTCGGCCTCAGCACCGATAAAAAGGTCCCCAACTCTTCGTTGTGCGCCTCAATGCGGTTTAAAAAATGCTCGGCGATCTGTACGGCCGACACTTCGCCTTTGCAAAACAGGTCGCGGATCTCAATCGCTGATAAACGGTGCATCATGAACCTGGCTTCAAAATAGGAGGAACCCGAATCATCCCCCCAATCTGATCGGGCGCATTCGCCAGAAATTCTTCACGAGGAAGAAGATCCGCCTCTACGTCTTCTCGCAGTTTCGACTTGAGCATGCCCCGCAGCACGTATCTACAACTCTTTGTGTTTTCGGTATTTACCTCTTTCAACTGCTCGACATAGTTGAGGATATTGCCGAGAGAGGCAAGAATGTTCTCGTTTTCTTCGGGGGTGCACTCGATTTTGCAGAGCTTCTTTAGATGCTCAAGCGTTTGATGATCAAAGTTCGCCATAAAAAATTCAAGATCAAGGTACCATTTTCTTTGAGAAAAGTCAATGACAAGGATTCAAAAATGTTATAAGATGAATTTTAGGTAGGCTTTGTAGGAGGAGACATGAAAGCTGTACGTTTTATTGCGAAATTGCTGATGGTGATCGGCGCCTTGAACTGGGGTCTCGTTGGCTTTTTCGGATACGATTTAGTGGGCGACATCTTTGGCGGAATGCATTCTGCAGGTGCGCGAGTGATTTTTGCTTTGGTAGGTTTAGCGGGACTTTATGGGATCGTAATGCTTTGCAAATGTTGTTGCGGTTGCTCATGCGGACCCAATTGCAATTGCCATCATAAAAAGTAATGCCAAAGATCTTCATCTCGGGGGCTTCCGGTTTTATTGGGCGGCCTCTTTTTGCTTTTTTAGAAAGCCAAGGACACTCTGTCACTGCGCTGACCCGCACAGAGGAGGGGAGTCTTGAGGGCGTCGATGCGGTGATCCATCTAGCAGGGGAACCCCTCTCTTTAACCCGTTGGACAAAGGCTAAGCGCGACAAAATTCTCTACTCGCGCACACTGGGAACCGCCTCCCTTGTGGCTCGACTCGCGAAACATCCGCCGAAAGTGTTTATTTCGGCCTCTGCAGTGGGGTTTTATGGCGATCGGGGAGAGGAGATCCTCACCGAAGAGAGTTTGGGCGGGCACGGCTTTCTCGCCGATGTGTGCGCTCAGTGGGAAAAGGCGAGCCTTCCCCTGAAACAATGGGGCGCTCGTCTCGTTCATGCCCGGTTTGGGATTGTTTTGGGTCCTCATGGGGGTGTCGTCCAAAAGCTGCTTCTGCCTTACCAATTGGGGCTGGGCGGGTGGCTCGGCTCCGGGAAACAATGGATCAGTTGGATCCACCTCGACGATCTCATTCAGGCCCTTTCCTTCCTCCTCGAACACCCTCTTTCGGGCCCCATCAATCTCGTCTCGCCCCATCCCGTCCGGCAGCAAGATTTTGCCCTCACCATCGCCGGTTTGCTTCACCGCCCTCACTGGATGCGCCTGCCCGCTTGGGTTTTGCGCGCCCTCTTAGGACAGGCGGCGGATGAGCTCCTCTTAGCCAGTACGCGGGTGCAGCCTGCAAAACTGCTTGCTGCAAACTTTCCGTTCCAGTATGCTGATCTTCGAAGTGCTATGTATAACGCTCTTCAGATTTAAAAGGAGAATCTATGTTAGCAACAATTGCTATGGTTGCTTTACTTGCAGCAGCTGAGCCTGCACAAGAAGAGTGCATTGAAAATCAACAAGAAATTGTGTTCTCTGAGACAGAGGAGAGCGAAGAAGCTCTCGCCTTAGCGACAGAGGACGAAGACGAAAATGCAGATCTCGCTTTCTTTGAAGAAGAGGGCGCTGACGATCTCATTATGATCGACGAGCAGTAATTTTCTTTCTTGAGCATTCAGCTTCTTAGAGGGTTGTCACTCGATACGGGCACCCTCTAATTTATTTTTTTATCTAATTCTGTTTTTGGCACTTCCGTAATTATTTGTAATTATATTTTGAATCATTTTACAATAAGCCTTAGGTGGCGTCGAGATTTCGGATGCCTCTGGCTACTCGGCTGAGCTACAGAGTGCAAGCAACCCCGCGCGCTTGAAACATAGAGTAGATAGGGGCATCCGAAACCTTGAGGGAGAATGGAACAACGCAATCCGTGGTTGACGATCTGGACGAGTCCGAGAATGACGATTGCTCGGGTGGTTGCTGAGAATCCGAATCGCTCTCTTTGGTGGTTAGCTGCTATTTACGGCTTTTGTTCGATCTTGAATTTTTTCCAATCGATGGCTGCTGGGCACTCGATGGGGACGATGGGGATTTTGATCTTATCTGTGATTCTGGCTCCTTTTTATGGTTATCTGAGTTTTGCGATTTGGAGTTGGTTTGTTTTGTTTACGGGTAAGTGGTTTAAGGGGCAAGGGACTTTCAAGACGATTCGTGCGTCATATGCATGGTCTTGTGTACCGATTTTGATTAATGTTCCTCTTTGGTTGCTGATGGTCATCCTATTTGGCCATCAGCTTTTTACAAATTTTCCAGATGCGCATACGCTGCCCACTGGGCAGATGACTCTTTTGTTTGTGATTTTGATTGTGAAGGTGGTGGTGGCGATCTGGTCTCTTGTGATTTTCCTAAACGCGCTGGCTGAAGTGCAAAATTACTCGATTGTCCGTTCGATTTTCAATGTGATCGTGGCGGGCCTTGTTCTGGGGGTTATTTTCTTTGTCTTCTGGAGTTTGTTGGTGTATGCGTTTGGGGGAGTTGCAACGAGCCCATTTTTATTGTGGAAATTCATTTAATGGAGAAAAGTTATGGATAAAACTCGGATCAAAAAAATTGGGATTTGGTTTTTAGCCTTTTCTCTGTTTGCGTTTCACCTTTTTTTTCGCACGGTCGGACATGCGGAGGCTCCATCTTGGCAAAAGATCTTTACGAAAAGCGGCGAGTGTCAGATTTCTTTTCCCTCAGCGCCTCAAATGATTCAGCAGAGCCTTCCTTTAGCGGATGGGGTGAACCGGCTCTCTTACGATGTATACTTGGCTCCGCACGAAGATAAAGGGGTTTTTCTTCTGTTGATCGCCACCTATCCCATGCCGTTATCGGGCGGCCATGAAGTGGCAGGGCTTGAGGGCTTATTGAGCGGCATCTTGAATCACAATCCTGAGAACCAGCTCGTGTATGCCAATCTGACCGATCTCATGGGTCATCCGGCCATGGATTTTCTCGTCGAAGGCGGTACCAGCTATTTCCGGGGCCAAGCGCTCATGATCGGCAATAAGCTCTATCTCATCGCTATGGAAGGGATCAAGGGTAAATTAGATGAAAAGATCTACACGAAGTTCTTGAAATCTTTCAACCTAACGCCGACGCCGGCGCGTTGACGTTGGGTCGTTGAGCCAGCTGAAACGCACCTCTGAGGGGGTCCAGGATGGAAGAGATTTCTGACTGTGTTAATTGCATGCTCTGAAGAGCTTTCGCAAAGGCGGGGAGCTGCTTTTCGAGCTGTTGCCGCTCCTCAGGCTTGAGGGCTTGTATTTGAGTGGCTACGCCTTGGTATGTGTTTCCAAGGTTTTGCAACATCTCAGTGCGCCGTTCTTGTCGAAGCGCTTTGAGAGCTTTTTCCTCGTTTTTATAGCTTTCGTCGACTCGGTCTGAGATTGTTTTCGCTACATTGCGATGCATGTCATAGATGGCAATCATACACGCTGTAATCGGTCTCACCCCAAAGAGTTTTCCCACTGCAAGATCCGCAGCGATAGCAGCTGCCAACGCAGATCCACTCATCGCAAATGTCCAAGAATCCAATATACTCAGCCTTTGTAGCTCAGCGGCGCCGAACCAAATGATAGAAAGCAATGCAATGAAAGGGGCCGATAGAACGGCCGCAAAAGTAGTTGTGGTAGCCAATAGACGTCTGATCGTGTGGCCAAAACCTACGCGAGCTTGATTCATCTCGTCGAACTTCTCCAGCGCAAGCTGCGTGGTCACCTGTTCTCGAGTCAACGGTTTGCGAGCAGCGCACAGAGCTTGTGCGTTGCTTAGATCTCCAGGGCCCTGTGTAGCTTCGTATCGTGAAATTAATGCCATAATGCAGTTATTATATGCGATTATGTCATTAAAGTGAACTCAACAAATGATTATTAATAGTAATTTTTTTTATATTCCCCAGTTGAGGGTGGCGCCGCCATAGGGAGCTCCTTGGACGTTCGTATAGAGTCCATTATGGCCATGGCTGTTTTTGATGTAAAAGTCTCCTCCAAAGCTATACCCCCCGAAGATTTCAAACTCCAAGCGTAAAAAGCGTTCATAATGAAAATTTAATTCGATGCCTGTCGTGGAATAACTGAACACAGATCGGGGCGATGGTTCTAACTTACCTGCTCGAAAACGCTCTTTGAGGGGCCGCACTTTGAGGGCGCCTCGCCACTGTTCATTGAAGGTGTACTCTATGGAATAGGTGATGGGAAACACGGCTTGGAACAGCCACTTTTTATTGGGGGCAAAATCGAGTCCGATGACGGGGTATACTTCTTGCCCCTCAAACCCCCGATACCCCAAAGCGCCAATGTGATAATGCCACTTTCGATGAAACTCATAAATGCCCCAAAGCAGTCCAGAAAAGAGCCCATATTGGCCGGGGCGCGAAAAATGTTTGAGGTCAATATTGTAGTCGACGCGAGCGATCCACTTCCATGCGTCCAGCGCTTGTGTGAGCAGCGTGAGGGCAAACTGAACATAGGAAAAATGGGTTTCGCGAAAGCGGGGATTGCGGTTCCAGTCCATGGTGAAGGCGTTCCATTCGACGCGCGGCAAAAAGAAGGTGCACTCATTGACGGGCAAAAAACAATAGGCAAATACGTTCGCCTTATTGAAAAGCAGCTCTCCATCGTTTTGTCCCCGTTTCCGTTCCACGTTTGCCTTGCCGAGCGCGATGAGATTTCCCCCCACATGAATCGGGTGATAATCCCAAAACGATTTCTCTTCAGCGCATTCATAGGCCAGAAGGCGGCAAGCGCAGAGGGCGATCCAAATCTTTTTCATGAACCTATCATTCGGTTGTATTCTCGCTGTTTTTCGGACTCACTCATCTTATGCACAAGGGTGTAGGTGTGGTCTTCGCGCGTCTGTTTAGAAACGAGAAAATGTTCGTTTCCATATTTAGCAACTTGCACAAAATGTGTCACGCAAATCACTTGTCTGGATTGAGCCAGCCGTTTTAATTTCTCTCCAATGGCAGAGGCGGTTTGTCCTCCCACATTGCTGTCAATTTCATCGAATACAAGAGTCGATTGGCCCGCTGATAAAATCGTTTTGATGGCGAGGAGCAGCCTGGAGAGCTCTCCGCCGCTGGCGCACTTTTCCAGGGGCAGGGGAGGGTGGCCTGGATTGGCTGAGAATAGAAATTGGATCTGTTCCTCAATGGACACTGTAAACTGCGCGTGAGGGAGATTTAAACTCTTTAACTCTTCCAATACGAGAGCGGTAAATGAGGGGGCCGATGCGCGCCTCTTTGCGGTAATGGATTGTTTCCAAGATGCATTTTTTGTCTGGAGGGCGGCTAAGGTTTTCTCTAAGCCGCCGACATCCAAATGGGTCAAATACTCAATCGAAGAGAGAAGTTTTTGTTTTTGGCTTTCGAGATCGGGGCCGAAGCGCCTCTTCAAGGCGACAATTTTCCCAATTTCTGTTTCCAAAGCCTCCAGGCGATCTGGATTCACTTCAATGCGGCTGGCGTAACTTTGCATCGATCGAACCGCTTCGTCGAGTTCGAGCAGCGCGCTGCGCATCGATTGGACAAGAGATGCTAATTGGCCATCCAAGCGGGTCGCGTGCTCCAAGGCGTTCGAGGCCTTTTTGATGGAGGGAAGCGCCTCTTCGAGAAGCGAGGAGGCGAGGACCACCTTTTCTGACAATTCTTGGGCATGGGTTAACAGATGGTGCTCTTGGGCGATTTTTTCTTCCTCTTTCCAGCGCACCTCAACGATGGCCTGGAGGTCTTTTTCCGCCCATTGCAACTCCTGTTCTTTGGGAATGGCCAAAAGCGCGTTCAATTCTTGGCGTAAGCGATGCTCTTCGGTCAGGGAGTGTTGAAAAGCGTTGACTTCATCGGTCAGATGGGCAAATTGATCGAGCAGCTGCCGCTCTTGTCCTAAAATGGAACTCGATTGATCGACCATTTCTATTTGGATGGCTTGTTTTAATTCAGAAAGGCTGACGAGCGCATCGTCGATGAAGCACCGATTTTTTCCAGAACGGTGAATTTCTCTGCGAATGATCGACCCGTTGTCCAATTCGACTTCCACGACGGCTGTTTGCGCGCCGGAGCGGATGCACGAGGAATCGGCCCGATCGCCCGCAATCAGGCAGAGCGCAGAGAGGATCGCCGATTTGCCCGATCCCGTTTCTCCAGTGAGAATATTGAGACCTTGCCCAAATTCCAAGGAAGCCGAATCGATGAGCACCAAATTGTGGATGCGCAGCCGCTTCACAGTTCGCCTGCCGTTTTGAAATGCGTTTTGGCCACTTTATCGAGGATTTCGGGGCCCCATTGAGCGATCAGTTTTTTGGCTGTTTCCTTCACTTTGGCGCTGGCCCCTTTGGGCAACTCCATGCCCACCTCTTCGCCCAAGGTTTGGATCCCCTCTAAAAAGGCGGCCCTCGCCAAAATGGAGGCGGCTGCCACCACAAGGTCCTCTTCCCCGCGCACCTTTTGCTCGAGCTCGACCTCGATTTTCTTTTGTTTGAGCGCATTTTCCATCACATGTTTTTCTGCAAATTGGTCGAGAATCGCTTTTTTACAGCCCGTCTTTTGCGCCAGATCGCCGAGCGCTGCCGCATGAGCCCAACCGAGAAGTCGGTTCAAGTTCTTAAATTTGGCGTGCAATTCATTGTATTTTTTGGGGAAGAGCCGAATGACTGTATAAGGATATTCTGCGCGCAGCCTTTTCGCAATTTTTAAAATGACGCTGTCTGTGATCCGTTTGCTGTCGCGTACGCCCATTGCAACCAGCGCTTTGATCCCATCGCCCTCAGCGTATAGGGCTGCCACACAGAGCGGTCCAAAAAAATCGCCCTTGCCTGCCTCGTCCATGCCTATGCGGGGGCTGAGCTCAAGGTGCGCTTCCGGATGCGAATAGCGAAAGGTTTGCAAAATCTCAGGCTCGAGATAAAATTCCATGAATTCTTTCATCTCTTTGCCTTGCACCGTGAGACTGCCCGATTCATACAGTGTGCAAGACACCCCCTTCTTTTTCGCCGAAAAGATTGTGTAGGGAGGTTTTGTCAGCTCGAAGCCTTGATTTTTTAGATCTTCCTCCAATTTGGAACTGAGTTTCAGATCGATCTTGGTCGTAAATGTCATATACCCATTATACCCGTTCCAGTTGAATATTCTCAATTTTGACCGCGTGAAAGCTGCCAAAAATCGAGGATCGGAAACGGCATAGTATTAAGTTTCAATACAATGCCGTTTCCGATCCTCGATTTTTGGCGCTTTGACGCTGGTCAAAATCGAGAATATTCAACTGGAACGGGTATAAGAGGTTTGACGGAATTGTACAAGGTGCTAGAATGATCTTTTCGGAGGAATTATGTCTGAAGGATTGAAAAAAATAGGCGAAAAATTTCGCTCGAAGCGAGAGGAAATGAGTTTGACTCTCAAAGAAGTGGAGAATGCCACTTCGATTCGAATGGTTTATCTCCAGGCAATTGAGGAGGGGAGGGTCGATCACTTTCTCTCGAATGTATATGCATTGGGTTTTATCCGCCAATATGCCGGCTTTTTAGGGTTTGATCAGGACAAATTGATCAAAGAATTCCCAGACGCGATGAGGCTTCCTCCCGAAAAGCAAGATTTTGCCTATGGCATTGGAACGCTTGAAATGCGCGCCGCTCCTCATGGAGGAGTCCGTTGGCTTCCGAATCTGATTTGGATTGCCGCTTTTATCGTTGTCGCAATTTGCGCGATCTATTTTGCAAAATTTGTTGGCATTTTTTAAGGCTAGTATAATATGGTGTAAAACATGGAACAATTAGGTGATTACACCATATTAAAGAAGCTTGGCGATGGCCCTTTTGGCGACCTGTATCTCGCCGAACATCGCTTTATCAAGAGGCAATTCGCTCTCAAGCTTTTGCCTAGCGAGGTGTGCGCCAATCCGCTTTTCATGCGCCGGTTTGAGGCGCAAGTGTCTGAGATTGCGGCGCTCGATCATCCCAATATCGCCAAAATTCACAATGTTTCATCGGATGGCGAGCATGTTTTTATTGTGACCGATCCGCAAGTCGATTCTCTGGGTCAAACGATGAATCTCGAGCGGTATCTTGAGTTGAAGGGGAAGGGGTTAACGGAAGAGGATCTCTACCATTTGCTTTCTCAAGTGGCGTCAGCGCTGGATTACGCGCATGAATCGAACGTGTTGCATGGGGCTTTGAAGCTGACGAATCTTCTTGTGGCGCCTGCTGAGGATGGGGTGCGGCTTTTGTTGACCGATTTTGGGTTGACGCGGCTGATTGGTGAAAAAATTTGTCTGATTCGTCTTGTGGAGCGTCTTGCCAAAACGTTTCCTCATCCGCAGTTTTTGCATGCGTTTGCTTTTTTGAGTCCGGAGCAAAAAATGGGCGAGGGTGAGATCAGCTCCAAAGTGGATGCGTATGCGTTTGGGATTCTGGCTTATTTCATGCTCATCCGAAAAATGCCTGAAGGGTGTTTTGATTTGCCATCCCGTTTGCAGCCTGATTTCACGCACAATTGGGATTTGCTGATCAGCCGCTGTTTGCAAACGAACCCCCATGTGCGTCCGCAAAAATTAGTGGGCGCGATGCGTGAGTATCTTTTGGCGCCCCGCTCGATCCTGAAAGAGATGCTGCATCTGTCGGAGGCGCCGGCTGTCGATTCAGGTCAGCAGATGGCTTTTGCTTTAGAAGAGACTTTGCCTCAGGAGACGCCCAAGCCGATCCTGAAGCCCAAAGAGATTGCGCGTCCAGAATTTGAGCCCGATCCGGGCGCTATTTTTCAGAGAGAGACGCAAGTTTCCCATTATACGCCCACTAAGGTAGAGACGCAGGAGATTGAGCCGATGCTGACCGAGATGGTGGTGATTCCGGGCGGTCATTATGTGCGGGGGAGTTCTGAAGGGGCGCGTGATGAGATGCCTCGGCACAAGGTGAATTTGGCCAGTTTTGCTCTCGACATCCATCCGGTGACGAATGAGCAATTTGTCCGTTTTCTCCAAGCGATGGGCGGGGAGAAGGATCACAACAACAATGATATCATTCGATTGCGCGATTCGAGGGTGAAACGTTCTGCGGGTAAATTGATCATCGAATCGGGGTATGGCAAACATCCGGTGGTTGGGGTGACTTGGTATGGGGCGGTTGCCTATGCGAAATGGATTGGCAAGCGATTGCCTACGGAGGCGGAATGGGAAGCGGCCGCTGCAGCGGGTCGAGAAACCATTTATCCGTCAGGCATAGACATTGAGCGGAGCCAAGCGAATTTTTTCAGTTCTGATACGACCTCTGTCATGAGTTATCCGCCCAATCCGTTTGGTCTCTATGACATGGCGGGCAATGTGTATGAGTGGTGCCAAGACTGGTATGCTTACAACTACTATGATGCTTCCTCTGTTGAGCCGGACAATCCTTTAGGGCCTCCTCAAGGAGTGTATCGAGTGCTGCGGGGAGGATGTTGGAAGAGCCTCAAAGAGGATTTACGCTGCTCCCATCGCCACCGGAACAATCCGGGCGCTGTGAATGGGACCTATGGATTCCGCTGCGCTGCCGATGTGTCATAAGTGTCGGTTACATGAACCAGAGGTTGAATGAAGACGCTTCTTTTTGTTTGCATGGCCAATATTTGCAGATCGCCGGCTTTGATGGCGACTTTCAATCATCTCGCTTTAGCGCGTAAAGTCGATGCACACGCTGATAGTGCGGGCATTGGTTGGGTGCATGTAGGGGAAAGGCCTTCTCTGCGCATGTTTGAAGCGGCCAAAAAACGAGGGATTCTGATCGATCACAAAACGCAGCAGTTTCAGGATTCTTTTTTTGATTTGTATGATCTCATTTTGCCTGTTGAAGCGGATATTGCCGAACAGCTTAAACTGCGCAGTCCTCACCATACAAAAAAAATTCATCTGGTCACCGATTTTAGCCGCAATTATAAAGGGCAGCCGATCCCCGATCCCTATTATTTGAGCGACAACGGGTTTGATGAGGTGTTCGAGATGATTTCTGATTGTTGCGAGGGGCTTCTCGCATATTTAGGAATGGATGAGAGCAAAGCGCGCGTGTAGGGGTGTTTAGGCGCATCAAATAGCTCGTCTGTGTCCGCGATTTCCACCACTTTGCCTTTTTGCATGACGGCGATCCGATTGGAGATGTGTCTGACGAGAGCCAAATCGTGTGCGATAAACAGGATGGTCAGTCCCAAATGATTCTGCAAGTCTTGCAATAGGTTGATGATTTGCGCTCGAATCGATACATCGAGGGCTGAAACGGGTTCATCGCAGATGAGCACATCGGGATTGAGGGCGAGGGCGCGAGCGATGCCGATTCTTTGTCTTTGGCCGCCGCTGAATTCGTGGGGGTACCGTTTTTTCGCCTCAGGGGGCAGGCCGACCCGATCGAGCAATTCATCGACTCTTCCTGGCAGTCGATGAATGTTCGTTGGTTCAGATAGAATGGACTCGACGCTCATGCGTGGGTTTAAAGATGAGTAGGGGTCTTGGAAGATCATTTGGATGCGGCGGGGCAATAGGGTTTGCTTGGTTTTCCCTTCAAACACCACTTTTCCCCATGAGGGTTCGATGAGGCCCACGATCATTTTCCCGAGGGTCGATTTTCCCGATCCCGATTCGCCGACAAGGCCGAGGGTTTCCCCTTTTTCGATATGGAGGCAGACGTCATCGACAGCCCTGAATTTCTTGTAGATTTTGGTAAGATGTTTCACTTCGATCACTTGGCTCTCCAGCAGGCGACAGGTCCGCTTGGTTCTTCTCGACATTTCCATGCAGCGTAGGGGCATCTCTCTCGAAAGGGGCAGCCTTGAGGGGGCGCCCACAAACTAGGAGGAGAGCCTTCGATGGCTTTCAGCGGCGCATTTCTGGGGCGATCGAGTCTGGGGATTGAATCGAGCAGCATTTGCGTATAGGGGTGTTTGGGCGCCTGCAGCACCTCGTCAACGGGACCGCTTTCGACGATTTTGCCGGCATACATGACGAGCACTCGTTCGCACAGGGAGGCGATGACGCCAAAATCGTGGCTGATCAAAAGCAGGCTCATCTGAAAATGTTGTTGCATCTGTTGAATGAGGTCTAAAATTTGCGCCTGAATGGTCACATCTAAAGCTGTGGTGGGTTCATCGGCGATGAGCAATTTTGGATGGCAGGCGATGGCAATGGCGATCAACACCCGTTGTCTTTGGCCGCCGCTCAGCTGATGGGGATAGTGGTCGAACCGCGCTTCTGGGTCATGGATGCCGACGAGCTGTAGCAGTTCGATCGCTTTTGCACGGGCCTCCCGCCGCTTTGCCAACCTATGGTAGATCATTCCCTCTGCAATTTGATCGCCGATTTTCATGGTTGGGTTCAACGACGTCATGGGATCTTGGAAGACCATGCCGATCTCTTTTTTCGGATCGCCTTGAAACACCACTTGGCCGTCCACGCGGCCTGTTGACAGGCCCTTAATGGCCAAAGCGGCGGCGCTTTTCCCGCATCCCGACTCACCGACAATGCCGATCGATGCACTTTTTCCAATCTCAAAACTCACACCCCGCACAGCATAGAGGGATTTACCCATAGACTGGAAGGTAACGGAGAGGTCGCGCACTTCAAGCATAACCCATAGTGTACCCGTTCCAGTTGAATATTCTCAATTTTGACCGCTTTCAGTTATCTGAGTTTAGGGTCGAGGGCATCTCGTAACGCATTGCCTAGCAAGTTGAAGGAGAGCATGGTCACTGTAATCATTGCGGCGGGGAAAAAGAGGCGCCATGGGTAGTAGCGCAGGGCGCTCACGCCGTCGTTGAGCATCACGCCCCAGCTGGCGGCGGGGGCTTGGATGCCAAGCCCCAAAAAGCTTAAAAACGCCTCGGTGAAAATCGCGGTGGGGATGGTCAGCGTCATGGCGGCGATGATCGGGCCCCCCGCATTTGGGATCAAATGCCGAAAGAGAATCCGGCCAGGCGAGGCGCCGATGGCCCGCGCGGCTGTCACATAGTCGAGCTGCTTGAGCTGCAAAATTTGGCTTCTGCAAATGCGCGCCATGTTGATCCAGCCTGTGATGGTCATCGCAATGAGAATCGTCCCAATTCCTGTGCCCCGAATCACGGTGAGTAAAATCACGACGAGCAAATAGGGAATCGAATAGAGAATATCGCACGTGCGCATCATGAGTTCATCCACTTTGTCCCCTGCGTAGGCTGCGATCGATCCCCACAGTACGCCGATGATCATATCGAGGGTGGCCGCTGCGATGCCGACAAACAAAGAGATGCGCGCTCCCCACCAAATGCGGGTGAATAGATCGCGGCCCAGCTCATCGCTGCCAAACCAAAACTGGCTACAGGGCGGCGTATTCTTTAATTCGAGATGGATGTCTGAATAGGAGTATGGCGTTAAAAAGGGCCCAATGATCGCCATCACAAAGAGAATGACAAGAGTCCAAGCAGCCGCTTTAAGCATAACGCACTCTCCTCAGTTGAATGCGCGGATCGACAAGAGTGTACAGAATATCTACAAGAAACACGATGATCATCAGCACGGCGCTGAAAAACACGGTGAGCCCTAAAATCATCGGATAGTCTCTACCCGATACACTGTGAATCATCCACGCTCCGAGCCCCGGAATGGCAAAAATCTTCTCAATGATGAAACTGCCCGTCAAAATGGAGGCGCTTACAGGCCCTAAATAGGTCAGCACCGGCAGCAACGCGTTGCGCAAACCATGACAGAGAGCCACCCGAAACAGGGGCAGTCCCTTGGCGAGCGCTGTTTGGATATAATCTTGTCCCAGCACCTCGACCATGTTGGAGCGGGTAAGCCTGGCAATGAAGGCGGTAGGCAAGGCCGCTAACGCCAGAGTCGGCAAAATCGTATGCTCAAAAGAGCCCCAGCGAGCGACCGGCAAGAGGTGCAATTTGAGACAAAAAATATATTGAAAGAGGGTCGCCAGGACAAAACTGGGCACCGAAACGCTGACCGTGGACAGAGTCATGGCCGCATGATCTTGCCACCGCCCCCTTTTCAGGGCGGCGAAGGTCCCCAATAAAATGCCGCACGGAATGGCGAGGCTGAGCGCCTGCACACCGAGTCTTGCCGAGATGGGAAACCCCTCGGCGATGAAGTGGTTCACGCTCCGCCCTTCATAGACGATTGAGGGGCCTAAATCGCCATGGAGGAGCCCATTGAGATATTTAAAGTATTGAACGTAGAGCGGTTGATCTAAGCCGTAATGGGCGTACAGAGAATCGAGCACCTCTTGAGGAAGGTGCCGCTCGCCAATGAATGGATCTCCGGGAATGGCATGCATGAGAAAAAAGGTGCCCGTGGCCACAATCCACAGCGAAAAGAGAAGGATCAAACCTTTTTTGAAGAGGAATCGAATCATCATTGCTTTCCAATCTAACAAATCTTATAATTCTTGCCATGCTGAATAGAAACGTTTTGTCCAACAATAAATTTCACTTTACCAGTCTTGGTTGCGCCCGCAACCTGGTCGATAGCGAAGTGATGATCGGAATTTTGCTCAAGGCGGGCTACGAGATCACTCCAGAGCCCAAAGAGGCCGATTTTCTCGTCGTCAACACGTGCGCCTTTCTCGAATCATCGCGCAAAGAGGGGTTCGATACGATCCGAGAGCTGTTTGCATTGAAAAAAGAGAGCGCGAAAATCATTATTGCCGGCTGCATGGTGCAAAAGCACCGCGGCGAATTGAAAGAGGCCTTTCCAGAGATTCACTATATGCTTGGATCGGGCGATGTGGAAAAAATCTTGGAAGCTGTGACAGCAGGGGAATCTGGCGAAGCGGTCACCTCCGCGAAAAGTTATCTCGAATGGGGCGAAGTTCCGCGGATGGTGTCGACGCCCAAACATTACGCCTATTTGAAAATCGCTGAAGGGTGCAAAAAGCGGTGCGCCTTTTGCATCATCCCCACCATCAAAGGACCCTTGCAAAGCAAAACGAATGAAAGGGTGCTCAAAGAATTCAACGCGCTGCTTTCGCAGGGCGTATTTGAGGTGATTTTAATTGCGCAAGATTTGGGCGACTATGGCAAAGACCGCAAAGAAAAAGGGGCCCTGGCTGCGCTGCTCCGCGAAATGCTGCAAGTGAAAAAAGATTTTTGGCTCCGTTTGCTCTATCTATATCCCGATGAGATCGACGACGAACTGATCGCGGTGATGAAAAGCGATCCGCGCATTTGTCCGTATCTCGACATGCCGATGCAGCACATCAATAACGAGATGCTCAAAGCGATGCATCGCACGACCTCAAAGGAAGAGATTTTGGCGATTCTCGCAAAATTGCGGAAAGAAATTCCCCATGTCTCCATTCGAACGAGCCTGATGGTCGGCTTTCCAGGCGAGACAGAAGAGCAGTTTGCCGAGATGGTTGATTTCGTGAAGAAATTTGCCTTAGACAACGTGGGGATTTTCAAATTCTCGCTAGAGAAAGAGGCATATGCAGCCCGACTGCCGAACCAGATCCCAGAAGAGGTGAAGCAAAAGCGGTTTGAGATTTTAGCTGCGGCGCAGTTGAAGGCGGTGCGCAAGCGGATGAAGGGAGCCATTGGCACGAAGGTCATTGCGATTGTGGAGGGGTTTCATCCCGAGTCGCAAATGTTGCTCAAAGCCCGCACACAGAGGCAATGCCCCGATATTGACGGACACATCATCATCAATGATGGGCGCAAAGTACAAGAATTTGGCCGTCTTTATGAGGTGGAGATCACCGATTCTACAGACTACGATTTCATTGGGCGGGTTCTGGGGCCAGTAGGCGCCAAGCCAGGGAGGAACAAATTAGCATTCGTTTAAAAAAAGGGAAGGACAAGCCGATCCGGCAAAGGCACCATTGGATCTATTCGGGAGCGGTGCAAACCACGCCCTCTTTTCAGGATGGCGATTTGGCGGACGTATTTGACGCTGCTGGAGAAAAACTGGGTATAGCCACTCTGGCCAAGGGGCGCTCGATTTTGGGGCACATGCTTGCGTTTGGCTCAGAAACGGTGCTCGATGCGCTCCGCCAGCGGATTCAGGAGGCCTGTTCTTTGCGCAGAAGTTGGTTCCACCGGTCTCATACGAATGCATTTCGTCTCATCAATGCGGAAGGGGACGGGATTCCGGGGCTCATCGTCGATGCCTATGATCAGATTTTGGTGATGCAGGTTTCCAATCCGGGCATTGAAAAACTGAAAGAAACCATCGCGCAGCTGCTGATCGATGAGTGGAAGCCCAAAAGCCTTTTTGAGAAATCGACCTCCTTCATGAGGCGCAAAGAGGGACTGGATGAGGTGCGAGCCCATCTATATGGCGAGCCCGTTTCGGAGGTCACTGTTCTGGAAAATGGGTTGCAATTTGCTGTCGATGTGCTCGATGGACAAAAAACGGGCCTTTTTCTCGATCAACGGGAAATGCGCGCGCTCATTCGGAACATCAGCCACGGGAAGAAGGTGCTCAACTGTTTTGCCTATACGGGTGGCTTTTCGGTTGCCGCGCTCGCTGGGGGAGCGGTGCATGTAGATAGCGTGGAGATGAGCGCAAAATGTGGCCCGCGCATGGAAAAAAATCTCGCGCTCAATGGCCTTTCCAATCACACCTGGGTGTGCGACGATGTGTTTGATTATCTCAAACGGTGCGATTGGAGTCACGACATTGTGATTCTCGATCCGCCCGCCTTTGTCAAAAGGCGCGAGGATGTGCCGAGGGCGTTTCGGGCCTACAAAGATCTCAACCGTTACTGCTTGGAGCGGATGAAACCGAACAGTTTACTTCTCACCTGTTCCTGTTCGTATCATGTGGATGAATCTCTGTTTCAAAACATCCTCTTTCGAGCGGCGTCCGAGGCGAAACGGTCGGTGCGCATTTTGGAAAAACACCGTCAGGCGCACGATCACCCGATCTCGATCTTCCATCCTGAAAGTTCATATTTGAAGAGTTTTCTTTTAAGTATTTCCTTTACATAAAAGAGTCGCTTCGCTTCACTCACAATATACACAAATGAACTCAAAAGTTGGTTTTTGGCTGCGCCGGACATCCGCATCTTTGGGGCCGCCTGCATCGCTCAACTTATTCAAGTTGAGCTGCTTCGGCGCCGCTTCGCTGCCCCAAATCTGCGGCGCCGGCTTTGCCAAATTCCCAACTTTTGAGTTCATTTGTGTATAAAGTGGAGTGGCGATGTCGAAAAGGCGCAAATTTACCAACTACTCGTTATTTGTTTCATGTGTAGCTGCGATCGGGGGCATTTTATTTGGGTACAACACCAGTGTGATTTCGGGAGTGTTGCTCTTCATTACGAGAGATTTTCAATTAACGACTTTTGAGCAGGAACTCATTGTCAGCACACTCCTGATCGGTGCGCTGATCGGTTCTTTAGCGGGGGGGCTCATTGCCGACTCGCTGGGAAGAAAAAAAACCCTCTTTGCGACTCTCATTCTGTTTTTCATTGGCGTGCTCACGTTGACCATCGCCGACAGTTTTACCTATTTTTTGGTGGGCCGTTTTATCTCGGGGCTTGCGGTGGGGATTGTTTCGATGGCGGTGCCTCTCTATATTGCGGAAATGTCTCCGCCGGAAAACCGGGGCGCTCTCGTATCGCTCAATCAGCTTTGCGTCACGATCGGTATTTTATTGGCCTATCTCGTCTCCTATGCGTTTGCTGCCGAAGCGGATTGGCGCGATATGTTTGCCTGCGCGTTCATTCCGATCGGAATTCAATTTGTGGGCTTATTCTTCATCGCAGAGACCCCTTCATGGCTGATCAGCCATCACAAAAGAGCGGATGCTGAAGAGGTGTTGGAAAAAATCCAAGTGCATCATGGGCATCATCCCCATTTAGTGAATGAGCGCAAAGAAGAGGATGGCCTTACCAAAAAGCGTTTCAAAGCTCTTTTAGCCCCTTCCGTCAGAATGCCTTTTCTCATCGGCATTGGCGTGGCTGTATTCCAATCGATCACCGGAATCAATACAGTGATCTATTACGCCCCGCGCATTTTTCAGTTGGCCGGATTTACAGAGACGTCGACCGCTCTGTTTGCGACTGTGCTTGTAGGAACGATCAATGTCATCGTGACGGTCATCGCCCTTTGGCTTATTGACCGTGTGGGACGAAGGCCCCTTCTCATTGCAGGGCTCATCGGCATGGCGGGTTCCCTTTTCATCCTCGGTCTTTCGTTTCTTTCCCAAGGCCATGCATCGGGCCTCACCGCGATCTTTGCCATGTTAATCTATGTGGGCTTTTTTGCAGTCAGCCTGGGGCCTGTGGCCTGGTTGATCATTTCAGAAGTCTATCCGCTCGGTGTACGGGGTCGGGCGATGGGGATTGCAACCTTTTCCAATTGGCTGTGCAATTATTTTGTGTCGCTGACCTTTTTGACCTTAATTCAAGACCTTGGGACATCAGGCACCTTCTGGCTGTACGCAATCATTTGCTTACTCGGCCTTTGGTTTGTGATCCGGTTAGTGCCTGAAACGAAAGGTAAAACCCTCGAAGAAATTCAATCATTCTGGAAGAAAACATGAGTTATGCAGAGATCCAAAAGATATTAGCTGAAGAGGGCGAAACGCTCCTCCAGCACACTTGTAAAACGGTGCCGAAGGAAAAGCTCCACTTGCCGGGTCCCGATTGGGTCGAGCGGATTTTTGGCGTCAGCGATCGGACGCCCCGCGTACTCCGCAGCTTACAGGCGCTATTCAGTCATGGAAGATTGAGCGGTACCGGATATCTGTCTATTTTACCGGTCGATCAAGGCGTAGAGCACACGGCAGGCGCCTCTTTTGCCCCCAACCCCGAATACTTTGATCCGGAAAATATCGTCCGTCTCGCGATTGAGGGAGGGTGTAATGCGGTCGCCAGTACGCTGGGAGTGTTGGGAGCGGTTGCGCGCAAATATGCGCATAAAATTCCATTCCTTCTCAAGTTCAACCACAATGAGCTGCTTCGCTATCCAAATATCTACGACCAGACGCTGTTTGCGTCTGTCAAACAGGCGTATGACATGGGATGCGTTGCGGTGGGCGCCACCATCTATTTTGGATCGGCTGAATCGCGCAGGCAGATTGTTGAGGTGAGCGAAGCGTTTGCCCATGCTCATGAATTGGGGATGGCGACCGTGCTCTGGTGCTATTTGCGCAACTCGGCCTTCAAAACGGCGGAGCACGACTATCACGATGCAGCCGATCTGACTGCGCAGGGCAATCATTTGGGCGTGACGATCGAGGCCGATATCGTGAAGCAAAAATTGCCCAATTGCAATGGGGGTTTTAAGGCGCTCAAGTTCGGCAAAACCCATGAAAAGATGTACACGGCGCTTTGCAGCGACCATCCGATCGACCTCACTCGCTATCAGGTGATCAATGGCTACATGGGCAGGATGGGACTCATCAATTCGGGCGGCCCTTCAGGGAAAAACGATCTGCAAGAGGCAGCCGCTACCGCGGTGATCAACAAACGGGCAGGTGGCATGGGGCTCATCTCGGGGCGCAAGGCGTTCCAAAAGCCGCGCAAAGAGGGCATTCAGCTGCTCCATACAATCCAAGACGTCTACTTGGCGAAAGAGATCACAGTGGCCTAAAATTCGCTTCTTGCGTATCATGCATCGAAATGATGGCGCTCCAAGCTTTAGATTGGTATGGTTTGCGAAAGCAACCCGACCGTATACGCGATCTCATTCAGGCCTCCAATGTGGAGGTTACGTGGGCGGAATCGCCAAGAAGAGGCGGTTATTGGCACACACTGGAGATCTTTTCCTATCGACAGTATATTGGGGGAGTATCGGTTTTATGGGATCGGAGCAAAATAGTCACCGAGCAAGTCGACCCCAGATTTGAACCGATGCGAGAGTTCTTTCGCCAACTGTTACAACGCACCGATTCATCCATGGAGGCCTATCGCCTTTTTGAGTGGTATAAGCACTATCCGCCGCCTGTAGTGATGCCTCCCAGGGCACCAAGAACTGCTTAGAGAGCCTCACAGTGGCTTAAGTATTTGTTCAGTGGGTCAGGCAAAACGTAACTCACTCATAATAAGTTCGGTAGACTCGCTGCGGGTGAGTCGAATGACGAAAGATTGTATTTTTTCATTTTTGTAATGCACTCAAGTTGCTCATTTTCAGTTGCTTGACCCACTGAACAATACGTGGCTTAAAATTCGCTTCTTGTGTATAATATTTCGCATGACAGCACCCCCAGCTTTACATTGGTCTTTGCAAGACCGCCCCGACCGTATACGCGATCTCATTCAGGCCTCCAATGTGGAGGTTATATGGGCGACGAAAGCGTCAGGAAGAGGCGGTTATTGGCACACATTGGATATCGTGTCCAATTGGCAGTATATTGGGGCAGTATCGGTTTTATGGGATCAGGGGAAAATAGTCACCAAGCCAGTCATCCAGCAAGACGACCCCAGATTTGAACCGATGCGAGAGTTTTTTTGCCAACTGTTACAATACGCCGATTCATCCCTGGAGGCCTCTCGCCTTTTTGAGTGGTATAGGGACTATCCGCCCCCTGTGATGCCTGAGAAACCAGGAGCCGCTTAATCGAATGACGGCACGCCCAGCTTTAGATTGGTATGGTTTGGTAGAGGTAAAGCAGCCCAAACTTATAGGCGATCTCATTCGTGCCTCCAATATGAAGGTTACGTGGGTGGAATCGCCAGGAAGAGGCGGTCGGCACACACTGGGGATCTTTTCCAATTCGGAGTGTAAGTATATTGGGGTAGTATCGATTTTATGGGATCGGAGCCACATAGTCATCCAGCAAGCCGACCGCACATTTACACCGATGCGAAAGTTTTTTTGCCAACTGTTACAATGCGCCAGTTCATCCATGGAGGCCTATTGCCTTTTTGAGAGGTACAGGGACTATCGGCCCCCTATAGTGATGCCTCCTTATTTCCGAGAAACCGGGTGCTGCTTAGTGGAGCGCCCCAAAGTCGATATGACCTTTGGTGACATCGACGTGAAGCAATTTAACCTTTAAAAAATCGCCGACGTCAACCCCTTCAAAGCCTTGGACGAGTTTGCCTTCGACGGGCGGCTGCATCAAATGGCTTATGTTCGGGCGGCTCTGTTAATTTGTGTATAGGAGCATCCGGGGCTGTGGCCTGAACTGTGTGCATCCATGGCCAGCATCAACGGTAGGAACGATACAACGATAAGAACGATGAAAAGAAGAAGAGGAGCTGCCTCTACCGTTTTGACTTCTCCGTAAATTTTTTATCGTTCTTATCGTTGTATCGTTCCTACCGTTGACCTTTGTGTACAAGATTTTTGGCGTGATTCCAGATACTGTTCAAGATGAATGCACGGCCTCAAAATCGATGTGACCTTTTGTCACATCGACGTGAATCAATTTCACCTTTAAAAAATCGCCGACGTCAACCCCTTCAAATCCTTTCACGAGTTTGCCTTCAACGGGCGGCTGCATCAATCGGACCCACGTTCCTTTGGGGGCTGATCCTGTCACCATTGCCTGAAAGGTGTGGCCCAAGCTTTTGGCCATCACGGCTGCCGCTGCGCATTTGATGAGGCGCCGTTCGACTTTGTCTGCATCGTCTTCTTTTTGCGTGCAATGGGCTGCCAGATCGGCGAGTTCTTTGTGGGAATAGGGCGCCTCTGTCTGGAAAAGGGCGCTTTTAAGCAGGCGTTGCATGATGAGGTCGGCAAAGCGCCGGTTGGGGGCGGTGGCGTGGCAGTATTCGTGCTCGCTCAAATCGAAATGGCCGGGCGACGGTTTTCCGGGGAGCCCCAACACATATTCGCCTCGGCCGAGCAATTTGATCATGGCCAAAGAGAGATCGGGGAATTGGAGCGGCGCTTGGGCTTGCTGTTTCAGCAAAAAGGCGCGCAGCGCTTTGGGATCGGGCTGCGCGGGTAATTTTTCTCCCACATCTTGGGCGATCTGCATGATCCGGTCCCACCGCTTTGGGACTTTCACCACTCTGCGCAGGGTGGGCAGTTTTCGATTTTTTAAAAACCGGGTTGCAGCCACGTTGGCGGCGATCATCATATTTTCAATCAGTTTGTGGGCGCGGTTGATTTGCTGCTCTTCCAAGGAAACCGGCACCCCTTCCACAATCACGGCTTGTAGTTGGATCACACCAAATTCGAGCGCCCCCTGATGCGATCGATAAGTTTGGATCTTTTGCGCGAATAGATCTTGCAAATGGAGTTGTTCCTTCAATCCGTGGATCGGCGGGATCGGATTTTTGCAAATCCGCTGTTCCAGCCAAGCCCCCACACACGGATAGTTAAGCTGGGCGTGATTGCGCACCCAAGCGTGATACACATCTTGCAGATCGAATTTGCCATCTGGATCAACCGCCACTTCCACAACGATGGCGCACCGGTCGGTGTTTTCATTTAAAGAGGTCAAATGGTTCGACAATTTGAGAGGCAGCATCGGAAAAATCTTGACAGGGGTGTACACCGAAGTGGTGTTGTGCTCCGCTCTTTTGTCGATCGCAGAGCGCTGTTTCACGAGGGCATCGACATCGGCGATAGCGACATAGATCCGATCTTTTTCAGCATAGGTAATCTGATCCAAATCCTTTGAATCTTCATTATCGATGGAGACCCAAAGCAAATGGCGCATATCCCGAATGGCGTCGTGCGGTTTGGCCGGCTCCGTTAAATGTTCCAATTCAGCCTGAATCGGCTCTGGAAAATTGGGGATAAATCCCCTCTCCAACATCGCTTCATCGGCAATTTCTTCGAGTTTCTTCATGGAGATTGTTCCCAAGGAAAGGGGCGCTGGGGCGCTGGCACATCATTTTGCTGCTTTTGCGCCAGAACCTCTAAAATGCCCGCTTTCGGAAGGGGGCCCGATGCCATCAAAAGGCCAATTTTCGCAAGGGCTGTCTTTTTATCGATCTCTGGATGAGAGGGAGTTCCCCGAATCGGAATTTTTAAGACATAGTTGCGCGGCATATCTTGCACTCCAAAAGAGTTTTGCAACGTACTCGCAGGCAAGCCCAAAAACATGTCGAGACGGTCTCGGATCAGATCGATGCTTCCCCAGGTGCAGATGTGGATCGAATCATCGAGCAGCGCATCAAACCTGCCCGCTGTCAACACTCCCTGTTCAATGTGCATGGAGAAAGGAGCTGCCCAAATATTCATCTCAGATGCATTCAGAAGCCGATTCGCATTCAGAAGAGCGATCACCGACTTGAGCGTTTCTCCCATTTGACAGCGCATTTTGCCCAGATCAAGCGTTGCCAACCCCACCTTCAGCTTCTCTAAAGAACAGGAGAAGGGAAAGAAAAACCCTTCCGGCTCGACGCGCAAGATGACCGGATTTTGCGCAGAAAGGCCCGTCACAAAGAGGGGATTGGTCTCTTTCAGAAGAAGTGCGCTGATCTCAGGCGTCAACCGTAGCGAGACGACTAGCTGCTCGCTCAGACCGATGCCCTCCTCGGTCAAAGTTCCTTTGAGTTGCGTTTGCAAATTGGCAGATGCGGCATGAAGATCTAAGGTACCTGTCCCTTCCTTCATTGTGGCCGTTCCCACAAGATCCAACGTCGGGCCAAGCAAGAGTGGAAGCCTTGGATCGATGGCAACCAGAGGGAATTGCGTCACGTCGATCTGCACATGAAACTGCAGTTTGGAGACAATCTGCCCTTTCAGGGAAATATGCCCCTGCAATGTGACCCCAGTCAGGGTAAAATCGTGCCCCTCAATACGCCCTTCAATCTGTTCGACATGCCCGCCCCGATAGGCAATATGCCCCCCTTTCAGCTGAAAAGCCCCAGTAAAGTTCCAAAAGGGCGCGCGGATGGATAACTCCTCAAAAGATCCGGTGGCAGAGTCGCGCTCAAAAGTTACATTCCTAAATACTTGCGGTCCGAACCACGAACATTTCAAAGAGCCGATGGTCACGTGCGCGTGGGTTTTTTTTTCGAATGCGCGGACAAACAGCGGTTTACCGAGTCGGGTGGAGGCGATTTGCGGCAAAAAACCGAGAAGGATGATGAGAATAACAGCCAGGGCGATCCCTATTTTAAGCAGTTTGGATTTCATTCTACCGTCACCGATTTCGCGAGGTTTCTGGGTTGATCGATGTCACACCCTCGCTCTTTGGCCACAAAGTAGGCAAACAGTTGTCCGGCTACAGTGGAGGCGAAAGGGGCGAGTGCATCGGAGGTATTGGGCAGCCAGATCACATCATCGACGATTTTTGCAATGCCCTTCAAGGATTCTGGCGCCAATGCGAGGATGGGGGCGCTGCGCGCTTTGACTTCTTGCACATTGCTGACGATCTTTTCCTCTGTCTGATGGTTAGCGCAAAATGCGATGACGGGGAAATGGGGATCGAGCAGCGCGATGGGGCCATGCTTCAATTCGCCGGCTGCATAGCCGTTGGCATTCACATAGGAGATCTCTTTCAATTTGAGCGCCGCTTCCATGCAGGTGGGGAACATGTAGCGCCTTCCGAGGAAGAAAAAGTTGTTGAAGCGGCTATATTTTTTTGCGATTTGCTGGATGCGGGGGGCGCATTCCAACACTTTTTCAATTTGGGCGGGCACGTTTTTGAGATCCTCGCTGACCCGTTTGCCAGATAAGAATTGGGCAAATAAGTAGAGAACGGTGATTTGGGAGGTGAAAGCTTTGGTGGAGCAGACGCTGACTTCGGGGCCTGCTTTGAGGAAAATGCAGGCGTCGGTTTCTCTGGTGAGAGTGGAATTTTTCACATTGCAAATGCCGAGAACTTTATATCCGCGCGCTTTCATTTCGCGCACAGCGGCCAGGGTGTCGGCTGTTTCGCCCGATTGGCTGATGGCGACGATGAGGGTGTTTTGGGGCAAGATCCGATAGCGCGCCTCGGATGCGATTTCATAGTGAGAGGGGATCGCTGCGAAATCCTCTACAAGGAGGGCTCCGATGGCTCCGGCGTGGGCTGAGGTGCCGCATGCGATGAAGCAAATCTGGCTGGGGGTGCGAAATTCTTCAGACAGCGATTCAAATTGCACCTCTCCCTCTTCGAGTCTTCCCAAGTAGGCTTTTTGGACTGTGGAGGGCTGTTCGTAGATCTCTTTGAGCATAAAATGTTCAAACCCCTCTTTCGATGGGGCGGCTGTCCCTGCGTCGAGCCGTTCCGTTTTTTTTGCTAAAGACCTCAACTGGCTATCAAACACAGATACTTTCCCTTTTTCCACTTTGGCAATTTCGCCTGAGCGCAAGAAGAGGACGTTGAGTGTTTTGCCTAAAAAGGCATTGGGGTCGGAGGAGATGATCGATTCGGTGTGGGCGTCATTGACGCCGATGGAGAGAGGGCATTCTCTGGCGGCAGCGATGATTTCTTGCGGATGGTGTTTATGCACGAGAGCGAAGGCAAAGTGGCCTCGCACGCGCAATAGGGCTTTTTGGACCGCCTGAACCAAATCGCCTGTGTAGCACTTTGCAATGAGGTTGGTGAGCACTTCTGTATCTGTTTCTGTTTGGAAGCGCACGCCCTGTGTGTGCAGTTCTTCTTTGAGCTCTTCGTAGTTTTCAATGATGCCGTTGTGTACGAGCGCGATGGCCTCTTGCACATCTTGGTGAGGGTGGGCGTTGACAGGGGTGACTTTGCCGTGCGTGGCCCAGCGCGTGTGGCCGATGGCGATCGTGAGCCGCTGCAAGGTGAGTTTTGCTTTCAGTTGGGAGAGCTTGCCGACCTCTTTACAGATGGCGATTTGGCCATCGACAAGACCGGCGATGCCTGTCGAGTCGTACCCTCGGTACTCGAGCTGCTCGAGGCCTAATAGGCAGGTTTGCAAGGGATCGTCTTCGCCGATGTAGCCAAAAATACCGCACATGTTATCCTCCTTTGACTGCGACAATTGCCATGAAGAGGGGGATTTCTTTGCGAGCCCGGTCCTCCATTTTTGCTTTAGGTCCATCGCTTTTTTTATCTGAGCACCACTCCTCGATGGTCTCGATGAGCAAGCCGGCCCCCTTGAGCCAGGAACAGATCTCTGCCAGGGGGTGGTGGTAGGAAAAGGTGGTGGGAGAGCGTTCCTTTTTCCCGGGATGGGTTTGAATGGGGATTTCTCGTGCGCTCATGTAGCTTTCCACTTTCCGATATTGGAGTTTTTTGGCCTCATCCACGCCCCATCCGCTTTGTCTGGGGATGCGAAAGCAGGGGTGATTGAGGATGATGAGCATTTTACCGCCGCGCCGCAATTTTTTGGCGCTTTGTTCTATGGCCGCTTTGCCCTTTTCGATATTTTGCAAACTCAAGATGAATACCGTTCTATCAAAGTCAGACTCTTCAATGGGCAACTCTTCGCTTGCATCTCCTACCACAAAAGCGCCGCCTGCAGAGAGTTTTTTGGCTTGAGCGATCAAAGCTTTCGAGGGGTCGATCCCGACGTATTTGATTCCGCTAGGCAGATGCCTGCGGAGGACGCCTTGTCCGCAGCCGAGGTCGAGCAAAGAGGAGAATGTACCGAGCAGGCGAAGAACGTTTGGCAAGACAACTGTCTGGTGATAGTAGTGCCCCTTTTCGCCGACGCAGGACGAATACCAATGCTCGGAAGAATCCCAATTCTTTGTCATATCGACAAGGATCTTATCTGGTTAGATTTTTTTATGCCAGTGGGGCTTTCTCAATGCGAAAATGACGAAGGGGGCTGTGCAGAAGATGATCGTGGCGCCAATGAGGAACGTTTCGAGGATGATCTTGCTGCCTGTATTGAATTGACTGGGTGGAAAGTAGCTGACGCAGAATCCGAAACTTGCGCCGAAGATACCGAGTAAAGAGACGAGCCAAATGGCGGGGACTTTATAGAGTCTTGGAACGTGAGGCGCTTTTTTGCGCAAGACGAGCGCCGAGATGAACATGATGATGTACATGATCATGTAGAGAGGCGACGTGAGGGCGACGAGCGCCCAATAGGAGCTGTTGACGGAGGGCATCAGCAGGAAGACTAAAGAGAGGACAGTGACGATGATGGCTTGAGTCAAGAGGATGTTGACGGGCATTCCGTGCGCATTGGTTTTGTGGAAAATGGGGGGCAGATCGCCATATTCAGCAGTGGCATAAAGGCCGCGGCTGGGCCCGACGATCCAGGTGCTGATCATGCCTAAAGCGCCGAAGACGGTGATGGCAGCGATTAGGGGCATGGCCCAGGGGATTCCGAATGCGGCAAAAAGGTATCGAAAGGCCTCCATGCCGCCTGATGCGAGCTGGATTTCTCCGTTGGGGATGATGGCTGCAATGGAAAGGGAGCCCAAAATAGAGAAGGTGAGGATTAAAATGGCAGAGAGGAAAATGCCTCTCGGGTAGTCCTTTTGTGGGTGGCGCACCTCTTTCGCGTGGACAGCTGACATTTCCATGCCGGCCAGGCCGAGTAAAATTCCCGACAGGAGAACGAGTTGATTGATGGATGTGAGGTCGGGAAAAAGAGAGTGGAAGGAAAAGTGGATTTGGACCGGGTGGCCTCCAAAGACCCAAAAGGCTCCCATGGCGATGATGAGGATGATAGGGATGATCGTGCCGAAAAGGGCGGTGATGGAGCTGAACCAGCCGGAGACTTTCATGCCCAAGAAATTGACGAAGGTCATGGTCCAAAACGTGATCAGAACCACAGCGAGGACGAACGATTTTTTGTGGGCGAGAGCGGGATCGATGATGTAGGCGAAAGTGGAGGCGATGAAGGAGAGGATGGTGGGATACCAGATGACATTTTCAATCCACTCGAGCCAAATGGCCAAAAATCCCATACGGGGGCCGAGAGCTTCTTTGACCCAGGTATACACGCCTCTTTCGGGCCAGCCTGAGGCGAGTTCTGCTGACACGAGGGCGACTGGAATAAAAAAGAAGAGGGCCGATAGGGCTAGAAAAAAAATGACAGCGGGCCCGTATTCTGCCAGGAGGGGAAAATTTTTAATATTTGTGATCGCGCACAGGTTAATGAGGGCGATCATGGAAGCGGTGAGGACCCGTTTTTGAAACATATGGGGAGCATTCTAGCAAAGACAGGTTATTTCTGCCACTGATAGCTTGGGTTGGCGATGCAGAGTGGGTAGTAGATTTCCGTGAAAGCTTTTTCGAAGAGGGGATCTTCTGGGAAGATGAATTCTTTGTTCTGAAAAGCTTGCGCCATGGCGGGGGGGACGAGAATCCCTCCTTCTTTCATTTCAGCTTCGAGGAAGGGGTCGTGAAATTCTGCTTTACCCTGCTTGAATTCAACGACGACAAAACCTGTTTTCGTATTGACGAGTTTCATATCTTCTCCGTTGGCCAAAGGGGCGATGATCGCGCTAGCTGCTAGGAATAATGACTCTTTCATCTTTTCCTGCCAACTTTTAGCGTATTCATCTTGCGTAAAGCTTGATTGATTTCTTTGAGGGTCATGGGGTGCTTTGCGAGCTCTTGCAAGAAGGGGATTCTTTGTCTTAACGCAGGGATGGCGCTTTCGAGTCCGAATTTTTTGAATTCGGCGGCCAATTGATCGATATTGATCGTCGCTATTTTTGCCCTGGCTCTGTCAGAGAGGGGTTGATTTGCATTGGGCATGATGGATAACATATTCCACAATTGGGTATTGGAATCGGGAAATGCGAGGCCGTTATCGATTTTTTTGAGGCCTAAGATTTCATTACCCAGGGTGTCGATTCCTTTTGGGTACACGAGGAAATTTCCTGGATGGCCATCGGTGTCGTAGGTGATCCACAGGAGAAGATGGACGTTTTCAAAATCTTCTGGATCAAATCGATCGGCGATCTCTTCTTCAGAGAGTCCGGCCTGCAATAGATTTTGTCTTGCTTCTGGCAAGGGTTGGGATTTCTCTACATATTCTTGGACCGAGCAAAGTTTTTCCTGATCGGGTTTGCCGCATTGTTCCCAATAGCGGGGCAGTTCTTGCGGGGAGACGTGTTCAGATAAGTCGTGAAAACGTTCCGACTGAATGACAGAAAATACAGTTTTTGGCGCCACAGATTCCAGTCCCATGATTTGTGCGATGCGATAGGCGAGCACCTCGCGCATGGGGCCGCGATACAAGGGAACGTTTTTCCGAAGCGGACTGTATGAAGAGAGGGATGTATGGCTCGTGCTATTGATGGCGCCGGTATCTTCATCGAGCGGTTTGACGACGAATTTCCGCTTGCCTTGTTCATCGACAAGAAAATAGGAGTTTCCAGTTCCCCCTTCTAAATTGGGCTGAAGAGCGAGACCCTGAAAATCGACTCCAAACTGACGAAATTTTTCTTTGAGAGCCCGGATTTCGCGATGGATATTCTGAATGACGGCATAGAGATTTTGAACGGTGCCAAATGTTTCTTTGATTGCATCCCAGGAAATAAACCCCCAAAGATTCTCACCGAGGGGTTCCGTGTCTTGCGGAGAGGTGGTTTCTGGACCCTCTATCCAATTGGGAGTCAACCCATTCAACAATCTGATTTCTAAAACTTCCATGCGTCTTGGTGTTTTATTTCAGATGTATGATAGAAAGTGTGCAATTAAAAAACAATTAAAATAAACGTGTTAATTTCACGTATTATCTTTAAAAAGCGAGTTAAATGGATTTTTGTCGTCTAATTTTTTATTTGTGGGGTGAGTATTTATTTTAAAATCTTCGCAGAAGTTAGCGGTTTCGCGATCGCGGATGAATTCGGTGCCTGGGACGAGGCAATCGTTGGGTTTGCCTGGGGAGTAATATTTGCAAGCGGAGCAGGTGTGAAGATCGGCGCCGCATTTTGGGCAGCATGCGCGGAAGCCGATCTTCACGGTAGCATCATCTAGAGGTTTTTTACACTTCCAGCATTGCATTCTTATTGACGACCACCTACGGGAGCGCGTCCTCCGCCTCCGAGCGGCGGCTGCTGACCCACCGGGGCGTGTCCTCCGCCTCCGGGCGGCTGCTGCTGATGCGGCTGTTGGGTCCAATACTGGTTATAGGCTGTATTGGAGGCTGGCCACTGAGGCGCACCTGGTTGTCCTTGGTAGCCTACCGGTACGCGTCCTTGTGTTGGGTCACATCCTGGCCGTTGGGGGCCTGACGTTTGGCCACCTCCTACCTGTACGTTGGGTCCTTGTGGTGGGTTACGTCCTGGCCATTGGAGGCCTGGCGGTGGGCCGCCTCCTGGTGGGATTCTGCCGCTCATATTTTTCTCCTTTTTTTAGTTGCGGTTTGGCTATTGTCCAACTCGGACCCTGCCATCGCTTGTTTGTGTTTGATGTCCCTGTCCAGGTCTAACGTGGCGCTCGTCTGGTGGGGCAGGCCTTGTTGGTGTTTGATTTCTTTGTCCAACTGGGGCTCTACCTGGAGTCCCTGTTGGTTGCATGGGCGCTCTTTGGTTATGTCCCCCTTCGACCGTCACATGAGGGTGGCTATTTCGCACTCTTGTGGCGATGGCGGATGCAGATTGGCTGATTGTGTTGGACCAATCGATCATTCGACAGACATTCCAAAAGAGATAACTTCCGACGCCGCCAATGAGTACAGGAATCACTATAGCAGTCACTTTGGCAGGGAGCAGAAATATGCTAGCTGCTGCAGCGCACACTGCTGCTATGACTACCGCGATTTTGGATATTGGGGTCGTCGCGCCATGATTGGGTGAAGAGGATGTTGCACTTGAAACGGCTGTCATGGTTGACCTTACAATTGTTTTGCGCGCACGCAATGATTCATGTTGACATTGATCAACAGGGAGTCGCTGCTAGAGTCCCAGAAGCTGGTGTCGCTATTCGTGCCAATGATCACGTAATCATTAAGCGCCCACTTTTTGAAGAGTGATGCATCGAGATAGGAGATATTCCAATGGGAATAGTCGTTCAGTATGATTTCTCCGCGGGTATGGTCGATGCTTACGATGAATCGAGAATATTCTCCATTGAGCAAAGGTCCTAAGAAGAGCTTCGCTTCTACGGAGGTGTTATTGGCTTGATTGATAATTCGGTATTCGTATGAGCTGAACCAGCGGTTGTTTTGTGTGATGATGAGGGGATCGTCGGTGTGCCAATTGGAGGCTTTGATCCCGTCGGACGTGCTGACTTTCCACTCGGAGCCGTCTTCCAAATCGAGCGCGTAGGAGTTGTGGTCCAATATTTTTACGAAGCATAAGCGGTGGAATGAGTTTGAGTAATAGGTTGGAGCGCTGCGGTTGAATGTATAGCCTGCTGATTGTTCTTCTTCTGGTTCTTCTGCGGGCTTTGCAGCGACGATCTCTTCTTCGCTCAATGGGCGAGTGCCTACAGAAATATGATCATCTGCGTAAAAGAGAGTGGGAACGAGAAGAGAGATGGTTGCGATTGTTTTGAGAAATTTCATGTTGCCTCCGTGGATCCATTTGATTTTTTGAAGACAGAAAACGGTAACAACTTCTCTCTTTTTTGTAAATATTTAGTGAGTTACAAAGGAAGGAAAGGGGCTTTGGGGTGCGCGCGATTTGTTGTTGGGCGTTGTTGACGGTGTCGCTGTTTGCGAGCAACTGTCCTCCGGATCTTCTGTCTTTTGGCATAGGCGCCTATGATTTTTATCGCGATCGGTATCGGACGTTTGAATTTGAGATCGAGTATAAGCCGTATGTGAAGGCGTTCAAGTCGCCGAATCGGTATTTAGAGTTTCGTCCGTTGATTGGAGTGATGGCGACGGCGAGGGGCACTTTCTATGGTTATTTAGGGATCAATTTCGATCTGCTTTTTTGTGATCACATTCATTTTGCTCCGGGATTTGCGGCTGGGTATTTTACGCCGGGCAAGGGGAAGAATCTGGGTTATCCTCTGGAATTCCGTTCTGGGATTGAGTTAGGGTGGCAGTTTTCGGACTGGCATCGCTTAGGGATTCATTTTTATCACCTTTCCAATGCGAGCTTAGGCAGGCGCAATCCTGGGGAGGAGTCGCTGGTTCTTTTTTACGATATCCCTCTTGTTAAGGGGTTTCCGTTTATTCGAGAAAAATAATTCCGAACATTTTACAATCAGGATAGGTCCGCGGGAGATAGCCGAATGGCGTACGAGTTACCTTTTGATCCATATCCTTTTCTGGATGATCCGCATAAGCAGACGATTATCAGTTCGATGGTGAATTTCCTTTTTGAGCCGCCGTCGGATGAGAAGCGTGTGAAGCTTCCCGATGGGGATGTGATTTCGTTACAGGTCACAACGCCTCGGGGGTGGGAGCCGAAGAAGGGGACGGTGGTGATGGTGCATGGTCTTTGTGGGTCGCATCAGTCGCCCTACATGGTTCGGATTACGAAGCATCTTGCGCAGATGGGGATTCGTTCGGTGCGTTACAACATGCGGGGATGTGGGACGGGCTTTGGTCTTGCGAAGAACATCTATCATAGTGGTCGCAGCGACGATCTTTTTGAGTGTTTAAAAGTGTTAAAAATCGAGCATCCCGATTCTCCGACCGTATTGATTGGGTTTTCTTTAGGCGGCAATATTGTACTCAAGTTGGCTGGGGAGCTGGGTACTTTAGCGCCCTATTTTTTAGATCGTGTGTTTGCTGTGAGTCCTCCTGTGGAGCTTTATTCGAGCGTGCTTCTACTGGGGGCGAAAGAAAACGCTGTTTATGAGAAGTATTTTTACAAGTTATTGAGGGCCAATGTGCATTGGCGGCATAAAGCTTTTCCAGACTTGCCGCGGGTGCATTTGCCGCGCAATTTAAAGATGTACGAATTTGATCAGATGTATACGGCGCCAGTGTGTGGGTTTTCGAGTGCGATTGATTATTATAACAAGTGCAGTTCGGCGCATGTTGTTGGGGACATAGCGATTCCGTGTCGGATTCTTCTATCGGAGGACGATCCGATTGTTTCGCATCGTTCGCTCGACAACTACGCTATTTCCTCTCATGTTGAGGTTTACAAGACCAAAAAAGGTGGACACATGGGTTATCTTGGGAGGTACAAGAACAAGAAGGGGTTCTACTGGCTTGACCATCTCATACTTGATTGGATCACAGAAAGTTAGAGAGAAAGACAAGAGAAAAGGCAAAGAAATAAAAAAGAAGAAATAGACGTCGGGCATGCTACGCGCGACTCCGCGCGCTGCGCCCCCGCGCCCAGCAGGCTTCATCTCACTTCGATAAAACGCGTGCTCGGCTCGGGGGTGTGCAAAGCACTACCCCCACGCCCGAAACGGGCTCT
>JAGWZL010000014.1 GCA_018968815.1 Verrucomicrobiota bacterium | reverse complement strand
CAGCTCAACTTGAATAAGTTGAGCGACGGGGCCCCCAAAGACGCATCGTCTTTGGGGTGGGGTGCAGGCGGCCCCAAAGATGCGGATGTCCGGCGCAGCCAAAAACCAACTTTTGAGTTCATTTGTGTATAATTCGCTGTCCTATGTAGAATGAGCCCCATGGAACAAAACCCTCAAGAAGCCGAGATTGCGCGCCAGACCCTAGAGCGATACTCAGGGTGCGAGGCTGGCCAATTTCACTCAAATTTAATTTTAACAAATTTTCCCCGCTATGTGGACTATTTCGCCAAAAGCCGCAATGTCCCTGTGTATGAGGGATCCATGTTCAAAGTCGCTCATAGCGCCGCAGATGATGTGAGCATCCTCGACTTTAAAATCGGCTCCCCCGCAGCTGCCCTCGTCGTCGACGTGTGCTCTTTCCTGCCCATCCGCGCCAGTATCCTGCTCGGCATGTGCGGAGGCCTCCGTAGACGCTACCAGGTGGGCGATTACCTCGTCCCTGTCGCCTCCATCCGAGGCGAGGGCACGTCCGACTTTTATTTCCCCATCGAAGTGCCGGCTCTCGCCAATTTCCTGATGCAACGGGCAACGACCGAAGTCCTCGATCAGGAAAAAGCTCTCTACCACATCGGCATCACCTATACGACCAATATGCGGTTCTGGGAATTCAACGAAGAATTTAAAAATCGACTCAAAGCCACCAAGGCGCAAGGCATCGAAATGGAATGCGCCACTTTGTTTGCCGCAAGCTACAAACGGAAATTCACATTGGGAGCGCTCCTTCTCGTGTCCGATCTGCCCCTCAATCAGGATGGCGTCAAAACCAAACAAAGCTCGCAATGGGTCTTCGATAAGTTTACCGCAGAGCATGTAGAAAAAGGGATCAAAATCCTCAAGCATGCCAGAGTCATGCAATCCAAACACATCAAAGGCGCCTACCACAGAAATATCAATGGCGAAGAAGTCCCCACCCCCTCAAACTAAAATCACCTTCCAAAACGAAGAAGAAAGACTCGATATTTTGCAGCGCGGTCTTGCCGCTTTCAAGAGGGGAGACATCCCTCACAGGGCCGTCGAGTTAGGAGAGAAATACAAACAACAGATCGAAGTGCCTGTAGAACCGAAGGTCGATATCCGCTTCATCAATGAAGAGGTGGGCCACGGCGTGTTTGCCAAAACGAACATCAAAAAGGGACAGTTTATTGGCGAATACACCGGCACCGTTCGAGAAAATACCCGCATTTACTTCGTCCCGTTGAATAACTACTGCTACGAATACCCCATCCCCGATCGACTGGGGCGCAGCTTCGTCATCGATGCCACCAATGGCAATTTCACCCGCTTCATCAATCACAGCTACCAACCCAACTTACAACCCCACTACGCTTTTTTAGACGGCTTCTATCATTGCATTTTCTTCGCCCTCCAAGATATTCAAAAAGGGGAGCAGCTCTGCTACGACTACGGCCGCAACTATTGGATGCTTAGGAAGATGCCTTGCGATTGGTCATAAGAACCTAAAACTCAGGTTCAAAAGATTGTCTTGTGAGATATCGTATTTTTGCACTACAGTCCTTGACTTGTGGAGAGACACACAATGGGAAATGTCATTGATCATCCTCGCTCGATCACAAAATCTGCGCTCAGTTTTCTCTCCGGAACTGCCCTCAGCCGTGTCAGCGGTCTTGCTCGAGATATGTCCATCGCGTATGTCTTCGGCACCAGTTCGGCGATCGCCGCATTCTTGGTCGCATTGCGACTCGCCAATTTGTTGCGCAGAATCTTCGGAGAGGGCGCGCTGTTAAACAGCTTTATCCCTCATTTCGAAGCCTACCGAAAAGACAATCCAAACACAGCCGCCACGTTTTTCAGAGACTCTTTCGCCTCCATTGTTGTGGTTCTCGTATTGCTGATCGCTTTGATCGAGTTAGTCATCTATTCATGTGTGTGGTTTTTGGAGTGCACCGCCGATACCATCCAAGTCCTTCAGCTCACGGCAATTATTTTGCCCGGCGTGTTGTTCATCTGTTTGTTTAGCCTCTGCAGCGGCTTATTGCAATGCGAAAAAAATTACTTCTTAACAGGTATATCGCCAGTCGCATTTAATGCCATTTGGATCGCTTCTGTCTGGATCTTTAGAAACCAGATTCCCGATGTCGCTGTCGTTGGACTTGCCGTAGGCATTACGATCGCTTTTCTCTCTCAATGGCTCATCACTATGCCGAAAACTTTGGCGATATTATTGCAGTCCGTTAATATTAAGGAACTTGTGAAATTTCGGGTGTTTACTCCAGAGATGCGCAGGATGCTCTCGTCGCTCTCCATGAGCGTGATTGGGGTCACAGCCGCGCAAATCAATACGGCCGTCGATACGGTCTTTGCTCGGGTCGCCTCATTGGAGGGCCCTGCCTATCTGAACTATGCGATCCACATCCAACAATTACCTTTAGCGCTCATCGGCATTTCCATTTCTTCGGCGCTTTTGCCCCCGCTCTCAAGAGCGATTCATTCAGATAA
Source organism: Verrucomicrobiota bacterium (assembly GCA_018968815.1). GTDB lineage: Bacteria > Chlamydiota > Chlamydiia > Chlamydiales > SM23-39 > REEB52. The sequence continues at coordinate 41,561 of JAGWZL010000014.1, read as the reverse complement.
TGTCTCGCAATATAAGTCGTTGTTGGAATTCTCACTATTAGCGGCCATGATCGTCGTGATTCCCTGCTCCATCGGCATTTTTACCGTTGGGGGAGCTTGCGTGAATCTCATCTTTGGCAGGGGACACTTTGACCATGTCTCCACGTATCAGACGACTCTATGCTTATGGGGCTATGGCGTGGGACTGATCCCGATGGTCATCTCCTTGTTATTGGCCCCCGCCTTCTATGCCAAAAAAGATTACCACACCCCATTGAAGGCCTCCTTGCTGTCTGTGGTGACGAATTTTCTATGCAACTGCATCTTGGTCTGGGTTTTCGGATGCGGCCCCGCAAGCCTTGCGCTGTCTACCAGCCTCGCAGCGTGCCTGAATGCCGCGGTATTGTATTCCCAGCTGCAAAAGACCACGCAGGCGACGCTATCGAAGTCGTTTTTCTATTCCATGATTCACATCTTCATCGGCTCCAGTTTTGCAGGCAGCATTACGTTATGGGTCGGATATTTCTTCTTGAATGATCAAACCGTGCCGATTGTTTTAGGGTCCATTGGGCAATATACGCGAGGATTTTCGGGGCAATTCTATGAATTTGGAGTGCTGTTTCTTTTGTTTGCCGTGTCATTTCTTTTGTTTATTGCGGTGGTCAAAAACAAAGAAATTTCGAAAATCCTAAGGTTACTTCTGAGTCGTACTGTCAAGGATAAAAGTAGTTTCGAAGCCTAGTATACACCGTTTATGCTTTAGGGAATTTTGCAAGAGTTTCTCTGGCAATGGTTTGCAGGTTTTTCCATTGCGGGTCATCCAGTATGCCTTCATATTCTGCGGTTTTGAAAGGAGTTATCTGAATCTGCGCATAGAATTTCTTTAAGGCCTCAACTTGCTGTTCCGTAAGTCCAATCTCTTCTACGTACCCATCCATAAAACTGTCGAAGTCAGCATACATAAATAACCGATCATACAAATCTCTTGGGGTGTAAAAGAATGTTTCACTCCGGTTCACCCACATTTTTTTCTGTTCTTCTACGTCAGAATAGTGAGAAATTCCAGAAAAAATCGAATTCAACCAATCTTCTCTATTCGCAGGATCGTATTTCATGTCCTCAAAGGCACCTAATACTTTTTGTGCCATTTTTTGAATTTTGCGCCATTCTGGGTCAGACAGGACTTTCAATGCATCAATCTTAAGAGGAGACCGAGAGCAATATATATCAGACCTGTCGGTATATTGATCGAATGCAGAGACAAAATCACTTAAGTATAATTTCTGTGTTGTTGAAAGTTTGAATTCGTCCATTTTTTCGTTGATAAATTCACGTATAAAGCAATCGTCGAAAAAAGAACAAATTAACTCTTCTAGTGAACAGGGTGTGTGCATTTCGTGCTTTATCCAAGCCCTTTCCTGATATTCTCGACTTGCTACTTCCTTAATGCAGGAAAGAATTCTGTCAATCCACATGTTCTTGGCGATCATAATTTTTGTTCTTTGATTATTGTAGTAAAGTTAAATTCTTCAATGGGGATATGTACTTCTTTGCTTTGTCTCGTATATTTTTTTCCGTATGAATCGAACATCTCCCCATAGTTGTCTAAATAATTGCCTTCATGGACCCTTTGTACATATGGCTTGTGTTGCCAGGAATTGGGACTTTTGGCATCTCCAGGCATGACGCGCACATATGTATGCGTATTTGTTGGGTGAATGTATTTCATTCCAAAGTTTTTGTCGGAAAAAGTAGCCGTCCAATTGTTCGGTATTCCTCTGGGGCGAGGAAAAGTCTGAACCCCCATTTCGTGCAGCGTTTTGCGAATTGTTGCTTCCGAAAAATATTGGCCTCTTAAGGTTTTAATGTAGGTCTCATTTTCCCTCATTTTTTTAAGTTCTGCGGAATGTTTTTCTCCCCACGCCACTGCCTTGTCAAGCACTTTGGTTTTCTGGGTCGGAGATGACAAAGCTTCGAGGGTCAGTACGGCATTGGCTTTGCGAATTTCGCCATAGACTTTCGATGCTCCAGCAATGGCACAAAGCTCAACTCCATTCTTTGCGATTAGGTAACCAAGATGGTCCCCTTTTTGCTTTAGCGATAAAGAATCTGAGTCGTAGATGAGTGCTTTTAGTTGTGGGGACATTGCTTCCACAATTTCTGGAAGAGGGTGGTGTGATAAAAATTGTATAAAATTGTGGCATGCATTGTACATTTCTTCAGAAAATCCTAGGGGATCTGAGACTATCCAAAGCGCCACCGAACCTAATCCCCGCGCAGTGCTCAACAAGCTTGGGAAAAATTCAGTGCTAAATTCTTTAAACCCTTCTGTTGCGCCTGACCAAAACCCAGTTGCAAAGTCTATTCGCGATGAGTCAAGTGCTTTTGACTGAAGGCCCGAAGACAGAAAGTCCTCAATGGATTGGTCAAAATTTCCGGTCTCAAAATATACGACTGCCCGCTCTAAGAGCGCCTCCTTGTTCTTTGGATCTTGCGCAAGTAACTGGTTGAGAGCCGCAATTGCTTCGTTGTATAAACCCACATTAGAATAGGACTTACCTGCGATGAGAAGATAATCGAGCTGACTGAACACATCATCTTGCCTGTCAATCACTTTGGAAATGTCATTGACCGATTCTAAGTATTTGCCCTGGTCGTAATAAATGAGGCCTCTTTCGTAACAGGCACTTGTCGTGTGACCGTGGTTTTCCATGCAGAAAGTATAGATCTGTTCGCAAGCGCTCGCAATGTCGTTCAATCTGGTGGACAGAATATTTTGAACGATGGGGTAATATGCTTGCTTTTCTCTCAGGGCAGCTGATTTTCGGTTGAGTATGGGCTCATAACAAGCGATTTGCTTCGCGGCATATTCTGACTGACATGTTCTCCATTCCGCCAGGCGTTGACCGATTTCTTCGATGTCTTGAGAGACATATATATCAAAACTTTCGAACTCCTCTTGTGCATATTCCATGAGATAATGAAATTTTGCTCGATATGAAGAATAAAAGTAACAGCAATTTCCGAAAGAAAAATAAATAGTGGGATACAGACCATACTTTCTTGCTTCCACAAGCGCGTGTTGAGCGATATCGTGTGGACGCCCAATTCTAATTTCCTCTCCGCACGAATAACAAGTTGATGCGAGTTGCAAAAATGAAAAAGTGAGAGCGAACCAGAGTTTAAACATGCACCAGATTGTTTAAACAATCTTTAATTTTTGCGCAAGAAAAAGCAACGTCTTGAGATGAACCTAATGGCTATTTAGTAGAGGAACCTATCCGATTAACAAGTTTCAATCGATTTTTCGGTTCTTTTGAGAGATTGTCGATTATTTTTCGGGGGTCATATCGGGAGATAGGGAAAAGGCGATGATGGAATATTCCGATATGATTAGATTGTTATGAAATTCCTATATGTCCCATCACGAACGCTTCCAACTCCTTGGGCGTTTGGACCTTTTTGGGCAGAAGAATCGTTTTTTGTTTCAGCTCTTTGCCCAGCTGCTGTTCCGTGAGAAGCGACAGGTTGCTAAATTTGAGCAGCGTGTATTGCCGCGCTGTAGCGAGAACGCGGATGCGCGTCAGATGATAGAGCCAATCCACAGGCGGCGGCGAGGGCCCAAATCGATCCTGTAATTCCGCATAGATCGCATCCACCTCTTGCAGAGAGACCGCCTCCCCAAACCGATAGTAAATCTCCATGCGTAAAGAAACTTCGTTGATGTAGTCTTCGGGCAGCCTCGCATCGTAGTTGAATTCCATCTTCGTCTCATTGAAAGAGATCGGCGCCTGTTTTTTGAGGGCGTCGATCGCCCGCTTGAGCATTTTGCAATAGAGATGAAAGCCAACCGCCGACACCTGCCCCGATTGCGCAACGCCCAAAATATCTCCCGCCCCACGGATCTCGAGGTCGCGCATCGCAATCTTCATCCCGCCCCCATACCCGCTCGCCTCAACAAGCGCATTGAGCCGCTTGCGCGCATGCTCCGGCAGCCGAGTATGCCGCGGAATCAGAAAATAGGCGTAAGCCGATCGGTTCCACCGCCCCACTCGCCCACGCAATTGATAGAGATCAGCCAGACCATATGTATCCGCCCGATCAATCAAAATCGTGTTCGCATTCGGAATGTCAATCCCGTTTTCAATGATCGTTGTCGCAAATAACAGGTCAATCTCATTTTGCTTGAACTTGTGAAACATCTCATCCACCGCATCGGCATCCATCTGGCCATGCACAATCCCAATCCGGGCCGTCGGCACCAGCTTGCGAATGTGGTCCGCCCGCGTATAGATCGATTCCACCCGATTGTGAATGTAAAACGCCTGCCCGCCTCGCGCCAGCTCCCGCAGTAGCGCGTTTTGAATCACCTCGTCCTCCGCCTCCGCAATAATCGTCTTAATCGGCAAACGATCCTGCGGCGGCGTACTGATCACCGACATGTCCCGAGCATGGACCAACGACATATAAAGCGTCCGCGGAATCGGCGTCGCCGAAAGCGTCAAACAATCAACCCCCTTCTTAAAGGTTTTCAGATGCTCCTTCGCCTTCACCCCAAACCGCTGCTCTTCATCAATGATGATGAGCCCCAATTCTTTAAAGTGCACATCTTTGGACAAGAGGCGATGCGTTCCCACCAAAATATCGATCCCGCCCGCATGGAGTTTCGCAAGCGTTTGTTTGACCTCCTTCGGTGTGTGAAAACGGGAAATCACGCCAATGTTGATGGGAAAGCCGCTCATCCGCGCTGAAAACGTCTCAAAATGCTGCAGCGCCAGCACCGTTGTCGGAACGAGAACCGCCACCTGTTTTTTCCCATCTGCGACCGCTTTGAAGGCAGCGCGCATCGCCACCTCTGTTTTGCCATATCCCACATCGCCGCAAATCAGCCGGTCCATCGGCTTATCCGCGATCATGTCTTGCTTCAGGGCTTGGATCGCAAGCTCCTGATCTTGCGTCTCTACATAGGGAAAATCGCGCTCGAATTGGGCGAGGAGTTCCCCATCTGGCGGATACCGGAACCCTCCGTGAACGGCCCGCTCCGCATAGAGCTGGAGAAGTTCATTCGCATAGCCGACAATTTGCGCTTGCGCCCCCGCACGCACCTTGTGCCACCGCTTGCTCCCCAGCTCGCTCAGCGAGGGGGGCGCCTCTTTCGCGCCAATGTAACGGGAAACTAAATAGGCTTGAGAAAGAGGAACAAATAGTTTGCTCCCTTCCGCGTATTGCAACGTCAAAAACTCGGTCTCTTTGCCCAAATGGTTGGTCTGCTTCTCCATCCCCAAATATCTGCCAATGCCACTATGAAAGTGCACCACTAAATCTCCCGGCGAGAGAGCGTGAAATTCGGCCTCCGGCGTATGCGTGGTGCTCCGCCACTTTTGCCGCCGAATGCGGGAACGATGCGTCAATTCCACATTCGGCACAACGACAAGACCATCCAGGCAATAGCCAGACGTGAGATACCCCTTCTCCCAACGAGTGTTTTTGGGAAGTGTAATGGACGCGAGCTGCTTTTTCATCTCCTCTTCCTCGGTCTCATTCGCATTGAGAAAGAGGAACTGCAAATCGGGATCGGGCGACTCTTCCGGATGGAAACAATGCTCGACTTGATAAAAACGGTGTTTGTACTGCTGCGCACGAAAAGAATGACCGAACATTTCAAAACGCTCTTCCAGATGAAAACCGGTGCAAAAGATGTGCTGCCGGTCGGTCCATTTGTTGAGCAGATCGGAGAGCGAATAGAAAAAGAGCGATTTGGCCGCAGGCATCGCTTTCAAGCCGACATAGGTATCTTCAATCGCCAGCAAATCGTCCCAAAAGATGGAAAAATCGCCTAAGTAATCGGCTATGCTCACAAGACGCTTCGCCTTTTGCAAAAACGGCATTTCCACAGCCGGACAGAGAAACACTTCGGCCCCTTTGCCAATCGATTTTTGCCCCACCGGATCAAAGGTGCGGATCTCCTCGATCTCATCCCCCACAAACTCAATCCGAAATGGATCGGTCGATGCCACGGGAAACAGATCGAGAATGCCGCCGCGCATGGCAAATTCCCCCTTGTCCGATACGACAGCGGCCCGCTTGTAGCCAAGCTCCGTCAGAAATTCCGGCAACGTAGCAAAAGGGACTACAGAGCCCCTCTTCCACCGATGCAACAGGCCCGCCACGGTCTCCTTGGGAAGCACTTTTTGCAATAAAGAGGCGAGGGGACAAAGAACAATCTTCGGCTCTTGACTCCGGATTAACGCATCAAGCGCCTCAAACCGCTTCCCAATGATGTCGGGACTCGGAAGAATCTCTTCGCCAGGCAATGTCTCCCAAGCAGGAAACTCCACCGCCTTGCCCGGACAAAAATATTGTAAATTATCGAAGAATCGATCCTCGCGCATCCCCCCTGTGAGAAGGAGCACAGACCGCTTTTTGACGGCCTCGCTCGCGAGAAGGGCTTTTGGAGAGTCCCAAAGCCCCTCAATCAAAATCGATACGTCAGGTATGTTCACTTTGACTTTGCTAACAAATGACGGATTTTCTCAAGCGCTTTAGGAAGCCCCGCCGGATCTTTGCCGCCCGCTTGCGCTAAATTCTGCTTTCCACCGCCGCCCCCTTGAATCAGAGGCGCCGCCTCCTTGATCAGGCCCGCTGCGCTCACTTGCCGCTCTACCAGATCGGCGCTCACCGCGACGAGCAGCTGACACCGCTCGCCCACTTTGGAGCCAAGCGCCACCACGCCCGACTTAAGCTGCTGCATCAGATCGCTCGCAAATTCGGTCAGCTCTTCCGCGCTAATCGCCACCTCCGCGGCAATCAAAGAGATGTTGCCCACCTTCTCTTTGCGCAAGAGACACGATTCGATGAGCCCTTTGAGTTGCCCCTTTCGAAACGTTTTCAACTCTTGCGTGAGCAGTTTGTTCTCATCGAGCACCATTTGCAACCTCTCCAAAAGGGCCGAAGAGGGCGACTTGAGGGTGTGCCCGATCTGCTGTAACAGATCTTCTTGCTGCTGCACGAGCATTTCCGCATATTTGCCAGTGACCGCCTCAATCCTGCGCACACCCGCCGCAATGCTGCTCTCTTTGGCGATTTTAAAAAATCCGATGGTGCCTGTCCGTTTCGTATGGGTGCCCCCGCAAAGCTCTTTCGACTCATCGATGTCGATTACCCGCACTTTGTCGCCATACTTCTCCCCAAAAAATTGCTTGATGTCGCTCTTTTTTTGCGCCTCTTCGTAGGAGATCTCATACGCATGTACAGGCTTGTCCTCTCGCACTTTTACGTTCACCCAATTTTCGATGGTGCGCAGCTCTTCTGCAGTCACCGCCTTGTGATGGCTGAAGTCAAAGCGGAGCCGCTTTTCATCGACGAGCGAGCCGGCCTGCTTAATGTGAGGGCCCAACACTTTTTGCAAAGCCCAGTGAAGCAGGTGCGTCGCCGTGTGATTGTTTTGGATCTCTTTGCGCCGCGCCTCATCCACTTCGGCGCGCACTTTGTCGTTTTTATGCAACACAGAGGCTCCCATTTTCCCGATGTGGGCAATGACGCCAGGAAAGGGATGGGTGCAATCGAGGACTTGAAATTTGCCAAGAGTCCCTGTGTCGCCCACCTGGCCGCCCATTTCGGCATAGAAAGGCGTTCGATCGAGCAGGATAAGCCCCTCTTCGCCCTCTTTGATCGCATCGGTAAAGCGCCCATCCACCACGATCCCCACCACATGGGCGTCAAGAGCTGTGTGCTCATAGCCCTCAAAACGGCACGGCCCCTGTGTTCTGGCAAAGTCATTGAAAAAATTGGAGTCGAATTCTTGCGCGGTCTGCTTATGCGCTTTACGCGATTTGTCCTTCGCCTCCTCTTCGAGCGCGGCATAACGGGCCAGATCGACGGTTAGGGCCTCGTCTTTGGCGATCAGCATCACCTCTTCGAGAGGGAACCCGTAGGTGTCTTTCAATTTAAAGGCGTCGTCGCCGCTGATCTTTTGGGTCGCTTTGGACCGGTCGATCACTTGAGAAAGGAGCTGCCCTCCGCGAGCGAGAGTGCGGAGGAAAGATTCCTCTTCCAGCGTCAAAATCTCTATGATGCGGCTCTCGGCGCTCTTCAATTCAGGGAAGTCTTCTCCCATGAGCGAAACAAGCCGCGGAAAGACCCCCGCTAAAAACGGTTTTTGTAAGCCGAGCATGCGCCCATAGCGCACCGCTCTGCGGAGCAGTTTTCTGAGCACATAGCCCCGGTCGGTGTTGCTCGGCTGCGCTCCGTCGGCAATGGCAAACGAAAGGCTCCGAATGTGGTCGGCAATGACGTGGAAAGGCGCTTCGCCGTTATATTTTTTCCCCGACACCTCTTCGACTTGGGCGATGAGCCCGCGCAAAATATCGGTTTTAAAGACATCATCGACGCCCATGCGCAGGGAAACAACCCTCTCAAGGCCTGCTCCCGTGTCGATCGATTGCTTGGGAAGGGGCTCCATTTTACCCGAGGCGTCGCGCATAAATTGCATGAAGACCAAATTCCAAAATTCGAGATACCGCTCGCCCGTCGCATCCTCCACAGGACTTTTTGCATCTCCATAGGAAGCGCCTCGATCGAACAAAAGCTCAGAGCATGGACCGCACGGACCGGTATCGCCCATCGCCCAAAAATTTTCCTTTTCCCCAAAACGGACGATCCGTTTGGCCGGAAGATGCTTTTCCCAAAGGGCAAACGCCTCATCGTCATCGCGGAAAACGGAGACCCACACCTTGTCTGGGTCAAAGCCAAAAACATGCTGCGTCACGTCCCAGGCGTAGCCAATCGCCTCTTTTTTGAAATAGTCGCCAAAAGAAAAATTGCCAATCATTTCGAAAAAGGTGAGGTGGCGCGTTGTATGGCCCACATTGTCCAGGTCGTTGTGTTTCCCCCCCACGCGAATGCACTTTTGGGTCGTTGCGGCCCTCGTATAATCTCTTTTTGATTTGCCCAAGAAAACGTCCTTGAACTGGTTCATGCCCGCATTGATGAAGAGAAGGGTCGGATCGTCATGGGGCACCACCGAAGAAGAGGGAACAATCGTGTGGCCCTGCTTTTTAAAATAGTGCAAAAAGGCCCGCCGCACTTCCTGAGATAACATAAATCGCTCCTTAAAAGGGTTGCAATTATTTTAGAGAGGCGTGGACGAAAAGTCAATTGGCACTTGAAGGTTTTGTGTGTCTGGCTCAAAATGGACTTTCGAAATAAAGGAATGTATGGACGAAGATTTAAAGAAGCAGCTAGGGAAAATCGCAAATACCATTCGACAGCTTTCCATGGAAGCGGTCCAAAAGGCCAATTCAGGCCACCCCGGCATGCCCATGGGTTGTGCAGAATTGGGTGCCTATTTGTATGGCGTGCTCCTGCAACACAACCCCAAACACTCAAAATGGCTCAACCGGGATCGGTTGGTCTTGTCGGCCGGCCACGGCTCCATGTGGCTCTACTCTTGCTTGCATCTATCCGGATTTAAAGTTTCCCTAGAAGACATCAAACAGTTTCGCCAGCTTCACTCCATCACCCCAGGCCACCCTGAGTATGGCATGACAGACGGCGTGGAAGCGACGACAGGCCCTCTCGGTCAAGGCGTCGGCAATGCGGTCGGGATGGCGCTCGGCTTAAAACTGCTCGCCGCCAAATTCAACCGCGAAGATTTCCCCTTATTCAACAGCAAAGTCTACTGCATTGCAGGCGACGGCTGCATGATGGAGGGCATCTCCTCAGAGGCCTCCTCTTTTGCAGGCCACTTGAAAATCGACAATTTGGTGCTGATCTACGATGCGAATAACATCTGCCTGGATGGACCGCTCGCCGAGTGTATGTCGGAAAATACCCACGAACGGTATAAAGCGTACGGTTGGGATGTCTATGAATGCGACGGCTACGATTTCGACCGGATGAATGCCCTCTTTATGAGCATTCGACATCAGCAAGAGCGCCCCGTGTTGATCATTTTGCGCACGGTGATTGGAAAGGGCTCTCCCCACAAAGCAGGCACTCATAAAGCGCACGGATCCCCGCTCGGACCCGAAGAGGTCGCTGAGACCAAAGAGCTGCTCGGGCTCCCGAAAGAAGAATTCTATATTCCCCAGTCGGTCCTTTCTTTTTTTGAGCAGAAATTGCCCAAGGAAGCGGCCCTCGAGGCCGCATGGAACGATCTCTACCGAAGGTGGGCCGCTCAATATCCCGACCTCGCCGCCGAGTTTGAGAAAATGAAACAGAATGAGCTGCCCAAAGATTTGGAAGCGGAATTGAGAAAATGGCCTGTGAAATCGCCGATTGCGAGCAGGGCTTCTTCAGGCGCCTGCATCCAGCTGTTGGCGAAAAAATTGCCTCAGCTATACGGCGGCTCCGCAGACCTTTCGGGCTCTGATGAGACGATGATGAAAGATTTCCCGATCGTCACTCCTGGCCATTTCAATGGCCGCAATATGAAATATGGCGTGAGGGAATTCGCGATGGGAGCGATGTCTGCCGGCCTGTCGCTCACAGGGATGATCCAGCCGTTTTGCGGCACCTTTTTCACTTTCAGCGATTACATGCGCAATGCCATTCGGTTAGCGAGCCTTTCGCACTACCACGTGATCTATCAATTTACCCACGATTCGATCTTTCTCGGCGAAGATGGCCCCACCCATCAGCCCATTGAACATTTGGCTGCCTTACGCGCCATGCCCAATTTGCACGTGATTCGCCCCGGCGATACGCACGAGGTGAAAATGGCCTGGATCGCCGCTTTGAAATACAAAGGGCCTACGGCGATCGTCCTTTCCCGCCAAGCGATTCCTGAACTGAAAGAGACCGACGTGCCCTATGACCAAGGAATGGGTCGAGGCGGATACATCATTAAGAAAGAAAAGGGGAGAGCCGATTATACTCTGTTTGCCACCGGATCGGAATTGTCCTTGAGTCTAGAAGTGGCCGCGAGTTTGGAGAAATTGGGGAAAAGCGTGCGGGTGGTCTCGATGCCCTGCTGGGCCCTTTTTGAAATGCAGGGAGCGGAATATAAACATTCGGTGGTCGAAGGCGATCTAGGCGTGCGTGTGGCGATTGAAGCGGGGAGCGATTTCGGTTGGCACCGGTATATCGGACGCCACGGGATTGCGATTTGCATGGAGAGCTTTGGCCACTCAGCGCCTGCTGCGGAACTCGCCCAAGAGTTTGGCTTCACAGCCGATGCCATTGTAGAGCGGCTCCTCAATGTTCCTCGCAGCGCTTAAAGGACAAAATCGGGGCAGGCCCCCCGTTTGGCTCATGCGCCAAGCAGGAAGATACATGCCCTCCTATCAGAAGCTGCGGGCGCGCTACAGCTTGCGCGAACTCTTTTTCACGCCAGAACTGGCGGCCGACATCACCCTCATGCCCGTCGATCAATTGGGCGTTGACGCCGCCATCTTGTTTTCCGATATCACCGTGGTCGCTGTGCCATTGGGCATGAGTCTTGACTTTGCAGAGGGGCCTGTGATCCGAGGTTCTGTCCAGCGCCAGCCTATCAAAGCGCTGGAGCCGATTGCAAAAGCCATTCGGCTCATCAAGGCGCGTACTGTTGCGCCCCTCATTGGATTTTGCGGCGGCCCCTATACCGTGGCTCGCTACATGGGAGGCCAACCGGCTCTCTGGGAGCCCATTTTGGATGTGACATTGGAATACATCCGGCTGCAAGAAGAGGCGGGCGTCGATGCGATCCAAATTTTCGATTCATGGGCAGGGGAGATGGATAGCGCCTCTTTTCGCGCCTATTGTCCGTATCTTCAAACGCTCGTCGACAGCGCTCGTGTGCCTGTGATTGTATTCATGCGCGGCGCTTGCCGCTATGTCGAAGAACTGGTGAAGCTGAGGGCCGCTGCCATTAGTTTTGATGCAGAACAGCCTTTGCATCTGCTCAGACCCAAAGTGCCTATGGCTGTGCAAGGCAATTTGGATCCAGATCTTCTGTATGAGCCGAAAGAGATCATTCGGCAAAAAACCAAAGAATTGTTAGACTCTATGCAAAACGATCCGGGATTCATTGTCAATTTAGGCCACGGCGTCAAAAAAGATGTTTCGATGGATCATGTACAATGTCTCGTTGATACAGTGAAAGAATGGAAGATATCATCCACGTCGATCCCGATCTGCTCGCCAAGTTAAACCTGTCGATTCCGCGCTATACGAGTTATCCCACGGCTCCCCAATTTCAGGCGATGGAGGAGGGGATTGTTGTGGACCATTTGAAGAGGTTTGACGCATCGCAAAAACCCCTTTCTCTCTATTTTCATATCCCTTTTTGCAAAACGATGTGCCTTTTTTGCGGCTGTTCTGTCGTGCTGAATCGCAACCCTGAGCGGCAGCGGCTGTATCTAGACCACCTTTGCCAAGAGGTCGATTTAGCGGCGCGCTCGTTTTCGAGCAAAAGGCGCGTAGCGCAGCTCCACTTGGGAGGCGGGACGCCCACCTCTTTGACCGAAGAGGAGTTTGAGCGTCTCATGGCGAAAATTCATGACCATTTTGTGTTTGTAGAAGATGCGGAAATTTCCATTGAAGTCGATCCGCGCACGGTCTTTGCCGATCGGGGGAAAAAATTGAGCCTGCTCAAGCAGCTCGGATTCAATCGGATCAGTTTTGGCGTGCAAGATCTGGATCCCGTGGTCCAAGAGGCGGTGCGCAGACGGCAAAGCGAGGAGATGACCGTCTCCACTTATGAAAAGGCGCGCGAACTGGGGTTTGAGGGGATCAATATTGATCTCATTTATGGGCTGCCGCACCAAACTGTGGACCGTTTTTCGAAAACCGCAGATCGGTTGGTGGCTCTCAAGCCGGATCGCATTGCCTTCTATTCGTATGCGCGTATTCCGTGGTTGAAGGAGCATCAAAAAGCGATCCCTGAGGAGACTTTGCCGTCGACAGAAGAGAAATTTCGCATTTATGTCGATGCTAGGGCGCGGTTTATGGGCGGAGGCTACACGGCGATTGGCATGGATCACTTCGCCTCCGCGCAAGATTCGATGTCGAAGGCCTATTTTGCCAAAACTCTCACTCGCAATTTCCAAGGGTATTCGGTCCAATTGGCCGAAGATATGATTGGATTTGGCCTCACTGCCATCGGGTATCTGGAGCAAGGCTATTTCCAGAACATCAAAGACCTCGAAGCGTATCAATCGAAAATCGCGGGAGGGCATTTGCCGGTTGCGAGAGGGTATGTATTGAATCAGACGGATCTGTTGCGGCGGCACATCATTTTATCTCTCATGTGCCATTTTGAGGTGGAAAGCAAGTTTGCTCCGCTTGGCAAAGTGGATCCCTTGATTGAAGAGGGGCTGCTCATGAAGACGCGCGACAAACTCGTAGCGACTCCCTTGGGGCGCCTCTTCATTCGCAATATCGCGGCAGCTTTTGATGCCTATCTCGGACAAGGGCAGTTTTCGAAAGCGGTCTAAGAGACTGTTCACAGTCTCTAAGTATTTTGAAGATTGTGTTAAATGAAGCTGTTCTTTAAACTGGGTGGCTCATTTAAGGAGATATCCATATGACTTGCGGAGTAGCACACCGCCCTTTTACTCTAGAATACCAGCATCTTAATTTTGAAGGTACGCAAGAGCGAATGCGGGCTGTAGCGGCCGACGCTTCCATGATTGCTTATGTGATGATCGGTCTGGTGGCTGTTGCAGAGACGTTCAAAAACATGACTTTTTGTCTCTACAATGCTGCCGTTTTTGTGATCAATCAGGTCAGCTGGCTGATTTTTAAGGTTGGCGAGGTGGCTCAACGGATTTTGTGCTGCAACGCCTATCGGCAGGCGCCCATTGGTCCGCAGGTGCCCATTATCAGTACTCCATTTTCTGTAGACGATCTCCTCGCTTTCCGCGCCGCGGCCGAGTCTTCCACTTCCTCAGCCAATCATGCAGACGTCTATGTGGAGACGCACAGATACCAGATTTGGTTTGATGAGTCGACAGAGACGGTCAAGATACAAGATTTCCAAGCATCAAACCACCCGATCTTGTCTTTAGGGATTACGGAAGGGGGGCAGGTGACATCGATCCAGTTAGATGGAGTGGATCAAAATACTTTTCCCGAATCTTTCGCTGTTGCGATGCATGGATGCTTTCAGAAAGCCTATGAGTTTTCTTCTAAATATGAGGTAGAAGGCACCCACATATCTGCTCGCGTCATTCGGCGAGGATTGATCGAGAATCCAGAATATCACCTGGATCAGTTGGGAGAGAGGCTCGCTGAGATGAGGAATAGGCAACCTTCATTCGGGGCGAAATTTTTGGAAAATGATCTCACAGAACAGGTGGGGGTTGATGCGGGAGGGCTTCGACGCGACTTTGTCGGCGACCTTCTCAAAGGACTGATCACCCACATGAACAGCCTGGTGTTTAGGAAGATCCACGGCTCCGAACTCTATATGCCGGTTGCTTCGAGGCACTGTAGCCCTGGAGCGCTCCCAGGACTTGATTGGAATGAATCAGCATTGTACTCAAAATTGGGTCATTTACTGATGTTTTCGTATCTCGATCATAGCAACCTAGTGATTGGCCAGTGCTTTGAACGTGCTCTCTTTCAGGCTGCGTTGTCTTTAACGCCCGAGGAAGTCCGTACCCCATTTTCTCATTTGGGTGACGCAACCATTCTAAAAATGGCAAGGCAAATCTTTGAGGCTCGAGGGACCCCTGTTCACACTTTGGATTTCTTACAGAGATCATCAGAACAGAGAACGAATGCAGAATGGACGGACATGGTAAATTGGGCGTCAGATGCCGCCACTTGGCCTCAGAATTTGGTTTTTAATCCACAAAACCCAGAGCATAGACAACATGTTGTCAATGGATTAAAAGAGCTTATTTTCGAACAAGTAGGGCACTATTTATCCCCCATTCATGCGATTGCTCAGGGGATGGACTTGGTCAAAACAAGATGGGCTCCAACGCAGCGCATTGAGCTAGATCAATTTATTGAGAAAGTCCAAGGATCTCTCGACCGCGCAACCATTGCGAATGCGATCGTAGCCAGCCAGATTCCTTACATAGACCAAAGAATTCGGTGGCTCAAGGAGTGGATTCGAGATCCAGAAACGCGGGTCAGCGATATTTCCAATTTGATCAAATTCGCAACAGGATCACCGAGTTTAGCAGTGAACGGTCAGATTCGGGTGAACCCGCAAGCGGAAGTGCCAGGCCGTCCTTATAACCCCGCTCTTATAGGGCATAGTTGTTTTAATACCATCGATATATCGCCTGTGCCGTGCACATATGGGACTTATAACAATCATGACAAAGCAAACTTCATCAGAGCTGTCAAGGAGATGGCTTTGACGCAAGCTGGCGAATATTCTATGGCGTAAAATATGATGTGTGCAATCAGCAGGCAACCCTTTTCTTTAGAGTACGAGAATCTCAACTTTGAACGTGTGCGACAGCAGATGCGGGATGTAGCGTCAGATACTTCGGCGATTGGTTTGGTCATCTTGGGTCTGCGGGGTGTTGCAACAGGTTGTCTTATTGTTTGCACTTTACTCCGCAATGCGGCTGTTTTTGTAATTAACCAGATCTCCTGGGTTGTTCACAAGGTCGCTCAAGCTGTGGCAGCAGTGTGGAGGGGGTGTTGGCGCTCAGATCAAATCATCCAAACCGATTGGTCAGCGGACGATCTGGTGGTCTTCCGCACCGCGTTCCGGGGCTCTTCGACCGCACAACAGGTGAATTGGCAGAATCATCGATACGAGATTGACTGGAGTCTGTGGGATGGCACGCTCTATATCATAGATCTGGATGCACCGGGAGAGCCGACCTTATCTTTCAACATTACGGCACTTGGACACGTGGTATCGATCGACTTAGATGGGGTGAGTCAAAACGGTGTTCCTGAATCTTGGAAAGGGGTGATCCATGCGGGGTTGCAGAAAGCCTATGAGCTTTCTTCTCATTATCAGATCCTCGAGGGTAGCGGACGTTTTGATGGGGTCGCGTACAGCGACATCAAGGTTGCCGTGATTCAAAGAGGATTGATGGTGCATCCAGAGTATCACCTAGCGCAGTTAGGGCAAAAGCTCAAGGAATTCCCTATGCGGCCTTGGGTCACTGTGCACTTTTTGCAGCGTGATGGTAGGCCAGAACCTGCCAGGGATGTAGGGGGGCTGTTGCGCGATTATCTCGACCATCTGTTTCGAGCGCTCGTTCTCGAGCATCTAGGGGTGCTTAGCTTTACGAAGAGGGAGGACAGCGATCTGGTCATGCCGGAAGCGCAGGGCGATCTTTTAGCTAACGGTTTTACAGATATTTCTGAGGATGAACGCTCTCTTTATCAACAGATAGGGACTGTTCTCTTGTATGCTTATTCTTCTGCTGCAGCTCAACACCAGTTATTGATTGGTCGAAAGTTTGACAATGCTTTATTTAGAGCCGCCTTTTCCTTGACCCCTCGTGAAATCAACACGGCTTTTAGAGAGCTTCTCCCAGAAACCATTGATAAAATGATCAGGGAGATCTTGCTAGAGCGCCGCGAAACGGAAGCGGCGGCGGATCTGTATGTAAGGATTCTTACGCAAAATCCGCCCTGTGTGGATCCAGCAGACTGGAATGTTGCTTTTGAGTTGGCAGAACGATGTCGCTCTTGGGACATGCCTCCGGATTTCGCTTTTATTTGGGATCGTCCTGACCATCAAAGAAAAGTGCAAGATTGTCTTAAAGAACATTTTCAACTAGAAAGCTTAGCTCCTGTGCATGCCATCGCTCGAGGCATCCGAGAGGTCGCGGACACATGGCGCGTGCCCTGCTCTAGCTGGCGCAATTTTGCGAATTGTATTCAAGGCAGCGTGGATCGTGACCAGATCGCGGGCCGGATCGCATTCAGCGATGTCCCAACCCCATTTATGCGAGAGCAAGTGCGGTGGATTCAGGAGTGGATTCGCAATCCGCAAACTCCTGCGAGTGAAATTGCCGATTTCGTCAAATTTGTCACAGGCTCTTCATCTTTAGGCAACGACCAAGACCTGAATGTGAGGGCGAGTTATGGAGGACGCATTGAAGCACATACCTGTTTTCATGAGATCCGTCTTCCGCCAGACCAAGACGGTCCAGTGACGGCAGCAAGTTACATAACGGATCTTAAATTTCTGATAGCGGAGCACGGAGCCTATAATATATTATAGGTGTATATGACCACCCAGATTCTGATTTTAGGCGGTGGCATTACGGGGCTTTCTGCTGCATGGTTTTTGAAAAAACAAAACCCCTATGCGCAGATCGTTTTACTAGAGAAGGAAAGCCGGCTGGGCGGTTGGATTCGGACCTCTCAAGACGGCGGTTTTTTCTTCGAAAAGGGTCCGCGCACGTTTCAGGCGTCCCGCAGTCCGCATCTGCTGGCTCTCATCCAAGAGTTGCCATTAGAGATCGTCCCTTCCGATCCTCAGGCGGCCAAGCGGTATATCTTGTACAAGGGTGTATTGCGCAGCCCCGTTTCTTTTTTGCCTCAATGGATTCCTGTTCTCATTCGAGAACTTTTTATTGCAAAAGGGCAAAAGGAGGACGAATCAATCTATGATTTTGCTGTTCGGAGATTTAGCCGTCGCATGGCAGAGCTGTTTTTTGATCCTCTCACCTTAGGTATTTATGCGGGCGATATGCGAACACTGTCGATCCGCAGCTGTTTTCCGACGCTCTATCAATGGGAGCAGCAGAAGGGATCTATCCTCAGAGGACTTTTCTCATTGCCTAAGAAAACAGGGGGCTTATTCACCCTCAAAGGGGGTATGGAGTCTCTGATCGTAGCGCTTGAGCGGCAACTGCACATCGACATTGTTCTGAATTGTCCAGTCGAACACATTGGCCAGAATGAGGTGTATGCGGGTGGCAAACGTTGGGCGGCCCAAAAGATCCTTTCTGCATTGCCGCCGGCCCTGCCTTCTCGTTCCATTTGGGTGGTCAACCTTGCATTTGAAGGAGACGTGCTCTCGCGCAAAGGATTTGGCTATTTGGTTCCAAGCCAGGAGAAGGAATCCATTTTGGGAGTGGTTTTTGATTCAGCGATTTTTCCGGAGCAGGGTGCAAAAAATCAAACGCGTCTTACAGTCATGGTGCGTGCTGAAGAGGCGGAGCCTCTTGCGGCGGCTCTTTCTGCTCTGAGGCGGCATTTAAACCTCGTTTATCCGCCTATTTATTCCTCTTGTTTTTTCGCCAAACAGGCGATTCCTCAAATGGAGGTGGGGTGCCAGTATCCCGATGGGATTTCTGTGGATGCCTGCGTCCTAAGAGGGTATAAGTTAGCAACATCCTTAAATTAAGCAACATACGACTTTAAAATAATTTCTAGGAATTGAAATATAATTCGCGATTCATTAATATAAGAGTAGGTGAATTATATTCACATTAAAACTACTAATAAACTAAAAGGATGTAATAATGGTTGAGCCTATTAATAAGTCTGTAGGGGGGTCTCCGCATGAGGTAGTGGGGGCAGCTGATGAGTTGAAGGAGGTTATATCTCTGGATGAGGTAAAGGTGGTGATGGGGCGTATTCGGGAGCAGTGGAATGATTTATCGCCTGGGCAGTTAGCGGATGCGGCTGTGGATCTAGAAGACAGGGTGAAGCGTTTGAGTGGGGATTCTGCGCAAGTGAGGAGGATTCGTGCTTTGGCGCAGCATATGCGTTTTCAGGTTGTGTTTCCGTTAACATCGGAGTTTGATCAGCAACCGCATACTTTTGCGTATGAGGTGGATGTTCTTAGGAAGAAGGTATTAAATACGGAATCGCTAGATCCACTCTCTGAATTCAATCGAACGCAGCAAGAAGAGATCCTGCGTTATGCGAGGGGGAGGTGAAGATGAGTCCTGAAGTTTTATCACATGCGATGAAGAAGTATGTAGATATGTTGAAGCATCAAGTATCTATTGCCGAGGCTTTTTTCTTTGGGCGGTTGGGGCAGGGGATGGAGGGGTTGTTGACCTTGCCTGAGGACATTCGTCTTCGGATTGACCAGCTGATTTGGGAGGTATCTGGGGGGGAGCCTCTGGACGCGACGGACAAAGATTCCCAAGCCATCATAGCAGCAGCGATCATGCATTCTGTCGAAGAGCGCATGGGCATGCACGACGAGGAATAAGTAGGAATAGAGAGAAAGCAATAGAGAGAAGAGAAATAGACGTCGGGCATGCTACGCGCATTCGCGCTGCGCCCCCGCGCCCAGCAGGCTTCATCTCGCTTCGATAAAACGCGTGCTCGGCTCGGGGGTGTGCAAAGCACTACCCCCACGCCCGAAACGGGCTCTCGCCTGTGCTGCATTTTCTCTTTGCGAGCTGAAGCCGCGGGCTGGCGCGTCGGCCCCATCTACGATGGGTCCCCCCGCGCGCCAGGCATAAGGGGGAGGCCCCCTTCGCATCCCCCACGCTACCCGCGCACCAATGGGACTCATTCAGTACACTGAATATGAAGAGGGCTTCCCCTGGCACGCGGAGGAAATCCACTGAAAGTGGGACCGATGATTTATGCGGGGAGAATGTGCATTGATTAACATGATTGTATGTACGCGACAGCGTGGGGGATACGAAGGGGGCCTCCCCCTTATGTCTGGCGCGCGGGGGGACCCATCGTAGATGGGGCCGATGCGCCAGCCCTTGGCTTCAGCTCGCAAAGAGAAAACGCAGCGCAGGCGAGAGCCCGTTTCGGGCGTGGGGGTAGTGCTTTGCACACCCCCGAGCCGAGCACGCGTTTTATCGAAGCGAGGTGAAGCCTGCCGGGCGCGGGGGCGCAGCGCGAATGCGCGTAGCGTGCCCGACGTCTATCTCTCTCTTTTCTTTTTCCCTTTTTTTCTCCCCTTTTCCCCTTTTTTTCTCCCCCCCTTCCCTTTTTTTCCCCCATCCCCTATAATGAATTCAAATTTTTGATCAATGGATGAGATATGAAGAGAACGTACCAGCCGAGCAAAACCCGTCGCAGAAAAAAATTCGGCTTCCGGGCCAGAATGAAAACCACTTCGGGAAGAAAGGTCATCAACCGCAGACGCAGAGCCGGAAGAAAAAAATTAGCCGCCTAAACACCTTCCCTAAACACACACGCCTCCTCAAAAAGTGGGAGTTCCAAAAAGTGACCAGGGAAGGAAAACGCCTCGTCGGCAAACTCCTGTGCATCGATTGCAAACCCGCCAAAAGAGGAAAACTCGGCATTAGCGCCTCCGCTAAATATGGCTCCGCCCCCGAACGCAACCGGTTCAAACGACTCGTGCGAGAAGCCTACCGCTTGGGCCACTTCCAAGAATGGGATATGCACGTCATCCCACGCCAAAATGCCAAAGGAGTCAAACTCGTAGATATCAAATATGAACTCTCAACACTCGTTAAATCCCCCCCAACAAACAGCCGTTAAAACCACGCGCGGCCGCCTCCTCGTCCTCGCAGGCGCAGGCAGCGGAAAAACCCGCGTCATCATCCACCGCATCGCCCACTTAATCGAAACAGGCGTGGAACCAGGCATGATCCTAGGACTCACCTTCACCAACAAAGCCGCCACAGAAATGCGCCATCGCATCGAAGACCTCATCGGCCCAACCAGCAAACAGGTCATGCTATGCACCTTCCACAGCTTCTGCATGCAAGTTCTCAGAAAAGAAATCGATAAACTGGGCTACACGCGAGAATTTAGCTTATATGACGAAAGAGACATGCAACGACTCGTCCAACAAGTCGCCCGCGATATGCTCGGCCACGAAGGAGAACTCCCCTCGCTCGCCCCCACAAGATCGGCCCTCGCTGAAGCCGCTAATCAGGGCCTGTCCGGCGAAGAGACTACATGGCACGACACCTTTTCAAAAGACCTCTATTTAAGACTCAGCTCCACCCTAAGAGCCTACAACGCAGTCAATTTTGACAGCCTCATCACATTGACCCTCCAACTCTTCGAAGAACATCCCCACATATTGGAAAAATATCAGGACCGCTTCCGCTACCTCATGATCGATGAATACCAAGACACCAACCCCGCTCAATTTCGCTTAGCCGACATGTTGTCCAAAAAATACGGAAACCTATGCGTCGTTGGCGATGACGATCAATCCATCTACGGCTGGCGCGGCGCAGAGGTGAAAAATATCTTGCACTTCAAGGCCGATCACATTGTCAAATTAGAACAAAATTATAGATCCACTTCCGTGATTTTAGATGCCGCCAATGCAGTGATCAAACACAACAAAAATCGACATGAGAAAAACCTCTGGAGCGCAAACAAACATTCCGATCTGATCGAAGTCTTTCACGCTCCCACCGACGCCGATGAAGCGAACGCCGTTGTAAACCGGATCCTTCGATATAAAACAGAGGGCTATCGATGGAGCGATATGGCGATTTTATATCGATCGAACGCCCTCTCCCGACAATTCGAAATGGCCCTCATCCAAGCCTCCTGGCAAAATCAGGAAGGAAAATGGATGCGCGGCATCCCCTACGAAGTCTTCGGAGGACTCGAATTCTCGGAACGAGCCGAAATTAAAGACCTCCTCGCCTACTTGCGCGTCATCGCGAACCCACTCGATCAAGAAGCTCTCCTCAGAATCATCAACGTCCCACGCAGAGGCATCTCCGATGCGCACCTCGACACATTGACACAAACCAACCGCTCGCAAAAAATCCCTCTTTGGCATTTATTGGCAAAAGATGAAAAAAAAGCCGTGCGCACATTCGTCGAATTGATCGAGGAGGCCCAAAAAAGATTTCAGACGCCGCCTTTCGGCGAAGCCATGCAATGGCTAATTGATAAGATCAATTATAAAAAAGCCATCGAAGAAGATGTGAAATCTGAAAAAATGCGCGCCTTCAAATGGGAAAACGTTCAAGAATGCGTCAACGCACTGGCAGAGGCCAACGAAGATTCGCTCCAAGATTTCATCGCAAATACCACTTTGAACCGACAGATCCATACCACACAAAAAACATCCCATAATCAAGTGCACTTGATGACCTTTCACAGCGCAAAAGGACTCGAATTCCCCATCTGTTTTTTAGTCGGCCTCGAAGATGGCATTTTGCCCCACGAAAAAAGCATGATGCAAACAGGGCTTGAAGAAGAAAGACGCCTCTTCTATGTCGGCATCACCCGCGCACAAAAATACCTCACTTTAAGCATGGCCCGCGCCCGAATGAAAATGGGAAAAGCTCACCCCACAAACCCCTCCCGCTTTCTCTACGAAATCCCAAAAACCCTATTCAAAGTATGCGACCACAAGATTTTTGTATGAAAACAGTCATTGTCCGCCACAGACGAGAAAATTTGAAAAAATGTTCCCTGCGAGGATTGGAAAAAAGAGACGATTTGCGTTTTTATACCTACCCAATCCAGCAATTGCCCGATCTGACAGGCGCGATCCTTTTAAAAGTAGGCGCCCCTCCCCTCACCATCGAAGATCAGGAGCGAACCATTTTGCTCATCGACGGCACATGGCGCCTCGCTGCCATTATGGAACACCAGCTGCCCCCACTGGAGACACGCAGCCTCCCCACACATTTTCAAACCGCCTACCCGCGCACACCCAACCCAGAAGGAGGCTTGGCCTCCGTTGAGGCGCTCTATATCGCCCATCGCATCTTAGGCAGATCCACAGAGGGACTCCTCGACCACTACTATTGGAAAGAGCGATTTCTGACCCTCAATCAGAGGGTGTGGTAACTTAGTGCTTACAGCCGCAACAAGAGGCCGTTTGCATTTTGGCAATGCGCGCTTTGTCGAGCTCTCTGCGGTAGCATTTGTAGCAGGTGGGAAAATACTTTTCCTCACAGCCCAATTCCACAGAAGGACCCTCATTGGTCGCAAGACCATTGACGTGTTTGAGATTCATGATCGATTTGCGGTTGCAATAGTGGCACGTCGCTTTCACCTCTTCAATCGAATCCGCCAGCTCTAACAATCTTTGCGACCCCTCAAAAAGACGCGATTTGAAATCGGTGCGCAAGCCATAACAGAGCACAGGAATATCATGCTCCAGAGCAATACGTCTGAATTCTTCAATCACTTTCCCAGAGAGAAATTGCGCTTCATCGACTAAAATGCAGCTGATGCCCGCATAGTCAATCCCCTTGAGAGATGAGTCATCGACAATCAAAACATCGGCCTCCATAGACAGCCCTGCTCGAGATTTAATGCTCCCCTTCCCAAACCGAGTGTCCAGATCGGGCTTCATCAAAATGATCTTTTTTCCCTGCTGGCGATAATTGTGCGCAACGGCAAGTAGATTCAATGTTTTCGCGCTCCCTACCGTTCCATGGCGGAAATAGAGTTTTGCCATACAAAACCTCCAAGTTAGTTGAAAAAAGAGGATACGCCGTTAAAATTTATTTTTCAAGATGAGGGTTCCAATCGCTGTAAACCCGAGAAAACTCAAATAAGGAGCCCATCCTGCCGCTGTGCAAACAGCAGACTCGCCGCAAAGCCCCGCAATTTGCAAAGAGGGGAAAAGTTGACTCATCGACTGATAGAAGGCAAAAAAAGCGCCGACCGCAACCAGCGGAAGACAGTAGCGGGCGAGCTTGGATTCCTCCTTATAAAAAGCGATCCCTAGAAAAAAAGCTAAAGGAAACATCGCAATCCGTTGATACCAACAAAGCCGGCAAGGCTCAAAACGGAGCACCTCGCCATAATACAAACTGCCAAACACCGCAACGAGCGCAATCACCCACGCGAGATACAGCCGATGCGTTTGGATCCACTTCATTGCTTCCTCAAATACAGATCAATTTGATATTGAATCGCTTCAAATGAAAACGTAGATCCAACAGTTCCATTGACATAAAGGGCTGGCGTCCTAAATTGATGGCCCATCACTCCTTGCGCCCAAGCGAGATTCTGCTGCAGCTCCTCATTGTGGCACTGATTGTTGATGCAACGCTCCAATTGACCCATGTCAATGCCGTTCAACCTCCGGGCCAGCCGAATGAGTTCGGCGACTGTCAGATCGCTCTCATACTGAAGGATTTCTTTCAAATAGGGGAAAAACTGTTTTGGATTTTGATGATACACCTCCAAAAGAGCATTCGCAATCCACTGCGAGCCAGACAGAAACGAAACAGGCACCAGCGTAAACCGGACCTTGCCCTCTTTGACATATTGTCGTTGGAGCTTAGGCAAGATTTTTCTACTGAAAGCCCTGCAATTTTTGCACTGAAAGTCTTCGATCAGAACGACTTGTACTGGGGCCGATGAGAGGCCGAGCGTGGGGAAGCCTGCAATTTTCATTTTGATGGGGGTATGCCGTTGAACAGTCTGATAGAGCGAAGCGGAGCAAAAAAGGGAGAACGCGATTGCGAGCGTGCCCCAGAGAAGAGTTTTTTTCCGTTCCATCAATTTTCCCATACATCATAGGAGGGTTTATTGAAAAGCGCCGGGAAGAGTCTTCTACATTGACAGACCCAATATCATGTTGGTAAAATTCCCTGCTCTTTTGAGTCAAAATTGAAGTGAATGAATGAGCCTATCCCCTGTTGGGCCGTATAGATCTCCTACCGCGCGCCCCCTCCCTTTGCTAGACGGACCACTATCACACCGCGAGTTGCAGGGTCGTGTGGCATTTCTGCCTTACCCCAGCAGAGAAGATCTGTCGCTATTCTATGATCATCTGATCATAGCACCCGGACGTAGTTCTGCCGTGCCTGGCAACGCGATATCCTTGCGTGTTGGCGGGATGCCTAGTGCCTTGCCCATCGAGACTCTTGCGTGGATTACTAATGTGTTGTTGCCCCCCACACACATCTGCCAAGGTGTTACAAGAGGGGTGCTAACAAAAACATGGGTGCCCATGGGAGCACAGAACGACCTGCTTGCACAGAGTGAGCAAGTCCTCTATGACGTTACTGGCATCTGGTGTGTCGATCCCACAGCCGATTCGGCCGTCCAGGAACAGCAAAAAGCTGCACTGGCCGCATACTGTGAAGATCTCGCACAAAACAGGATAGGGCCGATCGATCCACGTTTGCCCAGACGCCCCATGATTTTTGAGCGCATCGCCCCCCCTCCCCCTCCCGCAGGATTCCCCGCATTTGCAGGCTCGCCAGGGAGAGCATAAAAATTTGATTGGGATAGGTTCTTCTCCCTTGACGATTTAAGAGGTATACTTTAGGCTGGCATATTTTTGAGACGGAACACTTGCAACCGAAAATTTACCCCGTCGATGAGCACAAAATTGCTCCCGACAAAATTGATACTCATGCGTTTTATGTGATCCAGAAGCTGCGTCAAGCGGGCCATAAGGCCTATCTGGTGGGCGGCGGCGTGCGCGACCTATTGCTTGGCGCCTGCCCCAAGGATTTTGATGTGTCGACTTCAGCGAAGCCGGAGGAGATCAAGGCCCTTTTTCGCAATGCCATTTTGATCGGAAGGCGTTTTCGTCTGGCTCACATCCGCTTTGGCAAAAAAGTGATCGAGGTGTCCACCTTCCGCTCCGGCGCGACCGAAGAGGCAGGACTGATTGTCCGCGACAATGAATGGGGCTCCGAAGAGCAAGATGTCTTGCGCAGAGATTTCACGATCAACGGCCTTTTTTACGATCCAGAAAGCCAAAAAGTCATCGACTACGTCGACGGTTATCCCGATCTGGAAAAAAAGATTTTACGCACCATCGGCAAACCCGACATCCGCTTTACGCAAGACCCTGTCCGGATGATCCGGCTCATCAAGTTTTGCGCCCGATTCAACTTCGAGATCCACCACCCCACCTTTGAGGCCCTCTTAAGCTGCAAAGGAGAAATTTTAAAAAGTTCCCAAGCCCGGATTTTTGAAGAGCTGCTCCGCATGCTCGAGTCGGGATCTTCCAAAGCCTTTTTCCACCTTCTCAATGAATACGGCCTTTTAAAAGCGCTTTCTCAGCCGATGGCGGTCTACTTGGATAGACCCAATAATGTCTCCTTGCAGCTGCTCAGCGCGATCGACGATGAGGTGCGCAAAAACGTCCCGTTGGACCGCTCTTTCCTTTTGGCAGCGCTCATTTTCCCGCTCTTTCAAGAAAACGTGATGGAGCGCAGCAAACGAGAAACGCTCCATTTAGGCCAAATTGCCGAAATGGCCCACCGCACCATCGACCAAGTCTTTCATCCCTTTTTCAACATTCCGCGCAGAATGAGAGGGATCATGGGCTTTATCATGACCGCGCAATTCCGGTTGGTTCCACTCGATGGCAAGGTGCGCAAACCCAGACCTCCCCGAGACCCATTCTTCCCACATGCGCTGCATCTGTTGAAGCTGCGCGCCAGTATCGACCCCACACTTCTCCCCCACTACACTCTCTGGACAGAAGCCTCCTTTGACGCACATGAGCTGGCAGAACTGCCGCCCAAACGGCGCCGGAGAAAAAGACGGCGCAGGAGAGGCAATGAAGAACCTGTGTAACGCGCTCACAGTCGCCCCCGATGTCGTTCTGTATCACACAGGACCCGCCCTCGATCACGGCCCCCTTCCCTCGATTTTCTACTTCGCTCTATCCGGGCCAGACAGCCTCTGCTTAGACCCGTTCAATCAACCCGTCCAGTTCCTGCAAGGAGAAATGATCCGGATTTTTTCCATGACGCTGCCCGGACACGAAAATGATTTGCCCGCCAAAGATGCGCTGAAAATCTGGGCCGACGACATGCGCAAAGGGCAGGATCGCTTGGGCGAATTTTTAGACCAAGTCCAACAGGCAATCGACTTTGCCGTGAAAGAAAAATTTGCCCATCCTCACAAAATGGCGGCAGCGGGACTTTCTCGCGGCGCATTTGTGGCCGCGCACGTCACGGCGCGCGATGCGCGCATTCGGCATTGGGTCGGTTTTGCCCCGCTGACACAGCTGCGCATCGCCCAAGAATTCCGCCAGATGCAAGACAACCCCATCGTCAATGGGCTGGATCTCATCCATTTAGCGGCCCCCTTGGGAGACCGGCACACAAAACTGTTCATCGGCAACGAAGATACGCGGGTAGACACTCAAGCATGCTTCGACTTTGCCATGGCCATCGTCGCCAAGAAAAAAACAAGAACCGCGCATGTCGAATTACAGATCTACCCCTCTGTCGGCCAAATGGGCCACGGCACCCCGCCCGAAATCTTTAAGGCAGGCGCCTCCTGGCTCCTGGAACACATAAAGCTATAGCGCCATGATCGACTTATTCATTGCCACCGGCGAAATGAGCGGCGACGTAAACGGCGCCAAACTCGTCGAGGAACTGCTTCAATTGCGCCCCCATCTCAAAATCGGCGCTGTAGCCGGTCCCCACATGAGAAAATGGCCCATCCAAACGTTTTTCCAAATGGAATCGCTCAAAGTCATGGGTTTCCTCGATCTTTTGCCCGCCCTGCCTAAGTTGATTTGGATGTTCTATGCGATCCGCCGCAAAATCCTCCAGCTCAACCCCAAAGCCGTTGTGTGTATCGACTATCCAGGATTGCACTTGAGACTCGAGCGCAGTTTGCGCAAGAAAGGCTACACCGGAAAGTTAATCCACTTCATCTGCCCAACCGTTTGGGCCTGGGGCAAAAAACGGATCCCCCTCATGGCCCAAAACCTCGATCTACTCCTCACTTTGTTCCCTTTTGAAAAGAGTTGTTTTACAGGCACTACCTTGAACGTGCAGTATGTGGGCCACCCCTTAGCTCTACCCATCGCCCAATTTAAACCGGCCGGCCAATTCTCTGGCAAAATCTTAGGCCTCTTTCCGGGGAGCCGCAAGACGGAGATCGAACGGAATTTGCCCCTGCAGCTCAAAATCGCAAGGAAACTGAAAGAGGCGGATCCAGAGCTGCAAATCGCCATCTCCCAAACAGGATTTCCCATTCAAGCGGAAGACGCCTTGATCGTCCCCTCAGAAAATCGCTACGAGCTCATGCGCTCATGCCATCTGGCTTTGGCCACATCGGGCACCGTCACACTCGAACTGGCCCTGCATGCCGTCCCAACAGTCGTCTGCTTCGCCATCAAAACCCTCGATCTGCTTTTAGCCCAAAAAATCTTTCGCATCGATCTCCCCTTCTACGCCCTCCCCAACATCATCGCAGAGGATGCCGTGTTCCCAGAACTGTTCGGCCCCAACCTGACAGAAGCCAAACTCTTTTTTTGGGCAGATCGACTGCTCCGCAATGCGGAGATGCGAGAACACTGCCTCAAAGGGTGTCAAAAAGTACAAAAAATTTTAGGGAGCGGAAGGGCCGCCGAGGAAGCTGCGCGCGCCATCGTCTCTTGTGTAGATTTTTAAGACCGAAATCGCTTAAACTCTGGAAATACATATTATGTCGGCTTTTAAAATCTTGATCGATCGCTTGAAAGGCGGTCAGGTTCAAAAAATTGATTTGCAAATCACCCCAGAATTTCTGGGGCTCGATGAACCTGAACTCAAATTCCCAAGCAAAGTCACGGCAAAAGGCGAAACCTATTTAACAGATGAATATTTAATCCTTCATCTGAAAGCATCCACTTCGGTGCGGATGCCTTGCGCCGTTTGCAATGAGATGATCGACATCCCTTTAAAAGTAGACAACTTAACCCATACGGAGCCGATCTCGGAGATCAAAGGCGCAATTTTCGACTTCAGCGAAACACTGCGCGAAGCTCTCCTCATCGAACTCCCCAGAACCGTTGAATGCAACGGCGGAAAATGCACAGGAAGAGAGGGGCTCTCTCCTTTCCTGAAAACCGAAAAAGATCGGACCCATTTTCCCTTTAAAGATTTAAATTAGGAGAATCAAACAATGGCTGTACCCCGTAACCGCACATCGAATGCGAAAAAAAACTCACGCCGATCGCACCATGCAAAAAAACCGAAAAACTTCTCAAACTGTCCCAACTGCGGAAAAGCAAGACTCCCTCACCGGATTTGCCCCTCTTGCGGCCAGTACAAAGGCCAAGCCTTTGTCGCGAGCGCTTAAAATCGGTGTCGATCTCATGGGGAACGACAACGCTCCCCAAACCTTGCTCGAAGCTCTCAAGGGAATCCACCTTCCCTCGCAGGTGACCCTTGTTCTCATCGGCACCCCAGAATTGGCCAGCCAGGCCCACCCTTTTGCCTTTGTTTCTGTGCGTGAAGTGATCGAAATGGACGAACATCCGCTGAAGGCGCTGAGGAAAAAAAAACAGGCCTCCATCCCCACTGGCATGCGCCTGCTCAAAGAGGGGCAAATCGATGCCTTCGTCTCTGCAGGCAATACCGGCGCGCTCGTCTCAGCTGCCAAAATGATCGTCCGCTCTTTGCCGGGGATTTTGCGCCCCTGTCTGTTGACACTGATGCCAACCAAAAAAAATCCGGTCGCAGTTCTCGATGTGGGCGCAGGTGTGGAAGCGAAAGCCAATCACTTGGTCCAATTCGCCTCCATCGGATCGGCGTTCCAAAAGACGCGCGGCATTGCCCACCCGACGGTTGGACTGTTGAACATCGGATCCGAGCCGCTGAAAGGCACTTCTGAGCTCAGACTCGCCTATCATGCGCTGCAAAAAAAACAGGGCATCCATTTCGCTGGCAACATCGAAGGCAAAACCGTCTTCGACGGCGATGTCGACGTGTTGATCACCGACGGCTTTACCGGCAACGTCTTTTTAAAAACGGCCGAAGGGATTGCGAGTCTGATTTTGGACAAAATCCACGCCGATCTGGCCCAAGTGCAAAAATTTCAATCGCTCCATTATGCCGAATATCCAGGAGCCATTTTGGCAGGCATTCGAGGCATTGTGATCAAATGCCATGGCTATTCAACTCCCAAAGGATTTACCAATGCCGTTCTCGGAGCCATCGAGCTGGCAAAAGAGGAATTCGTACAAAAATTAATGAATGAATTACTATAAGACAAAAAGTCAGGTCCCCCCAATGCATGAAATTTTGCTCAATGTCGAATCGAAAGAGACCCGTTATGCCTACTTAAAACATGGGCAACTGCACGATCTGATCGTAGATCGAAAAAAATCGCGCCAGCTGACCGGGAATATCTACCGCGGCAGAGTCTCCAATATCTTGCAAAACATCCAATCGGCTTTCATCGACATTCATGAAGGCGAAAACGGCTTCATCCACATCAGCGACATCTTGGAGAACACCAAAAAGTTCGAAGAGATGTTCGATATGGATTTCGATCTCGATTACGACATCTCCAAAATGGAATCAACTCCCAAAGCCAAAGACATTGCGCAGCTTTTGAAAATCGATCAGCCGGTCCTCGTTCAGGTCGTCAAAGAGGCGATCGGCACCAAAGGCGCGCGCCTCACCTCCAATATCTCCATTGCCGGCAGATACCTCGTCTTGCTGCCCAACAACCCCCATCGAGGCGTCTCGCGCAAAATCGAAGACAAAGCATTGCGCGACCGGCTCAAGAAAATCATCCGCTCCTTCGAAATGCCCCAAGACATGGGACTCATCTGCCGCACCGCGAGCGGCCAAGCGACGACAGAACAGCTCGTCGAAGAGGCTCACGAACTCCTCAATAACTGGCAAATGATCGTCGAAAAATTCCACAAGTCCAGCCGGCCGGCCCTCTTATTTGAAGAATCCGATCTCATTAAACGGGTCGTCACACTCTGCGTCGATAAAAAAATCGATCGGCTGCTCATCGACGATCACACCACCTACTTGCGATGCAAACATCTGTACCAAAAATATATGAGCGAACATCCCCTCAAAATCGAGTTTTACCGCGATAAAGTGCCGATGTTTGAACGATTCAATGTAGAGAGAGAAATCGACCGGGCCGTGAAACGCAAAATCTGGCTCGGCTCAGGCGGTTATCTCTTCTTCGACCGGACAGAAGCCATGCACACCATCGACGTCAACTCAGGAAGAAGCTCCCTCAACGCTTCAGGCTCAGATGTCGAAGAGACGCTCGTGCGGATCAATTTAGAAGCCGCCGAAGAGATCGCGAGACAGCTCCGGATCCGCAATATCGGCGGCCTCATCATCTGCGACTTCATCGATATGCGCTCGCGCAAAAATCAAAGGCGCGTTCTCGAAAGACTGAAAGAATGCATGAAAGAAGATCCCGCAAAATGCACCATCCTCGGCATGAGCGAATTCGGCCTTGTCGAAATGACGCGCCAAAGAAATCGCGAATCGCTCTCTCAAACCATCTACACAGCCTGCCCCTACTGCGCAGGAAGCGGCCTTGTCAAAACCCATGAAAGCGTCGCGGTCGAAATTGAGAGGTCCTTGAAAAAATTGATCCTTTGCCACGACCAATACGCTCTCAAATTGATCGTTCATCCCGAATTGAATAAATTCCTCGACCAGAGCGATAAAGATTACTATGTGAAATTCGCTGGCAAATCCAACGCCCATATCGAATTTGCAGTCAACGACAACTTGCACTTAAACGAGTTCATGTTTTACTCGACGACCAATGGACAAAAAATTGAGACTTGAAAGCTTCGATCCCAAATTCCAAAAACTCCTGCTCGACTTCGCCCAAGGCTATCGCAAAGTCACGGGAGATGATCAGATCTTAAACGTGTTCGTCGAACGGTTGCGCGCATTAGAAAAACACCCGTTCACCTTTGAGCCCTATCACCGGAAGGTGCGCAAACCCTTTGACTATTATCAGTTTGGACTCGATTTTATCCGCCCTCTTGTCGAGATCGAGCATTCGAGCATTGTGGGGATCGATGTGCTCAAAAAGATCGATGCGCAGCTGCACAAAAAAGAAAATGTGGTGCTGCTGGCCAACCACCAGACGGAGACCGACCCGCAGGCGATCGCCATTTTGTTGGAAAAAGATTTCCCCCACATTGGGGAAAAAATCATCTACGTCGCGGGCGAGCGAGTGGTGACCGATCCGCTGGCGATTCCGTTTAGCATGGGATGCGACCTCCTTTGCATCTACTCGAAGCGCTACATCGACCATCCGCCTGAACTGAAGATGCAAAAGCAGCTCCACAACAAAAACACGATGGAGCTGATGAGCCGTCTCTTGCAAGAGGGGGGGAAGATCATCTATGTGGCTCCGAGCGGCGGGCGCGATCGGCGAGGCGCCTCTGGAGAGGTGGAGGTGGCTCCATTCGACCCTGCGAGCATTGAGATGTTTTACCTCATGGCGCGCAAAGCCAAAACAGCGACCCACTTCTACCCATTCACTCTGGCGACCTACGATCTACTCCCTCCTCCTGAAACGATCCAAAAGGAGCTGGGGGAGGTCAGGCGCGCCACAAAATGTCCGATCCACATCGCCTTTTCTCCCGAGTTTGATATGGAGCATTTTCCAGGCTCGGAGGAGAAAGAAAAAACAGCGAGAAGACAAAATCGGGCAGATGCTATTTGGAAGATTGTCAATAAAACCTATGGAAAGATAAAATGATTACCTCCTTAATTTCTGCAACGACGATCCTGATGAGCGCCATAGCCCCCTCCTCTCTTTCCTATGAAGTGGTCGAAGACCGGGCGAATCTGCCCCTATTAAATCCGGAGATGAAAGAGCGAAAGACCTTAAAGCTGCAGCTGGCCAATGGGCTCGAAGTGCTGGTGATTTCCGATCCTTTGGCTGACCAATCCGCCGCCTCTTTGTGCGTCGGCGTGGGATCGTGGAACGATCCGCTCGAATATGCGGGGATGGCCCATTTTTGCGAGCATATGCTCTTCATGGGGACGCAAAAATATCCGAGCGTCAATGAATTTTCGACTCTTGTCGCTGACTACGCAGGCCAGCAAAACGCTTTCACAGCTCCCAATCGGACAGTCTACATGTTTTCGGCGCAGACAGCTGGCTTTCTCCCTCTCTTAGATCGTTTTGCCCATTTCTTTATCGATCCGCTCTTCAACCCTTCGTTTCTTTCCCGTGAAATGCACAATGTGGATCAAGAATTTGCAAAAAACATAGAGCATGACGGCTGGCGCGAATACATGGTCTTCAAAGAAACGGGCAATCAAAACCATCCGAATCGCCTCTTTTCGACAGGCAATTCGCAAACCTTGGGAAACATCCCTCAAAGCGCGTTGATCCAATGGCATCAAGAGCAGTATGGCGCTGAAAAAATGCATTTGGCGGTCTATTCGCCGCTGCCTCTGGAGGAGCTGACAACGGCCGTGGTGCAGATCTTCTCAAGCGTGCCGCAAAGCAAAGCTCCCATCCTGGATACGAATGGGGTTCTTGCCTCTGCGGATCAAATTGGGCATATCACAGTCATTCGGCCGATCAAAAATAAAAAAACATTGACGCTCGGTTGGGAGCTGCCGCCCGAGCTGTCTAAAGATCCGACAAAATCGGCCGATCTGTTTGCCTATGCATTGCGCCGAGGCCAGCCGCATAGCTTGTATGAGAAACTGAAAGCGGAAGAGCTGATTGACACAATGTCGACCCGCATCGATGAGATGGGCGGCCCAGAACACCGGTTTTTCCAGCTCACTTTGGAGCTGACGAAGAAGGGCATCGAGCAGATGGAGATGGCCGTGCTGCGCTGTTTTGAGGCGATTGCAGGTCTGCAAGAGACGGGGGTTCCCGCCTATCTTTTCCATGAAAAAAATGTGATGGCGCGGCTCAATTACCAATACCAAGCCCGTCAAAATCCGTTTGATTACATCATGCAATTAGGCGATAGCATGGCGGAAGAGGAGTTGAGCACCTATCCGCGAGACTCGATCTTAGCGACCGAATATAGCCCTGAAAATCTCGGGCGGGTGGCACGCCATCTGACACCGGAGCAGTGTATGATTTCGGTGATGGCGCCGCCAGAGCTGTTGCACATGCACCCCGATCGGCGAGAAAAATGGCTAGGCGCCGAATATTCGATCCGTCCGATTCCCGAAAGGTGGATGCATCTTTGGGCTAAAGCCAAGCCGAATCCCGACATCCGGCTTGCTCATCCCAATCCCTATGTTCCAGAAAATTTAGCTCTGCAACCGAGCGGCCCTTCTGTGCCTGTGCTGATTGCAAGCCACGATTTGGGCGCTGCCTATTATGTCCGCTCGCCTGAGTTTGGGGTCCCCGACGCCATTGCACACATCCACATTCTGTCTCCTGCCATCCACCCGTCTGCCCGAAGCGCCGTTCTTGTGTCTCTGTACATTGACCACTTGACCGATCTGCTGCATCCCACTCTGGCGGCGGCGCAATCTGCGGGCCTGACGGCCAGTTTTGATTTGGATCGCTCTGCCATTCATCTCACTGTAGCGGGCTACAGTGAAAAAGCGTCCCTGCTTTTGCAAGAGATTTTAGCTCAGATGCCGCAAAATCCGCCGACTCCCGAGCAATTTGCGATCTATTTTGCAAGACACGAAAAGGCCTACCTCAATGGGCAAAAGGAGCTTGCAGCGCGCCAAGCCAAGGAGCTCGCCGATTCGATTATCAACCCAGAAAAATCGACCAAAAAAGAGCGCTTGAGCGCGTTGAAATCGATCCGCTATGAAGATTTTCTGGAGTTTCACCGGCAGCTGTTTGAGACCACCTATATGGAAGCGCTGTTCGCGGGCAATATGACTCTGAAAGAGGCGGAAGCGGCCT
Organism: Verrucomicrobiota bacterium; assembly: GCA_018968815.1. GTDB lineage: Bacteria > Chlamydiota > Chlamydiia > Chlamydiales > SM23-39 > REEB52. The sequence goes on along the minus strand of JAGWZL010000014.1, from coordinate 7,193 downwards.
GGCTCGATGTGATTCATGCGCTGGGCAAGGAGCCTTTTTCGAAGGATAGGCATGCGAAAACCCAGATCATTCGCCTTCCTGATGCGGGCGGCCCCTATAAAATTGCAGAGAGCACCGACGTGCAAGGCAATGCCGCGCTTTTGCTCATCGATCAGGGCGATTTTAGCTATGCCAAACGGTCCGCCCAGGAAGTGCTGGCCGCCATCTTGCGAGAGGCTTTTTTCAATGAACTCCGCACCAAGCAAAAAACGGGATACATTGCGCAAAGCGATGGACTCGAGATTGAGGAGCGCCTCTTTCAATATTTCCTCGTGCAATCGAATTCGCATCAACCCGAAGAGCTTCTGTTTCGTTTTGAGCAGTTTCTTGAGGAATGCACCCATGCTTTGGCTGAAAACATCTCGCTAGAGCGCTTTGAAACGATCAAAGCATCGCTCATCGCCTCTTTAAAGACCCGCTTTCGGAATCTGGAGAGCAAAGCGCAGCTTTGGGATCGGCTCGCTTTCGAAAGAGATGGGGACTTCAACTTTGTGGAAAAGAGACTGCAAGGACTCCATGCTTTGAGCTACGAGGAATTTTTGAAAACATCTGCAGCATTTCTCTCTCGGGATAACAAAAAACGGCTTGCGATCTTGGTCGAAGGAAAACTTTCGCACCCCTTTGCCTACACGCAAATCGGGGTTCCCCAAATCGAGGAAATCGCTACCTATGCTTCGCGCCCAGAAAAAGCCCTAGTACCTGACCACAAAAATTTTTAAAGGGGTTTGCATCCAGATTTTTCTGCCCGGCAAAGCGCGAAAGGGCGAAGGCAACTTGCATCAAGTTGTCGAGACCGAGCGCACAGCTGGGCTGGAAAAGATGGACGCAAACCTCTAAGAATTTTTGTGGGAGGGTACCCGTTCCAGTTGAATATTCTCGATTTTGACCAGCGTCAAAGCGCCAAAAAATCGAGAATATCCAACTGGGGAACGGGGTGTATAGACGCCCCGCCTGGATCAGCGATTAAAACAAGGGCTTCTTCGCGACGCGCACCCAATACGTGACCATGGGCGCGATTGTTGGGAGCGTTGCAGAGGTTGGATGCGTATTCCCTTCACTATTGCAGCTCACCCATTCTGTGCCAAAATACTTTGCCTTTTTGCGCACAACCGCTTCAGGATTTTTACCCTGCGTTAATGCCGCAACCAGCTTAAAAGTAACCTCTTCGCCACGTTCATGGACCCTGATTGTATCGTATATCTGCTTGCTATACAAGATCAGAACATTCTTTCCGTCTGGATCGATCGTTTGGCCAGTAGCCACTCTTACAGCGCAGCATTTATGTTCATCGACAGCAAGTAAAAGAATTCGATTGATCATTTCAGGGGTCTCTAAGGATCCTTGCTCCCATACTTTGTTCGGGTTGTCTTTGTAAACTGGATCGACATGCGTTTTTAATGCTTGTGCAGATGCCACCAATGAATCGAGTTGCTTTGGGGTAATCGGCTTGGAAGAACGTCGCATCGCATCTAATTCTAAGAAGACAAGGGTTTTCAAGATACGTGCCTTGTGCTCATCCGTTAAATCCTCAAGATCGCTTAGGCCATCTTGCGTCAGAGCTCTCAACCATCCAAGCCACTGATCTCTCGTGCTCGTATTCGATGCCGCTGCAAATGCGTTAGCGATGTCGAGTAAGGCTTGTTTTTTTGCCGCTGGGAATGACGCTGTAAAACTTTGATGTCCTACAAAAGCCGCCCCTCGCTTACCAAACATCTCTTCTTCTGAGATAGCGAACGCTGGGTTTAGAACGCTCATGAGTTCAGGTACGTTGACCCAAGCTTGCAAAACTGCAGCCCATGTAGGATTCACCCGGTCTGTCTTAGAGTGCCGAGCTGGCGCCGCAAATGGAAGAATCCGAGTGCTAAAATCGGGCGGCAGACTTACGCCTGTAACTGTAGTGTCTTGCGGTTCATAGTTAGGATTCTGTACAGAACCCAACCCTTCAAAACCTGTGGTTACTGCTGGCGCTGGAGCTGGTACCGGCGCTGGCGCTGGAGCTGGAGCTGGCACTGGCACTGGTACTGGTACTGGCACGCCTGGTCCTGGCGCTGGAGCTGGTACCGGCGCTGGAGCTGGTACTGGCACTCCTGGTCCTGTGGGTGCTTGCGTTGTCATGCGCTCCACCAAAGACCGGGCAAAAGTTGCACACTGGAATCCCAAAAATATAGTGGCAGGAATCCATAATTCCTGCGACGAAAAAACATATCCCAAAGCAGCTATTGACGCATGCAAGACCGTCTTCTCACGATACTTGGCCCAGAATGAAGCATCTGGCGTAGGATGGGGTGCATTATTAACAGGTAACATAATTTCTCTCTTATATTTTTGTTTAAATTACAGTAAATTATACACTAGCTACTAATTAAAATAAACTATGATAAATTATTTTATACCAATAAAATCTATGAACTCTTGAGATAAATAAATAAGTAGCCGGTTTGAGCACATTTGAGCGCCTCCGGTGCTGTGATGGGCTTAACGCCTTTTAGGTCATCCCCATAATACCACTGCCCACGAGAGTTCCTCCACACAGCGTCATAGTGCGCCGCGTCCACCTGCCGTCTACATACGCTGACCAGTTGATAGGTAGCTCCATGGACATCCATCAAATAGGTTGTGCCCAATTTAAGCTTTTCCTCTGGAATAATGGGATCAAACTGAGGGGTACCATCCCGTTCATATCTTTTAAGACTTAAGGCCAAAAGAGGGGGCGCGCTCTGGAACTTGCCATAACTCTCCAAATAACTGGCTAAACCGCTCGAAAGCGTTGTGTGAGGTGTGAATGGCAACTCAAGTCTTCCCCAGGTGGTTTCATCTCTGGAGCGTGCAAAAAATGTCGTCCGATACGTTGAGGATTCGTGGTCAAATATGGCGTCTGCAAAAATATTAAAAAGTTCCGATGCATCTATCTGTTCATTCTGAACATCTCGAAATGTAGGATGTAGCGACTTCGCAAGCCCTCGGAGATCATTGACGAGCTCTCCGGACATTGTCAAAACCAGCCTCAACTCTCCAACCAACTCCCGAAGGCCCTCAAGCGCTTGATGTTTTACGCCAGTTGTCCGTCGAATGGCCCGCTCCAGCTCCTCTTCGATTCCAGGCATATTTGCAAAAGCCCACAGCACCGCTGAACAAGCGCAACTGTTGCCTTGATGCTGGATAGGGGCCAAAGGAATGGACGGGGCGGCAGACTGGACTACAGCCACTTCCCTCGGAGTCCATCTCCACCCCCGCTTGAGGAAGCTCGCGGCTTGGAGGGCAGCAAACGTACAAGCGCCAACCCAAGCCCCACCGCAATACCACGCAACGCCTGCCAGGGCAGCTTGGGCTGCCACCCTCGGCAAGGCCGCGGAAAGCGTAGACATACCTATAGAACTCATACATTTAAACCATTAAATAATGGTAAATTATACACTATTTATTGGTTTAAAATCAATTATTATATCTTCATATTATGATAAACAGCATCTACGTCATCTAGATTCTCAAGCCATTCTATCAGAGTGATATTGGAATCGGCGTCCTGGTCGTTGACCGCGACCCAGGTTTTCGGGACCATGGCCAGTTCGGCCTCCTCAATTTTAGCGCCCGCCGCCTGGAGGGCCTCTTTGACAGCATTAAAAGCCTCGATGGGGGTCGTGATCACGAAAGATTCATCTTCCACGCTAAAATCGTCGGCCCCCTGTTCGCTCACGAGGAGGAAAAGATCATCTTCATTGGCGCCAGACTTGGCCACTTTAATCACCCCTTTGCGGTCAAAATTGTAAGCCACGGCGCCTGGGGTCGCCACTGTCCCCCCGCATTTATTCGTGGCGATGCGGATATCGGAGGAAATCCTATTTTTATTGTCGGTCATGATATCGACAATAAGACCCACTCCGCCATATCCATAAAGCTCATACGTCATCGATGTGTAATCTTGAGAATCAGAGCTGGCCGCTTTTTTAATATTGCGCTCGACATTGTCATTGGGAACGTTCGCGTCCTTCGCTTTTTGGATCGCGATTTTAAGCTTGCTATTGCTCTTTGGGTCGGGGCCTCCCTGTTTGACAGCGCTGATGATCTCCTTCATGATGCGGGAAAAGACCTTCCCCTTCTTTTTATCGGCCCGCTCTTTTCTGTGCTTGATGTTTGCCCACTTGCTATGACCTGCCACTGAAACGCCTCTTTTTAAAAAATGAGTTCCACCCTTTTTCCCAACGCTTCGCTTCCTCGAAGCGAGGAAATTGCCTTTCTTTCTCTCGAAATTCCCGTGTATGGACCTTGCATCTGCCGCAAACGTCCATTTTCGAGGGGCATAGGGCATGAAGCATTTCATGATACACAATATATTCCAGAAAATAAAGAGGGACTTCTGCATCGTCCAAAATGGGATGAATCCGGATTTGGCGAGTATGCGGATTGAAGGTGCCAAAGGTGATCGACCGGAGATTCCCCCTCCTTCTGCTCTCAGACCACCCGATCGAAACCCCTTCTCCTATAGGGACAAACGTGCGCATCCGGTCAAAAATTTCTTGCAGGTCGTAGATGTGACCCGCGGCCAGCAAAGCGCGCGCAGGCACAACAGTGTGAGAAAAGTGGAGGTGGGCCATTTGCCGGATCGTCGCCCTCGCTTTGGGATCGCGGCTCAGCGCATATTGCACAAGAGCCTCTAAAACAGGCGTAGGGGCGTCATAGAACAGACGATGGAGCCGCAAACAGATCCTTCTGCCCTGCTTTTTCACTGAAAGGTAGGTGGTTTTATTTTCGTGCCAGGTGATCTCGAGAGGAAATGGAGAGAGCTCTTCGAGTCGGTGTGTCATCGCAAATATTTTTGCATGAGAATTTTGTCGATGTAGCGCCCCTGGTCTTTGATGAATTTTTTGTGGACGCCGTACTCTTGAAAGCCCAGCCTGCGATACAAATCGATCGCCGGATTGCCCTTATATACCTCGAGATGGAGATATTCGAGGTTGAAGCGCTCTTTGGCGAGTTTCATCAACTCCCGGATCAGACGCGCTCCCACCCCCTTGCCTCGATGTTTCTCATCGACGATGATCACAAACAGGCAGTGGTGTTTCATCTTTTCATAATGCTGCAAATAAAGAAGAGCGCACCCGCAAGGCACGCCATCCCAAAGAGCCATCAACATCGCCCCATGCTGCGCATAGCTGACGCAAATGCGGGCCGCATCTTCGACTTCTCGCAAACCATAGAGCGGAAAACCATCCAACACACCCGGTTGGAGAAGCCACTCGACAAGATACTTTTGATCTGCCTCCTCGCCCAATCGAATGGAGAGATGTTCTTTGGTCACAACGCATGCTCCCAAATCGTCCGAGCCCTAGAGACTCCGTTGATTTTTACAAAATTCTCCTGCCGCACGATCTCTTGAAATCCCGCTTTGCGCAAAAGCGAAAGGATGGGGCTTGACTCATACACTTCCACATGCACCCCTTCCAGTTTAAAACGAGTTTTCGCAAGATTCAAGAGATTGCGGATCATCGAAGCGCCAATCCCCTTTTTGCGCCACTTTGGGTCCACGATCACAAAGAAAGAGCAGTGGTGCGCCACTTTGCGATACGGCATGAGAAAGAGTGTGCCAATCGCGCAAGGAACACCGTCCAGAGTCGCCGTAAGAGACGCGTGAAACTTCGAAAACCCAATCCAATTCTTCAACGCATCCTCCTTCTCTTTGGGACTAAAAGGAAAATCATCGCAAGCAGCCGGATCCTCGAACCACTCTTGCAAATAGGCCAAATCCTCCATCGTCGAAAAACGGATGTCGTATCCAGGCATCTCCATTACCCAAACTCCTTCAAATAGGCATTGACAAACCCATCAATGTCCCCATCCATCACCGCCTCAATATTTCCCACCTCATACTTCGTTCTCGCATCTTTGACCAGCGTATAGGGTTGAAACACATAGTTACGGATCTGACTGCCCCACTCAATTTTCTTCTTCTCTCCGCCCATCCCCGCAAGTTTTTCTTGCCGCTCTGTATACTCTTTCTCGTACAGCTTAGAACGAAGCATCTTCATACACGTCTCGCGGTTTTGAATCTGGCTTCTTTCACTTTGACTGGAAACGACAATCCCCGTGGGAATGTGAGTCATGCGCACCGCAGAATCTGTCTTGTTGACGTGCTGGCCGCCCGCGCCAGACGCTCGATAGGTATCCACCTTGACATCCTCCGGTCGCACTTCCACTTGCACATCGTCGATAATCGGCGTCACATCGATCGACGCAAAACTGGTGTGGCGCCGCGCATTGGCATCAAACGGAGAAATCCGCACCAGACGATGAACCCCCTTCTCCGATTTGCAATACCCATACGCAAAGGGCCCAGAAAAACGCATCGTCATATTCTTAATGCCAGCCACATCCCCCTCAAGCCGGTCAATCACCTCGACTTTCCAACCACGCCTTGCCGCAAATCGTTGATACATCCGAGACAGCATCGCCGCCCAATCGCACGATTCAGTACCGCCCGCCCCCGCATTGACCTCTAGATAACAATCTTTAAAATCCAGCTCGCCAGAAAGCATCTTGCGCATCTCTAAATCGCTCAGCTCTTGATCAATCTTCTGCAACGAACGGAGCAGCTCGCTAGTCAACTGCGCATCGCCCAACTCAAATGCCTCAGGCAAAAGATCCTTTACATCCGCAAAACGGCTCTTCAATTCTTGATACGGAAGGGTCCACAATTTAAGCGCATTGCACGCATCGATCACCTTCTTGGCCGCTTCCTGATCGTCCCAAAACTGCGGCGCCGCCATCTGCTCCTCCAGTTTCTTGACTTCTCTCTCTTTGACACCTAAGTCAAAGATACCTCCACATCGCAGACATGCGATCTTCGAGTTCTTTGATTTTTTGCTGCGTCTCAAAATTCATAGCGCTCCACCTTTTCCCCTATTGTCCCCAAAACACACCTAAAAGTCAAAGGTTCAAGGAAATTCTGAGTGATGGGTCATGGCCCCCCACTTTTCAGACAAACCCTCATTTTGCAGACACCCTCTTAGGCCCTAAGAGACTGTCGTTGAACTGCTGCTCGAGCGCATTCTCGGTCCTTCAGGGCCGAGTTAGCCGAGCTATCTATTCCTCTGCGGCAAGGCACTTGCCGCCCCTTGGCAGTAGGAGAATCTCTCCACTTTTAAGGGAGAGTTCTTCAA
>JAGWZL010000001.1 GCA_018968815.1 Verrucomicrobiota bacterium | reverse complement strand
GGCTACACATCCGATTCGTAGCCCCACGTAAAGTAACAAGGGAATGGTCTCCCGTGGATACATCCCATAGTTTGACTGTCTTGTCCCGAGATGCCATCGCAAGAAGCGTTCCATCTGGAGAAAAGGCGAGAGACCGCGCCTCCGTATCCCCATCTAAAGTAGCAAGGGGGGCGCCCGTGACTACATCCCATAGTTTGACTGTTTGGTCCGTAGATGCCGTCGCAAAAAGCTTTCCATCTGGAGAAAAGGCGAGACGCTCCACCGGGCCCATATGCCCATGTAAAGTAACAAGAGGGGCGCCCGTGACTACATCCCATAGTCTGACTATGCTGTTCCAAGATGCCGTCGCAAGACACTTTCCATCTGGAGAAAAGGCGAGATGCGGCCCCCCCGCATGCCCACTTAAAGTAGCACAGAGGCTGCCCGTGGCTACATCCCATAGTTTAACTGTATTGTCCCAAGATGCCGTCGCAAGAAGCGTTCCATCTGGAGAAAAGGCGAGAGACTCCACCTTCGCCGTATGCCCACGTAAAGTAGCAAAGGGGTCGCCCCCCGTGACTACATCCCATAGTTTGACTGTGCCGTCCAGAGATGCCACCGCAAGAAGCTTTCCATCTGGAGAAAAGGCGAGATCACCCACCTCCGCCGCAGGCCCAAGATGCCCACGTAAAGTAACAAAGGAGTCGCCCTCCGTGGCTACATTCCATAATTGGACTGTCCTGTGGAACAAAGATGTCGTCGCGAGAAGTTTCCCATCTGGAGAAAAAGCGAAATACCCCGCCGCCACCACAAACCCTCTCTTATTTACAGTAGCAAGGCAGCGGCCCGTGATTAGATTCCATAGTGTGTCTATGCCGTTCTGAGATGCCGTCGCAAGAAGCTTTCCATCTGGAGAAAAGGCGAGATGCTCCACCACATTCGTATGCTTATCATTTAAGATGTAACAGGGGGGCGGTGACACTTGCAATTTGCTACAGTACGCTATGCTCCATTGACGCATTCTTTGATTGACGATCCGTTCTTTTAAGGCTGTCCGTTCTGAGGGTGTCAATGCTGAGGATGTCAGTTCTGGGGGTGGCCTCAATAATGAAGTCTGAGGCCCATAGCGTTCTGTGATCATGTGCCATTCAAACCGCTCCAGGAAAGACCAGCTCAGTCTTCTGGTCTCTGCTCCCTCAAATGGCGACAGATACTCTATAACACCCCCCCACGGCCCCCAACACATCTTCGATAATGCGCTAGCCTCCCGAGATGCTACCCCTGATGAGGGAGGGGCGTGATGAGGGGGGAGCTCAGTGACATGAGCGACAGCAGACATATTCAATATCCTTTAAATTATCTCAATAATTTTAAGTTATTTTAAACAATTTGTCAACAGATGTCTTATATACAAGAAACTATAATGGTATAACCGAAATAACAAACAATTAACGACTTACCAACAATCTAGCGCAGAACGAGGGGTCATAGGGTTTCTACAAAGGAAGGGTTCGTCCTTTTTAGGGATGATTGGGCCGCTTCTTGGACCAATTCCCGGATTCTACCTGTCAAAGAGTCGGGCAACTTTGCCACTGACCATATTTTGACTGCATGGCCCAAAGATGTCATCGCAACAAGACGCGTTCCATCTGGAGAAAAGGCGAGATACCCCACCACATCCGGATGCTGATCAGCTAAAGTAACAAGGAAGCGGCCGCCCTTGGCTACCCCCCATAGTTTAATTGTCTTGTCCCGAGATGCCGTCGCAAGACACGTTCCATCTGGAGAAAAGGCGAGATACTCCACCGGACCCGTATGCCCACGTAAAGTAGCAAGAGGGGCGCCCGTGGCTACATCCCATAGTTTGACTGTCTTGTCCCGAGATGCCGTCGCAAGACACATTCCATCTGGAGAAAAGGCGAGATACTTCACCGCACCCGTATGCTCACCTAAAGTAGCACGAGGGGCGCCCGTGACTACATCCCATAGCGCGACTATACCGTCCTCAGATGCCGTCGCAAGACACGTTCCATCTGGAGAAAAGGCGAGATACTTCACCACACCCGTATGCTCACCTAAAGTAAAACGAAGGCCGCCCGTGGCTACATCCCATAGTTTAACTGTCTTATCCCAAGATGCCGTCGCAAGACACGTTCCATCTGGAGAAAAGGCGAGATACTCCACCGGATCCGAATCCCCTAAAGTAACAAGAGGGGCGCCCGTGGCTACATCCCATAGTTTAATTGTCTTGTCCCAAGATGTCGTCGCAAGACGCGTTCCATCTGGAGAAAAGGCGACGTGATACCTCACCGGATCCGTATGCCCACCTAAAGTAGCACGAAGACCGCCCGTGGCTACATCCCATAGTTTGACTGTCTTGTCCTTAAATATGGTCGCAAAAAGCTTTCCATCTGGAGAAAAGGCGAGATATTCCATTGGAGCCGAATGCCCACGTACATTAGCCAAGTAGAAGCCCGTGTTTACATCCCATCTTATGAATGCGCCGTCCTCAGATGCCGTCTCAAGACTCTTTCCATCTGGAGAAAAGGCAACATGCTGCACGGGACACTCATGCCCATGTAAGGTGAGACAGGGCCGGAAACGATTCAACAGCATCTCGTGCTTTTGTATGCATGCACGCACTCTTTGCTCTTTGTCCAATAATGGAGACGTATTGTATCTCATTACGTTGCATTCAATCATCCGCGTGAGGCGCCGGTTCAATTTAAGCCTCGCTCCGCCATATGGCAAATAGTTCGTAACAATCCACACAATGTCCGCCGACCATGTATCAATTGTCTTATATGATACATCTGATGATGAGGAGGCCTGAATGCCAGTCATGTACAAAACTCTTTAAATTATTGCAGTAATTTTAAATCATTTTAAAATATCTGTCAACAGATATTTTATATACCAGAAACGATAACGGTAGCATCGAAACAACAATATGATATATCCTCTTCGTTTTGTCGCTTCTCAATAACAATCGATGACTTACAAATAACCTAGAGCGGAACGAGGGGTTAAAGGGTAGCTACAAAGTAAGGTTCAGTCTCCTGGACCTATTCGAGTGAAGTTCCAAGCGATTGTGCGACTAAGGTCTCGATTCTCTCTGTCAAAGAGTCGGGCAATTTGAACAACTCCTCCAATAACCATATGTTGACTGTGCCGCCAGCCCGAGCTGTCGTCGCAAGACGCGCGCCATCTGGAGAAAAGGCGCAAAACCTCACCCCACCCGGATGCCTAGGTAAAGTAACAGGGCTACACATCCGATTCGTAGCCCCACGTAAAGTAACAAGGGAATGGTCTCCCGTGGATACATCCCATAGTTTGACTGTCTTGTCCCCAAATGCCGTCGCAAGAAGCGTTCCATCTGGAGAAAAGGCGAGATACGGCGCCTCCGGATCCCCATCTAAAGTAGCAAGGAGGGCGCCCGTGACTACATCCCATAGTTTGACTGTGCCGTCCCGAGATGCCGTCGCAAAAAGCGTTCCATCTGGAGAAAAGGCGAGAGACACCACCGGGCCCCTATGCCCATATAAAGTAACAAGGGGGGCGCCCGTGGCCGCATCGCATAGTTTGACTATGCAGTCAGAAGATGCCATCGCAAGAAGCTTTCCATCTGGAGAAAAGGCGAAATACGGCGGCGTCCTCGTAGCCCGCGTAGCCCGATCTAAAGTAGCAAGGGGGGCGCCCGTGGCTACATCGGCTACATTCCATATTTTGACTGTGTCATCATAAGATGCCGTCGCAAGACGCGTTCCATCTGGAGAAAAGGCGACCCTCCGCGCCCGAGCCCTACCATTAGGCCAACGTAAAGTAGTAACACGGCAGGGATCCTCGACATTCCATAGTTTGACTGTGCCGTCAGAAAATGGCGTCGCAAGAAGCGTTCCATCTGGAGAAAAGGCGATATGCTCCAGATACATGTCATGCGGATGATCAAGTAAAGTAGCAAGGCAGCGGCCCGCATCTACATCCCATATTTTGACTGTCTTGTCCCAAGATACCGTCGCAAGACGCGTTCCATCTGGAGAAAAAACGAGATACACCACCCAATTCGTATGCTCAAGTAAAGTGGCAAGGCAGCGGCCCGTGTCTACATTCCATAGTTTGACTGTGCCGTTAGAAGATCCCGACGCAAGACGCTTTCCATCTGGAGAAAAGGCGAGATACGCCACCAGAACCGTATGCCCAAGTAAAGTAGCAAGGCAACGGCCCGTAGCTACATCCCATATTTTGACTGCGTGGTTCCAAGATGCCGTCGCAAGACGCGTTCCGTCTGGAGAAAAGGCCACGTGATGCGTACGCGCACCTAAAATAGCAACGAGGCCGCCTGTGGTTATATCCCATATTGTGACTCTGCCGTCCCCAGATGCCGTCGCAAGACGCGTTCCGTCTGGAGAAAAGGCGGTATGGACCTCCTCCCGATCCTGATTTAAACTAAAAAGGCAGAGGCCCGTGTCTATATCCCATAATTTGAATGTCTTGTCATCAGATGCCGTCGTTAGACGCTTTCCATCTGAAGAAAAGACGATATGGTACACCCCATTCATATGCCCAAGTAAAGTAGCAAGGCAGTCGCCCGTGTCTACATCCCATACTTTGGTTGTCTCGTCAGTAGATCCCGTTGCAAAACGCGTCCCATCTGGAGAAAAGGCGAGATGCTCCACCGCACTCGCATGCCCATTTAAGATGTAACAGGGCGGTGACATTTGCAACTTGTTCGCGTACTCTCTTGTCCATCGACATATTCTTTGATTGAAGATCCGTTCTTTTAAGGCTGTCCATTGTGAGGGCGTCAATTGTGAGGGTAACGTCAATTCTCGGGGTAGCGTGCATACTGCCTCCCCAGAGAAGAGTTGTATCATCATGTGCCCTTCAAACTTCTCCCGGAAAGACCGGCTCAGTATTCTGAGCTTAGCTCCAACACTTGGGGGCAGATACTCGAGAATACCCCCCACTCCCTCCAACTGATCTTCGACAATGTATCAACGTTCTGAGATGCTACACCTGATGAGGGGGAGGTCTTAGTGACATTAGTAACAACAGCCATATGCAAAATGCTTTAAATTATTGCAATAATTTTAAATTATTTGAAGATACCTGTCAACAGATGTTTTATATACAAGAAACTATAACGACAGCACCGAAATAATAATATGACATAAAAACCCTTGGTTTTTTTATCTCTTCTCAATAACAATCAATGACTTACAAATAACCTAGAGCGGGAACGAGCGGTTAGAGGGTTTCTACACAGGAAGGGCTCGTCAGTTTTAAGCGTGATTCGGCCGCTTTTGTGACCAATGTCCGGATTCTATCTGTCAAAGAAGCGGGCAACTGCGCCAATGCCCATAGTTTGACTACGCCGCTCAAAGATGTCGTCACAACAAGATGCGTTCCATCTGGAGAAAAAGTGAGACATCTCATCGGATTCATCACATTCGGATGCTCATCAGGTAACGCAACAAGGAACCGGCCGCCCTCGGCTACATCCCATAGTCTGACTATGCCGTCCCGAGATGCCGTCGCAAGACGCGTTCCATCTGGAGAAAAGGCGAGATTCACCACCTCAGACGCATGCCCATGTAAAATAGCAAGAGGGGCGCCCGTGGCTACATCCCATAGTCTGACTATGCCGTCCCGAGATGCCGTCGCAAGACGCGTTCCATCTGGAGAAAAGGCGAGATACCCCACCCCGCAGGCGAAATACCCATTCCTACGCCCATTTAAAGTAGCATGGAGGCCGCCCGTGGCTACATCCCATAGTTTGACTGTGCAGTCCTGAGATGCCGTCGCAAGACGCGCTCCATCTGGAGAAAAGGCGAGATACTCCACCTGATACACATGCCCACGTAAAGTAGCAAGAGGGGCGCCCGTGGCTACATCCCATAGCATGGCTATGCCGTCCTCAGATGCCGTCGCAAGACGCGTTCCATCTGGAGAAAAGGCGAGATACGGCACCACACCCCTATCTTCACCTAAAGTAGCACGGAGACCGCCCGTAGCTACATCCCATAGTTTGACTGTCTTGTCAGCAGATGCCGTCGCAAGACACGTTCCATCTGGAGAAAAGGCGAGATACTCCACCACATTCGTATGCCCACTTAAAGTAGCACGGAGACCGCCCTCGGCTACATCCCATAGTTCGACTGTGTGGTCCCGAGATACCGTCGCACGAAGCTTTCCATCTGAAGAAAAGGCGATACGCCACCTCTGAGCCGTATTCCCAGGTACAGCAGCAAGCCGGCAGCCCGTGTTTACATCATATCTGATGAATGTGCCGTCCTTAGATGCCGTCTCAAGACTCGTTCCATCTGGAGAAAAGGCGACATACTGCACAGGATACCGATGCTCATGTAAGTGGCGACAGGGCCGCAACCAGTTCAACAGGATCATGTGCTCTTGCATACATGCACGCACTCTTTGCTCTATGTTCAATGATGGAGACGTTTTGCATGCCATTATGTTGCGTTCAATGACCTCGGTGAGGCGGCTGTTCACTTTGAGCCTCGCTCCCTCATTTGGCAGATACTCCGCAACAAGGAGCCAAAGGCCTTCCGGCAATCCACCAATTGTATTATATGATATTGAGGATGTGTTATTGATTCCAATCATATGCAAAACGATTTAAATTATTGCAATAATTTTACATCATTTTAAAAAATCTGTCAACAGATGTTAATCAAAATAACAATATGATATAAACCCTTGGTTTTGTCTCTTCTCAATCACAATCAATGACTTACAAATAACCTAGGGCGGGAACGAGGGGTTAGAGGGTTTCTACAAAGGATAGGTTCAAGCGCCGGACGCTCTATGTCAAAGATGCGGGTGAAGGTTCTTCAAGCGATTTTCGGACTAATTGCTCGATTCTCTTTATCGAAGATTTGGGCAACTCCAATGACCATATTGCGACTATGCCTTTCGAATATATCGTCGTAAGAAACGTTCCATCCGGAGCAAAGACGAACCTCCGCGCCTGATCCCCACCATCAGGCCCACGTAAAATAGTAACACGGGAGAGATCCGCGACATTCCATAGTTTGACTGTGCCGCCAGAAAATGGCGTCGCAAGAAGCGTTCCATCTGGAGAAAAAGCGACATGATGCGGCGTTACGCCATGCGTACGCTCAAGTAAAGTATCAAGGCAGCAGCGTTTGTCTACATCCCATAGTTTGATTGTGTGGTCCCAAGATACCGTCGCAAGATACTTTCCATCTGGAGAAAAGGCGAGATACACCACCCAATACGTATGCCCACATAAAGTGGCAACAAGGGAGGCTTCCTTTGCTATATCCCATATTTTGGCCGTCTTGTCAGCAGATCCCGTCGCAAGAAGCTTTCCATCTTGAGAAAAGGCGAGATACGTCACCGTAGCCGTATGCCCACTTAAAGTAGCAAGGCGGACGCCCGTGGCTACATCCCATATTTGGGCTGTGTTGCCCCAAGATGCCGTCGCAAGAAGCTTTCCATCTGGAGAAAAGGCGACGCGCGCCACGTGATGCTTAATCCCACCTACAGTAGTCATGGTGCCGCCTGTGGCTACATCCTGTATTGTAACTATGCCTTCCTCAGATACCGTCGCAAAACGCGTTCCATCTAGAGAAAAGGCGATGTCCATCTTCCTCTGATCCTGATTTAAATCAGCAAGGCAGCGGCGCGTGCCTACATCCCATGATTTGACTGTCCCGTCAATAGATGTCGTCGTAAAACGCTTTCCATCTGAAGAAAAGACGATATGCTGCACCACATCCGTATGCTTACGTAAAGTAGCAAGGCAGCGGCGCGTGTCTACATCCCACATTTTGATTGTCCCATCAACAGATCCCGTCGCAAAACACGCTCCATCTGGAGAAAAGGCGAGACACTCCACCGCATCCGTATCCCCACCATTTAAGATGTAACGGCGCGGTAACATTTCTTCCACGTACGCTCTTATCCATTGAATTCTTCTTTGCTTGAAGATCCGTTCTTTTAAGTCTGTCACTGCTGTGGCTGTCAATCCTGAGGATGACATCAATTCTCGGGGTAGCGTGAGCGCTTCATACCCATGGCGTGATATCATCATATACTCTTCAAACTTCTTCAGGAAAGACCGGCTCAGTTTGCTGAGCCTCACTCCCTCACCTGGCGGCAGATACCCTATAATAAACCCCAACGGCACCCAATTGATCTTCGACAATGCATCAACGTTCTGAGATGTTACCCCTGATGCATGGGAGGACTGAGTGACATTAGCGAGATGAATCATATGCAAAACGATTTAAATTATTGCAATAATTTTAAATCATTGTAAAAATTCCGTCAACAGATATTTTATGCGTCAGAAACTATAACGGCAGCATTGAAACAATAATATGACAAACCCTTGGTTTTTGTCTCTTCTCAATAATAATCAACGACTTACAAATAACCTAGAGCGGAATGGGGGGGGTTAAGCCCAAGCATCCTATGGACAGCTATTTTTTCTTGCTCAAGAAGTGGTCTCGCGCTACATATAGAAAAATGCATATCGTAGTCACCGGCGGCGCAGGTTTTATCGGCTCTCATCTCGTCGATTTTCATCTGAAAAGAGGGGATCAAGTCCGCGCATTCGATAGCTGTTTCGCAGGCAAAAAAGAGACGCTACCCGATTTGGGTCACGCGCATTTTCAGTTTTTCATGCAAGAGCTCCACAAATCTCCTGAATTGACAGAAGCCGTGAGATGGGCCGACAGGATCTACCATATGGCAAGCATTTTGGGTTACCATGTGATCTTGAAAAATCCCATCGCGACTCTCTCGCAAAACATCCAGAGCTGCGAATGCATCTTGGAACTGATGGCGGAGACAAAAAGCCGGGCCCGCTTGACAATCGCCTCGTCCTCTGGAGTCTATTCCGGCGAACCAGCGTCTCGTGAAGATGCAACCTTGCAGATCCCCCCCGGACACTGGAGACAGCAAAGTTATCGGATGAGCAAAATAATCAATGAATTGACTGCCCATGCCTACATCGAAGAAAAAAGCCTTTTCTGCGCCATTCCCCGCATTTTCAATGTCGCCGGCCCCAATCAGCGGAGCCCAAAGGGAATGATCATCCCAAGACTCGTTGAACAAGCTTTGAAAGAAGAACCCCTGACAGTCTATGGCAATGGGCAACAAAAACGGACCTTTTGCCACGTGGATGACGTAGTCCAAGCGCTCCACTTACTCCTCGAGTCAGATCAAGCCAATGGTCAAATTGTCAATATTGGCAGCGAGGAAGAAATCTCCATCATCGAGCTTGCCACATGGATCAAAAAACTCTGCAACAGCCGCTCCGAAATCTCCTTTGTGCCTTATCAAAAAGCCTACGGATATGAATACAAAGAAGTCATGCGAAGCAAACCCAATCTAGAAAAACTAGAGAAACTCACCGGTTTTAAACCCAAAATTCCCCTGGAAGAGACGCTCAAACAAACAATCGCTGTCATGAAAAAACAACTCTAAGCTCGCGCGCAATATAGTGGAACAACTCGTGGTTTTTCATCGATGGAGGAAGATTGGACGCATTGGTAAACACTGTGCCGTAAGGAATATGTTTGCCTGTGCGCTGCACAATCGCCTGAAAAAGATCAAAAAACCGCACCGATTTGCCAGCAAATGTAAACGAGACGTCTTGAGAGACAGGATCCGTAAAACAGATGCGATAAAATAATTTGCACGGATCGGCATACGTCTCCACGAAAAAGAGCCTGCGGCCCAAAAGAGTCGCCCCCTCCAGCGCCTCCTTCGCTGTCTGACACTGCTCCGCATTGTCAAAATACAGATGCGCATCATGAGTCATGTGCGGCTCCACTCTCTTGCACGCCATACCCACCGCTTGAGGAAAGGATTGCGGATCTTTTTGGCGATAGAGAATCCAAGGATGCTCCTCATGAGTGTTTTTTTGCGATAAAGCGTTCGCCACAAAAAACAGATCGCCCTCTGCCAAAGAATCAAAGAGCCGCCCCAAAATCTGGTCCATATAGGAGAGCCCCTCTTGCAATTTGGAGCTTCCAGCATGCCAATGATGGTGTTGCAAATGGGCAAGACTATTTAAAAAAAGTACCGACAATCGAGGGTTGTACCTCTTCTTATAGGCTAAAAAAAGCTCCGTTGAAAGGAGATCTAAAAAGGAAATAAATACGCAATGGGCGGCGCGAAAACGGAAGATGTTTTTGCAAAGTCTCGGCGCCTCTCGAATCACTTTCCCCAGCAGTTTATAGGAAGAGAAGAGTTTGAAAATCTTGCCAATCTGAGCCATTTTAGGCTTGGCATAACTTTTGGAGGCAAAGCGAAGCGGCTCCAGTAAATCATTGAGCTCTTCCGGATAAGCCCTCTCTGAGGCAGTCCAAGGGTCGGGAATAAAAAAAAGACACTTCTCAGCGCCTGCCCGACTCGCATTCATCGCCCCCCAAACACCACTTGTAATCCCTTGCTTGGAAAGAGCCTCCCAAAGCTGCTCGGTGCCTAGATCGGGAACATCTCCCAAATGCTTGATCTGATGCTCCGCAGAAGGCCTCCCCGTATGCACGGAAACCCACTGCACCCAAGGCTCTAAAAAATCGCTTTCATACGTATCGTCCGTATGCGTCTGCACTTCATGAAGAGAAACGAGCTTGCGAATGTTGGGATACTCTTTGGCTGCCGTTTTGAGCAAATCGACATTGAATTCATTGAGCTCTAAGAGGAGGATGTTTTGCATATTTCTCCAATATGTTGAAAAAAGACTCGAAAAATGCGAACGGTATCCCTCCACGCCGAAAAGTGCGAAGACACATTCCGGTTTAAATAGATCGTCGAAATCGTCGTCTTGGCAAATTTGCGGTGTTGGCTCAGCGCATAGAGGAGAATCTGAAATTCCACTTCGTAGCGCCCACTTGTAAATTGATGTGTGATCGCCTCGACAAGCTCTCGATGAAAGGCCCGAAATCCCGACTGCGTATCAATAGGCGCATTGGGATAAAAAAACCGTAAAAAAAAAGCGATCCAGAAATTGCTAAATCGGCGCACCCACGGCATCAAAGCAAACGTTCTTTCGCCAATCGCAAACTCCTTCCCAGTGAAAATCTCTTTAGCGACAGCCGGAATGTCTGTCGGCCGATGCTGCCCATCCCCATCCAACGTCACCAACACATCAAAAGACCAATGCTCTAAAGCATACTTAAACCCCGCAAGAAGCGCCGAACCCTTTCCTTGGTTTTGAGCAAAATGGATGACGTGCAGCGTAGGATGATCGCGAGCGATTTGGTCTAACAGGCTAGCCGTCTGATCGGTCGACCCATCATCGATCGCCACAACATAAGACGCCTCCTGCAACGCTCCCAAAATCACCGGTTCGCAGTAAGAGGCCACATCGTAACAAGGAATCACAGCGACAATGTGCCCACCCGTAGCGGGTGAAGGCGATTTCTCAATCCAAGCAGACTCCACAGTCTCTCCAGAAGGCTCCCCGATTTGAGCGTAAAGCCTCTCAAAAGAACCGATCGCTGAGAGAGGGATTTGCACCTCGCCCCCCGATCGATTCCCTATAAACTCGGCTTTCGTCCTCTCTCTCGTCTCATGACAGGTTAAGAAAAACGGAGCGCTCTCTTTGGGCAATGCCGCCCCATACACTCGTCTCGAAACAGGTCTCGCTTTCCCTTCGACGATTAAATAGAAAAGAATCCTCCCAAAATGCCAAAACGAGCGTTTGAAAAGAACATGAACGATCACCATTTCCTTTCGAAATTCTACTCGTTGGACCAGATGGGGCATAGCGCCTCCTTGACTTTGTGCGCAATAACCTTTAAAACTGTAACATAGGATTAAAATATTTGTTTACTTTTCTTCGAAGGAAAGATCCCCGATGGCCACTCAGAGAAAACAAATTGTCATCGTAGACGATGATGAAACCCTACTCAAACTTCTGACTTACGAATTCCACAATATCGGTTTCGAAGTCAAAACCTTTGTCTTAGGAAAACCGGCTCTTGATTTTTTATCGGTAGAAAAAAACTTAAACGATGTCGCTCTTGTGATTCTCGATCGCATCCTCCCCGACATGGATGGGATAGACATTTTGAAAAAATTCACCCAAATGTTTCCCAAGCAGGTGCCCGTCCTCATCCTATCCGTCTTGGCCGATGAACAAAATGTCTTGACTGGACTCAATCTGGGCGCCGTCGACTACGTAGCCAAACCGTTTAGCGTGTTTCTGCTGCTCCAGAAAGCGCTGCATTTGCTGGGGCTGAAATAGCATAGCGCCTTTTCACCACGTTCGAGATAAAAATGTGATAGGTAAAACGGCTTAAAAAACGGACGAGCAATAAAGCCCCCAATGCAAACGTGATGATCATCGAAAGACAAAAACCGAGACCATAATACGGAAATCCCCAAAATTTCGTCAGCAGCGTCAGGCCCACGTTTGTCGCTAGCATCGTAGCTGTAATCACAACCATGCGCGCCTGATTATCAAAATAAGAAAACAGAATCACCAGGAATAAATTGAGAATCGCAAAGAAAGAACCCAAAACCCCAAAACGAAAAATGGCCAGTTCCGTAAAATTAAATCCCGCCCACTCAAAAATCTGGGGCGCTGCCGCAATCAGAATGAGCGCAAAGCAGCCCTGCATCACCACCATCGTCCTCCCATTTTGCTTGATGTTGGCCGCCATCTCCAGAGCCGTAGATTCCAATACCTCCAGAGGAGCATTCCTTTCGACATTCTCAATGTACTGAATATAAGACTGATAGAAATTGGTCTCAAGACTATAGATGAAATAGGCGGCAGCTGGAATGACGCTGAGATAAGCGATGAACATGGCTCCATCATAAGAGGGGTAGGTAATCAGATGGTTTTCATGGCGGATCGCCTCATGCGCGCTCCACATGATGACTTTGTCGATCCACATGCCTGCATTGAGGAAAAGGCCGCTCCAGAAGAGCCCTTTGTAATAGGAAAAATAAAAGCCATACTCTTTGGGCAATCGAAAGGGGTACGGGTACTCGGCAAAGATATTTCCTTGTAAAAGAGCGAGCAGAAGAATGAGGCCCGCATCCAAGCCGGCGAGCATGCCGGCCACTCCGTAGGATCGACCCAACGCGATGGTCAGGAAAATCGTCAGAATCATCCCGCCGATCCATGAAATCGTGATCGCGCGGAAATTGCGGATACATCCCAAGTAAAGCATCGCGAGCCACACTTCGGCCAGCAGCACAAAATTCACAATGCTAAAGATCGTTGTCGTCCGATCCATGTTGGTAAACAGAGTATAGAAAAAGGTCCCAATGAGAACTGTGGGAATGAGGAGAAGCAAAAGACTCGACAGGAGAATGCCCGGAATGGGATAAGGATCTCTGCGATAAAGGCAATCCGATACGTAGCGCGCGGTCGTCAGATATAAAGAGCCTGACAAAATGAAGGAGAAAAAGAAGTTGTAAATGACGACCGCTTCAAAATTGGTGATTTTCACATAGCCGACCGAGAGATTCGTATAGATATAAACCATCGCTAAAGTGACAACGATCAGAATCCAAGGACCCACAGCTGCAATCGCAGAGTGAATAAAGGCCCGAACGATCCCTGTGAAATTGTCTTGACCCGCTAATTTACGCAGTAAGCTCCCGATGCCAGACATCTTATTTTTCTCCTTTCAAATAGCTTTGGTAGAGCTCGCGGTAGAAGTTTTGCTCCTCTTCCAGTTTATAGTAGGCGCCGATGCGTTGCGCAATCGCTGCGCTGCATGTTTGATAAAAAGGGCGATCGTCCACAAACTTCAAAATCGCATTGGCTGTGGCCTCTGGCGACACAAGGGGAGTGACAATGCCTCCCGGCCCCAAGGAGGGGCTTTCCCCTTCTTTGCCGTCAATGATCTCCTTGGCGGCCCCCACATTCGTTGCCACCGCTGGAATCCCCATCGATCCCGCCTCTAATTGGACAAGAGACTGCACTTCGCTGATGCTGGTTAAGACGACAAGATCGATTTGAGGAAAATAGGCGCGGGGATCTACCTCTCCAGGAAATTGCAAAACCTCTTTCATACCGAGCATGGAGATCAATTGGAGGCACTCCTTGAAGTAGTCGGGGTCTTCTGTAGTCGGGCCCAGAGCCAAGAACCGGACATCGGGCCTTTTTTCCGAGACGATATGGCACGCCCGAATGTAGGTCATCACATCTTTAATGCGCACCATGCGGCCGATAAACGCCACCGTAAAAGGGTGAGCTGTGCGCAGCTTGGTCAAGGGAATGTATTGCTCTGGATTAATGCCATGGACGACCGTTTTTAATTTTTTCGGGTCAGCCCCTATGTTTTTTTGAATCTGCTGCGTTCCCTCAAAGGTGGACAGGATCGCATCGCAGCTTTGATAACAAAGAGCGGCCATAGAATAGAAGAACTTGTACCAGAATTGCTTCAGAGTCGTTGTGCTCTTTTCAAGGCTCAGATCCAGAGAGTGCAGATCGGCAATCCAATCAGCCATAGAGATCTCGATACGCCTCTCATTTGTATAGACGCCATGCTCTGTCAAAATACAGTGGGCCTTTTTTTCATGCTTGGCGCGGACGAGGAGATAGCCTGCGTAACCGGTGCAAACAGCGTGATAAAGGGTCGCCTCAGGCAGCTTAGGCAAAGTCATCGAAAAAAGACTGCGGCTTAAAGTGAAAAGAGTGGCGAAATAGGCTTTAAAAGGGCCGTGCGGAATCATCTCATGATAGAAACGGAGAAAAAAATCCCAAGCTTCTCTCGATTCACAAAGGATCCGCTTCCCTAAAATAGGGCGGCACTTTTCAAAAAGATCGAGAAAAGGCTCTAACCCAAGGGGGGGTGATCCGCTGATGAGCTGCTTCAAGAGTTCCCCTGCCTGCTGCCAAAACAAAGGAGGGGTTTGAGAGGCTGGAGCTCCCGCAGGCAAGGCTTGCACAATGAAGGAGGTGTGTCCGATAACATTGGGAGGAAAAGGGGGCAACACAGAGAGCTCGGGATGCGGCGGAAGCAAGGAAAGGATATGAAAGGTGCACTCTTTCCGTTCTCGGATCAATTCAGAGACCCACCGGGTCACGCCTCCAGGGTAGTAAGGGTAGGAACCTTCCGTGATGATGCAAATATCGGCTTTTTTCATTCATACTCCTTGATCCAACGGGTGAGCTCTTCATACCGGTGGAGTTTATGGAGCGCCTCCAAGTGCCACGCCTGAAAGATGCCAGGAAACGTTTTGAATTGACCTCGATATTGGTCGATCCAAGCAATGAACCTCGGCATATCGCCCAGATGATAGAGGATACGGCCCACCGCTAATTGGGCCATAGGATGACCCGGATCGGTTTTGAGATATTCTTGATAGTAATAGAGAGCAGACTCTTGTGTGTCGCGGATCCGCTGCTTGTCCGAGAGGACGAGAAGCGCAAAGGAATCATAGAGTTCGGCGAGCTTTAAATTTCTGGAAGGCTCTGCAGGAGCTTCCAAAAGGAGCGCTAACTGTTGGTCGAATTTCAATTCGATATTTTGCAAGACAGCGCCCGCTTGAATCCGCACTTCATTAGCAGGGTCATTCAAAGCGCGCTGTAAAATGAGAGCGTATTCAGCCTTAAAATCGCGGGCGATGGCATCGAGAACCACAAGCTTTTGTTCTGTCGACCCAAATTCCAAAAGATCGAAAAAAGAGGAGACTTCTCCTGGCTCGTTATAGTCATCCCAGTGCGACCTCACCCTCTCTAAGATTTTTTCGAAGTCGGTCGATGGTTTCATAGGAAAGAGCTCTTCAAACCACACATGGATCGGCGTGGAAAAATGAGAACAAATGAGATACGCGGCTGCAAAAAGGAGAAAAAAAAGAGGGCCGAAGGGGCCTCCTGCGAGCATGGAGAGAAATAAGAGAAAAGGGTAACGGATATCTTGTTTTCTGACATAGGCCACGAACGTCATGCTCAAAGGAATCAACAAAGCAATGCCTTGGAGCAAATAGGCGGAAAAAGTATTGATCCATTCCTTGCAATAGGCATAAAAAAGGGGATACTCAACAAGAAAAAGACCCAAGGAGACGAGAAACAGATTTGTCAAACCAAATGGATGTTTCATAGGTGCGCCAGCGCCTTGCCAATCCACTCTCCCAGAGAGCGAAGCATGTCGATATTTGCCATTTTCAAGCGAAGGAAAGGGATCGCCTCCACTTTCAGCATGCCGAATACTTTTCCATCATGGATGAGCGGCGCAGCAGCGAGCCCTTCTGTTCCCAGAAGAGAGTGTTCCACTGTGAATACGGAAAGCAGGTTTTTTCTGTCCACGATCTCTTGGTAAATGGGAGTGTCGGCAGTAAACGTCTCCAAATAGTGATCGTCAGCCGTCCAGCCCACACTCAAGGCTTTAATCAGTTTGTTCTCTTGCAGTACATACAAAGAAAACTTTTCAGGAGCCGCTAAAGCGCGAATGAGGTTTGCGCTCTCTTGTAAGATCACCTCTCGATTTGGTCCTTCGAGCTTTTGCAATGCATGGAGCGCTGTAAGAGCCGTTTCCATCTCTCCCGCCACTCTCAATTCAAGCCGCTCCTTCACCGTTTTGAGGGATTGATAGCTTTCGGCGATCTCTTGCTCCCTCCGCTCTGCGGCGGCGGCCACCGCTTTGACCGTCTGATATTCGCGGATATGTTTGAAACGCAGTTCACCCAAGACAACCGCTGTGACAAACCAAAGAAGGGGCAGCTTAATCAAGGCAAACAAATAATCAAAAGAATCGAGCAAATAATTGTGAGGAGGGTGTTTGCCAGCGAGCAAAATCACAGCGCTCACAGCGGCAGCTAAAAGCCCCTCATTCGTCCCGTACTGCGCAGCCATCAGGATCACAATGATCCAAAAAGGGTGCAGCGTAAAATCATAGTAGTTGTAAGGAAGGTCAAAACAATAAGCAATCCCAAATAGAACAAGAAAAAAGATTCCGATTTCTAAACAAGCGTAAAGACGTAACCGGAGCCTCATCAAAACCTCGCCGTCACCCTTGCCAAAACAAAACGTTCAGCGGTGCCTGGAGCCACTTGACTGGGAAATTGATAAGCTCCCATCTGCATCTCAAAACGGCAAGGTTTTACATACTTTACTTCAATGCCCGCATTGGGACTCTTAATCCCAAGGCGATTGAAGGTTTCTCCACCATAAATAGTGATAAACAAGTTTTCTCTACAAGTAAAATAAAGATAAGCCGACACAGTGTGGAATTCAAAACTTGTGAGAGGAACCGGATTGTAAGGCCCCTCCACGCCGATCTTGGTCTTTAAATATTCGACATATTCGGCCTCATAGGAATAGTGAAAGGCAAGGATCGGATTGGTGATGATCAGATTGATGTCCACTTCTGCATGGGCCAAGATGGAGGCATAACCTGTGGGCGTGTGCGTAATCCCCACGCGCCTTCCGCCGCCGCCGATCTCCCAATTGACATAACGGTTGTAAACGGAAGTGAGTTGAAATTCCACCTTGTCCTCTCGCCCATGATAGGCAAACGCCTCAAAAATCTCCCAACAAGGGCGGTGATAATCGGCTGAGATCCAGAATTGCCCTTGGAGAGGCGGAACCAAACAACCGGCCGCAATACCTCCTCCATACACATTTTGCTCTTGCAGATAGAAAGTGCCCTTGCAGAAATTGCCATTCTCCCATTCATTGCGCAACGATACAGAGCCCTGATTGCGCGCTCCCGTGAAAGGGACGTCGGCTCCCTGCGTATTGGAGAGCGAATTGACATGCCCGCTCCACAATTGATAGTCAGCCCCAAGATAGAGAGTGTGGTCATACGTTCGCTGAATGATGGCCTCTTCTTGCACTCGATTCACCCGAATGATGGCCAACGTGAGCGTGTCTTGCCACTGCCATTCATAAGCGAGAAAGGAAGAATGGGGAGAAAAAGCCTCTTGGCGCAAACGATACAAATCTTCATCCAAAGGATCTTGAGCAAGCGCGCTGTCTAACACCTGCACCTGCCTTTGCCAAAGAGGAACAAGCCCCTCCAATTCGGCCAGCAAGACCGCAACATCTTTATCCTGAGTGTCTTGCAGAGGATCTAGGGCAGCAAACCCCTGTTTATAATGCCGATTTTCCACCTGCAATCTGGCGCAGGCGATTTTGAGAGAGCGGCTCGATACAGCGGGATCGATCTCTTTGGGCATGATTGTGATCTCTACCCACTGATCGCCGCTTGCAACCTGATAGGAGACATCTCTTTTGCCTGCGAGATACAGAGTGTGGACTCCGTTGGAAAATTGAGAAATTAAATAGCTGAGCCTCTCTTGCATATCGGTCAAATCGGGGGAATCGATCGTTTGATTGAAATCGACGTAGAGCCGATTTCCTTCTATCCTGTGCGTCACTTTGACTGGATAAGGGAATGAAAAGCGGGCCTGCCATCCACCCTCTTCCATCGGGCATGTTGTGATTTTGACTTTTTTTGCCGTGTGGGAGCCATGAGGCCCTTTTTTTTGCGCAGAAGGGGGCAGCTCTTCGCTAAAATACTGGCGCGTCTGTTCAGAAAACTGGAAGCGCTCCACAGGCTGAGCGTAGAGGCCAAGGGCCAAGCCAATGAAGAGAAACTGAGAGACTGTCGTTGAAAAGATTTTATTCACAACAACGCCCCCTCAACACGGCTGCCGCTTCTCTCAAAGAGCCTGTGTTCATGAGCATGTTCACATAATCGGCGGTGGCATCGGAATCATGCCCTGAGAGTTCATAGAGACATCTCAGCTCACCGATCGCATCGCGAGATTGCACGTTCAAAGTGTAAATGATTTCGGCGCGAATGACTCTCGCGCTAAATGGGGGCTCGCACAGCTCGTCGATCTCAGCGAGCGCCTGTTTCAGAATACAATTTCCCTCGCTATATCGGTGCAGATGTCTGAGGGTGATCCCATATGCATACCGGCTCGTATAGAGATTCTCTCCATCTGGGTAGAGACGAAACAGTCTCTCAAAAGCATACGCTGCATTTGTGTAGTGATGCTGATTAAATTGGGCGTCTGCGTATTGCTGCAAAACAGTAAGATCATCTGGATACAGCTCGAGGGCTCTTTGCCAAATTTCCTCTTGCAAATGGGAAGATTCGATGTCGCCCGCATAGGCCGACAAGGTCTCGAAGTCGGAGACCGTTTGCATGTGAGGAAGGGCCTCTTCGATCGCTTGCCGCAGCTCCGGCTTCCATTTTTTCTGAGAAAGGGCGTCGAGGTAGGCAAATGGGTAGGAAACAACGCTGCAGGCTCGATCGCATTCGGGTCTATTGCCTGCATATGTGCGATACACTTCAATCACCCGATCGGTTTGCCCTGCATAGAGGAGATGCTGCAGCCAAAAGGAAAAATCTGACGGGCACGCCTGCTCTGTTTTTTGGATGAGCCAATCGATTTTTTCGCGCGATTTGAGATCGGGTCCCCAAAGGTAGATTAACGCTTGCACATCGTCGCTATTGGGGGATTGATGTTGAGCCAAATGCCAAAGCAGTTTTTCGGCTGCCGGATAATCAAACAACACATCTTGGTAAGCCAAGGCGAAATCGCGCAGCTCATCGCAATGCAGCGATTTGACTTTGCGCCGCTTCATCTCATCGTACAGACGGGTTCGATAAGCGGGGTCTTGCCCTGCTGCCACGACAAGGCCGTTGAAATAGGCGCGCCGATTTTTGGATGCTTGAAGGATAGCGAGCCCCTCTTCGATTTGACCCACTTGGATGAGCGCCACGCCATAATCGGCGTCTGCCGCCATAGATGGATATAGAGCGCGCCTCTTTTTCGCCGCGAAGAGGGCAAAGGGGTATTCGTGCAGTTCTTCGGCTTTATCGTATAATTCGATCAAAATGATTTCTGGAACTGTTGTTTGCTCCCAAAGCCATTGGGCCGCTTGCTCGGGACGATTCAAAGAGAGATCGAGCCAAGCTAAGAGGCCGGCTCCTTTTGTGGGAATGGCGCATTCGATCAGAGCGTACAGCGCATCTCCCCTCTTCATGGACACATAAGCGTGAGCGATGCTCAAGAGCTGATCTAGATTCAAGCCGATATAGGGGACGAGCTTACAGCCTATCGCAAGTCCTTGGGGCGTGAGGTTGGCAGCCGCCGCGATCTGCAAGAGAGAGATTTTTTCGGCCTGAGTGAGAGAGGTCTCTTCGATCGCGCGATCCAATCTTTGGACTGCACCCCTCTCTTGAGCGGCGAGCGCAAGGCCGATCGCAATGGCTGGGTGGCGTTTCAAATACGCATCGCCTAACTTCTTTTCCACTTGCTGGGCCAAACAGATCTTCTGTTTCTGAATCGCCTGGATCGTTAAATCGGTGATTTGGCGCGCGTCGATCTGTTTGATGTCGAGTTGTAAAAGCTCTGCATCACACCCTTTTTCTACATAGATCCTAAACAGAAGATTTTGCAGTTCAGAGTTGGGGCATTTTGAGCGTTTGTACAGAGAGATCAGTTCCTGAAACACTTCGTCTTGATGAATGGACTGATCCCAGAGAATCGAAAGGGCATTCGTCTCAAAAATTGGATTGTCCCGGTAAAACCGGTCGACTTTCTCAATCAGCAGAGGAGTTTGGCTTGGGTAGCGGTCATAAAAAAACTGAAGGGCTGAGATCCCTTCTTCCACATTCTTGCGCTGCTTGAGGTATGCGGCGATGAGATCGATTTGCGCTTCACCCTGTTTGCCCTCGATATGATCCATCACCCACACTTCAAATAGCAGATCGGAGACGGTCATGGTTTTAGGAAAGGCTCTTCTTAAAGCCTCTAAAACCTCGTATGCCTGTTCAAACTCCTTCCTTTGCCCATAAAAATAGGCCAAATCGAACAGTTGACTCGCCTCTGCTTTTCCGGTTTTAACAAGCTCGATGAGAGCGTAGAACAGAGGTTCAGGCTCGTTTGCGTCGTAATACCAACCGGTCAAATCTTGTAAAACAGCCGCGTCTGCTTGGATGGAGCGGATCTTGAGCAGAACTTGGTAAAACAGGTCATACTGTTGGTTTGACCGATAGAGATCGGCTAACTGCTTGAGGCCGAAGAGATCGTTCGGGTGGGTTTGGAGCAATTCCTCGATTCTTTGGATCGCGCTTCCGATATCCCCATCATTTTCATCGATCTTACTCAATGCGACGAGAACGCCGGGAGAGCGGATCCCCTGTTGGTACTGGTTCGAGAAGAATGTTTTGGCCGCCGCAAAGCGGCCCGCTCTCAAGTTGATTTCGGCGACTTCGAAAGATGAGGGGATGAGCAGATAGCTGAGAGCCAGTCCGCATACAACCAAGAAAACAATTGCAATGACCATGGATCTCATTCGAGTTTCACTTTCCATCCCAGTTCTTGGTTGTTGGGAAGATCGTCTCTCTCGATGCTGAGGACACGGCCATTCACATTCCATTTCATGATGAGCGGTCCCCACCCTTTTGTTTGGAATGCGAGCTCATCTTCATGGCGCACAAGATTCCAAATTTCCCAGCTGCTTTCCATGAGGTATGGATGAGAGCTCCCCTGATTTCCGAGAGTCAAAATGGGTTCATCTACGGCCGCATCGAGATAGACGTAAAGAGACCCTTGGTGTTCTGTTTGTCCGATCACTCCTGTTGAATGGGCAAAATCGATTTTCATCTCTTCTACATGATCGAAACGAACGGTTTCCAACCCCTTGCGATTTTTTATTTTCCATTGGGCCGGGCCTATTTCGACAATCTCCGTGGAGTAAAATCCTTCTGCCACATCGGAGTAGCGGCTGGCTCGGATCGGGATGTGGGGCAATTTTTGGATGGCTGCGATGTTTTTCAACACTGCATTGAGGCTGGCTAAATACTCGCCTGAGTAGCTGTGATAGAAGAGTTGAATCGGTTTAATGCGGCGAGGCGATTCGGTGTTTTGCAGGGTGGCGGGCAGGTATTGAAATCCATAAAATCGGGAAGACCACCCTTCGGAGTAGGAATTCTCTGCACTCATGGAAGAGTAGGGCTGGATCCATCCACCCGGTTTTCGACCGATCGGATAGACGAAGAGATTGGACGGGTATTCGGGATCAAAGCGGACAAATCCTCCCCCTAGATTTTTTAGGCCAGCCTTTTGGCATAGAGCCACAGGCTCTGCCCATGGCTTTCCATCGCCCGGCCAGAGCAAAAGATGCACCTGATTGTCAGGCGGGGCGAATTGATCGATGTAAGAGGCGGCCCCAGAAATTTCGAGGTCGAGATGAAACGGTTGATTGGCGTAAGCTCTCGGGATGACATAGCCCCAAGAAAGCGATTCTCCCCCAAAATCTTTGTTTTTGTGGCGAGCATTAAACCAACTTAAATAGCTGTTTTGCCAACTGCCATACGGGTAAAGAGGAAGGTATTTGATCTCCTTTTCGGGCCCTCCCGTTTTAAAAAAAGTCCAATCAAACGGGTGGCTATACGAGTGGGAAGCGGCTTCTACTTGAGGCAGCGCCAGATACTCTCGAGCGATTTGTTGGCTTTTTGGATCGCCTACCCATGCAGGATCTAACACAGCGGCGATGATGCCCATAGACATGGGAAGATGGGGATAGGGGCGAATGATCTGCTGCAACACAATTTCGGCGCAATACACATTTTGTTCAGGATTGTCCTCCAGCGTCGTCGCCCCTTTCCAGTTGTCTCCATCGCAGCTCGAGTAGAAAATGCGCCTTCCCGCTAATGTGGTCACATCGGGGATTGGATGGGGCGCGCCGATCTCAAACACCTTTTCGAAAAAGAGGAAGGGGTTGAGATGCCATCCTAGGCTTCGCGGATCGGTATTCGCCGCTGCGTCTTCATAGTTATTCTCATATAAGCTCGCGACGTAGGCGCCATGAGGCCCCACCAGGATTAAATCGGATTCAGAATCCTTTTGCTCCGGGATGGCGACCTTCAGGAGGGATTCTGCTGCGCCTAAATTTTGGGCCTGATAAAAACCGGGCAAGGGGTCTGAATAATTTCTTTCAAAAGGGATCAGAGCGGAGTCGCTATAGACCACCTTGTAATCAAAAGGGTAATCGACCCATCGGCCCGAGTTGACAAGTCCAAGCCTTTCAAATAAACGGTTTTGCTCATCAATGGGCGTGAAAAAGCCGTTTTGATCGACCAAAAAGCCCCCGTTGCGAAAAATGAGCACCTTTTTGCCCAGCTCGATCGCCTCGATCGCCCAATCGATGAGCTCAATGGGACGGCACCGTTTGGTCTCGTCTCGAAAACAGAGAATGACTCCGAGGACCCCATCCTCTCGAGAAAGAGGGGGCAGCGGCTCTTGAATATCGGAATACATGACGTCAATGCCGAGGTGATTCAGCGGCATCTCTAACGTTTTATGAACGAGGCAATCATCAGCCGATTTGTCGGCTTTGCCGTCCCAAAAAGAAATCACCCGCCTTGGGAACGGCATTTCTGCGGTGCAAATTTGCGCGCAGCTCAATATTGCAAAAAAGTCCATCCACAGAGATCGCCACATACTTGTTTATCTATGGCGGCAAGACGATTTTGTCAAGGTGAATGGTCGCGACATACGGACGGAGAAAATGTTGGAGCTCAATCTCATAGATTTTGTCGATCATGGTTCGATCTGTAGGATCCCAATAATCCAAAGAAAATAACACAAGCCGAGGGAATTGCTTGTGAGCCGCTTGCAGCTGTTGGAGCTGCCAATCGTACTCCTCTTTGGATCTCACTTGATAGGTTTGCGTGTTCACATCGTAGAAGGTATAGAGCGTTTCTGCGAGCTCATAATCGATCCATCGTCCGATTTGGGGCAAAATCTCATAGCCGCGATTGAGCATCAGCTTGATTTTCGGAAAATACTTTCGGATGTCTCTGATGAGGTCTATGGCGGCCTTTTTCATCCCGCTGAACTGTGTGGGGTTGCGAGTTTCTAAATCGATCGACACATCGACCTGGTCGAGAAAAATCCCTGTAAATCCTTGGGACAGCAAGACAGGGATCGCCGTTTTGAGCACATAGCGCTTCCAAAATGGATTGCGGATATCTACCTTCCAACTGCCGCGCCATTCTTGATTGTCCTCAATCAGCAGCCCCTCTTCTTGAGTCTTTGAAAAAAACGGATCACTCTGATCGATTTCGCCTAGATTGAAATAGCCGAGAACGGTTTTCCTTTTCCCAAACGCCCGAACCAAAGCAGAGTGAGGTTGTAGCACGATGGGATTGAAAGGGGCCAATTCCTCCGCTTGGGCCGCATCGCCATAATAGACGACCCACGGATGAGGAACTTCCAACCCGAATAGGCTCAATGCGAAAGAGAGGAATACGAAGATGTACATTCAATCTGCTTAAGAGTGAAAACTCTTTTTTAATTGCTGATAAAATAAACCTAAGTCTAAGGCTGCCTTTTGCAAAATTTTCTGTTCCAAGTCCCGACACAGTTGACTGGCCTCCATATAGCCGAATGTGCCGGAGTTGCCTGCGAGTTTATGGACGGCGAAGCGCAAGGCGGCCAGTTTTTCTTGGGAGGTGGGATCGGCGTTCACATCTTGGATGACCCGTTCAATCTCTTGGAGCCGCTCCGGGATGCTGCGGCGGTATTCTTCCATTAATTCTTCTGGGATCATATTTGCCTTATAAAAAATGAGGGGAAAGAGTACAAGAACAAATATGTGGACCCTTGCATTGAGATCTTTTTGGACCAAAGGAGCGGTCTTTTTTGCTCTTTATTTGGGTCTTGGGATCCTCTCGTTCTTTTTTATTCCACTGATCGACAACAGCGTCGCGCCTCTTGGACTGCTCGCCGGCCTGTCAACCGCCTTCGTGATTCTTTGGGGCTATCGGATGTGGCCCGCCCTCTTCTTGAGCGCTTTTTGCTTAGAATGGTTGATCCACACACTGCCTTGGAATAGCGCTTTGGGCATTGCGATCGGCAATACCTTGCAGCCCACCCTTGCCCTTTTTTTACTTCGAAGAGTTTCTTTTAATCCGCGCTTACAGCGAGTGCCCGATGTGATCTTTTACGGTCTTTTTGCTGCAGGCATCAGCACGCTGGTAGCGGCGTTTATAGGGACCTCGACGCTTTGGTGGTTCCATCTGATCCCAAGCGATCAGTGGCTGTCAGCCGCCCAAATCTGGCATCTGAGCCGTCTTGCGGGGGTGTTAGTCCTGGGATCTGTGATTCTTGTCTGGTCTGGCGGCCCTTCTGTGTACAGAAAGGCATGGGAGTGGATCGCGCTTGTGATCAGCGCAGAATTGATCTTTACCGCTTTATTCTGGAATCCTTTTGGATGGCTCACATTCATTTATCGTAATCCCATACTTGCGCCTTTCCATTTCAATATCTATATTGCGAGTCCTATCTTTATTTGGGCAGCTCTTCGTTTTCAAAAGTATGGGATGAGTGTGATCATCTTATGTATGGAGTGCACGGGGATCTTAGCCATTTCCCATGGGCATGCTTACAGCACCTCGAATTTGGTGGAGGATCTGGCCTCTTTTCAAGTATTTATTGGGTTGACATCGTGGATGTTATTGGTGTTGGCGGCTGCGATTGCTGAAAGGGAGCAAGCGATAGGCGCCTTTAAATCGGTCGGCGCTCTCGCATTACAAGCGGCGCTTTCCCGCACCCGCTTTTTAGCGCATTTGAGCCATGAGATTCGAACGCCTCTTGTCGGGATTCTGGGCACTCTCGAAATGCTGCAAAGAACGCCTTTATCGGCGGAGCAGAAGAATCTGACTGCCTTGTTGGGGCAGAGCGTAGATCCGCTAGCCAAGGTGGTCGATGACGTACTTGACATTTCTGCGATCGAGGCGA
Source organism: Verrucomicrobiota bacterium (assembly GCA_018968815.1). Taxonomy (GTDB): domain Bacteria; phylum Chlamydiota; class Chlamydiia; order Chlamydiales; family SM23-39; genus REEB52. Next base: position 106,526 of record JAGWZL010000001.1, on the reverse strand, counting down.
GGAAGGTGGTTCTTGCGAGAAGCTCCTTTTCCATTGCAGATTTTGTCGATCAAGCGGCAGCGTCCTTTCAAAGCGTCGCGAAAAACAAACATCTCTCTTTTAAAGTGGTCATCGACCCTGAAGTGCCGCCCAAGGCGATTGGCGACAGGAGGCGGCTCACCCAAATCTTGATGAACTTTTTGAGCAATGCGTTCAAATATACAGAGAAAGGAGAAGTGGTCCTGCATCTTTCCGTCTCCTCTCAAACAGCCTCCTCCTTCACATTGAAACTCGAGGTGAGCGATACGGGGATCGGAATTTCAGAGGACAGTCTGTCCAATCTTTTCGTACCGTTTGCCCAAGTCAATCCCACCCTAGGGCATGGCTCGGGGCTGGGTCTTTCGATTGCCAAAAATCTCATTGACCTGATGCAAGGGGAGCTGGGCGTCAGTAGTCAACTGGGCGTAGGATCTACCTTTTGGGCATCCATCCCTTTGGCTCGATGGAGCGAAGCCATTCAAGAACCTCCTCTGCCCAAAGAAGAGGTTTTGGTTTATCCTGCCAAAAGAATTCTTGTAGCGGAAGATGATGCCATATCAGGCCGAGTGATTTTGCTGCAGCTTGAACATATTGGCTATCAAGCGGACCTCGCGACCGACGGGGATGAAGTTCTCAAAATGGTGGCCCAAAAACCTTACGATTTAATTTTAATGGATCTGTTGATGCCGAATCGGGATGGCTATTCCGCCACCGAAGAAATCCGAAAACGGGAGGGAGCGACCAAACACACTCTGATCATTGCCTTAACCGCCTCTCAGCTTTCCGAGCATGATAAACAGCGAGCGTTCGCCCGTGGAATGGATGATTTTCTCATCAAACCTGTGACGCTGGACATGATCAAATCGACGCTGTCCAAAGCCTTCAAAAAACAGGGTATTGTGCCACAAGTCGAGTCAAGAGCTGTGGGTGAAATCTGCCCGCTGGATCTGGTCATGTTGAAAGAGCTTGTGAAGGGAGATCTGCAGGTTTGCAAGCAGTTATTAGATGCTTATTTGGATACACTCAAGAGTTCCCAAAAGGAGCTGTATCATGCCATCCACTCAAAAAATAGCGCTCAAATCATCCAAATTGCCGGCCAGTGCGCAAATTCCTGTAGCCTCATGGGGTGCCCGCATCTCGCAGTGGTTTTTTGGGACATGCAAAAATGTGCCCGAGCTGAACAATTCGATAGCATCGCGCCCTTGGTGGCCAAAATCGATACATTGGTGGCCGCCCTTGAGAAATCCTGTTCGGAACAACTCAAAAAGCTATTTCCCCCTGAATAAAGAAGTCTCATATTCTGCAGGCTGAGAGAGCAAGACCCACGCTGACACATTGTGGGGCGATACCCATTCTTTCCAATCGTGCATGGGGAAGCCTTGCGTAGCCGTTCGATTGAACCGCCACAGTTCCAAAACCCCCGTGGTAGGATTCTGCACAAAACCAAAAAACCACCCAGACCAATTGCTATCGCCAAACAGTAACACATCGGGCAAAAAGTGGATTTTCCTCATGGCGTTTGCGATCTTTTGATCCCAATCCACAGAGGCAAAAACACTCTGTGACGCTTGCAAAATGGCTGCCTTGATTTGGTTATATACATCCATAGGCCCAAAAAATGTCCCTTCTAGTTTGATTCGAATATTTTGCCCGAGTTGTTGGGAAATTTGGGCGATTGCGGTTTGCGCCTCATCAGCCGTCCACAGCCGTGCATGGTCATACAGCGCTGCATCGACGAGCGCCTCTTTGTTTTTCATGCGCGGGCTGAGAGAGGCGATCACCTTCGCCCTAAAAGCGCCATTCGAAGCAGAGGCGTCGCCGTTTCTCAAGAGGTGAATGAAGAGAGCCCTTTCCTCTTCGGGAAGCCGTTCGCTAATCCGGTGCGCTAAGTGCTCTTGCATCCGTTCATCCCACGGTTGGCTGGAAAAAGGCGCCACATGGGCCCTGCCCCCCAGCATCCGCGGATAGAAAATAAACGCGTGAGTCGGCGAATGCATTAAAACGGGGTCTTGGCCCGGGTGACTGGCCAAAAATTGGAGCAGCTCCGCCTCCGAATGAGGGATCACTGCGGCTTCGGTAAAGGGACGATCCCGATTGCAATAGGCCATGAGAAGCGTTTGCAATGTGCCCCCAGAAATGTAATCCCACGGAGACAATCTTCCGTGTTGTTTGGAACGGGTGAGCGCCCCATTGAAAAACTCATCCTCTTGGATAAACTGGATCAACGCAGTCGTGGCTGCCGTCAATGTTTCTTTCCCTACATCGGCAGGAGGGTCTAACTCCGTTTCGATGCGAGAGAAAAAATCGCGCAGCGCTTCAATGTATTCTTCCCGGTTGTTGATCGTGGTCCATTGCGAAGCATCGGCCCTGCCATGTTTGTACACCAATCGAAAACCGGCAGGACTATCATCATGGATGTGAGCGCCATCTTGGATCAACGCAGGATCAAATAATTCTTGGAAAAACGTTTGCAATTTCTCATCGTATCGCTCAATGAGCCAGGCAAAAAACTTCGTCAGCCCTTCAGCCTTTGCAATCTGTTGATCCCTGATTTCTACAATCGTATTGAGCGAGGCAGTGAGCGACATCCAATCCGATTTCAACTGATGCAGCCGCGCATCGCTAGTGGTCGATTGGATCATCACTTCAATCGCCTGCACGGCGTTTGCATTGCGCTCATATTCGTGAGCCAGACGATGTATCTCTTCGTGGCATTGTTGCAAACGGGATTGGGTCCATTCGTATAAAAAGGCCCCGATTCCCTGTTTCTGATCGGGATGAAGGCCCAATCCAATATACAAGTTCCATCTCGCAAAATCGATCTTCACATCGGCCAAAGAGGCGATCGAATATTCCCAGGATCGCAATAACGAGCACTCCGTGATCGTTTTGAAAGTCATGCACGCTTGCTCATATTTTGCTTTCCATGCAGCGACCTTCTGCGCCCGAGCGCTCGGCTTCTGGTAATGCATCGCTCCCTGTTTGGCAAGCAGCGGCGTCATCTGAATGCGAGATAAATACTCTTCATCTTGTAGATCCTCTTCCGTGAGGCTTTCCGCTGCCAGCAAGATTTTTCGCAAGCAATCGCTCACCGTTTGGGGCCCCGATTCCCAAAAGTGCGGATCGAGTCGATGGACACCGACCGATTCGAGCGCCACAAGTAGGCCAAAAAAAGGACCCGATACAAGATGCTGCAAATCTCCCGATCCGGAGCTAAAACTCAAAGGAACCGAAAACTCTCGCCCCCCCATCGTCCGCTTCATCTGCCCAATGCTGAGAAGATCGTAAAGGTCCTTGAAAAACTGAAGCGGATGGGTTTGCTGCACTAAAATCGCAGGCGCCGTCGCAAAACAGGACCCCGTCGTCTGCCGAAGCAATGTGAGCCAAGCCGCTAACACCGCTTTGCGCACATGCGCAGTTTGAAGCGTCCGAATCGGCTCCGGCCAAAGAGTCTCCTGAATCACTCTAGCAGCCTTTTTATGGCAAAGCGGCAACGAAAACCGCCGAATCGCAAGCCACACCGCTTTGTTTTCTATAAGGTGTTTGAGACAACGGTGAATATGCGCGTAAATCAGGGCGTCGCCCTCCCTGCCAGGGCCGAGTGGATACGGGCCCGGCTCAAGCAGGCGCGTGAGCTCCGCGAGCGCCCCCAGATTGATCTCGCCCTGCTCATCGAGCAAAAGCCCAGCGATGCGCAACGCCAAATATTTGCACCGATACCGAAAAGAATCTTGGATTCCCCCCCTTTCGATCCGAAACGATGCGTGCGCCTCCGCCTCCAAATCCAGCAGAGTCGAGAGAGGTCCCTTCAACCGCTGTAAATAAAGTTCTTGAAATTGAGTCATTTAAGCCTTTTCCATCAAATGTAAAGCTGCTTTACATTTGGGTTTTGCATTTTCCCCATTTTTCTTGTACACTGTCCAGTAAATTTTCTCGAAGGGTGTTATGAAAATCAAAGTGAACCATCAAGTCCATGAATGTTCCGAGGGAGCGACTCCCAAAGAAATTGCAGAAAAACTCCATCTAACAGCTCCCGAGCAGGCGGTGTCTGTGAGCGTGAACGGCGTTTTACGCGATTTCAACACACGGCTCGTCGATGGGGATGAGCTTCAATTTTGGAATTTTGACGACCCGAAAGGGAAAGAGGTGTTTTGGCACACCTCAGCTCACGTATTGGCGCAGGCGATTTTGCGTCTTTGGCCCTCTGCACAGCCGACGATTGGGCCTCCGATTGAAAATGGTTTTTATTATGATTTTGGCAACCTGACTCTTTCTGACGAAGATTTTATCAAAATCGAAAAAGAGGTCGAAGCGATTTTGAGTGAAAACTACAAAACGGAGAGGATGGAATTTGCGAACAAAGCGGAGGCTCACTCGGCTTTTTCAAAAAATCCTTATAAATGCGAATTGATCGACAGTTTTACAGAGACGCCGATTTCCGCCTATCGGCAAGGGGAATTTTTCGATCTTTGCCGCGGTCCTCACATCGCATCGCTTGGCAAAATCAAAGCGTTTAAGGTGATGAAGACATCGGGCGCCTATTGGCGCGGCGATTCCACCAAGCAAATGCTCACACGTGTGTATGCCATTTCCTTTCCCGACAGAAAGCGGCTCAAAGAATATTTACAGCTGCTCGAAGAGGCGAAGAAGCGGGACCACAAGGTTTTAGGCCCTGCCTTAGATCTATTTGCCTTTAAAGAAGAGGCGCCTGGGATGCCGTTTATTTTCCCAAAAGGGATGATTGTCTGGAACCGGCTGATTGAATTTTTGCGCGAGTGCTTGAAAGAGGGGGGGTATATTGAAATCAAAACGCCCACCATGATGAGCAAGGAACTTTGGGAAAGATCTGGGCACTGGTATCACTATCGAGACAACATGTACACTTCGCAAGTCGAGGAGCGCGATTTTGCGATTAAGCCGATGAACTGTCCTGGCTGTATGCTCTATTACAAAACAGCGATCCACAGCTATCGGGAATTGCCTTTGCGCGTGGCAGAGATTGGGCATGTGCATCGCTTTGAAGCGTCGGGCGCGCTCAACGGCCTTTTCCGCGTGCGCAGTTTCCACCAAGACGACGCCCACCTCTTTATGCGTCCCGATCAGATCCGCGATGAGATTATCCAGATTTTGAAATTAGCGGATAAGATTTACATGACATTCGGTCTGCCTTATCGGTTAGAGCTGTCCACCCGTCCTGAAAAATCGAAAACGATTGGCTCTGACGAAGAGTGGGACAATGCGACCAACGGCTTGAAGGGGGCGCTGGATGATTGGGGCCACAGTTATCGCATCAACGAAGGCGACGGCGCGTTTTATGGTCCAAAAATCGACATTCATATCCGCGATGCGTTAGGAAGATATTGGCAATGTGGAACCGTGCAGCTCGACATGTCGCTGCCGCAAAAATTTGAGCTCGAGTTTGTCGCAAGTAGCGCAAGCCACGAGCGGCCTGTGATGCTGCACCGGGCGATTTTCGGTTCGATCGAGAGATTTTTTGGGATCCTCATCGAGCATTTTTCGGGAAAATTCCCGTTCTGGTTGAGCCCTTATCAGATTGCGATTGCCACCGTGGCCGATCGGCACATTCCTTATGCGCAGGAGTTGAAGAAAAAAATCGAGGCGCATGGGCTTGTTTGCGACGTGGATGCATCGAATGAATCGGTTGGAAAGAAGGTGCGTGAAGCGCAGCTTCGCAAAACCAATTATTTGCTGACTGTGGGCGACAAAGAGGTAGAAAATCGGACCGTGGCGCTTCGCACGCGCGACAATGTGGTGCACGGAGAGATTGACATTTCTAATTTTCTTGCTAAAGTCATAAAAGAACGTGATGAACGAGCTTTGATGTCGCCATTTTCAACAGCTCCTTAACTTTTTCGAGGTGTGATGTGAAAGTCATTTCGATCAGCAGCTTCAAAGGAGGCACAGCCAAAACCTCCACATCGTTGCATATCGGTTCTGCTCTTGCGCTGTTTCATAAGAAGAGGGTTTTGCTTATCGATTTTGATGCTCAGGCCAATTTGACAACGGGCTTGGGTTTTGATCCAGATGAGCAAGATAGCATGGCTCCTGTTTTACAAGGTGAAAAGCCAATTCAGGAGGTGATTTTGAACACGTGCATTGAAAATATGCACATTATTCCGGCCGATACGTGGCTGGAGCGCGTTGAGGTGTCTGGTTCTTTGGCAGCCGATCGGTATTCGCATGAAAGGCTGAAAGAGATTTTACGCGATTTGCCGTACGACGTTGTGCTGATTGATACGCCGCCGTCGCTTTGTTGGTTGACCGAATCTTCGTTGATTGCATCGAATTATTCTCTTGTTTGCGCCACGCCGGAGTTTTATAGTGTAAAAGGGTTGCAGCGGCTTTCATTATTTATTAACAATATTTCCGAAAGACATGGGACGAAAGTGTTAGGAGTGGCTCTTTCATTTTGGAATCCGAGGGGCAAAAGCAATGATGCTTTTCTGAAGGTGATTGAGCAAACATTTCCAGGAAAACTCTTGCATGCAAAAGTGAGACGCGATATCGCTGTATCTGAGGCGACAATTTATGGAAAGCCGATTTTTGAGACCGCGCCTCAAGCGCGAGCATCGAAAGATTACACGGATCTCACGTCGGAAATACTTACGAGGATTTGATGATGTCAAAGTTCAATGATCTTCTTCATTTGCGATTCAACAAGAATAAGGACGCAAAGGAAAAAATGTCTGCGTTGGTTGAGAAGGCGAATAACGGGGAGCTTTCGAGTTTTTCTGGAGTTTTTCGTGTAGCGCAGCTCAACGAGAAGGAAAAAGCGGATATTGAGAATATTCTGCGCACATTCCGGGTGAATGAGACGGATGATCTGGAAGCCGATCTCAAAACCTTGATGGCGATCACATCGGAAGTGAAGGCGATCACGAACCAGGCGGTCATCTTGCATGGGGAGAGGATTAAGCGGGCGCAAGACATTTTGAAACGGTATCGAGACGGCGCATTTACAGCGTGGCTCTTTGCTACTTATGGCAACCGTCAAACGCCTTATAATTTCTTACAATATTATGAGTTTTACACACTTCTTCCGCAAACCTTGCATCCGAAACTCGATCAGATGCCGCGCCAAGCTGTGTACAGTCTGGCTAGCCGGGTGGGGGCTTTTCAGAAGAAAGAAGAGATTGTCAAAAACTACACTGGGCAGCCTAAAGAGGAGCTTCTCAAACTCATTCGTCTGGAGTTTCCGTTAGCGGAAGATGACAAGCGGCTGCCTCATTTTACGCACAATGCGATTTTGCATCTGAAGCGGGCGCGCGATTTAGTGAAGAATCGGAATTGTATGCCTCGCGAAGAGGAGAAGCAGACGATTCGGGGTCTTCTTCGTCAGATTGAAACGCTTTTGGATCGGTAATGTCGGCGCGCCATGAAGAATACGTGTCTCCCTTCTCGGCGCGCTACTGCAGTCCTGAGATGTCGCGTCTTTTTTCGGCGCATTTCAAGATTTCCACGTTTCGCAAACTCTGGGTCTCTTTAGCCAAAGCCGAGCAGAAGTTGGGTTTACCCATCACGCATCAGCAGGTGGCCGAACTCGAAGACAATGTCGAAAGGATCGATTTTGCCGCTGCGCGCTCGTATGAAAAAAAGTTTAAGCACGACGTGATGGCGCATATTCATGCCTTTGGGGATCAGTGTCCCCAAGCGAAACCGATCATCCATTTAGGCGCTACCTCCACGTTTGTCACGGATAACACCGATCTCATTCAACTTAAATTTGGCCTCGAATTACTTGTCAGCAAGCTCACTGAAGTGATCCGCATCATGGCCAAGCTCGCGGCCCATGAATCGGCGACGCCCTGTTTGGGGTTTACTCACTTTCAACCTGCGCAACCCACAACGGTGGGCAAGCGTTTTGCGCTGTGGCTGCAAGATTTGCGCCTCGATGCCGAAGAGTTTGAGCGGCTCATCGCCACATTGCCTTTTTTGGGCGTGAAGGGGGCCACGGGCACACAGAGTTCTTTTCTCGCGCTCTTTGATGGGGACGCGAACAAGGTGGCCTTACTCGAAAAAGCGATCGCCGCCGATTTTGGCTTTACCAAGATCCTCCACATTGCGGGGCAAACCTATCCGCGCAAATGGGATCTATTCATTGTCAATGCGTTAGCCTCTTTGGCTGCGAGCTGTCACAAAATGGCGACCGATCTGCGTCTGTTGGCTCATGATGGGGAGCTTTTGGAGGGGTTTGAAGAGGAGCAAATAGGCTCATCGGCGATGCCGTACAAGCGCAATCCGATTTTTGCTGAGCGGATTTGCGGTCTGGCCCGTTTTGTGATGTCGCTCTCCCAAAACCCGGCTTATACGGCAGCCACGCAGTGGCTGGAGAGGAGTTTAGACGACTCATCGAATCGGCGCTTGTCTATTCCGGAGGCGTTTCTTGGGGCTGACGCGATTCTCAATCTACTCGTCCATGTATTCAAACATCTGAACATCGATCGGGCGCGCATCCAAGAAAACCTAGAGGCGCAGATGCATCATTTGGCCATGGAAAACCTGCTCATGCTTGCGGTGAAGAAAGGGGCGGACCGGCAAGCGACGCATGAGCGCTTACGCAAATTGGCGAAGCAAAAAAACCCCCATTTTGCCAAAGAGTTGGGGTTGGATCCCCAAGAGGTGGCCTCCGTCTTAGACCCGATCAAACTGATCGGCCTGGCGCCTGAGCAAACACGTCGATTTCTCAAAGAGGAGATTGAGCCTTTGCTGGCCCGCCATGCTGGAAAACAGGCGATTGTTTGGCCTCAGATTGAGGTCTAAGAAGCTGTACAACTTTTAAATGTGCAGAGCGCCTTGATACGCGTGCTCCATCTCCATTTCGGCGAGCATTTTGTGGCAATGCCGCGACAGATCCCAAAACTGCTCGACATCTTTGCGGGTTGTGTCTTGCACTCCCAAGCCAAAGGGGATTTCCTGAATTAAAAAAACTTTTTTCCCTCGAATCTGGTAGGACGTGGCGTGGGGTTTAAAAGTCAATTTTTCTCTAGCGATTACATATTTTTTGACTGGTTCGGACAGTGTCCTGGAAGAGGAGATAGGGACGGACAATCGAAACACCCTATTTTTCAGATCAAAATGGATGCGAATTTGGCCTCTTTGTGGAAAAGCAAGCAGTTTTTCAATAATTCCTTTGTACATTATCTACCTCACCCTAGTTTTATTATAGCAATCTACTCATCAATTGTAAAGCTATGCAAAAAAACAAACAAATTTGATATAATAAAACACAAACAGACAATGTAATTTATGGAACTATCGTCAATTAATCCTTTTGCTCGCAAACAAGAAATAGAAGCTCCGCAATCCAATAAAACTAAAGAAATGATTGAGATTAGCGTCGGCGCTTCCGATCGAATCGTAGATGGCATCCGAAACCTCCTCTCTATTCCTGCAAAATTATTCCTGTGGAATTCGAAATTTGGTTCGGGAAATATTTCTCAGGAGACCCTCGACAAGATGAGGAACTATTTACATGAAAATGGATTGCACGATGTACGTGTTTCTGTAAACGAGTACGACCCAGGCAGCACGTGGATACGAATTATGTCCAATCCCAAAACGTCCCGCTTGTCAAAATGCACGATCGGTCTTGCAGACGGGATAATAACAACATTGGCTGTGTCGAAATTAACCGGATTTCCTGGGGATCGCTTTTCACCCTCAGCCAACACAATCTACCTTTTTTCAGATGATGCGTCTATTGCGCTTCATGAAGCGGGTCACGCCAAAGATTTTCACACACGAGAAAATCCCGTACTTTATGGGCTCGCTAGCCGGCTCCCCCTAGTCACTCTTTATCAGGAAGCTGTAGCCACACAAAATGCGATTCAATATTTACGAAACAAAGGAGATATTCCGGGGGTAAAAAAAGCATTCACGCTACTTACGCCGGCACTCGCTACTTATGCACTGTACGAACTGTGGACACTTTCTGAGCTGGATCTAAGCTCTTTCCTACTGTGCCTATTCACCTTATTTGGCCTTGGACATCTACTCGGAAGATATTTGGCCGCTCAGGAGAAAGAAGAGCCGTCAATCTCTGTCGTCAGCTCATCTGCAGACAAACTGCTGTCTGCGCCTCATGAGGCAATGAAAGCAGTGGAGGGATGACCCTACAAGTCAAAGACCCAACTTTTGAGTTCATTTTTTATTCGCTTACTGGGTGTCTTCTGGAGTAGATAGCGGATCACTTTTTTAATGAAACCCGATCAAGAGACCGCTCTTGCACAAATAAACAAAACAACATACACAGAAAACGGAGCCTTGTGGTAAGATCATGAGAAAAAAATTTAAACCTATGATCCTCCGTCCCATAAAACATGGAAAAAAACGAGCGATCGTTCTTACTGACCAAATGTTGGAATCTGCAGGTCTCAGCAAATCTGGCCCTATTCAACTCACTGTTAATCCATCTGGTGGCCTTCTTCTCCAAGCCGTTGAGGGCGCACCTGAAGATGTGGTGCTTAAGACGTTTAAGAATGTAAAACGCAAATGCTTCCGTCTTTTTCGTCGTCTGGCCGATCGATGATCCATTTTATTGCGGTAGAGACAACCATTCTTCAGGTTGTTTCGGTATACCTGCAACAATTTCTCCAGATCTAGATTTCATGCATTGCAATCAATGTGTTACTCAGTTACACTCCCCCATATCCTTTTTTCAGAATCAGCATGAGTCTTAAAAGACCTAGTAAAATTACTGATGTTTTAAAAATTGCCAAAGCCTGTATAGATAACGGTAACTACAGGCCAACTTTTCATGCTGAGTGTAGGCAATACGAGCGGGACATAACCCTGATAGACGCTCTTCACGTGATTGAGACGGGGTACAGGGTGCCTTCTCGTGATGAATATAAAGAAGAATTTAACGCTTGGAATTACGCGATCGAAGGAGTGACTTTACAAGACGACAAAACAAGAGTGATCATCAGTTTTGATGAAGATCTAATGTTAATTATTACGGTAATTAATCTTGTGAAAAGGTGAGTGAGTTATGAAAGAAGATAGGGTCGAAAAGTTTGTCTACGAGGGATTTGGGTTCCCTGTGATTTTGCTCCACGTACCTATGAAAAAAATCAGGGGAGTTGAAGTACCTGACATTAACTACAACACTCTTCAAATGACTCTTCTTGATATGTTAAGTCATAAGCCTTTCCCTCTAACTGGAAATGAAATTCGTTTTATCCGGCAATCATTGAAGATGACCTTAGTCGACTTTGCCAAACATTTTGGAGTGACTCATGCTGCGGTCATAAAATGGGAAAAATCTAAAAATCAAGCAGCAAAGATTACTCCCTCAACCGAGCTTCATATCCGACTATTTACCCTAGAACGACTAAAGGTTAGTAACAAGAAATTCAGAAACACTTTTGTAGCGCTTGATCGTAATAAGAAATTAAAACAGCAAGACCATGTCAATTGTGAACACTTCAAACCTTTCAAGATTGAGTCGCGCAGCGTCTGTGCTTAAGAGGGGGTCTACAAAGTAAGGGTTCTTCATTTGGCCACACGTAAGCGCACCCGTTTTTAAAGTCCAAAAAAACGACATGTTTTTTGAAAAATTCCATACCTAAGACTGCTTCCACATGAATCGGAAGACGGATAGGCATTCGATGAAAAGGAAGAGGCCCCTGATCGCGCCCTCCCAATTTAAGAAAAGGTAGTTCAAGCGAATTCTGCTCTTCCCATACTGCTATTTCTAGAGGAACCTCTTTGTCAATTTCAGCGTTGATGATATTCCATGTGGATCCTGTATCTAAAACGCAACGCATCATCCCATCAGGACCCTCTGCTTCCAGTTCTACGAGTCCTCTCTCTAGAAGCAGCGGGACTTTTACGCAGCTTTCAGTGATATAGCCTGCTCTGTGCAGCTCGTCTAGGCTATCACAAAAAGCAATCCGAGATTGCTGAATGTCAATCAGCAAGTTAGTGTTTACAAAGAGTTGCCATCCGAGAGTCCCGACTCCACCGGTAGGTGCATCTTGCCCATCCTGAATCAACCTTGCATCTGGCATGAACATCGGATCTTGTTCCAGAACATGCAGAGGTGAAAAAGTCATTAACCCAATTTCCACCTTAGGAATACGGTATACATTTTCCCTATATTTTTTACCTCGCATACCATACATATCCTTCTCTCCGAGAAATACCTTCGAGCGAATAGAGCTCAAACTATTTGCTTCAAGAGATAGATCTCCTCGAAATCCCAGATCCAGCTTTAGGAGTAACTGCTGATCTTCAATGTTTACGCGCAAACAAGGTATTTGCGTAGAAGAAAATTCGGCGATAGGCGCCGATACAAAAAAACCTGTATGCTTAGGCGGCAATGGAGGCTGTTGAACAGCCTCCTTCCGAGACGGCCCAGTCGAGCAACCATGCAACAAAAGCAAAAATACCAAGCACCCTATCGCTTTCATGATTCATCCATCATTGGGAAAAGACTCACAGTGGCCATAGTCGGGGGACCATTCTCCTTATTACTCGATTGAATCGCCCCACTCCGCATCGCGGGCTGTGCGGTAAAGCCCCTTCTCTTTTTTAGACACTGTTTTTTCCGCCAATGTCCCCTCTTTGGTACATAGAGACAGGCGGACAAAGCCAGGATGCTTGACGGGGTGGCGGACGATCCGATTGGGGGCGGATGTGGCGGGCGATTTGGAGGCGATGAGGTAACAAAATTTCTCATCCTCGAAATTCAGCGATCCCTCTTTAAGCAGGCGGTGCAATCGACTTCTTTCGACGCGGGCAGCAAAATGGCACCAATCATTGGGACATTTCAACGCATGCGGGCAGGGCGCGAGGATGTGAGCCTTCAATCCGATGAGTTGCTCTCGCACTTTTTTCAGGGTTTGAAAAGCTTTTGGCGTGCCGGGTTCGACGATGATCAATGTATGCACTGCATTCCAGCAATGCTCCACCACCTTCTCTGGGCTCTGCAATTCGCTCAATACGTAAGACAAAATACCCGTATCGGCCTTTGGCAGGGGAGCGTCTAGCGTTTGCTGTATCCAGGCGCTCTGCTTCAAAGTCGGGTGCGCTTCCGCTAGCTTTTTGCCGAGTTCGATGGCCTTTGCATTTTGTTCGATGAGGGTCGCGCGCTCGAGCGGAAACAGATCGAGCGCCGCCCAAGAAGCGGCCCCAAAACCTGCGCCCAAATCGAGGAGCGTCCCTTGCAAATGGACCTGTTGCAACGCTTTGCGCACTGCTGCAAAAGTGGCCGGCAGCCGCACCGCAAGATAAGCGAGTCGATGGGCCTCATCGTCAAATGGGGAGACGCCCCCTTCTCGATAGGTCGAGGTGAGTGATTCTCTGGCTTTACGCAAAAGGGTCGCAGAAACTTTGTCAAAAAAAGTTTCCACAGCCAACTGGAGTTCTAGAGGGAGTTGCATAGGCAGCGAGTGTACCCGTTCCAGTTGAATATTCTCAATTTCGACCAGCGTCAAAGCGCCAAAAATTGAGAATATTCAACTGGAACGGGTATATACCTTCAACGCACTTTGAGGTCTACTTGCGCGGATAAGCCGGGTTTGAGAGCAGAATCTTTGCTGTCTAGAGTGATTTTAATCGGAACCGACTCTCCCTGCTGCGACCAAGGGAGGTAATTGCTTTTGGCTGCGGTGGCAGAGCCGATGAAACTCACTTTGCCCATCAACTCTTTATTTGGGTAGGCATGGAGGCGCACTCGGGCGGGTGTGCCGAGAGTGATCTTGCCAATGTGGGCTTCTGGCACCTGCACTTCGACCCACAATCGATCCAAATCACAGAGAGAAAAGATCCGATCGCCCACCGCACAAACCTCTCCCTCATTCTTGTACCGCTTGAGAATAACCCCGTCAAAGGGCGCGCAATAGGCCCCTTTTTTCAGATCGACAGCGGCCGTGTCGAGCTCCTTTTGAACAGCTGCCAATTTCGATTGAGCCTCTTCCGATTTTCTTTGCGCCTCTTCCAATAATTGGAGCTGTGTTTGTACAGTATGAGGATCTCCAATGCCCAATTCAAAATCGCTCGTGGCAGCCAAATACCCCTCCATAGCTTCGATCATCTGCTCTTTTTCGAGAGTGATTTGTTGCTCCAGATGTTCCAGCGAGGCCTTTTTGTTTTCATACTGAGAGGTGTTGCGATCAAAAGCGAACAGAAAAGCCCCTTTTTTCACTCGGTCCCCCTCTTGAGGCCCTATTTCCACAAGGCGCGCTGCCATGTCGCTGCTTAACAGCGTGGAATAGGCGTTGATATGCGCAGAAGAAAGGGAGAGATAGGGACGCACATTGCGAGCCCAATAGACGAATGCACAGGCGAGCAAAAGAGCTCCCACGACAAGAGCAAAACGTAACGACAGGAACGATTGCAGGCGAGGGATTTTGATGACGATCTGTTTTTCTTCAAGAATTGGCATGTTCGATTTTCCCTACGATTGAGGTGATGGCGGATTGCAACTCATCAGCGGCTTCAAAAAATATTTCTGTCTCCAGCACAGCTTGGTGGTATTCTTCCGATAATTCGATGAGGGGTTCAGGGACACTTTCCCTTTGTTGCATGTAATCAGAGATCTCATCCACCCATTCTCGCATATTTGTAGAATAATAGAGCAGCCTATTCCTCTCAACGATTTCTCAACGTGAGGAAATAGATGAGGACCGACAAGCCGCTGATTCCCGCTCCGATCAGAAAGGGGAGCTGCAACGAGGACTGAAAAGCAAGCCCTCCGATGACAGGGCCGAGGGTCATCGCGAGCGATTGGATCGATTGGCTCAGACCCATGATTTTTCCTTGCATCTGGGAGGAGACAGTGTTGGAGATGATCCCTGTGCAAATAGGCCAAGCGATACTGCCAAAGAGCACGCAAAGTCCGATGACCACCAAGGTTGTGTAAATGTGCTGAGGATAGACAATCAGCGCGCAAAATAGGGTGAATCCAATGAGACAGCATTCGAGAATGCGATAAGAATTCCAACGGTGGACCAAAAAATGGTTCAAATATCCAGATCCGATCGCCCAACAGACCCCCATAAATAGAGCCAAATCGCCAATATTGGAATTCGTATAAAAGAATCGCTCGACAGTCAAAACGGGAATGAACTGAAACAGAAGAGTCCATGCAGTAAAAAATAAAAAGTAGACGGTATAAATCCGTTTGATCTTTTCGGTCTTTAAAGCGAGTTTGATATTTTGAAAGGATTCGAGCGCGTTGAAGCGGACATCGGAATGAACGATCACCGTTTCTCGAAACCCCACAAGAATCACTAAGAAATTGATCAGTGTAAAAGCGGCTGCTATCCAAATAGGAACATCTGCCGCAAACGCTTTGCTGATCGTCGGATCGGAGAGCTTTCCACCTGCAAAAGCGCCCACGACGAAGGCAAATCCGCCTAGCATGGAGAGCGTGCCAAAACGCTTCACTTTTTCTTTTTCATTTTCGCTCAGATCGCTGGCGCAACTGAGACACAAGCTCGTGCTGCTCGAGAAAAATCCGGTGATGAGTCTTCCTGCGAATATCCAAAAGAGATCGTTCTTGCGCATGCTGTAAGCGGTGAGGACAAGGGCGCAAAAGGTGAATAGCACGCTCCAAGCAAGCGCTTTTTTCCTGCCATGCTTATCACCATATTCACCGATGAGCGGCGCTCCCAAAAACTGCCCTAAGGAAAAGGCCATGAGGAAAAAACCCAAAATCAACGTTCGCGTGCCGACCAATACATCGGGAGAAAAGAGCTGATTTTGCACATCGAGAAAATAGGGGGCGAAAATCGGAAACACAACAGCCCAGCTCAAATAGTCGACAAAAAATGTGAAACAGAGGGTGAAAAATTTGAGTTTCTTGGATGCTTCCATTAGGATCCTATAGCCCAATCGATCGGCTGTTTGCCCACTTTTTTCAAAAATTCATTGGTTTTTGAAAAGTGTTTGCATCCAAAAAAACCGGTGTAAGCAGAAAAAGGCGACGGATGCGCCGCCGTTAAGACGAGATGGTGGGATGCATGGGAGCCGATATGTTGGAATTTTTCAGCAGCCGATTTGCCCCAAAGGATGAAGACAATGGGGTCTTTTCTTTCGCACAAAAGCTGAATGACCCGATCGGTAAAGGTCTCCCAGCCTTGACCAAAGTGGGATTTAGGCTCGCCGGAGCGCACCGTGAGGGTCGCATTTAAGAGTAAAACGCCCCGCTTTGCCCAGTCGATGAGACAGCCGTGATGAGGCGGTTCGATCCCCAGATCGTCTTTCAGCTCTTTGAAGATATTTTGCAAAGACGGGGGTTGGGCCACACCCTTCGGAACGCTGAAAGAGAGACCGTGAGCTTGCCCCGCTCCATGATAAGGGTCTTGGCCCATGATGACGACTTTGACCTGATCAAACGGGGTTTGGCAAAAGGCGTTGAAGATGAGCTCGAAAGGGGGATAAATCTCTTTGCCCAAACGGATTTCTCCAGCCAAAAAAGCTTCGAGATGCTTCATATACGGCTTGTCGAACTCCTCTTGGAGTTTTGCCAGCCAGGAAGCTTCCATGTAAGCGATTTTTTCAGCGATGAATGCCATATAAAGCGAGTCCTCAGATTATCAGCAAATCTTTTTACGGGTCAAGAATGGATCGCTGTATAACATCGAGATTTATTCCAGGTTGACAGATTGGTAAATCGAATCAAATCGTTTTCCATTAGCTAGGAGGCTGGGAACGAAATAGAGATGTGGCTCTATAATGTGTTTCTCTTATGATGATCGTTTTGCTTCTATATAAGAGGCACTCGGATCACTTTCGGAAGTCCCAATACGAACAATAATTCCTTGTTCTTGAAGTTGTTTCAAGCGATTTCTAGCCGTTCGAGAAGAGACGTCCCAGAGTTTCATAGCGGCTTTTGCGCTGATCTCGCTTTCTTTTTTGAGATATTCAAGGAGTTTTTGTGCCCACGGAGGTATGGTTATGTCTTCGACTTGTTCCGAATAAAGAATGAGTCTGAACTGATTATTTAATTCCTCCATGAGAGGAGGTTTAAGCCCTTGGCTTCGGCAAGCTTCCACAATACGGCGAAATCCAGAACCCCATTGTTCAATCAGATGTAGCTCTCGAAATACGCGAGCGATAACACGATTCCTGATCCTTGAAGAACCTCCAAGCGCTTTCTCGATTGTCTGGCCAAAAGGAAGCCCTCCTGGATTTGTAAACTCTATGCGATCATCAAAAATAGCGATTTGAATATGGCATCCGGTCATAGCATAATCTGAATGAAGTAAAGCATTCATTACAGCTTCCCGAATCGCTACGGAGGGATATTGAGGAATATCTTCGCGTTGCATGCGCCCGATTCGACCTTCTTTTGAAATATTTCTCTCAATGAAAGCTATGATAAGATCCGCTGCTTGGGGCAGAGGCGCATCAATATCAGCTTGATCTAGAATTTTCTCCCGATTAGAACCACCAAAACGGGCGCATCGGATCAGTGAATCAGGAAAAAGCTGCATCCGATTGCTTCCAAATAGAAGAACCCCGCCATTACTGGGATATTTTGTACCACTGCTAGCAGTTTCTACGCCCAAATTTTCCAGCACTTGTGTTGTCGGCCTTTTCCCTACCCATTCGAAAACATCTTTCATAATTTCTGCGTTGAGCTCTCCTTTCGGGTGAGGAAGCTCATCATAAGAAACCTTCTTGGCTAAAAGGCGCAATGAATCGAGCATCTCAACGTCTACCGAACGATTCGTAGACCCAAAACGCACATAGACACCTCGTTCAGGTCCCTCAGACTTCAAATAATGAGGACCGATGCTGTGAGCGACTCGAATAACCAGCAGCTCCTTACCTCGAATGGACTGAATTTCGATGTCAGGGGTGAGAAGAGGCAGGATGCTATCTGTAATCGCGTTTGCAAGCCGTTCTTCTTCAGAAAGAATCTGCGGAAGCCCTACCAGCTCTTTTGTTTTATCCTTTACCCCGATGACAATAGTGCCCCCGGCACTATTTGCAAAGGCGACTACCGTCCTCATAATCCCGCCTAAAGAACGGGCTGTCTCTTTGAATTCAATTGTTTTGCCTTCGTGTTCGGCAAGTAGCTGCTCAATCATATGGAACCATCATAGCACAGCTGTGCAATTTACTGTGCAATGCTGTGCAGAAAAAAATTGCATAGCTAATGCATATCTTTAACAGCCAATGACATGTATATAATATATTTTTTTGAAAACTCAAAATGACTGCCCTCAACAAATCGATCTTCCTCGTTGCTACTGCCTCTGGCAATGGCGCTCCTCGGTCAGAACGAGGGGTCAGAACGAGGGCTGCACCTTCTTAGACTTGGGCTTTGCCTCGCCCCAAGCATCTTGTCACCCATGTGGGGCGCGGGTTCATAAGAATTTCTAGATATGTTCCAGGTTGACAGAAAGAAATAAGAGCGACTAAGATTTAAGCTTCTTGTGGGGGACTCCGAATGAAAAACTTGGCTGAAAATAATTTGATTCGATTTACCAATATTACACGCAAAAAAGATGCGATTTTTGCGAATTTTCGAGTCAAAGGCCTCCGCAACGGGGTGGTCTTTTCGGCCTCCATTTCGGTCGATATCACAGCCCTCGAACTCCACCCTGGCGACACCCTGGAAAAAATTGTTGAGGAGTGCGCCCAGCACGGAGTCAAAGAATTTAAACGGGCCGAGATCCAATTTGAGGGTCTTGCCGCCGTATTGTCAGATCATCTGGGTGTAGCGCAGCTTGGCTAGCGCGTTTGCATGGGGTGCAAGAGGTCGGAGGTTCAAATCCTCTCACCCAGATTTCTTTTTTACCAGTGAGTGATGTTCAAACTATCGCACCTAGATGGAAAGCCCTGCATTCCATTTATTCGAAATGTTTTGGAGGCAGCAATCCGGCATCTTCATCATCTAAAAGTAACTTTGGCTTGTTCTTTTTTAAGCGTTTTTCTACTTTTTTGATGTGTTCAGCAGGGGGAATATTTTCTGGGGGAGTACCGCCGATTTTAGCGATGGCAGCCCGAACCTCCTTTCCTACTGCTTCGTGGGCCTCGATAGCATCTCTTTGATTCTTGATGCCTTCCCGTTTGAGCTTTTCTCGCGTTTGGGTCATCCGAAACTGATTAGCCGCCAACTCGGTTCTATCCATCCGATCCATGAGCTGTTCTTTGGGATTAATCCCTTTGCGTGCCTTGATTGCGTCGGCCCCCAATCCCCCATAGAGCCCTTTGTATCCGGCATCATGGAAAATTCCGAACATTTTGTTTTGGACACCCGCATCGCGCGCTGCTCCAGAGAGAGCTTTGAAGTCTTGAGAGGCTTGCTTGCGTAACTCTATGCGTTCGAGATCGGCAACGGCAGCATCGGTCAGTTCTTGGCGTCGAGTTTGAATCGCAAAGTACTTCTGAGCATGGGCAATTTCTGGTTTTCTTGCATCTCCATTTTGCGCGATCAGATAACAGGCAAAACGCGAAAGATGATAATCTTCAACAACTTGAGTAGCCCCTTTCCCGAAATTGATCTGTTTGCCGGAGCCGGCAAAGTGATGATTGGGATCATTTCCAGACTGCTTGCACGACTCAATAGCTTTTTGGATGGCGTTTTCGAAGCGCCTCCATTGAGAGTATCCGAGGCACGGCTGCAAGCTCCTGGCACTCCAATATTCAATTCCGTGCTCGTTGATCTGCTTTAAACCTTCAAATGATAGTTTGTTGGGAATCAGGCTGTTGCTTTCGTTTTTTTTCATAGGCACCTTCAAGAATGAATGAAATGCCCTAAAGCATATTGATAAAAATGATTTTAAACAATGACCCAATCTTTCCTTCCACTTGCACAAATGAGGAGCTGCATCATTCTTAACTCTGGGATGAACGATCTTTTGTGTCGCCATTCATGATCCCAGACGCATCCTTAAGCTGAAAGATGAGAACGACTTGAATCTTTTCAGCTCGTAGCTCTTCGGCGCCGATCTGCGGGTGAGATACATTTGGAGCCCTTCTCTCCTGGCTCTCTGCTATTGATTTATAGACAGCGTGATTCTATTAAGAAGTTTATGAGGTAATTATGACCTAAAAGTATTCACTTTGAAAACTTAAAGTCAATTTGAAGGATTTTGAGAAAAGCTAAGATTCTTCTATTTCTTCTCGTTGTGTTTGGATGGCTTGTGTTTTATCGCGAAAGCCTGATCCCAGGATCTTTTTTTCTAGAATTCGGCTTCCTCCACGGATCTCAAGAATACTCATTCTTTGTTAAAGGATCTAGAAATCAAAGAGTTGCGCAGTATTTCCTGATGTCCACTCCCGTCCCTCGGGAGATATGCATGGAGAAACCATGCCAACGCTCTATTCTGCCCATGGAAGATCTCAGCAATGCAGAGCAGGAGTTCGATCGTATTGGGACAAGCGTAGAACAAAAACTCCACCAACAGGTGGGGCCGCCACGATTGGCTCTTTTGGCGCAATATCAAGTAGAAGAACCGGTAGATCTTCATTGCACAGGTCTTGACTATCCTGCTTTTCAACTAAAACCCCAAGCGCCCATTCCACTTGCCCCCCTTGTAAGCCCCGCTCTCAGAGATTTTCCCATGAGCGAGGTCGTTTTTATGAAAGAACCATTTGCTCCGGAGCCTGTGGTCCCACTGCGGCAAATCCGGTTTGCCGAATTGACCTGCCCAGAGCCAAGCCCTTTCTGGATGGATGGAATCGCCTTCGCCAAAGAGTCATTCGCTCCGGAGCCTGTGGTCTTGTTGCGGCCAATCCGGTTTGCTGAACTGACGTGCCCAGAGCCAAGCCCTTTCTGGATGGATGGAATCGCCTTCGCCAAAGAGTCATTCGCTCCAGAGCCTGTGGTCTTGTTGCGACAGATTCGATTTGCTGAACTGACTTGCCCAGAGCCAAGCCCTTTCTGGATGGACGGAATCGCCTTCGCCAAAGAGCCATTCGCTCCGGAGCCTGTGGTCTTGTTGCGGCCAATCCGGTTTGCTGAATTGACCTGCCCAGAGCCAAGCCCTTTCTGGATGGACGGAATCGCCTTCGCCAAAGAGCCGTTTGCTCCGGAGCCTGTGGTCTTGTTGCGACAGATTCAGTTTGCTGCACTGACTTGCCCAGAGCCAAGCCCTTTTTGGATGGACGGCATCGCATTTACCAAAGAGTCATTCGCTCCGGTGCCTGTAGTCCCGCTGCGACAAATCCGGTTTGCTGAACTGACTTGCCCAGAACCGAGCGACTTCTGGATGGACGGAATCGCATTTACCAAAGAGTCATTCGCTCCGGAGCCTGTAGTCCCGCTGCGGCAAATCCGGTTTGCTGCATTGACCTGCCCAGAACCGAGCGACTTCTGGATGGATGGAATCGCATTTACCAAAGAGTCATTCGCTCCGGAGCCTGTAGTCCCGCTGCGGCAAATCCGGTTTGCTGCATTGACCTGCCCAGAGCCGAGCGACTTCTGGATGGACGGAATCGCATTTACCAAAGAGCCGTTCGCTCCGGAGCCTGTAGTCCCGCTGCGGCAAATCCGGTTTGCGGCATTGACCTGCCCAGAACCGAGCGACTTCTGGATGGACGGAATCGCATTTACCAAAGAGCCGTTCGCTCCGGAGCCTGTAGTCCCGCTGCGGCAAATCCGGTTTGCTGCATTGACCTGCCCAGAACCGAGCGACTTCTGGATGGACGGAATCGCATTTACCAAAGAGCCGTTCGCTCCGGAGCCTGTGGTCCCGTTGCGGCAAATCCGGTTTGCTGCATTGACCTGCCCAGAACCGAGCGACTTCTGGATGGATGGGATCGCCTTTACCAAAGAGTCATTCGCTCCAGAGCCTGTGGTCCCGTTGCGAGAAATCCGGTTTGCTACATTGACCTGCCCAGAGCCGAACGACTTCTGGATGGACGGAATCGCCTTGACCAAAGAGCGGTTTGTAGACATTCCAGAAAGTTCTCTCCCTCTCATTCTGTTTGCGGAGTTGACTTGCCCAGAACCGAGCGACTTCTGGATGGATGAAATTGCATTTACAACAGAGCGATTCATCGACATGCCAGAAGAGGCTCCCTCTCAGATGCAGTTTGCAGAGTTGTCGTGCCCAGAACCTAGCGATTGTTTGATCGATGGGGTCGCTACTCGAGAGCCATTCATCGACATGCCAGAAGAGGCTCCCTCTCAGGTGCAGTTTGCAGAGTTGTCGTGCCCAGAACCTAGCGATTGCTTGATCGATGGGGTCGCTACTCGAGAGCGATTCATCGACATGCCAGAAGAGGCTCCTTCCCAGGTGCAATTTGCAGAGTTGTCATGCCCAGAACCTAGCGATTGTTTGATCGATGGGGTCGCTACGCGAGAGCCATTCATCGACATGCCGGAAGAGGCACCCTCTCAGGTGCGGTTTGCAGAGTTGTCGTGCCCAGAACCCAGCGATTGTTTGATCGATGGGGTCGCTACTCGAGAGCGATTCATCGACGTGCCGGAAGAGGCCCCCTCTCAGGTGCAATTTGCAGAGTTGTCATGCCCAGAACCTAGCGATTGCTTGATCGATGGGGTCGCTACTCGAGAGCCATTCATCGATATGCCGGAAGCAGCTCCCTCTCAGGTGCAGTTGGCAGAGTTGTCATGCCCAGAACCCAGCGATGTGGCAAGCAGTGAGGCGCCATTGGAAGAGGCGCCCATGATCCACGAAGCGCCCACCGAAATTGTGCAACAACCCGCAGAAGAGACCCATTGGGCATCTTCTGCATTCGAAGAGACAGCATGCGGAGAAGAGGCCCCAAGCACAGATCGAGAATATTGGGTGGCGTGCCATTTATTGGAAGCCCAAGAAAGCACATGGGTCATGGATCCGCTGACCGATCCGCAAATGAACGAGTTCCCCTTCGGCGTCCTTGGCATTGCGGATCGCATCGAAAGCTATCCACAATGCATCCCAGAAGAACTATGGCACACCCCTATGCTTGATCACATGGCAATGGAACCAGTCACAGAAAGGCCAGCGCCGCCAACAGCAACTCGTTCCCACCCAAAATCATCACAGAAAGAGACAACAAGCCCCCCAGAAGTCTCGCATCAATCCACGATGGCTTCCTTCTGGCCCAGACGGTTGACCATGAGCTACGTCTGGGGATCTCAGGAATGCCATTGCCTTCCCCTTGCAACCAATTTTGCAACACTGGATATTTTCATGGCGCCCAAATATCGCCCAGGCCATATCTACCCATTCATCGACCTCAGAGGACACCGATTTGCCAATAATACCTACGCCACAAATGCCGGCGTAGGAGGACGATTCGTTCCCGATGCATCTTCCGGTTTCTGCGAAATGCTAGGATTTAATGTGTATTACGATTACCGACAAGGATCCATCGGCTATTTCAATCAGCTCGGAGCAGGATTAGAAATATTGGGCAGACGATGGAACTTCCGAGGCAACGTCTACGCCCCCTTCGGAAAGAAAAGAAAACTCTGGAGATGCACGTATGATCAGTATCAAGGCGGCTATTTTGCCATCAGCGATTCAATTGAATCGATCGCGTACGCCTTCAATCAAGAAGTGGGTTATTTAATCATCAACGGCAAACTGTTTTCCCTAGAAGCCGTCGCAGGAATCTACTTCATTGCCAAAAATCAAGCCACCTCCCACAGCACCGTCGGCGTTCAGGGAAGAATCATGCCCAAATATCGCGATTACCTCGCCTTGGACCTCAGCGGACGATATGACCCCCTGTTCGGACCCATCTGGGAAGCCACGTTTATCGTCAATTTGCCCCTCTACCAACTCTCAAAACAAAATCTGCGCCCCTGCGGTTTAAGAGATTGGCAAATCTATCAGCCCATTTATCGCTTTGAAGTCATCCCCGTCATGAAACGACAGTGCTGGCAAGCGAATTTCGATTGACTTCATCAAAGCATATTTGAGAACCTTGTTGGCACCAATGAAAAAATCGTTCGTCCTTCTTCTTCTCATCTCCTGCCTCACAGCCACAGACGGACCCCTTGAACTACAACGCGCCAACACCTATAAGTCCGAAGGAAAATACCAAGAAGCCATTCAACTCTACGAAGCCATCTCCGCCGAAACACAAGAGCGCGATGCCTGTTTCTTTTGCTGGCTCATGCTAGGCGAATGCCGAGAAACATTGGGATATTTGCCAGCAGCCCTCGACGCTTATCGCACCGCCTTCTCTTATAACCCCACCCGAGCAGAACCCCTGCACAGAATGGCCAGAGTCTACCGCCTCCAAGACAACCCTTGGCAGGCCTACAACTTTGCCAAACAGGGAAAAGCTTGCCCCTACAACAGTTCCACCCTCGTGCATCAACTCGATGAAGAACTCTCGATCGCTGCCTATTATACCCCATTTCGCGAAGAGGGTTTTCGCGCCATCAACCGCCTCCTTTTGGGCAAAAATGTTCCCGATGCAATCAAATCGTTAGCCATCAAAAATTCCAGATTTTATCTCTCCAATTTAAAAGGATTACAGTTAAAGGAAATCAACGTCGACCTCCCCCAGATTCAAGAACATGGCGAAGAGCGCTACCACCCCATGAACCCCTCCATCATCAAAACAAACAATGGCTACGAAGTCATTCTCAGATCGGTGAATTACACCATCCAAGAAGGAAAATATTACCACACAATCGACCCAGATGGCAAAATCCGAACGAGAAATTTCCTTCTTTCTTATGATCCTTCTTTCAAGTTACTTCAGAAAAGAGAGATTGTCGATGCTTTGCATCGCCCTCGCATTGATTCAGCGATTGAAGGGCTAGAAGATGCGCGCCTCTTTCAATATCGAGATCGGCTCTGGTTTTCTTGCACAACATGCGATACCAGTATTGATAAAGTGCCTCAGATCTCACTGTGCAAGCTCTCCCCAAAAGGCTCCGAGATCCTTTTCCTAGATCGATTGTGGCCGCTCCTTGGACCAGAAATCGGACGATGCGAAAAAAATTGGCTCCCTTTCATCCATCAGGAAAAGTTGTTGACGGTGTATGGATACGCCCCTTTCCGCATTTTCGAACTCGATCCTGAAAGCGAATCGATTTCAACCTTTTTGGAGTATGATCCCCCTTACGACTGTTCCAGATTCCGAGGATCTGCGCCCCCCATTGCCTTTGATGGAGGCTATTTGATGCTCGTGCACGAAGTCCTTTGGCTAGACAACGAATGTCGCGTGTATACCCACCGTTTCCTCTGGTTAGATCAGACGTTGCATATCGGCAAAATTTCTCGCCCCTTCGTTTTTAACCACCAAGGGATTGAGTGCTGCTTTGGGATCGTTCTCAATCCAGAAGAAACGGAACTGATTCTGTCCATTGGCATGGAAGATAAACAGGCTTATTTAGGATGGATCGACGTAGAGACCATCCGTTCTTTGTTCTCGGATTGAAGTTTTGCGAGAGGAAATTGCCGATTCCTCTCAGCCAGCGCTCGCACATCGTCCGGAAGCGTGGAGTCATTGAGCAAAACATTGCAGATGTCCAGAGATTCTTGGTACTGTCCCACATAGTAAGCGCAAATCGAGAGCTCAAACGGAAGACCATAATCGTGCTGCCAATCTTCATTAAACAGACAATCTTTCTGCTCAGGCTTTGGCAGAGCCAGCCAATCTTTGATGCAACGATAAGCCTTTTCGTACTGCTCTTGTTGATTGTAGAACACCGCAAGATAATAAATCGGCTCGACTCGATGAGGACGAAATTGATGCGCATCCTCTAAACTAGCAATCACCACCGAAGAGGGCGCTCGTAATTCCCACAATTGCAAAGAGACTTGGAGCTTCGACCAGAAAATCTCTTGGTCCCATCCGCCCATCGCAATCCGCTTCAAATGGGTCTCCAGCGCCAGCCCCCTTTCATTGATACAGCGATAGCTCTCCGCCAGATAGAACATATATCGTTCATTCTTAGGCTCTTCTTTGAGCCCTTGCGTGAGCAGTTCGATATCTTTCGTAAATTTCTTCTTGAGATCCTTGCGGGTAGCGCCCCCTTCGCCGCATTCATAGCGAATATCGGACAACACTTCTGTTGTGCAATACTGATCACAACTCAGATATTCGTGCGTCACACCAACCCATTTCCAAGGAAGATCGCCTCGAACCAATTGCGGCTTTTCATAACTAAACCGCTGACTGCCTCGCCACATGTTATATTGATCTTTGTCCAGCCAAGGAAAATGAAAGTCTGGCGGATAGACAAGCGTATCGTCTGCATCCATAAACAGAATGTAATCGCCTTTCCCTTTAGCCAGTCGAACGGCCTCCGTTCGATTTTCTCCAAAATTTCTCCAAGGACGCTCATACAATTCCCCAGGAATGCCTTTTAAATACTCTGTAATGATCCGCTGTGTACCATCCGTTGATCCAGTATCTACAATGACCCAATAATCAATGAACGGCTTCACAGAATCGAGACAGCGGCAAATCACCTGACTTTCATCCTTTACAATCATATTGAGACAGATCGTTTGTTTTGCCGACCCGTAGACGCAGATGACGAATAAGAAAAGGGACGTTTGGAGAAACTTGAACATCGATGGTAGACACCTCTTAATTTGGGGAACTATTAGATCAAAAAAACAAATTTGTGTGGAGCAATTTTTGTCATATACACAAATGAACTCAAAAGTTGGGAATTTGGCAAAGCCGGCGCCGCATGTTTGGGGCAGCGAAGCGGCGCCGAAGCAGCTCAACTTGAATAAGTTGAGCGATGCAGGCGGCTCCAAACATGTGGATGTCCGGCGCAGCCAAAACCCAACTTTTGAGTTCATTTGTGTATACAAATTTTCTTGATTGAAAACCGGGGAAGCCCATACAATTTACCACTCCCGTTCAACAATGGCAATCTGGTGTTTCGCAAGCGTGTGCGCTCTTTGACCCTTTGGCTTTGCTTCGCGACGCTCCCGCTCAATGCATTTGTGCTCGCTTCCAAATGTCCCCCCGCTTCTAAACCAGGCCCTCCAGGACCCACAGGTCCAGCCGGCGGCTGTACGACCAGCACAGGACCTACCGGTCCGACAGGCCCAACAGGTCCAACCGGCGCAACAGGTCCAACTGGAATCACCGGCCCTACTGGACCCACCGGCCCCACCGGTGCAACAGGCGCAACGGGTCCAACAGGCCCAACAGGTCCTGATGGCCCAACAGGTCCAACTGGGCCGACGGGACCAACCGGTCCAACAGGGCCGCAAGGTCCGACGGGGCCGACGGGGCTCACAGGGCCAACAGGTCCGACGGGGCCGACGGGTCCAACAGGTCCCCAAGGTGTGATCGGACCGACTGGACTTACCGGTCCGACAGGTCCGACGGGGCCGATGGGTCCAACTGGCCCAACAGGTCCGACAGGTCCAACGGGCCCAGATGCTGTCAGCCCAACCGGTCCAACAGGTCCGACTGGACCGACCGGTCCGACTGGACCGACGGGGCCGACTGGCCCAACAGGTCCGACAGGTCCAACGGGTCCAGATGCTGTCAGCCCCACCGGTCCAACAGGTCCGACTGGACCTACAGGGTCGACCGGTCCGACAGGTCCTGATAGCGCAAGTCCAACAGGTCCGACTGGACCGACCGGCGCTACTGGTCCAACAGGTCCGACAGGACCGACCGGTCCAACAGGTTCAACAGGTTCTACTGGACCGACTGGCCTACAGGGTCCGACAGGTCCAACAGGTCCGACGGGTCCGACGGGACCAACAGGTCCCACTGGGCCAACAGGCGCAACAGGTCCGACGGGGCCAACAGGCGCAACAGGTCCGACGGGGCCTACAGGCGCAACCGGTCCGACCGGACCTACAGGTGCAACCGGTCCAACTGGACCTACCGGGGCAACGGGTCCAACTGGGCCGACAGGAAATACGGGTCCTACTGGGCCGACAGGTCCCGCCTTCACCGATTTTGCTGCGGTCGTCCTGACCCAATCCACAAGTTCCGGAATACCGATCGCAAATGGTGCTCAAATTTCCTTCAACAGTATCACAAATCAACCGGCGGGTAGCTTGATCTCTCTCAATACAACCAATGGCAATATTGTCATTTCGAATACCGGATATTATCAAGTCTGCTTTGGGATCTTTCCAAAAACAAGCACAGCCACATTAACGTACGCCTGGGCCTTAGAAATCAACGGAGCAGCGGCTCCAGCCCAACAAATTCTCGAGTTATCTGTACCCATATCCGGCTCTGAATTGACGAGCCTAACTACGATTGTGCAATTGACGACAACTTCTACTCTCACAGTCGTCAACACAACTGGAGCTCCTAGAACGGTCAGCAACGTATCCGCAAGCACTACAGGCACTACCCCTGCTTATGTCACCATTGTACAATTATACTAAGAGGCACGTGGAAGGGGTTTTTGTCATATAATTTTCTTGATTGAAAACGGTGTGAGCCCATACAATTCACCACTCCCGTTCAACAATGGCAATCTGGTGTTTCGCAAGCGTGTGCGCTTTTTGACCCTTTGGCTTTGCTTCGCGACGCTCCCGCTCAACGCGTTTGTTTTGGCTTTAAAATGTCCTCCCGCTCCTCAACAAGGCCCTCAAGGTCCAGCTGGTCCAACCGGTTCATGTATGTCCAGCACAGGACCTACAGGTCCCACGGGCCCTACAGGTCCAACCGGCCCAACAGGTTCTACTGGACTTACGGGCCCTACTCAACTCGCAGGCCCCACCGGTGTGACAGGAGCCACTGGACCGGCCGGCCCTACGGGTCCTGATGGCGCAACAGGTCCAACAGGACCGACCGGTCCAACAGGTCCGATAGGACCACAAGGTCTGATAGGGCCAACCGGATTCACTGGATCAACAGGCCTTGCTGGACCGACAGGCCCAACAGGTCCTCAAGGTTTGATCGGACCGACCGGGCCAACCGGTCCGACAGGACTGATGGGAGCGACAGGCGCGGATGGCGCTCAAGGAGCGACAGGTGCAACCGGTCCAAATGGAGCAAGCCCCACAGGACCCACAGGTCCGACCGGCTTAATAGGGCCGACCGGTCCGACTGGCCCCACAAGTGTCACCACCGGGCCCACAGGCGCCACCGGCCCAAATGGAGCAAGCCCCACAGGACCCACAGGTCCGACCGGTTCCACAGGTCCGACAGGACCGACCGGTCCCACTGGCGCAAGTATAACAGGTCCTAATGGGCCAACAGGGGCCACCGGTCCTACTGGACCGCTCGGTCAAACTGGTGTAACAGGTTCCACCGGTTCTACTGGACCGACCGGTCCCACAGGTGCAACAGGTCCGACAGGTCCAACAGGTCCGACTGGCCCAACAGGGGTCACTGGACCTACAGGAGCAGCCGGTCCTACTGGTGTAACAGGTCCCACCGGTCCGACTGGCCCAACAGGAAATCAGGGTCCAACAGGCCCGACCGGTCCCACAGGTGCAACAGGTCCGACAGGACCGACCGGTCTCACCGGTCCGACAGGGCCAACCGGTCCCACAGGTCCGACAGGTCCCATCTTCCTTGACTTTGCGGCTGTCGTCTTCACCCAATCCACAAGCGCCGGCATATCGGTCGCCAATAACGCGGCCATCTCTTTCAACAGTATCACGAATCAACCGGCGGGTAGTTTAATCTCTCTCAATACAACGAATGGCAATATCGTCATTTCGAGGAGCGGGTTTTATCAGGTCTGCTTTGGAGTTTTTCCACAATCGGGCGCAGCCTCACTCACGCAAGCTTGGTCCTTGGAAGTCAACGGAGCTGCCGCTCCCGTTCAACAGATCCTCCAGATCGCTATACCAGCATCCGCCTCTGAATTGACAAACCTCACTACAATCGTGCACCTGACTACAACTTCTACTCTCACAGTGATCAACACAACCGGAGCGACTCGAACCATCAGTAATGTTTCAGCGAGCACTACAGGTGCTGCCGCTGCCTATGTAACGATTGTGAAATTAAGCTAATGATGAAGAAAAGAACCGACATTTTTATATCCACATGCTTAGTGATTTTCTTGTGGGCGCTGCCCACCATTTTATTTGGCAGAGAGTGTAATCCACCTCCCAAGAAAGGGCCTCCAGGGATTACCGGCCCTACAGGACCTACCGGAATGGGATCTCCAGGGCCTACAGGTCCTGCAGGAGCAACCGGCGCTACGGGAGACACAGGAAATACAGGCCCCTTTGGCCCCACCGGTTCTACGGGCCCATTTGGTCCCACCGGTCCTACAGGTTCAACAGGAAATACAGGCGCCGTTGGCCCCACCGGTTCTACCGGCTCGCAAGGGGTAACGGGTCCCACAGGTCCCACAGGCAATACAGGTCCAACCGGTGCGACTGGAAACACAGGTCCAATGGGTCCAACAGGCAATACAGGTGCAACTGGCAACACAGGTCCAACCGGTGCGACTGGAAATACAGGTGCAACAGGTCCAACAGGAAATACAGGCGCAACAGGTCCGACAGGAAATACAGGCGCAACAGGAAATACAGGCCCCACAGGTCCGACAGGAAATACAGGCGCAACTGGAAACACAGGAGTTACCGGTGCACAAGGCCCAACCGGCCCAACAGGCCCGACAGGAAATACAGGCGCCACCGGTCCGACAGGAAATACAGGTGCAACTGGAAACACAGGCCCCACAGGTCCGACAGGAAATACAGGTGCAACCGGCCCCACCGGTCCGACAGGAAATACAGGCGCAACCGGTTCGACAGGCGCAGGAAACACAGGGGCCACTGGCCCCACAGGTCCAACAGGCCCCACAGGACCCGCGAGTACGACAACGGGCGCGACCGGTGCGAGTGGGGCAACGGGCAATTCTCCCACTGGTCCAACAGGTCCCAATCCGACGGGCCCCACAGGTCCCGCTAGCGCCTCAACAGGTCCCACAGGTCTCAGCCCGACCGGCCCCACAGGCCCCGCTAGCACCGCAACAGGTCCCACGGGTCCCGGCCCGACAGGCCCCACTGGACCAACAGGTCCCACCGGCCCCACAGGAACGCGTCCGAAAGACTTCGCGGTCGTTTATATACCAGGAGTCACCACCGGTGGGACAAGTGTGGGAATCACCATCTCCTCCTCAAGCAATATCATCTTTTCGCAGATTGTGCAAACGCTCACTTCCAGCTTGATTTCTCTCAATACAAACAATGGCAATATCGTGATTGCGAATACCGGATATTATCAGGTCTGTTTTGGCGTGAGGGAGGTCCCCACCACCACAGGCACCACAGTGGTCACTTCTTATTATCTCCAAGTCAATAACCTGGCTGTCCCCGCACAGCAAATTTTGGAGATGAAATTCCCTTCCAGCCATGCGCACCTGGAAAGCATCACGACAATTGTCCATATCACAGCCAATCCAAGCACCCTTTCAGTCCTCAACGCCCTGAACGTGAACACGACCATCAATAATGTCAGCCACACAGCGGCCGGCTGCCCAGCAGCCTATGTCACCATTGTGCAATTACAGTAGGCGCAACTGCTTGAGATCAATACAAGCCCTTGATCTTGGCGAGAGGATAGGTGCGATTTTCTTCGACCCGTTTTCGAAAAGCATCCGGAAGTTGCGCCATCAAAAGCAAACGATCGCAAAGATTGAGCGAAGTCGCATACTTGCCCACATAATAGGCGCAAATAGAGTGCTGAAACAATAAACCATATTCATCCACCCAGTTGTGGTAGCATAGAATATCTAAATTCTTCGGCTTAGGAAGATTTGCATGGTTCTCTATGCAGGCGCACGCCTCTTCGTATCTCCCCAGTTGGTTGTACCACTCAGAAAGATAAAAAACACCATCAGGTCGGTGAGGTCGAAAGTGATGCGCTTGTTGATAGCTGAGCAAAACAATATCGGAAGACAAGCCCAGCGCCTTGAGCATGTGCGCAGATTGAAGCATCGAACAAAAAACCTCTTCGACCCACCCCCCTAACTGAATCCGTTTCTGATAGCACTCCAGAGCTTTGCCCAGCTCTCCCGCCTCGCGATAATTTTCAGCTAATGCAAAGACAAACCGGGGGTCTGAAGGATGCTCTTTCAACCACTTTTCTAACAATTTGACCTTCTGCCAAGCCTTTTTGATCGCATACCCTGGCATGCCGCCCTCAACCACCAGACAACGAAGTTTGATGAGCACATCTGAAGTAAATGAGGTTTCGGCATGAAAATATTCATCCGCATATCCAACCCATTTCGCTGGGAGAGAAGAACGGACCAATAAAGGTGTGATCGATGAGGCGTGCTTGGTGCCTCTCCATGCAAAATAAATATCTTGATCGAACAGAGGATCCTCAAAAGAAGAGGCGAAAATGATCTGCTCATCTGCATCCAGCAGCAGCAGATAATCCCCTTTCGGCCGAGCGAGCTGGAGCGCTTCTTCCCGGTTTTCTCCAAAACTTTTCCACGGCCGTTCCACAAGCTCGCCGGGAATATTCTTGAGCTCCTCTTCAATGACCCGCCTGGTTCCATCTGTCGACCCCACATCGACAATCACCCAAGTATCGATGAAAGACTTGACCGATCTCAAACAGGTTTTAATGGTCGATTCTTGGTCTTTCACGATCATGCTGAGACAAATCGTCTTCTCTCTAGAAACAAGGGGAGGCGTGAAAACAAAAAAAATGAACGCCACGCCGAGAATCTCTGAGAGTGCGTACACAAAAAGGTTTCGCATGGGTACCATCCTGCTCAATTTTTGCGATCCAGCGCCTCCGGCACAGAAATCGCGTATTCTGTGCTGAATACAGTGATCTCCTCCGACTTGAATGCAACACGCGCCCTGTAAGACCCTTTCGGGATTTGCGAAATATCGATCTCAAATCTTGTGGAACAAAGAGGATACAGCAATCTGGGGGAGGAGGAGAAAAAGCCCAAATAGCGCCCTTGTTCATCAATCACCTCTACCTCAGGTTCCAAACGGAGAGACAGCGAACCCGAGTTTTCCACTTCTAAGATATAATGTTTTGCGTGGCGCTGCCGCTCAACGCGTCTATCCAAAACCTTGACGTCACAGACCCCTTGATGGCCTATTTGCGAGACAACTTGATAGGCATACCGTTTCGTCGCCTTCACCTCAGCCCCATCGGGAAAGGAAAAAGGAATAGGGTCCTCTTCCGCTTCGAACATCAACACACTCCAATAAGAACCCTGCAGAGAAGCATCATTCGGCACACGTACCTTATAGCGGTATGAAGCCAGAGCCAAAGGGGGAATCTCAATGATGTCGTATTTGCAATCGATCCAAGAGGCATTGGATCTTTCACAAGTTCCCGCCTTGGGAAATTTGACCTCTTCATTGACGGTACTGGTCAAATCGGTCGGATAGATCTTGACCGATAGAGGTTGTCTCGAATTGTTCAACAACGAAACGACCCCTTCAATCTCTTGATTGGGCTCCAGATAATCGGTGCGGCAAAGAGAGCCCCGGAAAGCGAGCCCTTCATCCGCGAACGCAATCGAAAAGAAAAGAAGAGTGACAAGAAGCCGATTCATTTGACGGAAAATTTTCCAAGAGTATGAATTTTTTTGCAAATAAAAAAGAAAATTTTGTATAAACGTATCCTCTCATGTGGTGGTTACCTTTATTGTTGGTATTTTTGGGGAGTCTCGCAGCAGATGACAATCTGGCTGATGTGCTTTGTCCTGAAGAAAGCGGCATTCCCTCCTATTGCCCCGCCTTCATGGTCGTACGGGGTTCAGAGTTTGGAAATCAGCAAGACGATTATCTCGCTAGAGCCCAAAACATCATTCGCAAATCGTCGGAAAAGATCCGCGAGGCTGTGCAGAAAGAGCGCGATCTCTCAGAATGCTTTTTCCAGATCTTTCAATTTCTGGCTCTCGAGAGAAGACAACTGGCCATCGATCACCATACGGTAGGAAGCGATCAATTTGGGGCGCGCAGGGATCTAGAAGGATGCGCCGATTTTTCTTACACTCCGTTTATCGGCGGTTATAGCGAATACGGCAAACAGATTTTGACATTTTTAAAAGAGGCGCTCTCTACAATGCCCCGAGAAGGAGGGCAGTTTCTAGAAAAGACCTGGTTGCACGAAGAAACTTTTCTAGGAAAGCGTTCCTCCGTAGAGATTCAAATCTTTGATAAGGACGATTTGAAGAGAGAGAAATGGCATGAAGGGCTCCAAGAAACCGATCTCCCGCAATGGTTCCCTGCCGCTCTTTTGAAAGAGCCCCCGAAAGACCTGTCTGGCAAAAAAACCCTTTTCCAAGCGCTCAGACAGCTGAGGCTGACGGCGCCCGAAAAATACAGCCATTTGCGCATGGGATCCCTTTTAATGTTGATGATGAATGATTTTCCCTCGCCAATGAAGGCAGGGAAATTAGGCGGACCGATGAAATGGGTGGGCAATTTAAACTACCTCAAGTCCTTTTATGTGCTTTGTACAGTGCGCCTGGAAATTCAAGGAAACATGGAACCGCTCTTTCAATACATCACCTGGGGATATCAAAATCCAGACGATCCAGAAGAGGACCCTTGCGAAAGAATGGCGCGGTGTTCAGAAGTGGTGGTGGTGCACCAGCACGAGTCCTTGATTCAGAAAACATTAGACGATGCATCCCATGTCTTTGCGAAAGCTGTCCAATGGAATGGGAAAAATATTGTGGAACTCCAAGAACTGATCGCCCTGTTACGGCTTGAACTGATTTGCATGCCCTTTTTACGGGGGAGTGCGGCCACTTCGGAATGGATGGAAGCGGCGATCTATGAATTTCATAAACTGCGTTATACGATGGACCGCAATCGACTGACCGACCTTGAAGCCTATTCCAACCCTTACCCTTCGCAGTTTTTTAATGCCTATACATCTTATATAAAGGTTTCTCGATGAAAAAAAAGTGGCTCGTATTTTTTCTTCTTATTTGTTGTTGGCTACCTGCCAAAGAGAATCGATATTTTTTATCTATTTGCGCTTTCTTCAAGAATGAAGCTCCCTTTCTTCGCGAATGGATCGAATATCACAAGCTTCTCGGTGTCGACCATGTATACCTGTACAACAATGGAAGCACGGATGGCTCAGTCAAGGTTTTGCAGCCCTATATCCAACAACAGTTCGTCACATTGGTCCATTGGCCCGATCTAGCTCCACGAGACGAGGAAGATCCGCTCTGGCTGCTGAGCACAAAAATGCCCGCTTATGAAAACGCTCTGAAGAGGACTGCGCTCGGCCACACAAAGTGGCTCCTTTTCTTAAGCGTCGATGAATTTCTAGTCCTGCCCCCCGATCACTCAATCCGCGATTTTTTGCAGGAATTCAACGACTTCCCCGGGCTCGCCTTGGCGAGCGAGTTTTTTGATGCTTCTTGGAAAGGGGCTCTGCCTCAAAGAGAATTGGTCATCGAGTCGACCGAGATCACCAAAGAGCCTGAGCAACATCCCTATCGCGGGGTGGAAAAAATGATTGTCAAACCCGATCAATGCTCCCACTTCACATGGCCCCCCTATCGATGTCATTTCAAAGATAAGCAGATCGCGATGAATGTCAGCTATGCTGAATCAAGGGTGCAACGTTATATCGACCGCAAATCCTTTAAGCCCATTCATTCTGTCGCAAAAGTGCTTTCATTCCCCTATAAACTCCCCGAAGAGGAAAAAAAGGCCTATCTGAAGATGGGATTTGAAATCGAGGATCAAGAGTGTCTTGTGAGACGCTTCATTCCTCCTTTGAAACAGGCGATCCATATAACTCCTTGAAACTGGGAGGGGGGTCGTATATTTTTTTGACAAGAAAAGAGTTGCTTGTTACTGTTCCAAAATAGAGGTATTTTATGGGATTTAAAGCTCTTTCTTGTTCGTTTTTATTCATAACGAGTATTCTTTGGGCGGGACCCGACCCAGTAAAAGAATTTTCCCATGAGTTATCCAAGAAACAGAAAGTTTTGCTGCAAGATTTCTTTCAAACCCTTGTGAATTCATCGGCCGGTTACGTGCTCTATGGGGATGCGCCGATGAGCATCGACACATGCGAAGCTCCTTCCATTCGTTTCTTCTCATCTCCCAAGCCTGAAACGATCTTTTTGATGAAAGGAAAAGAGCTGTGGGCCGATTTACAGCTGCCCGTGGATGATAAGGAATATATTTTAACGACGCATCAAGACAAAGGAAAATGCCACTTTATTTGTATCAACCGCAAGGCATTTTTACACACGGTGCAAGAGAATCTCTCGTTATTTCAATATGCGTTGGGACCGACAGTGACTCCCGAGAGCTTTCTCCAGTCTATTTCCTCCTCTCCGCATTGGTTTAGCAAACTCATGGACAACCATCCTGTGTTGGTGGAGATTCTTTTAGGGCACGGCAGGCAAAATGCGATTGTGCATGGGCGTATCCAATATTTGCAGGATCCTTTGAGTCTTGGATCGCAAGATGAGTTTCCGTTTGTCTCGAAGAAGTTGAGCAAAACCTGGACGGCTTCAGCGAACAAATATCAAAAAAGTCCCTCGTTTGGATTTCACACTGTGATGGAAGAAGAAAACGCGCTTGCGAAATATGTCGTCATGAGCGACAAATTGAAGGGCTTAAACGCGTTTGAGAGCCGCAGTTTCTATTGTCTTCCAGGGATCGAAGAGACGAAGAGTTTAGTTCTCTCGTACGAGAAAGGCAGGGCCGCTATTGCAAAGGCCTTGGCTAAAAAGGATTTTCTAGAGGAGACGCTGAAGAAATTTTTCACGACTACGACGCGCGGCATCGTAACTCCGGTTGTGCCAAAAATCAGAGATCTGAGTCTTCCTACGAATAAAGTAGAAACGATCGTCCGGCTGGCTGAAATCATCCACAAGAAGATTGGGATGGAGCCTTATGCAGCGCAAAAATTTCAAAACGCATTCATGCAAGGGGTGATTGCTCGTGAGAAGAGAAAGCAAATGCCCGTCCCTCTCGCTTTACGGCGAACAAGCGATATTCCTACTTTGGAAAGAGAGCTTGAGTGTTGCAAAAACCTGGAAAGGGCAAACGCCTATTTTACGAAATTATCAGAACGAACAGACCTGACAGCTCTTGTGCCCAATGAGCTTTACATGAAAGTGTTGAAAGCGGGCAAAGACAAAACAGCGACAGCCAAAACAAATAAAGTTTCCTTCCAATATACCTATCAGATTTTAGGGGATGAATCCTCCAGAGACTGGGGCATTGTGAAAAATGAGAATTTAGCAGCGCTGATTCCAGGTGTTGCGCAAGCCATCATTGGGATGCAGCTCGGAGAGGAGCGGGTGATCTATATCCATCCGAAACATGCCTATGGAGAATGCACTTTCTTTCCTCCCAATGCGAGCGTCGTCACGCAAATACGTTTGCTAGAATTTGAAGAGGGAGAAAATAATCTAGCCCTTTTGCCTCCCCACACCATCGAACAGCGCGATTATCGAGAATTGCTCACCAAATTTGAAGTGCTTCGCGGGGAAGAATTCTTCGATCAGGGGATAGAGTTCTGGGATGAGATCAAGAAAGGAAACGATTATATTGACTTTGATACATTCCGCGAAGTGTTCCTCAAGCAGGCGGGCGGCGCCCCCACGACACTCAACGAAATGACCTCAGAGCAGTTCATCCTGGATCTAGCCTATCTTCTCATGACTCTGCAAACCCCGGTTTGAAGGGTAGGATCAGTTCGGCTACAACCTCTACATGGTTCGCGCCTGGAAAGAGGAGGTAGCCGGCTCCCTTGCGCAACTTCCATCCCAGTTCAAAAAAGCGCATCGCGTCGCGCCGAAAGCTGCTGAATTGACAGCTGACGTAGATCAATTTCTGGGAGGCTATTTGAGGAATGATCTCTGGATCGAGCCCTTTTCTCGGCGGATCGACAATCGTGACATCGTAGCCCGAAAAAGAGGCCTTTTTGGCATCCACGCAGAAATAGGGCACATCCCGTTTCATCTGTTGGAAGGAAAAGTAGGCAAAGGGGTTGCTTTCGACTAAAGTGAGCGCTTGATACGGCAAAGAAAGGCCGATCACGCCCACTCCCGCATATAATTCGAGGATCTTGGAATCGCTTCCCACCCAGTCGCCGATTTTGCGGATCATTTTCTCAAATAAGGGGAAATGGGCTTGAGAAAAAGCGGCCGGATGAAAGGGGAACGTGTGGGCGCCGATGGGCTGCCACAAAAACGGTGCGCCTGCTTGGAGCTTCCATGTGGAGCCAAAAATGGCATTGTTTGGGGCGGAATGAATGTTTTGCCAAATCGAATGCCACGGCCCTCTTTTGAGCAAAGCGCGACAAAATGGATCGATCGGTTGCGTGGCAACGAGAGCGAGCTGAACAAGACCCGTGGTCCGCTCTACAAACATTTGAGCATACCGAAGCACCCCTTTGCCGGAGCGCTCGTCAAAGGGGGGAATGTTGTGTTTGATGATCTCCTCTTTTAAGAGGAGAGCAGCGCGATTGATGGAGGGGTGGTGCACAAGGCATTGAGGGATTGCGATCACCTCGTGCGTTCCTTTTTTAAACAGACCCAGATTCGGTCCAGGCCGAATCGCAAGTTTGGCCTTCATCCTCGTTTGAGAGAAACCATCCGTGATCAGCTCTGGCTCTACTCCCTGTTCGCGAAAAAAGGTGAGTATTTCTTGCCAAATGGGCGGATTGTAGGGGTCGGGCAGCTCGCAGCCGCTACACTGCGCAAAATGGGGACATGCGGAAGGTTTGTTCATATGTTGTTCAAAAGCTGTTCACGAACTGTTCGCAAGGTTTGCCCTTGTTGAAAAGTGGCCACTTTTGAACGGGCCACTGACAAGTTATGAACCTCTTTTTTCCTCTCCTAGGTCCGCCTATTCTATCAACATTTCCACAAGAACTGAAGAAAAGGAATACCTATCTATATATAAATAAATATTCCTATACCTGTGTGGGGAATTCGGGCTATACTGGAAACGTGATTGACACTGCGGATTACTTTTCATTGGACGATTTTGAGCACCGCTCTCTATGGAAAGAGGGGGCGCCGATCTGGTCTGCCCTTGTTTCTCTCAGCAGCTACTTGGACCTCTATCCCTTTCGGGTAGAAATCGAGATTCCTCAAGGAATTTTTATTCAAAATCCGTCGCTGGTGGCGATTGGAAAGGGCACCGTCATTGAGCCTGGCGTCATGATCATCGGCCCTTGTATTATCGGCAAGGACTGTGTCATTCGGCATGGGGCCTATATTCGGGAAGAGGTTATTTTAGGCGATGGCTGCCATATTGGGCATAGTGCAGAGCTCAAACACTCGATCCTTCTCAACCGCGCAGCGGCGACCCACTTTGTTTACGTGGGCGATTCGATTGTAGGGACGAGCGCCAACTTAGGCGCTGGGGTCAAATGCGCCAATCTCAGACTGGATCGAAGAGAGGTGTCGGTGAGCGTCGAGGGGAAGAGGCGGAATACGGGTCTGAAGAAATTTGGGGCGATTGTTGGGGACCGAACGCAAATTGGTTGCAATTGTGTACTCAATCCAGGCACACTCATTGGTAAAGAGAGCTTTTCTCATCCGCTTACAAACTTGCGGGGCACGATCCCTTCGCGTAGCCAAATCGATGCGAAAGGGGTGCGCCCTATCGAACAAAAGATTTTAGAGAAACTGCTATGGCAATCGAGCGCATCCTCTCCCAAATAGACAGAGAACTGGCTCGCTTTATTGAGCAAATGGGAGAGAAAAACACCTTGCGCGACGCCTGTGAATATGCATTGCGGGGCGGCGGCAAGAGACTTCGCCCCACGATTGTTTTGATGATTGCGGAGGCGCTAGGGTTTGGAGCAGATGCCATGCCCGCCGCTCTGAGCGTCGAATTTTTTCATACTGCTTCTCTGATCGCCGATGATCTGCCCTGCATGGACAATGACGATGTCCGCAGAAACCGTCCCTCTCTCCATAAAGTATTTGGGGAAAGCGCCGCTATTTTAGCCAGCTACGCGCTGATCGCGGAAGGGTATGGCGGAATTTATAGAAATAGCGGAAACAACCCAAAAGCTGCTGTGATTTGCTTGGAGGCTGCCACTCGGTGCGCTGGCATCAGTGGGGCAACTGGCGGTCAGTTTTTGGATCTGTACCCTCCCGATTTTTCTTTTGAAACGGTCCAAAAAATCATCTACCAAAAAACAGTCACCCTGTTCGAAATTTCCTTCATTTTCGGTTGGGTCTTTGGCGGAGGGGATCTCACTCAATTAGACGCAGTGAAACGGTGCGCCTACCACTTAGGAATGGCTTTTCAAATCGCAGATGATTTGCTCGACGGCCTCCAAGATGCCCGGATTAATATGGCTTCCGCAGTCGGTCGAGAAAAAGCTGAGAGTCTGTTTGCTGACGAGCTTCGGGCGTTTGTTGCTTCGTTACAAGAACTCGGTTTGTGGACGCCCGATTTCCAAGAACTCGTCGAATCTTTGTCTCGCTATAGAATGTGCGGCGCTATCTGCTAATGTAACGCGACAACCCCAAAAACCGAAGCGGTTTTTGGGGGCCCCTGGACTAAATGTAAAGCGGCAATACACAACCCCAAAAACCGAAACGGTTTTTGGGGGCCCCTGGACTAATGTAAAGCGGCTTTACATTTAACTGGCGGTCTTTGTTTCGGCCATTTTTTTAGCGCCGGCCATTTTTTCTAAAATGGCTTTTTCAATTTCTTCGGCGAGGTTAGATTTGTTTTTCAGTTCTTCGCGCGCTGCTTCTCTGCCTTGGCCGAGACGGTGCGTGAGGTAGCTGAACCAGGTCCCTTTTTTATCGATGATTCCCTGTTCAACGCCGGCATCGATGAGGGCTCCGCAGTGAGAGATCCCCTCATTGAACAGGATATCGAATTCAGCTGATTGGAACGGAGGCGCGCACTTGTTTTTCACCACTTTCACCTTGACCCGCGAGCCGATATCGGAGGCATTTTCTGCGCTTCCTTTAATTCCGGTCATGCGGCGGATGTCGAGGCGAATGGATGCGTAGAATTTGAGCGCTCTGCCGCCTGTTGTGGTTTCTGGATTGCCGAACATGACGCCGATTTTCTCTCGGATCTGGTTGATGAAGATAGCGCAGGTGTTGCTCCTGGATAGAGTGGCTGTCAGTTTGCGCAAAGCTTGCGACATCATCCGCGCTTGCAATCCCATGAATTGATCGCCGATTTCCCCTTCCAATTCCGATTTGGGGACGAGGGCTGCTACCGAATCGATGACGATCACATCCACTGCATTGGAGCGGGCGAGCATTTCAGCGATGTTGAGGGCTTCCTCTCCATTGTCTGGCTGAGAAATCATCAGATCATCGATATTCACTCCAATTTTTGCCGCATAACCGGGGTCCATGGCGTGTTCTGCATCGATATAGGCTGCGAGACCGCCCGTTTTTTGCGCGTTGGCGACGATGTGAAGGGCGAGGGTTGATTTACCAGATGACTCGGGACCAAAGATTTCCACGATCCGGCCTCTGGGAACGCCGCCGATGCCAAGGGCGAGATCCAAAGAGATGGCGCCTGTTTTAATGACGCTTAAACCTTGGGCGGAAGCGTGTTTGCCTAAAGCCATGATGGCCCCGTCCCCAAATTGCTTTTGAATGTGCGAAATGGCGAGTTCAAGCGCCTTCTTTTTGGATGTATCTGGCTGTTGCTGAGACATAAATTCCTCCTCGGGTTTGCTGTTCATCATACGATGTTCGCAATTTTTCTTCTCGTCAAACCAAAAAAAATATGGTTCAATGCCCGAAAAAGGGTGGATATGATTTTAGCTGGCGATATTGGCGGCACAAATACAAGACTTGCTTTCTTTGAGCGGGGTCAAAGGGTGGGCGAAGAGAAAAAATATCCGAGCCCAAAATATAGCGGCTTAGAAATCATCGTTCAGGAGTTCTTGCAGGGAAAAAAGATCGAGAGAGCCTGTTTTGGCGTGGCCGGTCCCGTTCGAAATGGCAAAAGCAAAGTGACCAATCTTTCATGGAACCTTGATGCGGCTCATATCAGCCGCCATTTAGGAATCCAGAAAGTCGCTTTACTCAATGATTTGGAAGCAACGGCCTACGGGTTAAGGGTGCTTAAAAAAGAGGAGCTTTTTCTCTTGCATGCGGGGGAAAAACAGGTGGGCAATCAAGGACTGATTGCTGCGGGAACGGGCCTTGGCGAAGCGGGTCTTTTTTGGAATGGCAAAGAACATGTTCCTTTCGCTTGTGAAGGGGGGCATACCGATTTTGGCCCTCGCAATGAGAAAGAGATCGAGCTTTTTCTCTATTTACTCAAAAAAACGGGGCACGTCTCTTACGAAAGAATTGTATCGGGTCCCGGGTTGGTCCATCTTTTTCATTTTTTGATCGATACCGGAAAAGAGAAGTGGACTCCTGAGGTGAAAGAAGCTATGAAGAAAGAGGATCCGGCCAGAGTGATTTCTGGGCGGGGCAGCCAAAATCAAGACAAAGCTTGCGCGCATGCGCTCGATTGGTTTATTTCGATCTACGGGGCCGAGGCGGGAAATATGGCTCTCAAGTATCTGGCTTTGGGCGGTTTTTTTGTGGGAGGAGGGATTGCTCCCCATTTGGTAGAAAAAATGAAAACAGGGAAATTTCACGCTTCATTTGTTGATAAGGGTCGGTTTCAAGAAC
The DNA here is from genome assembly GCA_018968815.1 of Verrucomicrobiota bacterium. Lineage (GTDB taxonomy): Bacteria > Chlamydiota > Chlamydiia > Chlamydiales > SM23-39 > REEB52. The sequence goes on along the minus strand of JAGWZL010000001.1, from coordinate 64,060 downwards.
TTTTGTCATCCATCCCCATTTGGATTGTGATGAATGATAATGCGGGTCTCCTTGGGGCCGCTTATTTTGCAGAAAAATTATGAATCCAGAAATCAAACGCATTCAAGAACACACTACCCTTGACGTCTCCAAAGAGGTGCTCCCGTGGGAAAAGTGGGGCCCTTATGTGACAGAAAGGGGGTGGGGCAGTGTGCGGGAAGATTATAGCGCCGATGGAGATGCTTGGAATTATTTTCCTCATGATCATGCGCGTATGCGCGCATTTCGGAGATGCGACGATGGGATTGCCGGTTTTTCCGATCGTTTTGGCGTTGTGAACTTGGCTCACTGTTTTTGGAATGGGGCCGATCCCATTTTAAAAGAGCGTCTGTTTGGCCTCAATTGCTACGAAGGCAATCATGGCGAAGATGTCAAAGAGCTCTACTATTATCTCGATGCCGTTCCTTCGCACAGCTACATGAAATATCTCTATAAGTATCCCCAGAAAGCCTATCCGTACGATCAGCTCGTCAATGAAAATCGGAAACGGGGGCCGAAGGATCGAGAATTTGAACTGATCGATACGGGGATCTTTGATGAGAACCGCTATTTCGATATTTTTATCGAATATGCAAAAGCGGGAACGGAAGATCTGTGTGTCAAGATTGAGGCGTATAACAGAGGTCCCGACCCCGCTCCGCTCCATCTTTTGCCTCAAATTTGGTTTCGCAACAAGTGGGCGTGGAAAGAGAAAAGGCTCAAAGAACCGGAAATCAAAGTGGTTTCGGACAATCCTCTTTGCTTAAGCGTGGATGATAGCGAGCTTCTTTCGCCGCGCTTCTTGATTTTCGATTATCGATTGGGGCTTAGGCATTTGTATGCCTCTTCTGGGGGCACGCCTCTATTTACCAATAATGATACAAATAAAAAGGCTCTCTGGAATCAGCCCAACGATACGCCTTATGTGAAGGATGCCTTTCACCGCTATTTGATTCAGAAAGAAAAGGGGGCTGTCAATCCCAAAAGGGTGGGGACTAAGGCTGGCATTTGGTACTTTTTTAAGGCTGTGAATCCAGGGAAAAGCGTGACGATTTATCTTCGTTTGACGGATCAAACTCTGAGCGAGCCGCTGAAGGATCTTCCCAAGTTGTTTGCAGATAAGAAAAAAGAAGCGGATCAATTTTATGAGACGGTCCATCCGAAGGGGGCGACCGATGAAGAGAAGATGATCCAACGGCAGGCTTTATCTGGGATGATTTGGAATAAGCAGATTTATATTTACGATGTGGGCTCTTGGCTTCAGGGAGACAATCCGAAAATGTCTCCGCCCGAGTCGCATCGTTGGATCCGCAATTTTCACTGGCGCCATATTGTGTCCTACCGCATTTTTTCCATGCCGGATAAGTGGGAATTTCCTTGGTTTGCCGCTTGGGACCTCACCTTTCATTCTCTTTCGCTTGCGTTGATTGATATTGAGTTTGCTAAAAAACAGCTGTGGCTGCTTCTTTTTGATCAGTTTCAGCATCCGAACGGGGCGATTCCGGCTTATGAGTGGGAATTTAGCGATGTGAACCCTCCTGTGCAGGCGTGGGCTGTTTTGAAAATGTTCGAATATGAAAAAAAGCGGACTGGCAAGGAAGATTTCGCCTATTTGGAAAAATGTTTCCACAAATTGCTCCTGAATTTCTCTTGGTGGATTAACAAGGTAGACAGCTTAGGAAATAACGTCTTTGAGGGGGGATTTTTAGGGATGGATAATATCGGCTTTGCCGATCGCTCCCAAAAATTGCCTCCAGGATATTTAGTGGATCAAGCGGATGGGGCTGGGTGGATTTCTCTTTTGTGTCTCAACTTGATGCGGATTGCTTTGACCTTAGCTAGAAATAACCCGGTCTATGAGGGATTGGGGATCAAATTTTTCCATCACTTCATCTATGTCACGGCAGCCATGCGCAAAGGGTATTGGCGCCATTATGATATGTGGAATGAAGAGGATGGCTTTTTTTACAGTTTTATTCGGCATCCTGATGGGCAAGTGGAGGAGATTAAGGTGCGCTCTTTGGTTGGGCTCATTCCGTTTTTTGCTTGCGATTTTTGGGATGAAGAGGAACTACGCAAGTTTCCCAATTTCTACAATGCTTATGAGTGGATATTAGAGAAAAAAGGGGATCTCGCCTCCAAATGCATCCAAAAAATTCCGCATGCATCAGGCTCGCATCATCTTTTTGGACTCTTGAGCGCTCAAGAGATTGAAAAGTTCTTACAAAATATCTGGGACCCCGAGGAATTTAGATCTGACTACGGTTTGCGCAGCTTGTCTAAATATCACCAAGATCACCCCGCTATGTTCAGTGGAATGAGTCTTTCCTACGAACCTGGCGAGGCTTTGGAAAAAATCAAAGGGGGGAATTCCAATTGGCGCGGTCCCATCTGGTTCCCCATCAATTACTTTCTTGTTGAAACTCTCTACCGGTTAGGCAAGGTGTTCAAAGACAATATGAGTATTCAAGTGGATGGCGAAGAAGCGGTGACCATCACGCAGATGGCCGATTCCTTTGCGGATAGGCTGCTCAATATTTTCAAAAAAGATAAGAATGGCAATCGCCCTGTTTTTGGCGACTATGAAAAATTCCAAAAAGATCCCCATTTCCACGACTATCTCTTTTTCCATGAGCATTTTCATGGCGATAATGGGCGAGGTCTTGGAGCCTCTCATCAGTGTGGTTGGACGGGACTCATTGCCAATTTGATCGATGATCTAAGAGACGGTCGTTGAAAAAATCGACGAAGCACCTTTTCAACGACAGTCTCTAAGACACTAAAAAAAACAGGCCGGGGAGAAACCCCCCGGCCTGTCGCATTTTCAAAGATCGAATCTTGTTTAGAAATCCAAAGTGGCTGTTGCGGTCAAACCATGGACGTACAAGTTTCCACCGGGTACCAGGCTGTTTGCAGAAGCGGCTCCTGTGCCTGATTCGACGTAGCGTCTAAACATGTTTTGATCGTAGAACACTTGGAATCCATAACCTGCTGCCAAGTCGATGTACCAGTTGTTGCAATCCAGGTACATGCCCCATCCAAATCCCAGTTCGAGATCCATGTGAGAGCGCAAAGTACCTAATTTTGTTTGATTGGTTCTGACTGCATGGTTGAGAACGCCGGTTGCAGCAAACTGGTTTGAGTTCTCTCTCAGACCTGTGTAGCGAGTATACAAAACATCCGCTCCGCCATTTCCGTAGAGTCTAAACCCAGCGCCAATGACCCACTGAGAGTTCAATGTGGCGCGAGGACCAATGGCCCAAGAGGTTGAGTGTTGGCCAACATCTGCAAAGGCTCCGGTGGAGTCTGTATAGGCTGCGCTCAGCTTCTGGCGAATCCAGGCAGCGCGAGCCGCGACTGCAGGGCGGAACATCAATCTTGTTCCAACATAATAGGTTCTGCCCAAATCGAGGTCGACCAAATCCATTTTTAAGCGCCAGTGTTCTTTGGCTGAAACAATGGTTGTCGAAAAGCCGGTGACTGCTGGATGGCCGATTAATGGGCGAAGGTCTTGCGTGACGTTATCTGCGCTTGAATGTTGTGAAACGGTTCCATGAAACCATGTGTACACCGCTTGAGAATCCCAACCGTCTAGGCTGTAATTCATCCCAATGCCAACTTTAAAGCCTGGCTTATATTTGAAGTCTTCATTGACATAGGAACCATTGAGGAAGATTGTGGAGACAGAGCGTGGATCTGTGACAAAGCAAAGTTCCATATTGTCTTGAAGAGCTTGCCAGTAGATGAAGCTAGCGTCCACTGTGACATCCCATGGGCAGCGTGTTTGAATACGAGCTGGATAGTTGTAAGCGGCATTCAAAAGAGGAGTTGGCCAAGCTGGGCAGCATGGATCGCCAGGGCATACTTGCGTGGGTGGGCATGGCTGCGGGCAGGATGGCTTAGGTGGGCATGGCTGACATGGTTTAGGTGGGCATCCCCCTTGATTTTGCGCTGTAGTTTTACCAAAGATTGCTGTTGCAACAAATAGCGATGCAACCAACCAGGGCATTTTTTTTGTAAGTACGTTTAGCATTTTTTTGCTCTCCATTTTGAACGACATAATGTGTTTTTTCGCTTTCGCTAAGAGATGGATTCTCCTAACGCTCTCAGTTTCTCCTAATCATGCAACTTCAGCAGCGATTCAAGAATACAAGGCAGATCTTAAACTTACTTTGAAAATTAAAGCAAGTGAAATATACCCGTTCCAGTTGAATATTCTCGATTTCGACCAGCGTCAAAGCGCCACAAATCGAAGATCGGAAACGGCATAGTATTAAATCAATACAATGCCGTTTCCGATCTTCGATTTTTGGCAGCTTTCACGCGGTCAAAATTGAGAATATTCAACTGGAACGGGTATAGCGTTTGCAGCAGCAGCGCCAATTTATTCCGGATAGATGGGATCATCGGTGGGAGTATCTTCGGACCAAAGAAAGATGAGGCCTGTGACCTCGTTTGTTTTCTGATCTTCTAAAGAAAAGCCCCACAATTGCTCAAACGTAGCGTCATCGTTTTCTTCTAAGGGTTTACCGAAGAAAATTTGCGCTCGAGAGAAGAATGGGTGTTCTTGTCTCATACCCTCCCTTTACGGCGAATCGAATTCAGAAATCAACCTATTTGTGTAATCGGTTTAGAATCAATCCATTAAGATCATATCTTTAGAGAAAGCCTCTTTTTGTGGTAAGGTTAACCCAAACATTTTCCAAGGGCTGTCATGATTAGGATTTTTCTGTTGTGTGTTTTGATGTTTACGGGTTGTCAGACTTCGCGTCCCTGTTCTAAGGAGCAGATTCTCAGGGTCAATATAGGGGCAGATCCGATTACTTTGGACCCTCGGAAGGCGCGCGATTTGACTTCGGTGACGTTAGCGGGGATGTTTTTTGAAGGTTTGATGCGCAATGCGAAAGATGGGGCGCTTGAACCGGCTCTTGCTGAGAGTGTGGAAACGTCGAATGACGGATTACAGTATCGATTTCATTTGCGAAAGTCCCATTGGTCGAATGGGGATGTTGTGACCTCTTTTGATTTTGCGGAGAGCTGGCGTACGGTGTTAGATCCTCAGTTTCCGACTGATATGGCCTATCAGCTTTATGGAATTAAGAATGCCAAAAAAGCGAAGCAGGGCGAAATCAGTTTGGCCCAGGTGGGTATTTTCACTCCTGATCCGCAAACGCTTGTTGTTGAGCTTGAGCATCCGATGCCCTATTTTTTACAGCTTTTGACCATGTCTACTTTTTTGCCTGTGCCTCATAAGGTTGCGAGCAAGGATGCCAATTGGTTTTTGAAACCTGAGACATTTGTTGGCAATGGGCCATTTTTGCTGAAAGAGTGGAAGCATTCGGACCAAATCAATGCGATCAAGAACTCCTCTTATTGGCAACAAAGCGATGTGCGCTTAACGAAGTTGGAACTGGTCATGATGGGAAATGACACAGAAGTGCAGATGTTTCAGGAGGGCCATCTCGATTGGGCAGGATCTCCTTTATCGACGATGCCGGTGGATGCGGTTCGTTCATTGAAAGCGAAGAAAGAGCTTTGTGTGAGTCCCTTTTTGGCCACCTATTTTTTCCGTGTGAACACTTCAGAGCAGATTCAAGGGAAGAAAAATCCGTTGAGTTCGTCTTCATTTCGTAGAGCGTTAGGGCTGGCTTTAGAGAGGTTGGCAATCACAGACAATGTGTTGCAAGGGGGGCAAACGCCGGCGAAGGGATTAGTGCCGCCTGAGTTGGGGCTTTCTGCGACCGGTTATTTTCAGGATGATGCGAAGCAGGCGCAGTCTCTTTTGACCGACGCTCTTTTGGAGTTGGATCTCACTTTGGATAAGTTAGAGCCGATTCGGATCAGTTTTGCGAGTTCGGAGCGGAATGCGGCCGTTGCTCAAGCTGTGCAGCAGCAGTTGGAAAAAAATCTGAAGATTAAGGTGGAGCTGGCGGCGCTTGAGCCCAAAACGTATTTTCAGAAGGTGGCTAATAAAGAGTATCAGTTAGCTGCAGGTTCTTGGACAGCTGATTTTAGCGATCCGATCAATTTCTTAGATGTTTTTAAGTATAAAGATAAGAGCACGAATAACACGAATTGGGAAAGCAGCAAGTATATCGATCTGCTGAACCAATCTGAGATTTGCAAAGATCAGAAGGAGCGGATTGGGATTTTGAGAGAAGCGGAGCAAGTTCTCATGGAGCAAATGCCTATCATTCCGGTGTTTCATTTTGCCCTCAATTATCTGAAGCGGCCAGATTTGGAAGACGTCGCTCTTTCGCCTCTTGGGAAAATTGATTTTCGTTGGGCCCATGTTTCAACTGACTCTAGGTGAGCCATTTTGCCGTTTTTGCACCCGTTCACCCGACTCTGGGTGAGCGGTTTTGCCGTTTTTGCACCCGTTCAACTGACTCTAGGTGAGCCATTTTGCCGTTTTTGCACCCGTTCGATGGCTGCTTGAAAATCCATTTCTTTCCATTTCAAAAAGGCTTGTTGATCCTGGTCAAATGATTGATAGGCTTTCAGATAGCTGAAATCGACGGGTGCTTTTTGATTGCCGAAGTGGCAATGTTCGACCATGACTTCGGGGACATAGCGGCGTAAATGGAGAGCGTGTGCGATGGATTCCCACACGTCATCGCAGAAGGAGTGGACGAGGCCATCAGGAACCCACCACTGAAGAGCGCGGAGCAGTTCGCCTCCAAAGACGACGGCTCCATGAATCCGTTCCTCTGAGCGCCAGCCATCGGCTGAATGGACGATGGAGTAATCATCCATTTGAGCGAGGAGTCGCTGATCCCAAAAAGGTGTTCGAACCAAACTGTCATCAGACATGAATCCATACCATGGGCAGTTGGGGAAACGGGCAAACACGTCATTCAATGCGGCGCAAACGCCTCGATTGAGTTCGTTTTGCCAAACAGACCATCCTTTTGGCAGATGTAAAGCGGGGTATTTTTGATTCCCATCGATATAGACGAGTCCTGGTGTTGTGCATCCAGATTGTGCAATGCTATCGAGGGTTTTTTGCGCTCGTTCGGGGCGATCATAGGTTGGCAGTACCCACATATCGTTGCACAATATAGTGAATCCAAGTATGTGTAAAGCATGAGAATTCTATTCCTCATGGTTTTCCCTATTTGGGTCTGGGCTTCCACGAATGAGGGGAGTCTTCTTTTGCATAATGATACGACGATGATTTTAACGGCTGTGATTACTGCATCAGATGGCACTTTTTTAGGGCAATTTTCAATGCAGCCGGGTCAGCAGAGAAATTTTACAACCAATTTATATCCTACCATCTATGAAAGGCCTGGAGCGCCCAACATTTCGATCACTCCGTATACGGTGATTTGGCAGTGTCCGTCGGAGGGCATTTTTTCGATGTGCACGGATGTTTCTCCGGGCGCCTATGTGAAAGCGACGATCTGCAGCGGCTCGCATTTTTGCGCCCCCAAAGCCAAGCTCGAAAAGGCCCCCCCTGCCTCCCGCCTAGAAAAGGTCAAATAGCCTAAAAAAGAAGGAGTTCTTGGGTGGGGACGTCCCATGGATCGATCGGCAAGAGCTCTTGGTGGAGTTGTTCTTTGAAGCCAATGCCGATGGTTCTGATGCCTTGCACTGTAGGTAAAAATCGATCGTAAAAACCTTTCCCAAAACCGATCCGAAAATGGTTCCGATCAAAGCCAAGCCCAGGAACCAGAATACAATCAATTTCTGATAGAGGCACCCCTTGCAGAGTGTCGCCAACCTCATAGGGCACGATAAATAATCGCCCCCGCGCTTGTAAATACTCATTCAAAGGCTTGAGATCAATTTCAGAGCCCCGAGGAGAAAAAGAGAGAATACAGCCGCTCTCTTTCAAGGCTTCAAACGCAAGTCGCGCCGCCTCCTCTCTCCTGTGTTGAGGAATCGCCTTGCGCTTTTCAATCAAAATTTTTCGGAGCTCACTCTTCTGGATCAAAAGGTTTCCCCTTTAAATAATGAACTTTTCGAAGAAAAGCCCCCATGTCATCAAATAAAGTGGCCAGCCCATTTCCATTGGCCACGGTTGACACAGGTTCCTTCTTCTGGAGTTTATAATATTGACCTGACACTAGGCGGTCCTCCTCATATTCTTCATACAACATGAGACTGCCATCCCGATACCATGCCAGGGATGGCCCCATCCGCTGATTGCGGCTATATTCTCTTTGGCTTTGCAGCTTCCCGTTATCGTACCACGTTTTGACACAACCATGGATCCGATTCTCATTCCAATGAATCGATAACTTAGGAAGCGCCGATGGAAGAAAATATTCCACCTCCTCCCCATGCTTCATTCCATTTTTAATGAATAAAGATTTTTGCAATTCGCCATGAGCATTGAAGGTTCGGACAGATCCTTCAGGAAGACCTATCCGATATTCGATCAAGGTCAGCTGATCCTCATCAAAACGGGCCGCAAAACCGCCCCCATTCTGCACTTCAGAAATGAGATCCTTGGCTCGATTGTAATAAACACCTGAACGGAGCCGATCATCCATATAGTCTTCGTTCCAAGCAAGAGCCCCTTCTTCAAAAAACCCCAAACTCTCTCCGGTTTTTGACCCCTTCTTATAGGCCATTTTGGATTTCAATTTTCCACTCGGCCAATATTCGACCACTTCCCCTTCGATTTTGTTTTTCACATAGGGAACTTCGCGCTGCACCCGTTCGTTTGGAAAATAATAGATACTCGTTCCTTCTAAAGAGCCCTTTTCATAGGGGATCGAAGCCACCAGATGTCCCTGTTCATCCCAAACACGGCTCATCGCATCAAAGACCCAATCATCTTGAGCTCCTGCAGTCAGATCAGCGGTTCCGCCAATCACCGTCGCTTCAATTTTTAACTGCCCATTTGAAAACCATTCTCGAAACATCCCGCGCGCCCTCATTTCCTCGGCTTCCAAGTATTGGTGAATCAAGCCATTCGGATGATAGGTGGTGATGCGAGAGCAATTTTTCCCCTCCCCTTTGTAGACGCGCAGCACTTTTTTATAGGGCTGCGAAGAGAAAAAGTCGACTTCCTCGAAATGGACCAGCCGATCGGCATTGCTGATCGTTTCAGTCAGGCCGTTTCGATCTTGGATCTGGATTAAAGAAAGCGGTGCGGTATGGGTCGTATAATGGCACCCAGCCACCACTGCAAGCAGAAGAAAAAGAGACCGTTTCATGGTTTGGTAAATTCCCGTTTAATGAGATCCATACGCACTTCAAACACCTCTGTATGAAGGGGAGTCTCGAGTTTTTTAAGGTGAAAATCTGTGATCAAGAGCTGAGGAGCATATGCGGCGGGGCTATTGTTTTCGATGGGAACGTCCTCGATGAGTGCAAGAATCTGTTTCAAATCCGATTCATCCATTTGCACGGGATGGCGCATGTGTTCTTGCGTCTCTTTCATCTCTTTTGAGGTTTCAATTTTCTCTTCCTGAAACATCAAAGCATTCTCTTCAATAAAATGGAGCCTGTCGCTAATCGCTGTCGCATCGGGGAAAGCGGGATGATGAAGCAGCGATTCAAGATTGCGCTTTTCGGCTTGTAGCGGCCGGAACGATTCAATGTTCTGATCGAGAAAATAGGGATTGCTCTGCGAATAGCGATGGATGAAACGCTCTTTGCGGTCTCTTCTGTCCATTGCAAGGCGCTCTTTTTTGGCAGCGCTTGCAAAACGCTCCTCAAGATCTTGCATCTTCGATGATTCTTGAAAGAGGAACAAGCTGGCGCCGAGGAAAGGGAGGGCCGCCAAAGCAAAAAAGAACAGAGGGCGCATTTGCAAGAAAAAGAGCTTGCCACACTTTTCAAGGAACATAGGGACTCCGATTCTTGAGATAAAAGGAGGTTCGGTAGCCATCTTGGAGCACATCCCAAGAGATCTCCAAGTTGGGATTCACCTTGTCGTCGCCTTCTCGTAAGGCCTCATGAAATCTACGCGCATTCATCATGCTTTGAAAGCGAAATTCCAATTCCACTTTTTCTAAATAAGGATCGTTTGGAGATCGAAGAGTGGGATATTTCACCAACTGCACCCGGATTTCTTGAAGGTCGATTGGGTCTCCTTCCAATTTGAGCTCTTCTAAGAGCGGATGAGCGGAGAGCCACGCAAGAACTTCGGTCACTTTGGGGGCCTGTGAAAGATAGACATATTCTTGATTGCTCTTTTCAATGGCGTCAATCCACTGATCGATGGGCGTTTCGCTGCTTTGCTCGGTGAGCAGCGTATGGCGTAAGGGGGTTTTAATGGCCCTCAACATCTCCTCTTTGCCCGTTTGCGCGAATTGCATGCCAAAAACGGCAAGAGCGATGCTCAAGAGGAGCGAACAGCCAAGCAAAAGCAGAGCGGTCCGACCCATTCGAACCCAGTTTTTCCGCGGGAAAAATTCTTCTTTGCGCAATTGGAGCGCCCCATTTTGAGCTTGCTCAATGCACAAACCGAGACTCACTGCGGATTTTTGCTCTTCCACCGTCAAAGACCACTCTTCGTTCAAAGAATCGATCAAAAACTCTTTCAGATGGATGAATGCGTCAGATCTTCCGGTGAAAAGAATCGGCCTCAACGCATCTCGAGTGAATGAATGGAAGATTTTTGCAATCTCTTGCTTCAGCGCATGAATTTCATTGGACAAATGAGGATTCAGCTGGGATTTTAAGAGCAAAAGATCGATTTGTTTAGCCGCTCCCTCGATCTCTGATTTGAGGAGAATCCGTTTCCGGTCTTCATATAAAGCTTGCAGCAGATCTTCAACGCCAGCTGGAATCGCGTGCGCTTTTTTCAACATCCCTTTTTCCATCAGGACGCAACTCACCTCTTGCGAACCGAGATCGATGAGAAAGGCATCGGTGAGTTTGGGGAATTTCCATCGAAAGAAATGGCATAGCGCGGAAGGGGTGGCGCTGACCACATCGGGATCAATTCCCAGCTGCTCAAGCGTTGCAAGATGGCTTTTCATCTCTGCGCGCGGCACGGTAAATAAGAGCGCCTCCGCTTTTCCTTTTTCTCTTTTGGCAATCCAAGGGACTATGAGCACCTCCTCCTCCTTAAAATGGCTGAGGGCCTCCGACTGGAAAGCAATCGCTTTTTCCATATGTTTTTGGTTTGCGATCTTGACGTCTACCGAGCGGACCAAAAAATCTTTTGGGGAGAGACCGCTTACGACTTTCCCCTTAAAATCACCAATGTAAAGCCGCTTTACATTAGTCTGGGGCCCCCCGAAAACCGCTTCGGTTTTTGGGGTTGTGTATTGCTGCTTTACATTAGTCTGGGGCCCCCCGAAAACCGCTTCGGTTTTTGGGGTTGTGTATTGCTGCTTTACATTAGCCGAGGGGCCCCCGAAAACCGCTTCGGTTTTTGGGGTTGTGTATTGCGGCTTTACATTAGTTTGGGGGCCTCCGATGGGTTTGGGGTCTGCGGAAACGGTTTCAGGATGAGGGGGTTTTTCTTCGTTGGGCTTGAGTGAAGCGGTTTTTGTCCACTCGACTTCGATCCCTTTTCGGGTCTTGCGGATGCGGCTGATCTGCAGAAAAGGTTTATCAAGATGAATGCCGAGGATATACATGGTCCCTTCTAAAAGCATCCAGTTTACAGGACATGACGAAAATAGGAAATACCCTTAATATGGTGGGGATGAATTTGGCGTACATTATAACTCTTCTTTTTAACACCTATACGGTCCTCTTGTTTCTTCGGATCATCAGTTCGTGGTTTCCTGCCTGGCAGGCGCATAACTTTGTTCGGTTTGTGGCTTTTTATACCGATCCGTATCTCAATCTTTTCCGTCGTATTCTGCCTCCTCTTGGGGGGGTTTTGGACATCAGTCCGATTCTTGCTTTTTTTGCTTTACGTCTGATTGAAATGATTTGTTTAAGCGTATTCACATGAACGAACCTTTTTTTATAGGCACGGCTCAGCTTCCCAATAAAGTTCTTTATGCTCCGTTGGCGGGGTGTTCTGACCTTCCGTTTCGGCGCATGTCTTGTCGTTATCGTCCTGGAATCGTCTATTGTGAGATGGTGAAAATGGATGCGTTGATTCGGCATGATCCGAACACGTACCGGATGCTTGATTACGAGGTGGGGATGCATCCGATTGGCGCGCAGCTTTGTGGGAGCAAGCCTCAAATTGCGGCCTCAGCGGCTCGGATTGTGGAGGATTTGGGGTTTGACGTGATTGATTTCAATTGTGGCTGTCCGGTGGATAAGGTCACGAAAGACGGGAGTGGTTCGGGGATGTTGAAGACGCCTCATTTGATTGGGGAGATTCTTTCATCCATGATTGCTGCTGTCAAGATTCCTGTAACGGTCAAAATCCGTGCTGGTTGGGATGATCAAAGTATCAATGCTGTTGAGATCACTCGAATTGCAGAAAACGCGGGGGCCAAGGCGATAGCGATCCATGGCAGGACTCGGGAGCAGGGGTATAAAGGGAAGGCCAATTGGGACCATATTAAGGCTTGTAAAGAGGCCTCTCAAAATATTTTAGTCATAGGCAATGGCGATGTGTTTGATGCGGAGAGCGCTTTGCGGATGTTTGCGCATACGGGTTGTGACGCGGTGCTTGTTTCTCGAGGGACGATGGGGCAGCCTTGGATTGCTGAAGATATTCTTCGGGCGCTCAGCGGGCAATCGGCCCTGCATCGCAGTGTAGCCGATCTGAAAAAAAGTCTTTACGAGCATTTTGATTGTATTCTCAAATATCAACCCGAACGGCAATCTTTACTGGACATGCGGCGGGTGGGTTGTTGGTATCTCAAACGGTTAACGGGAGTCAAAGAGTTGCGCGTACAGCTCAACCGTTCTGCAACGACCTCAGAAGTGTTCCAACATCTAGAAGCATTCCCCTGGGAGGGCATTCACATGACCCACGAGCCCATCTTCGCCGACCTTTGATAATTTATCTTCCCTTGAGTATTTTGGGGGTATGCAGGAAATCCGTATTATTGTGAGTGGGGTGGTCCAGGGAGTGGGGTTCCGCGCTATCGTCAAGCGACACGCCCTTTTGCACAATATTCAGGGATTTGTACGTAATTTACCAGATGGACGAGTAGAGATCTGCGCACAAGGAAAAGGCGAACAAATCCAGCAATTTGTGCACACAGTGCAGTCCATGCCCGGAGCCGCCAAAATTTCCAATATCGAAACGAAATACCAACCCATGCGAGAAGTTTATCACACATTTGTGGTGCGTTGAATGGTCAAGCTGAGAATTTTCGGAAACGTCATGTCTGTTCTAGAAGGAAAAGTGACGGAGAACGGCTTAAAAGCTGTCCAAGATTCTCGTTTGCGATTCGCTCTCGGCGCCGGAACGTTTTCAAATATTCATCGCATCGGCGAAACCTTCTTGTTCGACCAGATTTGCCATGTCTCTTGGGTCGAAAATGGTCAACTACACAGCGAAACAAAACCCAATGCCAAAACACCCTTCCTCATGGGGATCGGTCTAGAAGAACCGATCGGCCGCCCCATCCTCCTCAACCAAGTCATCTCACTCGATCAACTCTACGAACAATTGTCGCTGAAACACCCAAACGGCTTTGCGCTTTTAGGCAATTTTCGAATGAAAATATGGAGCGGCACTTATCTGAAACGCCCTCCCATCTTTCAACAAAACGTCAATGAATATCACGATCTGTACTGGGCCGAGCAGCAGCAATATCCAAACGCCCTCATGTGCCTTCTAGGCGTCGTCATCCCCCCAACAGGACAAAAATTCTTCCCGAAAAGCGAAGTCGCCAAGGCCTTCTACAAAAACCCCCACGACACCTCGACCAGCGCCTTTTTGAGCCACACCCATGGCGCCGTTGCCGATCAACTCAGCCACGATTTCCTCAAGACGCCGCCCACTCTCGGAAGCGTGCGCCACACCCTCACCCAATCCATCGTTCAGGAAGGGTCGTATCTCCTCTTCCCCTTAGATGCGATCGAATCATTCTTTTGAAAAACTCAAGGTAATTTGCTTTTGCGTATAACGGAAAAAAAGAAACCGCTTTTTGATCCTCTCTTTGTTCCCGTGCGCGTATAGAACTGGGAAATTCAGCTGATCAAACACTTTGTTGTAGGCATCGATGATCTCAGGACTGTCTTCCCGCCTGTGGAAAAAAAGACAAACAGAAGAATTTTGCCCCTGAAACCTCTTGGCTTGACGAAACAGCGTTTTCAGCGTGGCGCGAATATTGGGCTCCGGAGAGACGATTTGAATCGATTCAAGAAGCCAATTCGCCCAGGGAAAATGACGAAACGCTTGGCCCGGCACTAAAATTTTCAGCCGAGGCAAACAAGAATACAAAAGAAGCGCGTCATACCAAGAATTGCTGCGCAAAATAATCACGGTAGATGCGGGAGGCACCGGAGAGGCCAGCTTCAGTCGCCGAAAACGCTTTAAGATTTTGTTCACGAAAAAAGGAAAAAAAAGACTCGAAAGCCTGCCCGTCGTAATGCTGTTGGAAACAAGCGTTAAAATCCCCATCCAAGCAAAACCGCTCGCCGCAGATAGCTTGAGCTCCACGCTCAGCAAATACAAAGCCAAGGAGGCCATCAAAACACCCACAAAACTAAAGAAATTCGCCGCCGCAATAATCTGCCCCCTTTTTTCATCCGGACTGCTCACTTGAAGAAAAGCGTCAAACGGAATCAGATAGGCCCCACCAAAAATCCCCAAAAGACCTAACGTGATGATAACAAGAGGCATAGAGGTGGAGAAAAAATAGAGAAGAAAGAAAAACAGAGCGATGAAAAAACCACAGATGCATGAAATGCCAGGTTCCACCCGATCTTTCGAGAGTTGGCCCGCCAGAAACGCTCCAATGGCAATCCCGATAGCCGTGGGCAAGAATAAAAATCCGCCTCCTACTTCACTCAAACCCAAGGATTCCATGGCAAATGGGATGATGTTGAGCTGAGTAAAAGAGCCAATAAATAAGAAAAAGGAAGAGCCGTAAATGGCCGGGAGAAGATGCGGAATTTTCCAGCAGGTCTTCAAGGTTTGATAGATTTCATAGATGAAAATGGGGTTGATTTTCTTGGTCGATTGTTGAGGATGTGTTCGAGCAATGCCAAAACTCGTAGCCACTCCCAGGATGGCGATCACAACACAAACCCCCGCTTCAAAAACAAAGTTTTTCCCTGTCACGTGGGTAATGAACGAGGCCAAAAAAGTCCCTGAAATAATCGCCAGAAAGGTCATTGAGGTCAAAGAGCCATTGGCTTTCGAAACCTTTTTCGCCTCGACAAGCTCTGGAATAATTCCATATTTCGAAGGGCCAAAAATGGCGCTTTGAGTCGCCATCAAAAAGAGGGCCGCATAAGAGCCGATTTCCCATTGAAGCGCCACGGCCAAAAAAGCAAAAAGCACGATCACGAGCTCAAGCGCTTTCGTATAGACGATGATCGTTCTTTTACTCATCCGGTCCGCTAAGACGCCCGCACCTGAAGAAAACAGCAGAAAAGGGATCACAAATACCGCGCCGACAATCGAAAGAATGGAGTTCGCTTCAGAGGTCCCCTTCACGTTGATGAGAAGGTAGATCACGAGCAGTTTAAAGAGATTGTCATTGAGCGCCCCCAAAAATTGGGTCGCGTTGAGGAAATAAAACGAACGGAAGTCACTGCGAATAGGCCAATGCATCATGGGTGTAAGTTCAAAAAAAACTTTCCCAAGGTTATCTGCTCTGTGGAGCAGTTTGCAACAGAAAAAACTTTGATGCCGACGCGCATAGACTTTACAATTTGGTCCAGATGGGGTAAAATCGCGGCTGTTTTTGAACATAGGGAAAACATGTCTTCAGTAAAGAAAAAACGACGAGCTAAAATCGCGCGCCACAAGCGGAAAAAACGTAGACGCCGCGATCGCCATAAGAAGAGATAATTTTTGAAACACGCTTCGACACCCCTATTTTAAAAAATTTGGTAGGGGTTTTTTATGTTTAGATATCCAAAAATCTTTGATGTGTTGGTGGTAGGCGCAGGCCATGCCGGCTGCGAAGCTGCCCATGCAGCGGCTCGCATGGGAGCCGAAACGCTTCTCCTCACCATGAATCTCGATACCATCGGGAAAATGAGCTGCAATCCTTCTGTCGGCGGCACCGCGAAGGGCCACATTGTCCGAGAGATCGACGCGCTCGGCGGGCTCATGGGCAAAATCGCAGATCGAAGAAGCATCCAGTTCCGGATGCTCAACGCCTCTAAAGGACCTGCTGTCCGCTCTCCCAGATCTCAGGCCGATAAAGCCCTTTATGCCTTAGAGATGAAGCATCGCCTCGAAAAAACCGAGCGCTTGGAGATCCAACAAGGGACGACCGAATCGTTGATTGTGGACGGCCATCGGGTCATGGGCGTCTCTACGCAGGAGGGGATTGAATATTGGGCCCGGACGGTTGTGCTCTCCTCGGGGACATTTATGCGCGGGCTTTTGCACATCGGCCAAACCCATTTTTCAGGCGGTAGAGGGGGCGATAAAGCCTCGATGGGGTTAAGTCCTTGTTTAGAAGAGCTCGGCTTTCAGTTAGGCAGGCTCAAAACGGGAACGCCTCCCCGGATCCATCGGAGAAGCGTCGATTTTTCCAAATGCGAAGTGCAGCCGGGAGACGAGGGGGTGCGCTTTTCGTTTGATGAACCCGAAGAGCGGATGGAACAAATCCCTTGTCACATTACTTATACCACTCCGGAAACGCACGCGATCATCCGACAGAATTTGCACCGCTCCCCTATGTACGGCACGGGGACCATTCAAGGAGTAGGCCCCCGTTACTGCCCCTCCATCGAAGACAAAGTGGTCCGTTTTGCCGATAAGGAGCGGCACCAGATCTTCTTGGAGCCAGAAGGTCTCATCACAGAAGAAATCTACGTCAATGGGATCTCCTCTTCGCTGCCTTTCGATGTGCAACTGGACTTGATTCATAGCTGCATCGGCCTTGAAAAGGCAGAAGTGATGCGGCCCGCTTATGCCATCGAATACGACTACGTGAAAAGCGAACAAATCTCTCCCAGTTTGGAGACCAAAAAAATCGAAGGGTTGTTTTTGGCCGGACAGGTCAATGGCACAACGGGATATGAAGAGGCTGCAGGACAAGGGCTGATGGCAGGGATCAACGCCGCATTAAAATGCCAAGGCAAGCCCCCCTTCGTCATGAGGCGCAGCGATAGCTACATCGGCGTGATGATCGACGATCTTGTCCGGTTTGATCTGACAGAGCCTTACCGGATGTTTACGAGCCGAGCTGAACACCGCCTTCTTTTAAGACAAGATAATGCCGATTTGCGCCTCCGCCCCATCGGATATGAGCTGGGAGTGGTGTCGCGAGAGCAATACGAACGGGCCAAGAAAAAACAAGAGATCCTGACCCAAGAGGTCGAACGGCTTGGAAAAGTCTTTAAAAATCTAGAAGGGCGAGGCTCGTCGCTCGCGCAAATCATCTCTCGTCCCGATTGGAGCTATGCCCAAGCGCTCCATCAATTTCCAGACGTAGTGACCGATTTTGGGGAAGAGACCAACACGCAAATTGAAATGGAATTGAAATATGCGGGCTATATCGAAAGACAAAAAAAAGATGTGGCCAAGCTCGAACAACTCGACGGCATTCGGATCTCTAAAAACTTCCAGTATGATCACATCGTGGGGCTGCGCGCAGAGGCCAAACAAAAACTGTCTCGATTCACACCAGAAAACTTAGGACAAGCGTCGCGCATCTCAGGAATCACCCCTGCCGATATTTCGATCTTGCTCATTGCCCTCGAAAAGAGGTAAAAAAGGGTTGTATGTCCAAGCCATTATATCGTCCGACTCTCTTGGTTGTCACCGACAATCCAACCGTGCACTTTTGGGCAAAAAAGCATCTCGAAGAACAATTTTTTGCGATGTTTGCAGAAACAGAGCAGGAAGCGCTAGGGGCCATGAGCGCAAAACTCGATTTCATCCTTTTAGATGCAGCTTTTGGAAATTGCGATGCGTTGCATCTTTGCAAACAGATGCGCGTAGTCGATAAAATTGTTCCCATTATTTTGATCACTGGGAAATTGAAGAAAAGTTTTCGAGATCGAGCCTATCAAGCAGGCGTGACCGATTTTCTCAGCGATCAGCTCGATACAGAAGAGCTGCAAAAGCAGGTTGCAGCAGGACAAAAAGCGGCCGATTTAAGAGAAAAAACAGTCGATCTCTCAGGCGCGCTTGCCCAACCTTCCACCCATGCGGGCCGCAACATGAAGACAAAAATGGTCTTCAATGAACAGGGCCTCCAGCTTCTGGCAACGGCCAAAGAGAACAAAGTGCCTGTCGCTTGTCTTGTGATCCAAATCGATCATTTTGAAGTCTGGGAACTGAAAGAGGAACTCTGTCAGTCTTTGCGGGAATTCATTCAAGACTTATTGCGAGACACCGATTTGTTGATCCCTTCCACCGAAGGGAGAACCATTCTTCTTTTATATAACACCCCATTGGACCTTGCAAACAAAGTCGCGGGAAGGCTCAAAGAGCGAATCAACAATCACCCCTTTTCTGCGCTGCGCAAGATGAGCGTATCGATTGTTGTGTCCATCTTGCAGGCAGGAGACAATGGATTTCAAAAAATGCTCGATGCAGCCGCTCGATCGCTGAAAACTCAAGAGGATACTCCATGAAAATCATCGCTTGTTTATGCGCCGCGTGCGCCCTTTGCGCGCAAGATATGGCAAAACCATCCCACGATGCGATCGCTTCGATTCCCAATACAGGAAAAAGCGTCATTCTCATCGAACCCAAAGCGAGAGCCGCCGATTTTGCGCAAGCCTTTGATATGCTGCGCAAAGATCGCCCCACACAAAAAATCATCATCCGAACAGCCGCCGGCGAATTGAACAACGTCACCGATGTGAGCGCATCCACGGGAGGAACCCTTTTGATGATCAAAATGTTGTCGAGCCAAGGCGTTCGGATAACCATCGTCCCGATCGAACAAGTGATGGAGATTGGTTATTCGCCCTGAGATTCATCTCATTCATTTAGAAAATGTGCCCATTTTCGAGCAGTTACAGCTCGAAGAGGCTCTTTTACGTGGCAGCGAAGAAAATTTTTGCATCATCAATCAAGGATCGCCGCGCGCGATTGTGATGGGCATTTCGGGTCAGCCCGAACAGCTCATCAACATCGAGAAAGTCAAACAAGCGCATATTCCCGTCATCAGGCGCTTTAGCGGAGGCGGGACGGTCATTGTCGATGAAGATACTCTCTTTGTGACCTTTGTTTTTGCGAAGGATCTGTTCGGGATTCCCTCTTTTCCAGAGCCGATTCTCAGATGGGGAGAACAGATTTTTCAAGAATGCTGGGGCATTCCCCATTTTCAGCTGCGAGAAAATGATTATTGCATTGGAGAGCTCAAATGCGGCGGCAATGCGCAATACATTCGTAAAAATCGATGGCTCCACCACACCTCGTTTCTTTGGGATTATTCTTCTGAGAACATGAAATACCTGCTTCTTCCAGACAAAAGACCCAAATATCGGCAGGATCGCACACACGATCAATTTCTAACGCGGCTGAAAAATTATGGCCTGGATCGCAGAGCGTTCATCCAGAAGCTAGTGGCCAAAATCGTGGCAATCGGTCATGTAAAGCCGCTTTACATGACCGATCTGCCGATCCGTGAGCCGTTTAGGAAATCTGTTCAGTGGGTTGAGTTGAGGTAAGGGATCCATTCGGGGGCATTTTTAGAGAGCCACAGTCTCATTTTTTGGCGGCAACGCTCTATTTCAGTAGAGGGGGCGTTCGCGCCCTCTGTGTGATAGTTTCCAAAATCTAATTCGATGGCTCGATCTTCGAGAAAACCGAAGTTGCGCGTCAAGTTTGAGTCTTGGTTCCAAATCCCCAGGGAGGCCCTGGCTTGAATGAGGGCAAACCATTGATCGAGTCGTTGTTTCATTTTGGCCGGATCGGTCCGCGCTTCCAATAATGTTTTCTCAAATTCTTCGCCTCTTCTCTGGATGACAAAGCGAAGAGGATCGAGAGCGATATGGGTCGAACGGCCTAATGGATCTTTGCAATGAATGAGAGGCAAGCCCTGTGTGGGATTGAGGTGGATATAGATCAATCCCGTTTCGACTCGCAGCTGATGATAAGCCATTGTGCACGCATCGAAGAGATGAGTATACTGCGTTTTATCTTGCTGTTTATCGAAACGGAAGAATTTGATGACATAGCGCCCATCTTCGCTGGCAAACACAAAACTTTGCATGCCTTTGCCGAGAAAGTGAAACGGTTGATCTAAAATCTCGCTTAACGATTCAGGCGCGGGCGCATCCCATTTTGTATGCGCGGGCAAATGCACTTGGAGTTTGGCCAGGCGAAATCCTTGCGTCATTTTGGTGGCTATCCAGGGGCACGTGAGCATCAAGCAGGAAAAGAGGAGGCAACGAAGGATGTGCATAGATTTTTTCCAGGATGTCAAAACTCGCTGTACATTGCAACCGATTGCATGCACGTTCGACGAGTTTACGGTATTTTCAGAATGATGCAAACAAGAAACCGACGCATGGAAGAGTTCTCCGTCCGTGGATCGGAAGAAAAAACTCTCCGCCGAAAGGGGCCTGGCACAAGCACAGTCAACCGTGTTCGTGCACGTGGGACCGCTTCCCAATAGGGCCTAAGGCCGAAGTGGCGTCGTGATCCCCTAAATGATGAATATCGTTGAGGGGCATTTGGTGCCCAGGGTATCCCAAACAGCAGAGAATGTGAGATTCTCTCTTAACGCAACATTTATGAAAAGCACTTTTTTTGACAAGGCGTGCGCCACAAAATCCTTTTGGGATATTGCGCAGGCTGCTACACTGGACACTTACATTTTCATAGGAAAGGAATATGAACCTGGAACTTTATTATTTTATCATTTTTTGTGCCATCGCAGCTCTTGTGTACGGCGCGATTTTAGGATCTTCTGTGCTCGCTAAGGGGACCGGCTCAGAGTCGATGCAACGGATTGCCCGAGCGATCCAAGATGGGGCGTCGGCTTATCTGAACCGCCAATACCGGGTGATTTCCATGGTAGGACTTGTTGTTTTTGTCCTCCTTTCTTGGAAGTTGGGTCTTTTGGTGGGCGTCGGTTTCGCGATTGGAAGCGTTCTCTCTGGCGCTGCCGGCTATATCGGCATGAATATTTCGGTTCGGGGGAATGTCCGAACAGCTGAAGCGGCCAAGCAGGGGTTAGCTCCTGCTCTGAGCGTGGCCTTCAAATCAGGCGCCATCACCGGTTTTCTCGTAGTGGGGCTCGCTCTTTTAGGAATTACTTTATACTACCTTTTTCTCAAATCGCTGGGCATTGCTCAGAGAGAAATTTTTGAAGCGCTGATCGCGCTCAGCTTTGGCGCCTCTCTCATCTCTATTTTTGCCCGTTTGGGTGGAGGGATTTTCACGAAAGGCGCAGACGTTGGCGCCGACTTAGTGGGAAAAGTGGAAGCGGGAATTCCTGAAGATGATCCGCGCAACCCAGCTGTCATTAGCGACAATGTGGGCGACAATGTGGGCGATTGCGCTGGCATGGCGGCCGATCTATTCGAAACGTATGTGGTCACTATCGTCGGCACGATGCTCCTTGGAAAAATTTTCTTTACGGGCGTCGATCAAGAAACGCTCATCCTCTTGCCGCTGGCTATTTGCGCCATTTCTATTTTGGCCTCCATTGTAGGTTCGTTCTTCGTGCGGCTCGGCAAGAAACAAAATATCATGGGCGCTCTCTATAAAGGATTTATTGCAAGCGCAGTGCTCTCAACAGCGGCCATTGGATATCTGATCTCCTCTTGGTTCGGATTTGATCGTGTATTCCAAACAAAGGGCCTCACCTTTACGGGCAGCAATCTGTTCTTGTGCGCTTTCATCGGCATGGTCGTGACCGGTCTTCTCATGTGGATTACCGAATACTACACCTCTACAAAATTCCGTCCTGTCAGACACATTGCAAGAGCGTCTGTCACAGGCCACGGAACGAATGTGATTCAGGGGCTTGCTGTCTCGTTGGAATCAACGGTCTTGCCTGTGATCTTTATCTCTGCGGGGATTTTGGCCTCTTATCTGCATGCGGGACTCTATGGAGTGGCCACCGCGGCGTCTAGCATGTTGGCGCTTGCGGGAATGATCGTGGCGCTCGATGCGTATGGCCCAGTGACCGATAATGCGGGCGGGATTGCAGAAATGTCCAACCTGCCTCGCGATGTGCGCGAGGTGACCGATGCCTTGGACGCCATCGGCAATACGACAAAAGCGGTCACCAAAGGATATGCGATCGCATCCGCGGCTTTTGCGGCCCTCGTTCTATTCGCGGCCTATATTGAAGATTTGGCCTTTTATTTCCCCACTTTGAAGATCCAATTCTTGTTGCAAGATCCTTATGTGGTCATCGGGCTGCTGATTGGAGGATTCCTTCCTTATCTATTCGGCGCCCTCAGCATGACGTCTGTTGGCAGAGCTGCATCGGCTGTTGTCATTGAAGTCAGAAGACAGTTCAAAGAAATTCCCGGCATCATGACAGGCGAAGCGTTGCCCGATTACAAAAGGGCTGTCGATATGCTGACGAAGGCGGCCATCCGCGAGATGATTATCCCCTCCCTCTTGCCTGTCCTGGCGCCTGTCGCTCTGTATTTCTGCATCTCTTCGATTGCAGGTATGCAAGAGGCGCTCATCGCTGTAGGGGCGATGCTCCTCGGCGTTGTGATTACAGGACTCTTTCAGGCCCTCTCCATGACAGGTGGAGGCGGCGCATGGGACAATGCGAAAAAATACATTGAAGCGGGCAATTATGGCGGAAAAGGCTCTGATGCGCACAAAGCGGCCATCACTGGCGATACCGTGGGAGATCCTTATAAGGACACCACTGGCCCCGCCATCAATCCAATGATCAAAATTGTCAACATTGTGGCCCTGCTGCTTCTGGCCATTTTGTCACAGATGTAAACAGATATAAAAAGGGGTTACGACCCCTTTTTCGCGTCGGGAAGTCCCAAGAAGTTTTTGATGGCTTGCTTGGAGGCTTCCCTTCCAATTAAAGCGAGCGATTCGGTGAGCGGAATGTTTTTTGGGCAGACTCGCACGCAGTTTTGCGCGTTCCCGCAGCCGGCGATGCCCTCTTCGCTCAACGCAGCTTGCATCCTCTCCGATTTTTCAAGGGCGCCAGTTGGGTTTGCGTTAAACAACCGAATTTGAGACATCGCTGCCGGACCCATGAAGTCCGATTTTTCATTGACTTGTGGACACGATTCGCTGCAGCAGCCGCAGGTCATGCATGTGGACAGCGTATACATCGCCTCTTGCACCTCCTGGCTGATGGAAGGGCCGAACTGCCCCGAATCTTCGGTCCCATCGACAGAGATCCACCCCCGGATCTTTTTCAACGCCTCGAACATCGAGGTGCGGTCTACGCAAAGATCGCGAATGAGGGGAAATTTCGTGAAGGGAGCCAGCGTAATGGTTGGACCTAGGCGGAGATAGCTTTCAATGATGGCCGTGCACGCTTGCCGCGGCCTCCCATTCACCAACATCGAGCAAGATCCGCACACCTCCTCCAGACAGCCCTGTTCCCAGGCCACCGGAGTGGTTTTCTCCCCTTTTTTGTTCACCGGGTTTTTTTGGATTTCCATCAAGCAAGAAATCACGTTGGCCTGCGGATGCCGCGGCAATACAAATTCTTCCCAGTATTGCTCACCCCGAGTGCCTCGCAATATTTTCAATGTGAATGTTGTTTCCATGTCCTTCAAAGGGGTAACTTGATGTTAGCCGGTATGTTCTTCAACGTCGGTTTCACTTTTTTGGCCTGCGTATAATCTCTTTGTATCGGATCGAGATGGCGGGTGTCAATCGGTTCATAGGTAATCACAGGCTCATCTTGTTTCGGATCATAGGTGGCAATTGTGGTCTTCAGCCAATGTGCATCATCTCTTTGAGGAAATTCTGGCTTAAAATGGGACCCTCGAAACTCATTTCTTAAAAGAGCTCCTTTCGCAATGATCAGAGCCACTTCTAACATCGGTCTAAATTGATAGGCAAACACATACGTTTGATTCATCAGCTTGCCCCGATCCGACAAACCAATGCGCTCATATCTGTCTCGAATTTGTTTAATCGTCTCAATGGCTTTTTTCAGATCTGGATTATCGCGCTTCACGCTCACATGGCGCATCATGCAATCCGATAATTCATCGTGCAACACATGCACATTTTCTGGGCCGTTTTTGGCGAGCCACTCTTTTTGCATCGATTCTTCCATCGCAAGCGCTTCATTGAAGATCGACTCAGGCATTTCAGGATATTTGGCGCGCAGTGAATCAATATAGCGAGGCACCTCGACCCCAGCCACGAGCCCGCTAAAAATGCAGGAGAGAAGTGAATTGGCGCCTAAACGATTGGCTCCATGATACTGATAATCCGATTCCCCAATATTGAAACAGCCAGGGAGATTAGTCATTTGACGAAACCGCTCTAAACGATCCGGGTCGTCCGCCGAAGGCCAATCGACCCAAGCGCCACCCATGGTGTAGTGAACCCCCGGACAAATCTTCATCGGTTTTTTTCTCGGGTTTTCGCCTGTGAATTTCTGATAAATGTCGAGCACCGAGTCGAGTTTATGATGGATTTCCGGCGGTAAATGGGTCACATCGAGGTGCACCTGCATTTTGCCATCGATGCCAAGCCCCGCCTCGCACACCCGCAAGACTTCGCGAGATCCAATATCGCGAGGGACTAAGTTTCCAAACGCAGGGTACATCTCTTCCAAAAAGTACCAAGGCTCTCCCGTTTTTCCGCAAGGTCTCGTGGAGCCATCGGGGAATTGGATCGTTTTTGAAGAATTGCCAAAGACCCAAACGCGCCCCCCTTCGCCGCGCACAGATTCCGAAATCAGGCGCATTTTATCTTCGCCTGGAATGCAGGTCGGATGAATTTGAATGAATTCCCCATTGGCATATTTCATTCCCTGCATGTAGAGCCGCCCGTTCGCAGCGCCTGTGCAAAAAGTAGAGTTGGTCGATTTTTTATAGATCAGGCCAATCCCGCCTGTGGCAATGACGACAGCATCGGCTTTCAACACCTCGAGCTTGAGGTTGAATAGATCGTGCATGACAATCCCGCGCGCTCTCCCCTCTTTGTCTTGGATGAGTCTCAAAAATTCATGGTTCTCAAACTTTTCGACAAGCCCTGCCGCTTCATAGCGCCTCACCTGTTCATCCAGAGAATAGAGGAGCTGTTGGCCTGTGGAGGCGCCGCAAAACGCGGTGCGGTGATACAGAGTGCCGCCGAATCTACGAAAATTGACATGCCCCTCTGGCGTGCGATTGAAGGGACACCCAATCCGATCCATCATGCGTAAAATAGCGGGGCCCGCTAGACACATCTCCAAAACAGGAGGTTGGTTGGCCAGAAAATCGCCCCCCTTGATCGTGTCATACGCATGGATGATGGGCGAATCGTCTTCCCCTTTGAGATTGATCGCAATGTTGATGCCGCCTTGCGCGCATACAGAATGGGATCTGCGCACTTTGGTCACAGAAATCAATTTGACATGACATCCCTTCTCAGCCAGCTTCATGGCGCAGGATAGGCCTGCTAACCCTCCGCCCACTACGATAATCTCTTTTTTCTTCGACATGTGTATTGTATATTAGTTCCGCAAGTTTATCCAATAACTGCCCCAAATGGCGGCAAGGCCTAAAAAAGCGAGCAGTCCGACGCCTGTCCAACAGATCGGCAAAAAAGCTCTTTGCGCACGGTATGACAGCAAGACCCCCCAAGTAATGAGCGACGTCCAAAAACCATTGAACGCGTGAAAAGAGGCAGCTAACACAAAAACCGTGTACAGAATGCACCAGAAAGGACTTTTAAACGTCTCGCGCACCATCATCAAAAAGGCTTTGCCCGGCGATTTCGCCTTCGCCAAAATCTCATCGCCTTGAGGCTCCAGAGTGATGTTGAGTCGTTTGGCAACGGCCCCAAGACCCGGATCTTCTTTTAAAGGCACGGTGTACCAAATTTCTGTGTCTGTACGCACCTCTTTGGGCGCGAGGAGGAATCGCATTTGCGCAACATGCCCTAACACTCCAATGAGAAGGATCCAGGAGGTGAGTCTTTGCCACGAATAGGCTCGATTGCGCTCATAACCCAACGAAGGAGAGCTTCCGTCGCGAGAGTGAATGTTGCGCTTCGATGTGAAAATCCGTTTGACGCCCCAAATACCATGCAGAAGAAAGGGCACTCCGATAAAGACGATTTCAATCACTTGTAAATAGGGCAAAGCTTCTAAGAGATTGACCAAACGGACAAAACCGATCCCATCGTCGCCTAACCAAAGGGTCGCTTGCGAGTTGACGATCAGATGCTCGATCAAATAGATGATGAGCCAAAGACCCATCAAAGAATGGATCCGGCGCCAAGCAAAAGCCCCAGACATGATTTCCGTTTTCATCGCCATCATAGAACTTTTTTAACTCTTCAGAGAGAATTTGACAAGGATCAATGTAAAGCAGCTTTACATTTGAAAAAGGGCGCGGGCATTCTCGAAAGTGGCTTGGGCGAGCGTCTCCACGCTGATGCCTCGGGCTTTGGCAACGATTTGGGCGGTTTCTGGGAGAAAAGAGGGTTCATTGGGGCGTCCCCGTTTGCTTTGCGGCGCTAAATAAGGCGTATCTGTTTCGATGAGCAGTTGGGAAAGGGGGGCCATTTTTGCCACTTCGCGCAAGATGTCGCTTTTCTTGAATGTCACGATGCCGCTGAACGAGAGATGCCAGCCGCGCGCGAACACCTCTTCCGCTTCTTGAAGGGTGCCGGTAAAACAGTGCAAAATGGCCGGAGCGCCTTTGGCATATTCGGCGTCGGCGATGGAAAACAGATCGGCAAAAGCCTCTCTGCAGTGAAAAATGACAGGCAGTTTGCATTCTTGTGCGAGGTGCAAATATCGAATGAGAAATTTCTGTTGTGTTTTCCGGTTCAACTCTTTGTAAAAGTATTCAAGGCCTGTTTCTCCCACTGCGGCGAGCTGGCCTGCTTGGGCTGCATCGCGGAATAGGGGAAAGACCTCTTCCCCCTCTTTTTCTACATCGTGCGGCGTGGTGGCTCCTGCATTGCGAATGTTGGGGAATTTTTTCTCCAGTTCCAATCCCTCTTTCAAAGTGAGGGGGTCGGTGCAAATGTTGAGAATCTGCGTCACATGGGCCATTTTGGCCCGTTGCATGATGCCATCGATCAGGGGCAATGTTTCTGGCGAGCTTAAGTGTGCATGGGAATCAAAGTACATATTCGATCTCTTTTCTGCGGACATCTCGTTCTGCGATCCGCAGAACATGAGAGCCTGGTGGACGAGCTTCTGTGCTCGGAAAACGGACTTGCAAGGGGTCAAAATAGCTCTCTTCAATCTCCGAGAACGTATGAGAGGTGCCGAACATTGCCTCTTCCGTATGGCCGTTAAAGGCCTTTTCGATGAGTGTGGGCCAATCTTCATCATGTCTGTGGGCCCAGGTGCGGGTTTTGTGCAGGCATTCCTCTTGGGTTCTGACCCAACTGTAGTGATGGACGAAGGGCAAGCCATTGAGGCCGACGATCCTTTCTTTTTTAGGTCCTGCATGGGTCATATAGGCGCCGGCTCGATCGATCTCATTGAATAGGGTGAGCGGCTTGAACGTCTCTTTTTTCACGAGCAGGGGCAGGTTCACCACTTTTTGGGCTCGCAGCGTTGCGCGCAAAGCGTAATAATAGGCGGCTAAACGTAACGCCTCGTAGGGTTCGTGCTCTTTGGATGTATACCAGTCGAGAAAGGCTTTCCCTTCACAAATCTCGTCGCTATCGAGGAAGAGCACAGACTCAATGCTTGGATCTAGAAACAGGAATCCGATATAGCGGCTTGTTGTGCCCCAAAACATAGACCAGTCGGTGTCTTGAGGTCCTATGTTGTGATATTGGCTATAGAGTCGATCAGGTAGATAGGGGAATTCCAGGAAAGTGCATTCGGGATGGCGCGCATAGGTATGATGCAGAAGACGGCGGTTTTCCGGTCCACCATCAAAAAAATGGTCGCAGACGGGGATGAGAATTTGCTTTGAAAAAATCTTTGCCTCTTCAATGCATTTGTCAATAAAACGAAAATCGTTGCTGCAGTAACTAATAATGGTTGCAATGGACGGCATGCTTGAACTCAACAGTTCGGTATATATAGCATACATCATTGAATCTATCTAAGTCACATGTAAAGATTTGTCTTCTCAGCGTGAAGGAGAAGTCTCGAGTGCATTCTGGAATTTGTTGAGGGCTTCGGCAGCCGTGCAGCGCTCTTGAGGATTTTCAGCCGTCATTCTGTCGATGATTCTCGAGATCATGCCTTCACAGAAGATTTCAGTGGATTGAGCCGCATAGGTTGCGCCAAATAGCTTTTTGAAAATCGTTCCCAAGCTAAAGACATTGGCGCTAGGTTGGAGTTGGGTGGCGTGCAGCAGTCGCAATTCTGGGGCGACAAACTCGGGTGCTTCTGAATGTTGTGGAAGATTCTGGATCTCTGTGCTGTCGGTCATGAGGCGCGCAAATTCCATATTGCCAATCACGGCTTCTTCCAACCCCTTTTTGGGCGCGTTGATATGAATTGCGCGTAGATCGAGCTGGTAATGGACGATCTTATTTTTATGCATGGCAGCGAGACTGGTCAGCAACGCTTTAGCGATTTTAACTTTCGTGTCTATAGGCCACCGCACGACTTGCTCTAAGGTTTTTGTATCGTTCAAATGGGCGGTATAGGGCTTGTGATATACACGAAAGCCATGTTCATTTGGAGACGAAAGGTTCAGGACGCGCCATATTCCAGGAGTCTCTTTTGGCTGTTTGGCTAAGAATTGGTACACTGGGAATATCGTCTGATCTGGTATCTGCTTGAATGCGCAGAGGATCTTTTGATCGGCATTTGCAGTGAAATAGATCGGGGGGTTACAAGAACCCCAGAAGATGGCAAATTCCCCATTTGGAAACCATTCGACGCGGAGGTTCAATTGGAGGTGTTTGTTTTGAGTGAAATCAGAGCAGCCGGTATATTGGCATGATCTGTGCCGCTCTTTATAAGAAGCCGCCACACGCTGGCTGATCAATTCAGCTCCTTGCGGTACAATGCCGTCTAAGTGGTGTTTCAATCGGAGGAACAGCCCCTGTTGTTCTAAGAGACCCCACAGAGTGTCCGTTAAATAGGCCTGATATACTGTGTCTTTCGGCAGGTGGCATCTTTTAGCCAAGCTGTTTACATTCAGGTCCACGACGTGTGTAGTGCGACCATTTAGCGCGAGCTCGACTTTGATAAACTGGGGCACACAGGGAATACAGCAGCATATCTTGTTTTGAACTCTCTGCATGGATCCCAGCAGCGGACTTTTGGGATCCTCTGCAGATAGGCGATAATAAAAATAAAATTCATCCTTTGGAGGGAAGCATGACATCCACAGCCTCTCTCTCATGTCCCCTGAACTTCCGGGGATAGGGGCGGCTGGAGTCGGTCCTAAAGCACGAAAAGTGATGTCGGTTGTCATTTCACCTCGATTGTGTTACATACAAGTTTCGGTTTTGCAGGGCAAAGATTCTCATGTCGACATCAGAGTGTAACATATTTTTGACCATTTGGGGGGTATCTGCTGAAGAAAATAGTGTTTGCAGAATTTTTCCGAGCGCCAAAATGTCTTGAGCACGGAGCTCTTTGCATTGATCATCGTCTGTTTCAGGTAGGGTTCTGGCCGTTTTAAAGTAGCCGATCCGAGCGTGCATGGAGGATAGTTCGATCAGGATGTCCTCGGCAGTGAGCTGACCGCAAACAATTCGGTACGCATGCAAATCTGAGAGGTTGGCTCGCAAATTGCTTACGATTTTCATCTTATCTTCGCGTGGAAGCTTTATTAGAGCTTGCCAGGAGACATAGTTTGCGTTGTCAGCGCAGGCTTGACACAGCCATTGAGCTTGCTTTGCAGTAATTCTCGTCTGGGCGTCCGGGTTTAACATGGCATCGATGACTGAAGGGCGGGCTTTTTCTTCAGAAAACAGTGTTTGAAGAATCTTTCCGAGAGCCAAAACGTTTGGAGAACAAAGTTTGTGGGTGACCTGTGAGCGTGTTTGAGCTGAATCCAAACCACCAATCACAGCTGTCCCATTGAACTGTGCAGTGCAATAGATATCTTCGGAGGTCAGGTCTGGAAGAATGCATTTTTGTTGATGCAAAGTGGCGAGACCCTCCAATAAATCACTTACAATTCTATTCTTATTGGATAAAGAGGTCTGTTTCGGCCTGAACTGTGAGAAAGTGCAGGGGTAATGCGTGTGGTAAATACAAGATAATTCATTGGAAATTCTGTGGATGCGTAGTAAGCCGCGTGGGTTGTTTAATTGGATGAACGTATATATAGCGTAGAGAGGATTGTCTTTCTCTCTCTCTTTGCGCTCTATCGCTTTGCATGTTAATGTTTTTTGACCCTTTATTGGGATGGCTGGAACATGGATGACTTCAAGAGGATCGTCAAGAGTGATATAGACATCTCCATCCTCCCTTTCACAATGGATCCCTTCCCATGCAGAATCAACGGGCTGTCGATTGTAAAAGGCAGAAGCTGCAGCGATGATCAAGTCACGACGTGGATGGTCTTTTGGAACAGCCCATTCGAGTCTTATGGGCCATGCTATTTGTTCTAACAATTCGGAGAACGTGCCCCTTGCGCAAGCATCATATAGTTCTGGCACGGAAATCCCGCAACGTTTGGCTACGCTCCGTAAATTTATTTTTACTAGTCCAATTCTGCATGAGTTTCCCTCATCCCTCGGAAGATGTAACGGAAGACTTATTGTGACAGTGCGGGGCATTATAAAGCCGCAACCATGCCGATCTGGGAGTTTGGAAACCTGTGCGTAGACGGCGACAGCCTTTTTGCCTGATACCTCAAGTATAGAGCTATTGAAGAAAAAGCGCGAGTCATTCGGAAAACAGACAAAGAATAGCCTGGACGTTAATGCGCCTGGACTATCCGGCAGAGGTGCCGCCGACGTTCTCCGCCATATAACTGTCATGCCACTCATGTGACTCTCCATTTTGGGCAAACATTAAAACATAGTAGAATTTTTTTTACAAGGTTTTCAAGATGTCCTGAAATTCTTGATTGGCCTGCTGAGCGGTGATGCGCGATTGTGGATCTCGGTGGGTCATTTTCTGGATGAGATCCTGAATGCGCGGTTCTTGTGGTGTATGGGAATATGACCAGTGTGTTGAGAAGAGTCTATCGAGTATACAGCCCAAATCTAAAACATCTTGAGCATAAGGATGACAGATGAGAGGCGAAGTGTTGTCGTGGGTTGATCTGAGAACTTCGCTGCTATCAAAATGACCGATGACGGCTTCGATTGTCTGACTCTGCCTGTCTATATTGATGAGATAGTGTTCTAGATCTGACAGGGCTTTATTCACAATACGGTTCTCATGCAGTGTGCTCAAGCCTTGAATCAAGTCTCTGGCAACTTGTAATTTGTCCGGTTCAGTCAATACCCTCATCGCTTCCAGCAATGTGGTTTGATATTGCTTATGATAAATGCGGGGCGAGTATCGATATACAGTCGATACTCGATATACAGTGAGGATACCGGGGCTTCCTCGAAAAGGCTTCGAACAAAGTTGGCGATAGATAGACTCTGCCGCGGGCTTACAGATACGCAAGGTCTGCAAGCTATCCTCCCCATGTAAATCGAAAGCGAGCTGAAGCGCGTTTGATTGAATCACGACATAAATGGATCTATCTGCAAAATACTCAATCTCATATCGTCTGCGTCTGGAAGGAGGGCAGAGAATAGAGAGGCATTTGCCGTCCGCGCATTCTTTTTGCCACTTTCTAAACCACTCCAATAGGTAGGTTGCTATGGAGTCGGCCTGTTCTCGCGATAGGCCTACCGATTGTAAGCGGCCGCTCCATTGACTCAATAATTGGAGGGGTCTTCCAATCTTTTCTAAAAGGGGAAGGAACCGGCCTTCTTCATAAGCATGATACATGAGCTTTTGGGATACGTTGCATTGACGAGCCAGCTTTTTTATATCGATGATGACCCGAGTATTTTCCCGATCTACCATGAGTTCCAACGAAATCGTTGAAGGAATGCGCGAAAAAAAGCAACACGTTGTGCGGTCGGAAAGAGGGGGGTGGGGGAGCGGCTCTTCTTCCCCACGATTGCGGCACAATCGACAGGGTATGTAATACTTCTCGTCATCGGGAAAACAGGAACCTTTTAGCAACGACCCGGTGGGCACAAATTGAAAAGTGACGTTGTTCATCCAACCTGCAAAATTTGGCCCGAAATTAAAACACAGTAAAATTTTTTTTACAAGTTGGGTCTTGACATTTTGCCCATTTCACAGGAACATAAACCTATGTTCCTCTTAGCAGCTGGCAATCCTTTCGTGACCGCTTATGTTCAATCCGATTGGTTTGGCAAGATGATTTTTTGGGGCCTTTTTCTCCTCTCCGCTCTTTCGTGGACGCTGCTCGTCCACAAGGCTTGGGTGTTTGCGCAAGTGCGGAAGCTCTCCAACGAATTTTCTGAGCTTTTTTCTGAGAAAGATCCGTTGAATTTGCAATTCACTCGGCCCAAAGGGAGGTTGTTGGAAGTGCCGCATCCTTTTTTCGAGATGTACAAAACGCTCAAGCAAAAAACGTTGCAACTCATCAGCCGCAACCACCTCTATTTGCCCAATCTAGAAACCGTGTTGTCGGAAGCTGATTTAGGGTTGATTGACTCGCAGATTCAGACGACTTTGGCCAAGCAGCATAAATTGCTTGAGAAACATCTGTTCGTCCTTTCGACCATTGCCACATTGGGGCCGTTTTTGGGGCTGCTGGGCACTGTGTGGGGCATATTGCTCACCTTTACTCAGCTGCACGCGCGCGGCGTTTCTGCGAGCAATGCGGCGATGTTGTCCGGATTGTCCATGGCGTTGGCCACGACGGTGATTGGTTTGGTGATCGCGATCCCTGCTTTTGCGGGCTACAACTATTTGAAAAACGCAGCTCGGGAATACCGGCGCGATATGGAAGATTTTTCTCAGCTTATCCTTGCTGCCATTGAACTCCAATACCGTAGGCCAGATCATGCGCAGAAGATCCCGGTTGCCAATTGACGACTCCTCCATTGAGGAGCCGTTCATTAACCTCACTCCCTTGATCGATGTGGTCTTTGTTGTGTTGATCACATTTATGGTCATTGCCCCCGTACTGGATATTGATTCGGTCGATTTAGCCATGAGCGCAGGCGCCGAAAAAAAAGAGGTGCAAAATGGCCCCATCTCGATCATCGTGCATGCGGATAACTCGATTTGGATGCAAGGGACCAAGGTGAGTTTGACCCAACTCGAAACGCTCCTCAAGCAGGAAAGAAAAAAAAATCCGCGCGCCATCCCTCAACTCATCCACGATCGGCAAGCCCAATTCGGCACCTACCAATCGGTCAAAAATGTCCTGGAAGCGATCGGGTTTGAGCAAATGGACGTGGTTTTAAAGCCCGGATGAAAAGACTGTTGCACAGATTCTCTCTTTTTTCGCGCAGTCGGCAGATTGCTGTCGCAGTTGCTTTGGTTCACGTAGCCATTGTGTTGAGTCTTATGGGCCACCATCTCTTTACCCGCAGATGGCGCACCCCAAGGCCCATGATTGTCAAAACAATCGTTCCTATGACAGCGCCCGTGGCCGTTAAAACAGTGGCGCCGAGCCCAGCGAAATCGAGCGGGGCGCAATCGAGCGGGGTGAAACCAAGCGCTTCGCAATCGAGCGGGGCGCAACCAAGCGCTTCGCCGCCCAGCATCGCGAAACCAAGCGCTCCCCAATCGGGCGGAGCGAAACCCTCTCCCAAACCGGCGGCTGTGGCAAAGGCTCCGGTTGGAAAAATTGTGGCCGCATCCAAAGAAAAGGGGCGAAACGTTCCTAAAGTAGAGCCCAATGTGCTCCAAGAAATTGCTGACAGTTTTGATTCGATGCGCTCAGAGCCCGTCTATTCCTCACGGTCCGCTTTACATGTGCCGGTGAAACCCTCAGCCAAAATAGAAGAAGCTGAGCCCGTTGCAGATGCGACGTATGAGGAGGTTCTCATCGCATTGTTGCAAAATACGCTCGATCTCCCAGAATTTGGCGATGTGAAAATGGAAATCGAAATCGATGCATATGGCAAAGTGGTTGCATCGAAGATTTTGGAATCGAAAAGTCTCAAAAATGCAAAATTCTTGCAAGAAGAACTGACCACATTGAGTTTCCCCATCCCTTTTGATATGAAAAAAGGGCGTTCATTCACTGTCGTCTTCCGCAATAAATAGATGAGCGATTGAAGAACTCTCCCTTAAAAGTGGAGAGATTCTCCTACTGCCAAGGGGCGGCAAGTGCCTTGCCGCAGAGGAATAGATAGCTCGGCTAACTCGGTCCTGAAGGACCGAGACTGCGCTCGAGCAGCAGTTCAGAGAGCGTCTACAAATCTGCTCGCGACACATGCGGCGTAAAACATCCCATGTTGACTCAATTGGCATTTCGAGGTATCGTCTTCGCCCACTTAAAAACCAATTACAGGAGAATGATCATATG
Source organism: Verrucomicrobiota bacterium (assembly GCA_018968815.1). Classification (GTDB taxonomy): domain Bacteria; phylum Chlamydiota; class Chlamydiia; order Chlamydiales; family SM23-39; genus REEB52. Next base: position 29,497 of record JAGWZL010000001.1, on the reverse strand, counting down.
AGGATAACGAGTATTGTGTTAGGTCCCGGCTTCCCGTCCGAATTCAAGCGAGCAAGCGAAGATTTTTCTGCGGAAGGACTAAAGATAACCCCGGAAACAAAGCAAGTAGGGGCGTGGTCGGTTGGAAGGTTCACTCTGGTGCCACAGACGAGGGTAGAGAAGCCCAACAATACCCCAATCACAGAACTGCGGTTGAATTTTATCGCTTCGGACAAAGATGGGCAGCCATGCATGATTGTTCTTCGCCAAAAGAGCCACTTTTCCCCAAGCAATAAGGAGGAGGTGCAATATGAGGAGGAGGAGGTGCAATATTGTATTAATCGAGAAACCATTAAGCTTTTGTCTGATTTGTTCAAGATAAGGGTTAAGGCCTCTGTCAAACCAGATCTAGATACGGTGATGAAAGTAGAGGACCTCGTGCGACGGATCTATGGTCCCGAAGGCGTTTACCCGATAGTCTCTTAGTCACCTCTGTTGGATGTTCAGAGGTGATTTGGCGCATACGGGCATGATCAACAAAAGCGCTCGTTTCGGCGAGAGTTCTTTGTGTAGATATACAAATGCAGTTGTCGAATTTTTCGCGGGTGTGTTTTAATCTTAAGAGCATGTTTATTTTATTCTTTTTGCCTCTGCTCGTTTTCGGCGCGAATCTAGAAGTGTTTCTCCCCACACGGGACAACTTGACGCCTGTCTATTTAAGCGGGTTTACAGGTGAGATGAGGGCCGTTTTGGAAAGCGATTTGAACCGAAGCGGCGTGGCAGCGGTTGTCCCAAGAGAAGATGTGCTCGATGAGGCGCTGTTCAGCGCCCCTTTCGACTCCACTTTGTGGAAAAAAGAAAAAATTCCGTTTTGCTTAGCTGCGCAAGTGGTGGGGAACCGATTGCAGATGACCGCTTTCAACGTGGCGCAAGGGACAACGAAAAAATATGCGCCGGTACCTTTGGAGCGGCAAGCCATTCATAAGCTCGCCGATGCCATTCAGAAAGATCTCTTTGGAGAAGAGGGGATTTCCTCGCTCCGCTTGATCTATACGATGAGAAAGAAAAACCTAGCGCCTGCGCCCAGAAAACTCGATTGGCTCTCGGAGGTGTGGATCTGCGATGCCGATGGAATGAACGCTGTCCAGGTGACCAAAGAAAATAGCTACTGCTTATGCCCCGGCTTTATGCCCGGCTCCGCCACCGAATTTTTCTACGTCTCTGAAAAAAGCGGACAATCCAAAATCTATCGCGCATCGCTCGCCAAACCCACAGGCGAGTTGTGGATCGACTTGCGCGGCAATCAGGCTTTGGCCGCGCTGAGAGGAAGTAAAATCGCCTTCATCACCGATATCGCAGGCAGGCCCGATCTGTTTGTTCAATCGCTCGATGCCGCTGGCCGCATGTTCGGCAAAGCAAGGCAACTGTTTTCGGCGCCAAGAGCCACACAAGCCTCGCCCACCTTCAGCCCCGATGGAAAGAAAATCGCCTTCGTGTCCGATAAAGACGGCCCACCCAGAATTTATGTCATAGATCTCGATGTGAAAAAAGCAACCCCCCAATTGCTCACAAAAAGAAATCGGGAAAATACGTCCCCCGCATGGTCGCCCGATGGAACAAAACTCGCCTACAGCGCCAAAGTAGATGATATCCGCCAAATTTGGATCTATGATTTCGCAACCGGAGAAGAAACAGCTTTAACTACGGGCCCAGAAAATAAAGAAAACCCCTCTTGGGCGCCAGATAGTTTTCATTTAGTGTATAATACAGAAAACGATGAACATTGCGATCTTTATGTCATGCATTTGGGCGCCAAAGAACCGGTACATATCGGCAAAGGTCGGTTTGCAGCTTGGCAACAAAGATAGGGTTCTGTAAATTGGGTATATAGAGATTTGAGGGATTCATGAAACGTTTTGTCACAGCTTTGCTCTTCCTCGTGACCAGTTGCGCGCACAATAGCAGCGAAACTTGGGAAAATATGAAAACCGCAGGACGCTATATGAAAAGAGGCGTCGATTCCGTGCTCGGAAAAGAGCATGATTCGAAAATGCTCTCCTCTGAAGATGAGTTCTATGGTCCCTATGACGACGATTTTATCCCACTCGCCGACGCCGATTTGAGAAATCAATTTTCCGATACGGCTCTCCCTGCGCCCAAAGGCAGCCCCGGGCAGTTTGGCATCCCGAATCTCGATAACTTCTACGCTCCTCCCGAGGCCCTCAAAAGCGTGTTTTGCGCCATCCACTTCAATACCGATGAGCATGTCATCCGCGATCGCAACGAGATCGCCACACTGACTCATCTGGCCGAATATCTGAAAAAACACCCCACAGTCTACGTGGTCGTAGAAGGGCATTGCGACGAAAGAGCCTCTGCCAGCTACAACATGGCGCTCGGAATGCGCAGAGCCAATGCGGTTCGCTCCTTCTTGGTGAAAAACGGCGCCGACTTAAACAGAATCTACACCCTCTCACGCGGCAAAGAACAGCCGCTCGCTCTTGGCCACGGTCAAGAAGATTGGAGACTCAACCGCAGAGCAGAATTTAGGATCCATCAAAAATGAAGCTCCCCTCGTGCGCTCTGTTATTGCTCGCCGTCTCTTGCACCCCGCTCAAATCTTCCCCCAATGACGAACGGCATCAGCTCGAACTCACTGTGCGCGAAGTCCAAACCAATCTGGATGACCTCAGACACGATATCAATTGCTTCCAAACCGAACTGCAAATCCTCGACGGAAGAATCAAATACTACGAAAATACGCTAGCCGCTTTGAAACAGCACGATCTCGAAAAACAACAAACGCGCATCGAGCAGTTAAGCGTTCAGATTCAAGCTCTTGAGAAAAAGTGGCTCTTTTTGGACAAGAATCAGGGGCGCGATTCGGAAGAGTTGGGCAGTTTGTCGGCGCACGCCAATGAGACGACAGCCGCTTTAGCTCAATTTAAAGACCGGATCGGCGAGCTGGAGAAGGAAATCTATTCGCACAACCGAAAATTCGATGAGTTTGCCAAATTGCAAAAAAACATCGAAGCTTTGGCGAAAGGGGTGCAAGGAGATTTCCAATCCTACCGCGTGAAACCGGGCGATTCTTTAGAAAAGATTGCCAAAAGCCATAAAACCTCTGTGGACAAAATCAAAAAGTCGAATAGCCTCGCTCAAGATCTCATCGTCGTGGGTCAAGAGCTCAAAATCCCCGTCGATTGAATGAACGGCCCCATCGGACTGTTTGATTCTGGTTTTGGCGGGTTGACGGTGATGAGGGAGCTGATCGAATGGCTCCCTAATGAGTCCTTCGTCTACCTCGGCGATACTGCCAATTTGCCCTATGGAAATAAATCTCCCGAAACGGTGATTCGCTATGCGAGGGCCAATGCTGCCTTTTTGATGAGCCAGGGGATCAAACTGCTCGTCATTCCTTGCCATACCGCCAGTTGCCATGCTCTGGATGTGTTACGACAAGAACTGCCGATCCCTGTCGTGGGCATGATCGAACCTGGATTGCAGCTCGTCCAACCGTTTCAGCGCATCGCCATTTTAGGAACGGCGAGCACCATTGCATCGGGTCTTTATCAAACGCAGATTGCCCAATGCGCTCCACAGGTCAAAATCTTTGCCCAAGCGTGCCCTCTTTTTGTCCCTTTAATTGAGGAGGGGTTTCATGAACACGAATCGGCCTATTTGATCGCGCAATCTTATTTAGAGGAATTGAAGGGAAAAATCGATGCAGCGTTGCTCGCTTGCACCCACTATCCTCTCCTTCGCAAAGTGTTGAGCGCAGTGTTAGGCCCTGATATTGCTCTCATTGAACCGGCTGTGAGCGCCGCAAAGAGCGTCAAAGCCATCTTGATGCAGAAAAATCTGTTGCGCACGCATCCAGAAAGTCCCCGGCATCAGTTTTTTGCGAGCGATGACCCCGAAAAATTCCGAAAATTCGGAAAACTTTTTTTGGGACAAAGCATCGAAAAAGTTGAAAAAAAATAAGAATTGATGCAATCTTGCGTCTGGTTCAGGGGGCCTCAATATGTCACAGAAAAAACGCATTATTTTAGTGGAAGATGAAGAGGATATTGCTGCGCTCATCAAACTGCAAGCCGAACTTTCAGGATACAAACTGCATGTGGAGGTCGATGGGATCAATGGATATCGAGCGGTCGAAAGGGAAAAACCCGATCTCGTGATTTTGGATATCATGCTGCCTGGAGAAAATGGGCTCGATGTGTGCCGCAAAATTAAGAATCATGCCGAGTTAAAAAACATTCCCACCATCATCTTATCGGCAAAAGGCGAAGAATTAGATGTCATTTTAGGACTTGAATTGGGAGCCGATGACTATGTGCAAAAGCCCTTTTCGCCCAAAGTTCTTTTCTCTCGCATCAAAGCGATCTTGAGAAGAGGAAAGGAAACGGAAAAAGTGACCAAAGTTGTGAAGTTTGGCGACTTTGTTCTCGATGTCGATCGCTACATTTTGAAAAAAGGGGAAAAAGTGATTCCACTGACCCTGTCCGAATTTGGGATTTTGCGCAGACTGGTGAGCAATCGGAGCAAAGTGCTCACTCGGAATCAGCTCCTCGACGACATCAACAACGACGATTCTTTCATTGTCGACCGCAACATTGATGTGCACATCGCCTCTTTACGCAAAAAACTGGGGCCCACCTTTGATTGGATCGAGACAGTTCGGGGTGTTGGATACCGTTTCCGCGAAGATGCAGTAGGCGTAGAAGGGTAGACAAAAAAAACACTATTCCGTCTAATGCAGAAATGTGGAGAGGTCGTATGAAATATTCCATTTTGTTATTGATTTTAGCATCCTGTGCGTCAAACGCAGGAACAGGTGTGATTGCAGGAACTGTTTTAGGTTCTGGCGTAGGGGGACTTGCTGGAGGCGGGAAAGGGGCTTTGATTGGAGGGGCCGCGGGAGCGATCTCTGGAGGCTTTGTAGGAGCGGCGCTGGATGAACAAGACAGAAAAGTCATGGAGCGCAACAGCCCGCGCACAGTGGACCGGATGGATCGCAGAGAGCCCTTGACGATCAACGATGTCATCAAGTTGAGCCAAGGCGGGGTGAGCGATGACACGATCGTGTACTACATGCAAAGTACAGCGAGTTTTTACCAGTTGAGCCAAGCTCAAGTGCGCAGACTGCAAGAAGCCGGAGTCAGCCAAAGAGTGATCAACGAGATGATCGCCTCGAATCAATAAAAAGATTTGATCTAAAAAAAAGAAAAGCGTACACGATATGGATCAGCGAAAGATCTACAACCGGACGAAAAAAACCATGGCCACGCACCTCGAAAAAAACGACCCCTTTGACGACTCTATTTTTCAAAATCATCTCCCCCAATATTACCGCGCGATCTTGAACGATTTTCGGAAGGTGGCCAAAGGATATGTCAACTTCAACCTCCTCTTCTTTGCCATTTTCGCCGCAGAGATCTGCCTCTTTTTCTTTTTTCTCCCCTTTTGGATGGGATCGCCTCTCTTCGCGATTGCCTTGGGAGCGCTGTTCCTCACCTGTTTCTCCTATTTTGTTCTTCTCTTTTACCATCAAGCCAAAAAACCGGAACAACTCATCCACTTGCGAGATCAATTCCTCGAATCGTGCCGGCAGACTCTCTCTGTGCCTGCAGGAGAAGCGGGACATCACCTGTCGATCGCAGACGCCCTTTCCAAATTGGCTGCATACCTGCAAGATTTCGAGGCGACCTTGTACAAAGGGCCCAAACTCTTCACTCGTTGGACGATGCGATTCTCTTCCTATTCTTATGGAGAAGATGTGCTGAAAATGAAGCTGCTTTTATTGCAAGCTTCTGTCGATGAGCATGTACGCCAAGTGCGGATCACTCCGACCGATTTGGAAGTGCACGCCTCTTTAGCGGGAACCTATGTGGCTTTGTCGAAGGTGTATAAACAGGCCAATCAGGAGGAGAAATACCGAATGGCGGCTCGGCTGGCGATTGAAGAATTTTCGATTTTGAGCCACTATGCCCCGAATGATCCTTGGGTGCATGAGCAACTGGCTATCGGGTATCATGATCTGGGGATGGCTGAAGAGGAGATGCGAGAAGTGGAGACCTTGCTCAAATTGCGCGCGTCTGACAAGGAAATTCTTTACCGACTGGGTCACCTCTATTTTCGCCAAGGGATGAATGCAAAGGGGCTCAAAATTTATGAGGAACTCAAAAAAGGAAATTTTAAAAAGGCTGAGGATCTGATCAGTTCCTATGGGAATTTTGCGCAGAAATGAAATTTCCTCTTTTTTAAATTTCGGCAGGATTCTAAGCTTATTCTTCTGAATATTATTAGAGAATGCATAAAGGACTCAAACGCTCTCTCTTTTCTCTCTACATGGCATACTTTGCCGATTACCTCACTTGGGGAGTGGCCATTGCTTTCCTTGCTGTCTACATCACGACCAAAACCACCCCGTTTGCAAATCTTTATTGGAAGCCCGAAGTGGCTCTTGGGATGGCTTATGCGGCCTTTCCGATTGGCGAGATCATTGGCTCGCCGATTTTGGGGGACCTTTCCGACTGGATCGGGCGGAAGAAGGTGCTCATTTGGGGGTTTTGGGGGTCGATTTTTTGCATGCTTCTTTGCGCCTATACCCTTTGGGTGGGCAATTTTGCCCTCTTTTTGGTGGCGCAGCTGCTGGTCGGTTTCTTTTCTGGGAAGCAGGCGATGGCGCAGGCGGCGATTGTCGAGAGCGATGTGGGCAGCAAAGCGCAAAAGCTGGCTTTTTTGTCGGTCATAGGGGGTGTTTCTTGGGTATTGGGCCCCTTTTTAGGCGGTCTTGTGATGACGCAATGGTTTCTTTCCTATGGGGGATACATTTGGCCAAGCCTCGTAGCGGCGTTGATTTATTTCCTGTCTCTGCTGTTCACCCAGTGGTTTTTTGTCGACACCTATAAGCCGTCCAATCCCCACCTAGGGGCGCTCAAGTTCTTGCGCAGCATTGGAGACGTCTTTGCGCTCACATATCGGGAAAAGCTCTTTTCGATCTTTCTGATCAATCTCCTCGGATGGTATTTGCTGATTGTCGCGTTGTCGAATTTTCTGATCGAACGGTTTCACATCACCGATGCTCAGGTCGGTTTTTATAATAGTTACTTAAGCCTCTGTTTTACGGTCGGGGGGGTGATTGGAACGGCGTGGCTCTTACGCAGACATCGGGCGAAAAATATCCTTTTTTGGTCTCTTCTTGTCGGTTCTGTGGGGCTGTTCCTTTTCTACAATGCCGATCAGCTGGTCGACATATGGACCTATCTAGCGATCCCTGCCATTACGGAGGCGTGGATCTACCCGGCTTATCAGACGGTGCTCTCCGATCATACGGGCGAGCAAAATCAGGGCAAAATCTTCGGCCTTGTTGGCGCGACGAATGGGGGCTGCCAGTTTGTCGCCTCGATGATTCTCGCGGGCATCACCAGCGCGAAATGTATTTTGGTGGCGGCGCTCCTCTTCTTATGCAGTGCGGCCCTTCTGCCGATTTTCATTCGGAAAAAGAAAGCTGCTTGACGGCTCTTCAAGAAAAAATTATGATATCTTCTCTTACAAAACGGAGGATCCATGCGGCTATTGTTTTTATTGTGGTCGGTGCAGGTATTTGCGGCATTCAATTTGACTTGGGGGATGCCCGCCTTGAGCCTCGATACCAATCCTCCAATGGGAGATACCGATAGCAATGCAATGATTGCCATGGATTCGATGGGAAATGCGGTGGCGAGCTGGAGTCGGTCCACAGGTCAAGGGGCCAGTGAAAATATTTGGGCTGCCGTCTACAACCATTCGCTGCGGGTTTGGACAGGAGCTGTCAAAATCTCAGGGACAACGAGCGCCTGCAACTCGCAAACAACCGTGGATGGCGAGGGGAATGCGATCTTCGTTTGGGAAGAGGGTTTTCCAACTCGCATTTGTTACCGGACGTTGAGTTACGATGGCATTTGGACGCCCGACCTTTCTTTAGCGCCCTCTATGGTTTACTCTTCCAAAAACGGACAAACGCTTCCTCAAATCGCGATCAGCCGCGATGGGAATGCACTCCTCATTTGGGCCGAATTATTTGGAGGAGGCCACCATGTTTTTTCTGCCAAAAAGGCGCCTGGGCAGCCGTGGGTCAATTTAGGAGAGATCTCAGTGGGTCTTCGAGATGCCCGTTTGGTTCCTGCCAAAGCGCTTGTGGTCAATGGATCTGGAGACGGCGTTGCGGTTTGGCAAGAGCGGGCGCGCGAGATCCATATGGCCCGTTTTGTCAAGGGCAGTTGGACGCCGCCCGTGAAGGTGGCCGATGGGACAAGTCCTTCTGTGGGCATCGATCAAGATGGGGATGGGGTGGTGATTTGGAGCTGCAATCACTCGATTCTATCTAAAAGATTTTGGAAAGGGCAGTTGTCAGAGACGCCTCTGATCATTTCTCATCCAGATTATGTGGCTGAACGCCCCTCCATTGGGGTCGACGCCTCTGGCAATGCCGTAGTTGTCTACGAGCGCTACAATCCGATGCACAAATTCATCGTCGGTTCGACCTTACACAAAACAGCCACTGCTTGGACGCCGCCGATCGATCTTTCAGCTCCCAGTCCGGCAGATGCGGAGGCGGCCGGATATCCGGTGTTTTCCATGAATACGATTGGAGATGGCGTGGTCATTTGGAAAGAGTGGACGGGGAAAAATATGGTGATCCAAGGGGCTGGCTATTCGCTCGGGAGCTGGTCTCCGATCCGCACGCTCTCTTCTCCCACAGGCAATGCGGGCAGTTTCGCTCCTGCTTACGATATGTTTGTCACGCTGAACGATGCGGGCAATATTCTCGCGATTTGGCCGGAAGATCCGCGGAACACAGGGGGACAGCACATCAAAGCCACCGGAGGGGTGAGTGTAGCGGTGAAAGAATCGTCTATCGTAGCCGATCGCTCCGAACAGCCCGCCCAGACAGGCGAATCGATGGCGGAAGAGATCCGTTTAGCGATGACAGAACAGCCCACTCCAGAGGTCAGATTTGTGCCGGAGGGGCAACAAATTAAAGTCACCGCAGGAGTGGGTCTTGCGAATGTGGGCCCTTTGCCTCCTGTTGTCGCGCGCAAAACTATCTTGAATGGAATTGTGACGGGCGTGCAAATCAAACACAAATTTCCTGCGCACGTCGATTTGATCAACGTGCTCACTTGGGAATCTCCCGGCGACGTCGACCATTTCAATGTGTATCGCGGGAATCTCTCTTGCCTGATTGGCATGACGAGCACAGCTCGGTTCGAAGATCATCAGAGAACGCCAAAGGAGAAAGAGCTCTATCTCATTACATCCGTAGACCGCCATGGACAAGAGAGCTGCCCTATGACCATCGTAGTCTATCCGCTGTAGAGTTTAGAAACGGAAGCCGAGGCCCAGGCCAAAACTCACACTGCTTAGATCGACGTCGTTATCGAGACTGCTGAGTTCGTCGGGCCTCACATGCATTCTTTTCAAAGAAAAATCGCCCCAAGCATCAAAGAACAAATTTGGCATTTGTGGAATGGGGAAAAGCCAAACTCCCGCATCGAATCCACCGCCAATCCCAATCTCATTGTCATCGCCTCTCACAAAAGGCGAATCATTGTGCAACATCAGCATAAAAATGCGAGGACCCGCGGCGCCATATGCTGCCACGCATGAATTGAAATAGTAGACGACTTTTAATCCGAGCGTTAACGTCGCAAGTTTGATGTCGAGGTCCTGATCGCCCCCAATGGCAGCGCCCCCTTTTTGGAAATAGCCCCCATCAATCCACACATTGAGCGGGCCGTAAAACCGATAGCCGGTCTCCGCGCGCATCGTAAAGCCGCCATCATTGAAAAAAGTGCGCATCTCTGGAGTGGTGAAATAGAGATAGCCAGGTTTGAGTTCAAAAAACCACCGCTTTTCCGGATCGCACCACATGTTTACATCAAAACAAAACTCGCAAGGCCTCTCTTCAATGATCTCCCCCGTGTAACATTCCGGTATGTCTGCATCCACCATTGTTGTCTGCGCGCTTAAGCAAGAAAACAGCACAAGAAAGACCCATTTCATGATCGTGAACCTCTAAAAAAACTATGAGAGTTAGGGGGGTAATTTGTCAATGAAACTTGCATATGATAAATATTTTTTTATTTTCAAAAAAATCCTTTGCATGTATCATGCCCACCTCAATTTGAAGGTAGGCTATATGACCACAGTCCAGTGCTCTGATTTTACTCGCAATCTGTATCAATTGCAGATCAACTTTGATGCACAGTATAGAGCAGATTCTTCTGCCACCGGTTTAGTCATGAGACATCTTGTCAGCCGAATCATTAGTGTTGGAGTGACGCTCTTGCTGCATGCTGAAGCGGTGTGCAGAGTGGTTGCGGTCTGTTTCCAGAACATTCGGCAAATCTTTTCGATGACGAATGAACAATTAGCATGCAGTGATATGAAGTTGGCGCAGGCGGCCTTCCAAGGGAGCTGGCATTCTTTTGAATCGCTGTTTAATCGGGAAGCTTTGAAAGAATGTGGATACGGTCCAAGCGAGGTGGCCGCCGCTTTGCAAAATCGTCCAACGCAGTCTGTTCCACCAGGAGCAACACCCGTTGTGATGCCGCCGACTCCACCTGCGGTTTCCCAAGCGCCAAGCGTGGCCGCTGTCCCCGCGCAGACCCCTCCAGCGTCCCCTCTTTTTGATGCATTGGCAGAATGGGAGCATGTGCCCACGCCCCCCAATGGAGAGGCAGAGTGGGTGCATGTGCCCACGCCCTCATCTACCGCAGCCATGCCGGCGATGACCGCGCCCACGACATTGAATGTAGTGGGGCCATCCGGACCCCTTCCAGTTCCAGTGATACCTCCAGTCCATGTTCCACCACAGACGCCACAAGTTGCGGCTGTGCAAGCGACGCATCTGCCCAATATTGAGTCAGCGACATTGAATGTAGTGGGGCCATCCGGACCTCTTCCAGTTCCAGTGATCCCTCAAGGCCAGGCTCCACAACAGACGCCACACGTTGAGGCTATGCAAGCGATGCATCTGCCCAACATTGAGCCAACGACATTGAATGTAGTGGGGATGTCTGGACCCCTTCCAGTGCCAGTGACACCCACAGTCTATGTTCCACAACAGACGCCACAAGTTGCGGCTATGCAAGCGATGCGTCTGCCCAACATTGAGTCAACGACATTGAATGTAGTGGGGCCATCCGGACCCCTTCCAGTTCCAGCGATACCCACAGTCTATGTTCCACAACAGACGCCACAAGTTGCGGCTGTGCAAGCGATGCATCTGCCCAATATTGAGTCAACGACATTGAATGTAGTGGGGCCATCCGGACCCCTTCCAGTGCCAGTGACACCCACAGTCTATGTTCCACAACAGACGCCACAAGTTGCGGCTATGCAAGCGATGCATCTGCCCAATATTGAGCCAACGACATTGAATGTAGTGGGGCCATCCGGACCCCTTCCAGTTCCAGTGATACCCGCAGTCTATGTTCCACAACAGACGCCACACGTTGAGGCTAGGACAGCGATGCATCTGCCCAACATTGAGTCAACGACATTGAATGTAGTGGGGCCATCCGGACCCCTTCCAGTTCCAGTGATACCTACAGCTGATGCTCCACAACAGACGCCACACGTTGAGGCTGGGAAAGCGATGAATTCGCCCAATAGTCCATTCACATGGGATATAGTGGAGCCATCCCATCCTACTCCATCAAGAAGTTCGAGTCCAGACGGAGTGCTAGCATCGAGCCGAGCCCCATCTGGGACTCAGCGCCCAGAGTGCGTGCCACCTCTTTCTCTTCCGACATCGAACGCTGAGAGTGCGCTTCCTTCAGCTAGAGACATCGAGGATCACCGGGCCTCCATACCTCAGCCTACCCCAAAGACGACTTGGGTCACGCAAGCGACAAATTTGGTAGATAAGACAGATGAAGCTGGGAAAGTACCTCCTTCAGCTAGATACATCGACGAGCTCCGTGCCCTCATACCTCAGCCTACCCCAAAGACGACTTGGGTCACGCAAGTGATAAATTTGGTAGCTAAGACAGATGAACAGGTTGCCGCAGACCTAAAGGCAGCAGTAGACGCTGCTAATCAGAGCCCATCGCAACCTAATTCTGTACTGTGGCGCGACCCATCTCGTGAGTCACCGGACGCTCGATATGACGTCCGCTTATTGAACCCTTGCGGGTATAGTGCAGGCGCATGTGTGTTTTCCCCTCACAAAAGCCTACCTTTTGAGAGGACTTGTTTGGCTACATTTCTTGAACTGAGCGGAACACACCGGATTCCTTGCGTCGCAATGGTCGACTCCGTTGCTGCAACACAGTTAGGGGAGAAGCTACCAAGCATACTCACAGAACATTTGAGGGCTGCTGTAAACGAAAGATTGACTGAACGCAGTCTTTGTGTAGCTAGCAAAGTCGCATTTGCAAAATTGGATATTATGTTGTGTAACTCACATCAATTTGCTTCAGTAGTCTGTGCATTCATTATAGATAATACTCTTTGGGTCATTAATCAAGGCACTACAGGAGCGGTTTTAGTCGGACCAAATCGCGCTATGTGTTGTACGGTTAAAGACGACAAAAAGAGACTTGGAGCTTCACATCTGTCGTCTAGCGACCTAAACGTTACGCGCTATAGGTTGGATCCAAATCAGGGCGAAGAGATCGTTGTGATAGGACCTTCTATGTTCATGTCAATAGCCGGTTCACAATGGCTGATTCAAAATGTTCGGGCTCACTCAAAAGATCCCATTGAAAAAGTAGCACACTCTGCAGTGTATTCGATCGCTTCACGCATGGACCTGCCGGTTCCGCTTGCCTGTATGATGCTGAGACTGCAACCATCCGCTTCTACAAATGTGCCACCCGCTTCTACAAATTCGCCCACTGACTGGGAGATCGTTGAGTGATGGGGCTCCGCCTAAAGCCCTCCTATGAGGGCTGCAAGAGTGCATAGGAGCGCTTCCGTTGAAGCTTTCCTCTAAGACGTTAACCCGCTCAACTCTGTGACGACCGCATGGTGATCGGAAGTAGCTGTGGCGGTGTCATATTCCTTATTAAATCCTCTGATCAGATGTGAGTCGCCAAGCCGCACCCCTCTCTCCCGCACGGGAAAAGTCCTCACATCCCCTTCGGGAGTTCGTTTCGCGAGCGAGATGTAGCTGTTTGACTCCTCTTGCCCCTCAAAAATGGGGGCCCATTGATTCTTAAGCTCTTCTGAATGTGTTGGTTCGCTGTCCAGATAACTATGAGAAAAGTATCTAGCAAGGTAAGCGCTCTCTTCTGTGTTGTCTCGATCGACATTGAGGCTGCCCACCAAAAGGGTTGGGAGGGTTAATTTTTCTTTGGCGAGAGTGTCCAGGATTTGAGAGATTTGATCCATGCGTAGTTCGGAGGCATTTCGGCCTGGAGAAAGCTGCGTGCTTAAAATGCGTGCACAGGGAGCAGAAGCATCGGGGCTGGCTTTGATTTCCAAGGTTTCAAAACTGCGCTGGACTTGATCTTCTGTTTGCGTGAAATCTGTGTGGAAAAACCGGTGGATGGCGCATTTGGCGATGACCATGATGCCGCTTTCTTCGCCCCAAACATTGGCGCCCAAGTGGGCATAAAAATGGGCGTAGAAGGGTTCTAAATGGGCATACAGAGCTTCAACCAACCGGGTGTCGTAGACCTCTTGCAAGACGATCACGTCTGGTTCTTCTTTTAAAACGGCTTCGACGATCCCGGGCAGGCGAGAGGACCAATGGACGACGCCTCCTTTAGAGTAATGGAGTCCGCCTCCGTGGCCGCGAATGTTCCACTCCATGATTTTTGCATGTCCTTGTTGCAAGGGTTGTTCTGCCGCCGACCCCCGCATGTGCGTCATCCTATTTTTTTGAAAATAATAGCCGAGACTGCGGAATATTTTGGATCCTGCGCTCAACACAACTGCGCCGAGAAGGATGTAGGTGCCGGCAAAGATGACGCTGGCAACAGCGCCCAAGACGATGAGCAGGCGCACTCCAATTTCTGCAATTTTGCTGGATGCGTTATCAAACTTATTGGGGTCGATGGGGGCCACCAAGCGCCCTCCCAACCAACCATAGGTCCATGAGAAACATGCGGACATGCTTGCAGAGAGATTAAAACATCGGCGATCGAGTTCAAAATCATCTAAAGAGCAGACTTCATCCATATATGGCACCCTTTGTTAAGATCGGAGGATGGTGCCATAAAGAATTTTTTAATTCGAGAAATTTTTTTTACCAGCCGATGGCTGCGGCGACAGTCTGCCAATCGACGGTGCCAATGAGCAATCCGGAGGCGCAAACTTGGCAGGCGCGCCAATTGACCTGTTCTTGATAGAGTTTTTGGCCCCAAGCATTTGTTAAAATCAGCGCTACGACTGAAAAGATGGGGTAGATCACCGCATTTTCAAGCGGGCTGGCGGAGAGGGTGGCTTTGAGGAGGAAGAAGGTGACCAGAAAATTGAACACTCCGCCCGTGACTCCGTAGAGCATTTCTCCTTTTTGGGGGAGGCGTCTTTCGCTGCGCAGGAAGACGATGGTTTGTAAGATTCCGGAGGTGAGGAACATGAAGGGGAGGAAACATTCGCTTTTGATCTGTTCGTAGGAAATGGATGCAAAAAGGTCTGCAGACCGCATTGGGTTGAGGAGGAGTCCGCGCCACTGGTAGAGGGTGAGAATGAGGACATGAAAGAGAAACATAGCGGCGCAAAAAAGAACCCAGCGGTTGACCTCTTTCATTCCTTGCAAGCCTTTGCCTGCCCAAAAGATTCCGATGAGGACGAAGGCGCACCCGATGGCGTGAGCTGATTTGAAGGTGTAGCCGAGAGCGGCGCCGAAGAGGATGGCCATCACGATGCCTGGGATCACCGTTGCTGAATTGAGGATCGCAAACGTAAATCCGGGAGGCCCTTTTTCCAAGGCTTTGCCTAGGGAGAAGAGCATCGAAAACAGGAGGAGGCCGGCGATACTGCCTAAGATGGCGGCAGGGGCTGTGATCGAATAATCTCCTGTGCGGACAGGCCCGAACAGGTAGGCGCAGATCAGAGTGGAGAACATTTGAAAGACGAAATAGCCTTTCGTATTGCCGCCTACATCGAGGCTTTTTCTCGTAGTTAGGTTGGTGAGCGGCATGAACATTCCGGCGATTAAGGCGTAAAAAATTCCCATAAACCCCCCATTCAGGAAAAAATGATGATATCAAAGGGGCGAAATATTCGCCTAGCGGATATAATCCGTGAAATGTAAATCATGGATTGGTCTATGCGTCTAGGTTGGATTTTAGCGATTGCTCTGCCGTTTTGTCTTTGTGCAGAGAGCGAAGACGAGGCTCTTTTTTTGCGGCGGATCGCAGATTTTTGGCAAGAGGGGGAATATCAAATTGCCAAATCACAAATGGAAGAGTTCATCATCGATTACCCTGAAAGTCCCTTTGCGGACGCTTTGTGTGCTGCGATTGGCGATCTTTTTTTGAGGGAGAAAAATTATTCGAGCGCTCTGAATTATTATTCTCAAGTGCAATCGGCCGAATTTGTGCAGAAGGTGTTTTTGAATCGGATGCAATGTCTGTATGAGATGCAGTGGTATGCCACTCTTGCGGATGAGTGTGAAGCGTATCTGGCCACAAATCCCAACCTGCATGTGACCTATTTTCTGGCGATTGCTCTGTATCACCAGTGTATCAATGCGTCGAAAGAGACGGATCAGCTAGTGCAGTTGGCTGAGCGGGCGAGGCCCTATTTTGAGACGCTTTACTGCAGTGAATTGTCTCAAGAGGTGGCGCAAGGGTATGCGCATTTGTCATGTATTTTGAAAGATTATGCGAAGGCGACCGCGATTTACACCGATTTAGCTCAAAAAAATCCTGCTATGGAAGAGGAGATGCTGTTTCAGGTGGCGTTGATCCAATCGGAGTATGATAAAGCGTTGGCTGTGGAGACGTTTGACAAGATCCGCAAAATGGATCGCAAGCGGGCTAAGGAGGCTGCCTATAACCGGATGGTTCTCGCTTATGATTTGGGGCGCTACGAGGAGCTTGTGAACGGGAATGTGATCCAACAAATCCCGGAGGATCGGGTGGGGATTGGGCGTCTTTTTTTAGGGAGGAGTCTGTTGCAAACGGAGCATTATGCGGAGGCGGTCCAGGAGTTGAAAGCTTATATTCAGGGCGCTCCTGTTTCGGAGACATTGTTTGCGGCTTTGCTGAGTCTTTTGGACGCTTCTTATCAAACTGGGGATTTGCAATCTTTGGATGAGGCGATTGCGAAATTGGCGCTGCACTATCCGCAAACTCCGGAGTTGCCTAAGGCCTATTTTTCTCGTGCACAGGTTTTGAAGAGAAATGAGCGATTTGACGAGGCGAAAGAGGCGCTTGAGCAGCTTATTGTGCAGTACCCCTCTTTTCCGCAGAAGGGGCAGGTGTTGTTTGAGTTGACGCATCTTGATTTCAAGGCCAAAAATTGGGAAGGGTGCTATCAGAGGGGCCTTGTCTTTTTGAATGCTTTTGCGGGGCATGAGTTGTGTCCGTTTGTGTGGCGGTATTTTGTGTCTTCTTCTTCTGAGATTGCTATGCAGAAACCGGAGCACAAGCGGCAGCTTTTGGTGGATTTGGAGGCGTTTTTGCAGTTGCCTTTGGCGGCGGCGGAAAGGAGTGAGTGGCAGCTTTTGCAGGCCAAAACCTATTTTGAGTTGCGCCAATATGAGGAGGCTATGAAGTGTTTAAGGAGTCAAGAGAGTCCGAATGCGCTTCTTCTTTTGTCTTTGTGTTATCGAGATGGGTATCGGGATCTCGGGCAGTTTTGCAAATTGGCTGAGGAGGCGTTGGCGAGGGGGGCGAATCTGGTGAGTTTGGGGCCGATTCACGCTTCGCTGTACAATGCCTATTTGGAGCTGTCGAATATGGAGAAGGCGGCGCAGCATTTGTATGAGGCGTTTATGGCGAAAGCGGATCTGAAGGCGGAGAATCTTCTTTGGTTGGCTGATACCTATTACAATCAATTGTTGGAGGAGGAGGGCAATTTTGTGATTGCTGCTAGGGCGGCGGCGTTGTATTCGAAGGTGAAGGCGACCGAGCAGGCGACGTGTAGGTTGGCGAAGGTCTATTCGATTTTGGGGAGGATCGACGATGCGATTGCGTTATTGGAGCCGCTTTCGAATCCGAGCCAAGAGGCGCAGTTGATTTTGGCAGAGAATTACGCGAAGAAAGGGATTGTGGACCAGGCAGTGCAGATTTTCGATGCGATTGTGAGCGCTTGTGGGACGGGTCGATCTCCTGTGGCGGCGGCGGCGGCGTTGCATGGGGTGCGTTTGAAGCGGGCGCAGGAGAAGCCGAATTGGGCGGAGATTGCGACGCAGCTGAAGAGCTTGGTGTTGCAGAAGAATTTTGAGGGGGAGCCTTTGTATTTGGAGGCGGCGCTTGAGTATGTGGAGGTTGTGGCGAAGGGCGATCCGGTGAAGACGATCGCGCTTTTGCAAAAGACGAAGGCTGATTTTGAGCAGAGGGGGGATCTTTTGGCGAAAGATTACCATGCTGCGCGAGAACAATTCCCTCGCAAAAATATCACCTATCAGGGATACATGAAGTTGATTGACGCACAGCTTGCTTTAAATGAGGCAAAAGTCGATCGGGTGCACCAGAAGGACTTGCAAGCGAAATCGAAAACTCTTTTGCTGCAGATTATGGAAACTCCCATTGCCTCCTGCTTGAAAGAACGGGTGCAAAAACTGCTGTCTGATGAAACGTAGAAAGATTTTATTTGCTAGTTTTGGCGGGTCGTTGTTGATGCATGCGATGGCGCTTTTTTGTTTTCAGAAGTATTCTCTTTGGTTTTCCTCCTCGCAGACGGTGCAGACGTCTGAGAATTGGTTGAGTTTAGTGGATAAGAAGGAGCGCGATCAAATTCTCAAGACGGCGTTTGATCCGAGGGCAGAGGCGCCTGAGGTTTGTGTGCAGCCGCTGCATGAGGAGGAGGCGTTGACGCTTGCGTCGAAGACGAGGAAGGAGGATTTTGAGCCGGAGCATGTCAATTTATTTCAGTTGAATTTACCGTTGAATGAGCCGTTGCTTGCGGGGGCGGTGTTGCCTACGTTTGCGATTCCGAGTCAGAGTTTTAATTTGCTGGATCATTTGCCGAAGGATTTGATAGTGCCGATATCGGATAAGCCGAAGGCGCCGATGTTTTTGCCTTTGCCGACGAAGACGCATCTTGAGTTACGGGCGAAAGCGCCGCATGTGGAGGAGCGTCCTGCGAATTTAATTTGTTTTTCTGACAATCTGGATTTTGATTTATCGAATGAGCCGGAAAAAACGAGGGCGCCGAGTCCGATTCCTATTCCGAATCTTCCCAAGTTGCCGACGTTAGCGGAGCTGGACACGTCGTCTTATTCTGAGTCTTTTGATGCGGATCTTGTGTTTGTGTCGAAGGGGGAAGAGGGGGGGTATATTTTTGCGCTGACGTTAATACCGAGGCCTGACCTGAATTTGCCGAAGTTGACGCAGCGGGTGACGTTTTTGATTGATCGTTCGAATTCGATTCAGCAGAGTCGTCTGAGTGCTTGTAAGGCGGCGGTGCATAAGGCTCTTGGGGAGTTATTGCCTGGGGACAGTTTTAATATTATTGCTTTTGATAGCAAGATGGATAAAATGGCGCCCTCTTTTTTGCCTTGCACGGGGAAGTCGTATGCTGTGGCTGAGGAGTTTTTGCAGAAGGTGCAGTTGGGGAGCTTTTTTGCGACGTGCGACTTGTATAAGCCGTTATTTCTAACGGTGCCTGGCCAGGTGGGGCAAGATGAGGTGCATACGGCGATTCTTTTGACGGATGGGGAGGGGTTGGCGAAGAGGGTGGCGGCGCAGGCGGTGTTGGCGGATTGGACGAGTTATAATGCGGGGAAGGTGGCGCTTTTTGTGATGGGGATGAGCGATGCGTATGCGTCGAAGCTTGAAGTTGCGACGGCTTTGAATCGGGGGAAGGTGGTTTTGACGCCGACGAATCGGGGGATGAAGAGGAAGTTGCTGAAGTTATTGAAGACGATTCAAAATCCTGTAGCGAAGAACATTTCTTGTCATGCGATCAGCAGATCGCCGACGTGCAAAGTTGTGTTGTATCCGAAAGCGTCGCAGATGCCGCATCTTTATTTGGATCAGCCGTTTGTGATTTTGGGGGAGATTGATATGCTGGAGGATTTTATTTTATTTGTGCAAGGGCGGCTGAAAGATCGGTGGTTGAACATTAAGAAGACGATTTCTTTTTTGAATGCGCGCAAGGGGAGTTCTGCGTTGAGGGAGGAGCTGGCGTTGCAGAAGGCGAACCATTTGTATGAGCAATATTTTTTGGATGAGGATCCGAAGCATATAGCTGAGGCGAGAGAGCTTTTAGAATCGTTTGGATTGCAAGTGGCTTTTTGATGAGGATTATTGCGGGGGCATTGAAGGGGCGAACTTTGAAGCAGCCGAAAGGCTCTGTGACGCGGCCGACGCAGGGGATGCTGCGAGGCGCGGTGTTTAACATTTGTCAAAACGAGGTTGAAGGGGCGCGCTTTTTGGATTTATTTGCTGGGAGTGGCGCGATGGGGTTGGAGGCGTTGAGTCGTGGGGCTTCACTGGCTGTGTTTGTGGAGCAAAATCGGCAGGCGCTAGCCTGCATTAGGGATAATATTGCGGCTTTTGGGGTGGAATCGAGGGCTGAAGTGATGCCGATGCCTGTTGAGCGGGCGCTGAAGGTATTGGCTGGGAGGCAATTTGATTTGATTTACATTGACCCGCCGTATGATTTATCTGTGGATTTGGCGGCTCTTTCTTCATTCGTGGCGCCTCAGGGGACTGTGTTTCTTGAAGAGCGCGCCGACCCTAAAAGGCAAGAGACCCTGATTCCGGGGTTGCAAAAGCAGCAGACGCGCCGTTTTGGTTCAACCGCGCTGACCCTCTTTTCGGTTTAGAAAGGGCTCATTCTGCACAAAAGAGAGTGTACCGTCTTAGTGATTTCCAGCAGTTTGTCTCATGTTCTTATTATCGCGAACGACTCTCTCTTCGACGACTCCGTGATCTGAATTTGTTAAATGCACATTGATTTCAGTTCCGGGGTAAGTGCGGTGATTGGCTCCCCACGCACAAAAACCGGTCAATAGAGCTCGGCGACTCATCTCTGAGCGATTTTCATCGCTCCAATGAAGAATTTCGGGGTGCATGAATAATAAATCACCGGGTTCCATGGTCAAGGAAACGATGTCTGTTTCCTCTTGGGGTTGAGGGTAGCTGTTCCTATCGATATACAACCCCCCATTTTCAGGAGACATTGGATCAATGGCGAGGATACAGATGGCATAACTGCCATTGCCAAGAACATCTTGCCAGTCAGGATCGAAAGCTTTGCGATATTGAATGTCTCGATGTTTAACAAAGACAACGCCATCCTTTGGCTGTTTCGGATGGAACTGGCAAATTAAATGTTCGAGGTCCGAGCATCCTAATAGCTCAAAAAATGTCATAGCCATTTGGTGAGAGCGAAGTGTTTCTAGAAAACGGGGTTCTATGCCGCCACACCCTACCACTCTCAGAATGGATATCTTTTGATCAGAATGTTTTTTAAAGACAATTTGCGAACCTCTGATATGGGTGATTTGCTGATCGGGAGAACAGGGATACTGTGCTTGCAAAACTTCCGCGGCAATTTGAGCGATCACTTGGGTGGTTAATGTATCGAGCTGTTGAACAACGGATGGCTTTATGCAGCCTTTTTTGACAAGATAGCCTTGAGAGTGAAACAGTTTTGTGTCTTCTTGAGTTAAGAAGCCTCGTGTTGGAACAGCTGTTGTCGCCGATGCCATATAAAATCCCCCTGCTTTAAAAATTGCAGGAGATTTTAGCTATCTCACATTTATTTATTCAATCAAAAAATATTTAGAGGGTGTCCACAAAGGAAGGGTTCGTCATTGGTGAGAACGAGGGCTACGCTCTCCTCGATTTGGCTTTGCCTCGCTTGCGCATTTTATCACTTGTTTGGAGCGCGGGTTCATAAAGCGCGTTAGTGTAGCGCGAGGCTGG
The DNA here is from genome assembly GCA_018968815.1 of Verrucomicrobiota bacterium. Classification (GTDB taxonomy): domain Bacteria; phylum Chlamydiota; class Chlamydiia; order Chlamydiales; family SM23-39; genus REEB52. The sequence goes on along the minus strand of JAGWZL010000001.1, from coordinate 8,471 downwards.
TTTTTCGCAAATAGAATGGCCAAGATTGTAAGACCAAAGTGCAAACCCAACCAGTTATGGAGGGGGTGACAACTTGGGTGCCTGAAGGTGATGCGTTTCATACCGTCCCCAAAAGTCTCGTGATGGCGATTACCAAGGCCCCAATGTAAAAAAATAGGATGAGCATCCCACATCCTACAGCGTTCGATAAGTGAAATACTTTTCCAGTCTTTTTCCATTTCTGCCAAGCTTGTAATCCTTTAGGGAGCACTACATGCGATGGGAGTATGAACATGATGAAAAATACAACGCTTCTTAAGATTGAGATGGTTTGATCATCCATACATTACCTCTTCACATAGGGAAAGGCATCCTAGCAGCAATTTTTTTAGAGCTCAACAAATGTTTGGCTACCATCGTATAGTGGACCCCACAAACTGGATAGGTTGAGTTGTTAACTTCATCCGCGTAAACTACTGAGCATGGAGATAGAAAACGGACCGTGGAACAAAGGAGCAAAAATAATCAATGAAAAAATGGGGTGTGCTCGTTCTTTGTATTTTGGGAATCTGTATCTCATGGTCTGTATTCCATCTTAAATATAAACAAGGGACACCCCTTCAACCAACAAAATCTCTCAAAGAATACCCCACATATTTTTTCTCAGTACCTATTTTGGAGTTGTCTTCTACAGGAGTCCCATATTTAATCATTCAAATCGAAGGGAAAAAAATCAAAGTAGAGCTCGACTTGGGGTTTCGAGGCGAAGCTACTTTCTCTAAAGAAGTCATTCAAAATATTAAAGGCAAAACCTTTGTGGGACAGCGCACAATGTACGGTGCAAGAGGCAAAAGTTACCAAAAGAAAGAATATAAAGCTCCTAAGATCCATATTGGAAACCTAGCAATGCGTAATTGCCTCATGCAGGAAGACGTAGACGAATTCCTTCTCGATTCTTACCTGGCCACAAACAGTTCCCTTCCTCACACTGAAGCTTCAGGAAGAATCGGATGGGAAATTTTCAAAAACTGTAATTTATTTCTCGACTTACCCAATTCCCAAATTGCTTTTTGCGATAGCGCTCAAACTTTAGAAACCCACGGTTACCCAATCAAAGAATTTGCAAAAACCCCCCTTCATACCGAGAGAGGCTTCATCGAAATGCTCGTTGAAAACCCGCAAGGCTCTTCTGAAATATGGGTTTTCGACACAGGAACTACCTGGAATGTGATCAATGCAAATGATAATAGCCTTTCTATTGAAGAAATGATCTCCGAACCACAGAACAAAATCACCCGCGCTTTTAATATTGGAAATATCATCTTCGACTCTGTCGTATTTTACAAAATACCCGTCCCCCTACCTATCCACGTGGATGCCATTCTGGGCATGGATTTCCTCAAAAACCACCAAGTATTTATTGATTTCACTCACCGTCAAATCTATATCTCCCATGAATAACGCCCTTTCTATACACAAATGAACCTCTCTAGATCCCTATTCAAGATCAGAAAATCTTTTCCATACTACAAACCCTTCCATATCGTAAGCACCGATTACAATCAGAGTTGCCTTTAAGGCAATGTTGTGTAACTGCTCAGAGGTCATATTTAGCTCGCATCTGGGATCTGACTCTGAAATAATATTCATGTAATACCATTGAGCATCAGCATAATGGATGATCTTTTTGGCAAGTTCCTGAGAGAATTCAGCTTCTTTGATGTATAAATAGACCTCTCTATGAAAATAGAGAATATGCTTCTCTATCTCAGATACAATCGGATCCGACCTATGATGGATCATATCCTCAAAAAAACAGCATTGCCCTGGCTGCAATATACTTTTCAGGTACAGAGCTAGTTGATGGACAGAATGTGCCTTTTTTCTGCCAGGATATACTTTTCCTTGAAAAAGGACATCTTCCAATGGATTTACTGCCAATATGCCCCCAGTTTGGAATTCATAAATTTTGGTTCTATCTGCTGATGGATGAAGTAAAGCAAAAAAAGAACCTTCCTTAAAGTTGAGGTTTATCAATAATTCTCGTGCTAAAGTATGTCCATCTTGAAGTTGATCCGCTACATATCGCAATGCCTGTTCAAAGTTCAACGGGAATATGTTTATGTCTGTATTCATTGCCAGCTCCCGTTCGGATTGCACAGTGCATGCGAGTAAATGAGTCCTTGCTTGCGCTGCGGCATACATTTTTCCGCACTTGGGACATTTGTCTTTAGGTTCTATTTTCATAGGGGCTCATGATTTTATCGAAAATCATTATTAATTTGTTCAATGGAAATGCCGTACTGTTTTGCTATTTTGGTAATCAAGTCAAGATCTTCGGCGTATATTCCGAAGTAAGTAGTATCGAATGCTCTGATTTCCATTAAAATTCCATCAGAATCTATTGAGCGAAATGGTTTGTCTTCCGTTTCCAATTCGATGCCTATAACATTTTGAGATGAATACTTTTTATCAATGCATAAGAACACTCCCCAGATGAATTGTTCGCTTCCAGAGCAGTACTCAATAAATTGAAAATCAGTCCCTATCGGAGTTATTTGAATATTACTAAAGCCCAGTTTCTCAGCATTTATCCCAACTGCTTCAACATCAGCTGCATACCATATATGCGGAGGGATATAATTTTTAACAAAGTCAAGAATCGAAATCAGTTGGGTACCTAAGCCTATCACTTCATCTTCAGGAAAGCATTTGCTTGTAATCAAAATTCGATATTTTGGATTAAACATTAATATTTCCAATTTTCTAGTGGTTGCGGATCTCCCTTTTTAGGAGTTCCTCCTGTTGGGTTAGGTTTGCAGATCATTCCATGTATATGTGTTGTCTTGTTTTACGTGGCTCTTAAAATTTTCTGATAATTCTTTTAATATTTTTTCATTCTCTGAAAAGAAATTAAAAAATGACGTATCAAAAGCGCGAATTTCTAAAAGAATCCCATCGATATTTAATATGCGAAATGGGTTGTCTTCCGTATCTACTTCGATATCTATTGATTCGCATTGTTGACTGCCTTGAATAGCAAAAAATACACCAGAGAGAAATTGATCGATTTCAGCACATATTTTTATTAAAGATGAAGCTGTTCCAAGTTTTTTAATAATTCTTGATTGAAGGTTATATTTTTTTGTAGCTTGGCCAATTGCATTAATATCTGCGCTATACCATGTATGAGGTGGCAGCTTAGTTTCTAGAAAATCAATAATTGAGATCATTTGAGATCCTAAGCAAATCGCTGTACTAGGATAAAAGTGTTCTGTACTTAATATGAGCTGAAATTTAGGTCTAAACATTAATAGCTCCAATTGTCTAACGGTTCAGCATCTCCTCTGCTTGGGTTTTCCCACCAAATTTGACCTGATTTGATGTCAAATGAGGTGCTTTTAGATCGATCCCATTCTATGGATAATTTAAGTTCATGATCTGACATTTCGAATGATAAAATTTTGCCCTCTTGTTGCCATCCCATAGATTGCGCACTATTCTTGATGATTATACTCTCAATCTGAGTCGCAATTATTTTTCCATCAAAACGATTTTCATTTGAAAGGAGAATATTATCTGATGTTTTTTGATAGACCGGAGAACTTTTTACTTGGATTTCTATCGAACTTATGTCCATCTTTATCTTCAATACTACAGCATTGATAAAGTAGTTGCTGTATTCTGACAGTTCTTTCCCGTGTACTATTCCTGGGTTTTTCTCGAGATAATGTTCAGCAACTTGCATATCGCTACCATCTCCAAACTCAACTGTATAAACCCACTCTCCTACGTTACAGGAAAATTGCGCTGCAGTTTCTAAAGATTTAATTTTATGAAAACCACAGATAGAAGCCATTTCTCCTGGATGGAATTGATGGGGAGCGCTCTTTATAATAATAATGTAATCTCCCCAATTGAATTTATTATTTTCTTCTTCCATTTTTCTCCAGTAATTGTTGAATTAATAAATCGGTAGCCATGGTGTCCCATCTGGATTTGACACTCAGGAATATGAGCATGAGGTTTCCATCCTCTTGGGTCTGGATGCTTGGGTCCCTAAAAATACTTTTCCAAATAGTGTTCTGGGATTTCTACATCAGAGCCTCCTATGTACTCTATAGTATAAATCCATTCACCGATATGTGAACCACATTTATCTGCAAGCACTTTTGAATCCGTTTTTGCCATGCCACAAACCGATACAATTTCTCCTGGCCGAAAGGTAATTGGGGCTGTATCCTTAACCTTGACGGTTTCACCCCAATCAAACTTGTTGTCCGCAGTATAATTCATTGTTAAATCTTGTAATTATGCTCCGTAAATGGGTAACCAAGGCGTTCCATCCGGATTCGTGATTCCTTGGACATGACCATGAGGCTTTCTGCCTCGAACATCTTTTTCGCGCTCATGACCTCCGCCATCTTTTGTTCCTTCCAACGGATGTCCTTCGGGCACTGGCATAATATTGCCTTCAGCATCTCCCCACAAAAACTTCTCCAACTACAGGTCCATCGAAGGGAATTGCATCACTTGTTGGTCCGTTCCATTGTGCCTTGCTGTTTAAAGAAGACAACCAGTAGTCGAGAAACGTCCCGCAGACTCCCTGTCGTGCCCGCTCGTGGAAGAGATACAGTTTGAAATCGGAAATAAACTGGTTCATGTGCTCCAGATCCCGGAAGGTGCTCTGCTGGGCGTCTGGATGCATGCAATTGCGGAATTCTGCGAAATCAATTTCGATTTTGTTTTCTTTGAGCGTGTCTAAAAAATAAATCCCATAATTATAAAACGAACATTTTTTGATATTATTTATCTTTGATTTGAGTGCGTTCCTATGGTCTATGAGTGCCTCATGGCTGCAAGAGTCTAAGTTGTAAAACGGCAGTGGTTTGAATTTGTCATCGAGGTTGGAACGGCTGAATTGATCCTCCAATAGGCAAGGGGGTGCGAACGTCGCTTCTGTATCTCCTTCCTCAAATTCCATCAGTTGGAGTCGTACGAAGAGGACTTGTGGGGCAGCTGCAGACATCCCGTAAGCATATCTAGGGTGCAGGCAAATTTCTCGTTCTTCTCCCGCGCGCATACCAATGAGTGCGTGTGCGACGCCAGGAATGAGTTGCGAAAGGGGGGTGTGGACGATGGTTTTGCAGTCTTGCCACCTGGTTTCGGTGCCTAGGCGGTACGATATATGGAAGGTTGCGGTTTTGATTTTCTGAGAGGCCTGAGGCCCAAATCCTTGTTGCAATCTTTTGGAGTAGAGGTTGTCTTTAATGAGGCAGGACCAGTCTTTTTTGGCGCTGACCTGTTTCATGGCGTGGCTTGCTTTGATCAGGCATTGGCAGGATTTCAACTGTCTTTCTACTATACAAGTGTCGTCCAAGCACGCGTCTTCTGATCTTTCGCAAGGTTTCATCCTGATTCCGCGTTCTCTGTCGGCTGCTCCATGTAGGAAGGCGTGCAGTAGAGGTTTTTGTCTTTTAGCATCTTGAACAATGATTTCGGCAAATTGTCTGCTCAATGCTTTTTTGTCGTCTAACCGGAACGTGCTAGGTTTGGGGAGAGGCGGGATGCGCACTTTGCCAGAGAGGGTGGTGAAAAGTTTTTCTAGAGTTTTTTCCATGAAGTTATCCTGCTGAACGTGGGTCAACAGATGCTCTCGGTTTTTTTCATAGGTGGCTAGTAGAGCAGTGGTTTCTTCTGAGTCGGGCTCGCAGCCAAACAGGGGGATCTCAAAAGTTGAAAAGTCCTTCAGATCTCTGGAGCTTTTAAAGCACGCCAAGGATTGCAATTCTTCCTCTATGGAGGCAAAGCCAAGCATGGGCTTTGCTTGGGATATGGCTTTAGCAAATGGAAAGTTCTCGAAATGCCCCGTCTCCTGTTGTAGCAGGAATTCCTGCCTAGACACGATCAGAGAGTTGTGGGTCCCGTAGCCCAGTAAGATGCCGATTAAGGTGTTGTTGTCCTGTAGGACATCGTAAAAATGATCCTGGTTTTTGATCAGTTCCAAAAGCAGCGCCTCAGCTGTGAGCTTGTGTCCCAATATATAGCGGAAAAGGGGCAAATTCTGATTGACAGTCTTTACAAACGCCTTGCGATTGATCAGGATCATGTGCTGGGTGTTGGCATACTTGCAAAATAGAATGGGGTACTCGGCGTCTTCGCAGTGCTGACTCCACTCCTTTAGGATTTTAAAGGCTTTCATTTTTGCATGTGTTGCTTCACTGAAGTACAAAGACTGTTCTTCTTTTGCGAACAGATACTCCAAGGCCATCGGCTTATCTCCGTATAAGACATACCCGCCAAAGGACTGCGCGCAGTTTCTGAAAAACCAGTCGAGAGCAGTGGCATCTGGCGGAGAGAGTTTTTGCACGAAGGCAACCACAGAGTTGTTACAAAAAAGCGAAATCCAGCTCGCACACAGAAAATAAAAAAACCATTTCGTCATAAGTTCGTGAACGCTCTACCCTGGTGTAAATGACGAACGAATCGATAGTATTCGAACGGGCAGGGCGCCTGGAGCTGACGATCGTATTGCTCATCGCAAAGCAAGATGGGTGGGGAGGGCCACTGATAGTAGATATGGCGTGCTTCATGACCTCTTGGACAGACGTCATGGTTTGTGTTGAAATAAGAGTCGATGTTTCCCCATACTTTTGCCGCACAGTTTCGTATGCGACTCACGATTTGTCCGGTCCTTATCTGCAATGTGCCAGACGATTCGGAGCTCACGATCCGTCCATTCCACTGACTGGAATCGCTGAAGGTTTTTGTAGTTTCATAGATCTCGTAGTCATCGCTGACCACCCCTTCTATACACATGACTGCCTCCTGATTTTAGGAAAGGACAAGAATGTGACACACTGCTTAATTTAGCGGCAAATATTTTTTTGTCATGGTCAGCCCAACTTGAGAATATCGCTCTGGTAGAAAAGCGATGACAGAAAAAATCATGTAAGGCAGAATTTTTTTCTTTGCAAAAAAGCCTTGGAGGCATCATGCAATTTTTATTCCTTTGTCTTACACTGAATGTTCTGGCTTATGGGCATCAACCACCCTTTCAAGCAACAGAAAGTAATTGTAAGAACACAGCTTTGCGCGATCCGATCGACCGAATCATACAAGAGCCGCTCAAGCCTGTCGATTGTTACCATGACTATCAGAATGCATCTGAAAAAGTGATCCGACGTGCTTATACCGCTATTTCCCGGATTGAAGGTGGGCGAATCTTTCTTAAGCCGGATAAGCTCTGCCTCAAGCAGGGCGTCATCTACGTAGAGGATATAGATGGTGGAGAATTTGCGATTCCGGTCATGTTTAGTGCTGTAGGCTATCCTCAAATGGAAGTCGATGATTCGATTGTTTTTAACGCATGGAAATGCGAATGCGGGGCTTGGAACCACAAGTGGGATAATCCTACGCATTGTTGGCATTGTGGCGCGCCTCGCTAGCGCTCTAAAAGGGCAAGAGTCACTTCAAGGTTGTTTCTGCAGAAATAGGACCAGCGGACGATTTTACGCGCTTTGTTGTAGTGTGTTTTCAGCTGGAGGGTTTCGTCTGTTGTAGGATCGCAAGCAAAATCGGGTCCAAGCAGCGTCCCAGGCCGGGGCCATTCATTGCTGAACATTTGCATAGAGTCTTGTCTCGACCGTCGAGAGTGCCATGCAGCAGAGCGAGAAGGGCCGCCTCTATGCTGTTCATAAAGAAAAGCGTTATTTCTGCCAAACCCTAGCAGAATGCCAACTAGGCGAGTGTGATCAACAATTCTATAAAAGTCAGCGTGTTCGGGGTGGGTTAAGATCTGAAACACTTCTTCACTCGTGCATGGTTTTCCTAATATTTCTTGAAAATCGCTCAAGTGTTCTTGGATCTTGAGTCTGCATAGTTGGGGGCAAATGATAGCGAGTTCCCTTCTGCCTCTCCCCATTAATGAATAGTCGATCATGACATGTGTTTTGCTAGGAAACAGGGATTGATATTTTTTCCAGGCTAAATATCCTCTCATTAACATCTGTTGTCTCGGTTTTTTAAATGTTTCTCGTAAAGCGGCTAGTAAATCTTCCGAATCTTCGACAATGACATTGCATATGCTCATTGGTTTATATCCGACGAGCGTATAGGGGTATTGGTCAAAAAAAATCACATCATCGATAAAAAAGGCGAGGTCACGCTTTTCTTGGGGGCTTAATGCCTTGAGTTTCTCACGAATAGCGAGCAGCTCTGTATGCGCAACAATATTGTAATGGTTTCTCTCACAAACCAGCCATGCTAGCAAGCAGATCACTGCGAGTCCGCAGACTAGCAACCTAATATTTAGCTTCATTCTGTATTACCGGACAAAAACAAGTTGATTATACCGAAACAACCTGAAGAATCGGTTTTTGGCATCGTCGAGTTTGCCTCAAAATGCGCCTCCTCACTCGCGCCTTGCCCGAGGGCAATGGTCGCTCGCTCCGGAGACGAATTTTGAGGACTCTCCTTGCCAAATTCCCGAC
>JAGWZL010000013.1 GCA_018968815.1 Verrucomicrobiota bacterium | reverse complement strand
AGAGGGTGTCTACAAAGTAAGGGTTCGTCATTTTTAGGGATTATTTTGGCCAATTTTCGCCTCAAATTCGGGGGTCAATATCAGCTTCCATATTGACCCCCGAATTTGAGGCGAAAATTGGCTCAAAAGAACCCTAAAAAAGACTGAACCTTACTTTGTAGACACCCTCTCAGCGCGCCAAAAACCAGCCAATGGGCGTATTGGGCATGTTCAAAGATCAATGGGATGATGGACTCCATAATTTCTTAAAAATAGGAAATGATTATTTTTGTAAAGAGGAACGCTTTGTTTTGAGAAACGCGAGGGGGATCGCGCAGCAGATGGCCATGCTGATAAGGAGAATGCATTCATATAAAAGGACATTGTGAAAGGGAATTTGAGTGGGGGGGATGAATCCGATGAGGATCACCAGAACGCTGGTGAGAGCGCCGAGAGTGCAAACGGTCCAAATGCCCCCTTTTTTTCCTGGAATGCGGAAAGAGCGTTCCACGTGAGGTTTGCGGTAGTGGAGTCTGATGGCTGCGGCAAAGAGGGCGATGTATACGAAGAGCGAGAGTTGCGCGGTGACGACAGAGAGAATCCAGTAGGCATTATTGATGGTGGGGAAGAGGAGAAAAGCGAGCGAGAGGACCGATACGATGAGGGCCTGTAGGATGAGGATGCGGACCGGCACATCGCAGGCGTTGGTTTTGGTGAGAAATTTGGGGAAGGAGCCATCTTGTGCGGCTACGAGGAGGCCCTTTGTCGGGCCAATAATCCAGGCGCCCACTTGGCTAAAGGCGCCTAAAACGATGCACAGGGCGACCACAGGGAGCAACCAGGAGATCTGGTAGGCGTCTAAAAAGGCCTTGAAGGCTTGCATGACCCCTGTTGCGAGGCTCAATTGTTGATTTGGCACGACAATGGCGATGGCCAAAGAGGCGAAAACAATGGTGCAAAGGATGATGATCACGGCCGACCATAAAGAGCGGGGGTAATCGCGCTTGGGGTTGCGCATTTCAGCGGCATGGGTGGCCGCCATCTCGAGGCCTAGCAGTCCAAAAAGCACGTTGGTCAGAAACGCTAAATTGCCTGTGTCGGTATTGTGGGGCAATAGATCGCGCCAGCTGAACGTGATTTGCATGGGGTTGCCTTTTGCGATCCAGATGATGCCGAGCAGTGTGATGAATAGCATGGGGAAAATGGTGCCGACAAGGGCGCCGATGACGCTCAGAAGGCTCGATGTTTTCATGCCAAAACAATTGACCAATGTCGCTGCCCAATAGAGGATGAGAACAGATGTGCACATGTACAGCGCATTGCCTGCTAAGTCGGGATTGAACAGGTAGGTGAGTGTGCCCGTGATCAGGGCCATGATCGTTGGGTACCAGATGACATTGTAAATCCAATTGAGCCAGATGATGACTAAGCTGGCCTTTTTCCCAAAGGCTTCGCGGACCCAAATATAAATGCCGCCTCGTGTAGGCCAGCCTGTTCCCAGTTCTGCTGAGACCAGAGCTGTCGGGATGAAAAAGCAGAGAGCCATGAGAAGATAGAAGAAGATCAGGCTCGATCCATAGACTGCGGAAAAGGTGAGGGTGCGGATGCTATCGACCGCAATGACATTGATCATCACCAGTTGAAAGACCCCGAGTGGCTTATTGGATTGTATTTCCATCATCAGAGATGGTAGAGGATTTTTTCATTTTCGGCACTTCTTTTCCTTTTCAAATTTTTTCTATGAGCGTAAAATTCTGCGCATCCAAAAACGAGGGTGAATTCATATGAGTGCAGTGTCTTCGAGGGTACAATTTGCTGACGTGAATCTTCCGCCGCTTCATTCTACTTCAATGCCTTTTTTGAAGGGAACGAGCCTATTTGAATTTGGCAATTACCCGGATCTTGAACGGCAGTTTGACTGGTTCATTCGTCCTACAGAGCCCGCTCGGCCTAGGGGCGTAGTATTCACCGGAAACATTCAGCCACAGTGGTGGTCATGGATCTGTCGATGTTCAAACCTGAACTCAGTCGAGATTTCTAACGCTCCTGCCCTGACCGATACGGATATACTCAAATTGGCTACATTGTCTGGAGTGGAGATCCTTCGTCTGAACGCCTTGCCAAGGATTAGCGGTAAAGGGATCGCACAGTTACTGTCTCAACCGACCTGGGCTTTCTTACAACAGTTGGAGTGTAGGAATTTCCAAATCTCTGATGAGGTGTGTGAGCAGATGGCCCGTTTGCCGCAGCTCGCAAAAGTCAAATTACTCGACTGTTCAGAATTCACTGCCCGGGGAGTATTACGCTTGATGAGGGAAAGCCAAGCTCTGAAAAGCCTTATCTTGCGATGTGCCTGCACTCGATGTGCCCGCCATCGACGCGACCGCACTGACCCCGACAGCACTGACCCCGACCGCACTCAACCCTACTGGACTCCATGTGCCAGCACTCCATGTAACTGCACTATTCCTTCGTTTTTGCGGTTAGAACGTAAAAGGCTTTCTCCTGTCCTGCAGATTCAGGAATATGATCCCATGGATATTTCCATGATTAAGCAAATTCAATCGGACGCGACAAAAAAAATCGAGGATGGTTCATGTCAGCACTTTTTTACATTTCTCACTCCTCAAGGTCCCATTCCGGCAAACGACCCAATTTGCCTAAACTTGAAGCGAGAAACCATCTGCACATTGTATAAAGATTTGCTCGATGTTTTAAAGCTCGATGTAGGCTTTCAGTCCAATGAACTTTATATAAAGCAGTGTCTATACTGCGATGTGATTCTGCAAGAATATATCAATTGTTGTGCAACCGCATGGGCGCTGCAGCAAGAATGGATGCGAAACAGATTCGGATACCACCATTCGACGACAGCAGAGATCATATATGCAGTAATCGAAGAGCCTCGGCATAGGCAGATCCAAACGTTGGACCTTTCCTATTTAGGGGTCACGGCGCTTCCGTCGTTTATTTTGGGGAATACATGGCCTGAATTAAGGGAAATTCGCTTAGATGGGAATTTCATCCAAGCAGTGCCAGAGGACTTCATCAAAACAAAATGCCCGAAGTGGGGTCAGCCAGTGAGCGCCCCCAAGCCTCTCCCAGGTAATACGTACCCCTCTCCTGTTTTAGAGGGGGCACCGACAGGCGAATAAGCCCCAGCCCCCTCAGGTATTTTTACGCGGTTTCTTTTGTGAGAGCTGGCTTCGTGAGGCTGTCGAATTGTTTGCCTAAGGTGACCACTGAATAAATCCAAACGAGGATCACGACGAAGAAAATGGTTGCCACATACGGAGTGCAGGCGGCCACGGATGAGAAAATCAAGATGAGCGATTGGTGAATGACCGACCCTCCCGATTTGCCGATGCGGGAGCCTACGCCATCGATGGCGGCTTTCCCTTTCTGTTTCGATTCTTTGCTCAGCGGAATGAAGGCGATTTCTTTGGTCGCGTCAAAGATCGTGTATTTGGATGCACGGCCCAAACTATTTTGGAGGCCACCTAAGGCGACGCTCAAGGCAAGTGGGGTGGAGCCCATCATCGCCGCAACCCCTGTCAGGCCCGAATCGGGGAAAAGCACGACGAGGAAAAAGCCAAGCCCTGTGACCAGCATGATCCCCGCAGGGATTAAGGCATTCATCGTCCAAGAGAATTTGCGGATCACAAAGGCTGTTACGAGTGAGGCCACAGTGGCAATGATGCCCATCAGAGTCATGACTTCGCCCATGTAGATGTTATAATCAGACGGGTGCGGGTGCAGTTGCTTGATCTGGTTTTTCCAGACAACCTCGATCAAATTGATCGAAATGTTATAGGTCAGAACAATGAGCGCCATGCAAAGCAAATATTTTGATTTCGCAAGGTAGGCAAAGGTGTTGCGCAGAGACATTTTGATCTTCTCAGGCGGAGGAGCGTGGCGCTCGCTCGGCCGGATCACATGGTGGTTCAGCCAGCGGTAGATCGCAATCGTCGCCACCCCAGAAAAAATAATGAGAGAATTCAAAAATAAAATCGATTGATCCCAGTTGGTTTTGCCAAAAGGAATCGATTCAATAAAAGCTTGATTACAAAGATAGACCGAGACCTGCCCAGACAGAATCCCTGCCAAGTTGGCCCCAATCATGAGCAGCCCGTAGTAGCGCTTCGCTTCCCCGACGCGCGTCACCTCATTGGCAAACCCCCACCATAGAACGCTCAGGATCGCCGTCCCCCAAAGCTCCGACATCACGTAAAATAGGGTAAGCGTCCAGTTCCTAAACATGGCAATGAGTCCGCTAAATCCTTTTGGCAGAGCAGCTTGTAATTTATCGGCAAGAGCGTGCGGGTGGATGAAGTCTTGAGCGGGGAACAGGGCAAAGGTGAAGATTAAAAAGAACCCGAGAAACAGGCTCATCATGATATAAAACACTTTTTCGCGGTTGAAGCTGTTCGAGAGGCGCGTGAACAAATAGGTGAGTAGAAGGGCTCCTGGCAGGATGGCCCAAACCTTAATAAAGGGGATCGCTTCGGCTCCCGATTGAGGGGCGGTCACGACCAGAGAATCTTTACATGCGCGAAGGGCGTTATAGTTGAAAGAAATGAGGAAGAACATGAAAAACATGGGAACGAATTTTTTCAATTCCCAGGCATGGATGGGCCAGAACAAGGAGCGCCATTTTCCAAATTTTGCCTCGCTATCTTCCTGCATAAAGAGACAGTCTCGTATTGAATTTTCTGTGCTCATAGCATGGCATATTTTCCCATTAATTCCATCTCCAAAAATCGCTTGTATAAGAACCTATCCCAATAAAATTTTTCGTCGATTGTCTGGATTATTTTGAGAGATTTTCGATTATTTTTCGGGGGGTCATATACGAAAGCTGATATGACCCCCCGAAAAATAATCGAAAATCTCTCAAAAGAACCAAAAAATCGACTGAAACTTTTTATTGGGATAGGTTCAAAGAGATTTTTTGATCCTATCGATTGGTTAAAACATCGATGCCGGGCAGATGGCCAAATTCTAAAAATTCCAGAGAGGCTCCGCCTCCTGTAGAGAGGTGAGTAAATTTTGTTTGAAGTCCCATTTGCTCAATGGCTGCGACGGAGTCCCCGCCGCCCACAATGGTTTTTGCGCGGCCTTGTGCCAGGCATTCTGCAATCTGCTGAGTGCCGCTTGCAAACCGGGGCATTTCAAAAACGCCTAAGGGGCCATTCCAGAATACGGTGGATGCTTGTTGCAGTTCTTTCGACCATGCTTGGACTGTTTGAGGGCCGATATCCATCCCTTGCCAACCTGGCGGGATGCCTTCTTGCACCAGAATGGTTTTCACATGGGCGTCATTGGCGAACCGATCGGCGATCACCAGATCTTTAGGGAAGCGGAATTTGTCTTTCGGAAGGTCTTTAATTTGGGCTGGATCTTCGCAAATCGAGGCGCCGACGGCCACTCCATCGGCTTTGAGAAAGGGGTAGAACATCCCGCCGCCAATAAAAAGGGCATCGACTTTGCTGAGCAGCTGTTTGATGACGCCCAATTTGGTCGAAATTTTGGCTCCCCCGATGATGGCGTAAAAGGGCCTCTTGGGATTGGCAAGCAGGGGGGATAGTTCTCGGATCTCTTTTTCGATGAGAAAGCCCATGGCGGAAGTGTTGGGGAAAAATTGGGCAATGACAGCGGTCGATGCGTGCGCCCGGTGCGCTGTGCCGAAGGCATCGTTGACATAGCAATCTCCCAGAGAGGCGAGCTGTTTCACAAAATCGGGATCTTTGTCTGGCGCCTCCTCCCCAGAGTGAAAGCGCAAATTTTCGAGCATCAAAATCTCTTTGGGCTTCAGTTGTCTGGCCATTTTTGCGACTTCCGGGCCGATGCAATCGGGCGCCATGGTCACCGGCATATGAAGCAACTCGGAGAGCCGTTGAGCCGCCCCCGCAAGCGAAAACTCTTTTTCTGGTTTTCCTTTCGGTCTTCCTAAATGGCTCATCAAAATGAGCGAGCCGCCGTGATCCAATACATATTGAATGGAGGGAAGAGCGGCGCGGATCCTGGAATCATCGGTGATTTTCCCCTTTTCCATGGGGACATTGAAATCGACCCGCATGAGCACCCGTTTTCCCCGTACATCGAGATCTTTGAGTTTCAACTTTTGCATGCGTGCATTTGTGTATAGCAGAGACACTGTTTTCGGTATACAACTTCTCAAAGATCGGCAAAAGGATTGGCCGATTGCTCAAAACCGCCGCCCCTTTTGCGATTGCGCAATTCAGAACGGATCGAAAACAGGAGATCTTGATCAAAATCTTTCCGTTCCGCCCAAAGCAGATATTCCAAGGGGATTTCATCAAACTTTCTCCCCTTATGTTTGCCGAGCGGCATCGCTTTGAGTTTAATGGGCTTTTTCAAGGTTTCCAGAATCTGTTCTGTCGTCTGAAAGGTTTTCGTCAAGTACTTGAATACTTCAATGTTGACCGTCACATCGCTCATCGCTCGATGCGCCCCTTCCGGCTCGATATTGAAATGTTGACGGAGTTTTTCCAAGGAATTGATGGGACTTTCTCCGTATAGACGAGCGAGTCGCAGAGTGTCGATGAACTTTTGCTTTTCGATATGGGTGGGAATTTGGTGCCGTTTGGCTTCCGCTGCAATGAGGGCAATATCAAAGCCAATCCCATGGCCTACAATCACATGGCCATCAATCATCTTTAAAAGATCGGGGAGCACTTCGGCGATTTTGGGCTTGCCTTGCAACATGTCTGAAGAAATTTTATGGATGTCTTGCGAAACTTGAGGGATTTCACACTCTGGATTAATGAGCGATTCAAACGACTGCAGAATATGATCAAACGTGAATCGTGCAACCGCAATTTCAACGATGCGATCCTTGTCTGGATCCAGACCTGTCGATTCACAGTCGAGACAAACAAAAATGTCTTGATGGATCAATCCCATAAAATCGCCTCGATCTTTTTCTGAAGCAGTTTGGAGGCGGAAGGGGTCATCGTGGTATACAAAATAGCCTCGGGATATTTTTTTAAAGCATCCGCTTTTTCCGATCGGTTGAGTTTATCAGTTTTCGTCAATATCAACAAAAGGGGAATTTGCCGCGCATGCGCCCACTCCATCATCTGGAGATCTTCTCTACACATCTCTCGGCGCACATCGACCAAGAGCAAGATCAATTTCAGCGTGGGTCTATTGTTGAGATAGGCATCAATCGCAGAAGACCATTTTTGCACGGCTTCCAACGGAGCTTTGGCAAAGCCGTACCCAGGCAGATCGACCATGAGAAAGGTTTCATCGACGGCAAAGAAGTTGATGAGTTGCGTTTTTCCCGGAGTGGCGGAAGTTTTCGCCACATTCTTTTGCCCAAACAGATGGTTGATCAAGCTCGATTTGCCCACATTGGAGCGCCCCGCCAGCGCCACTTCTGGCAAAGGAGTCCCGCGTGGATCTTTGAGACTCGGAAAATCGGATAATGTAGAGAGAAGATATCGGGCTTTCATAACACGTGCGCGATGCGCCCTCCCTCCCCATATTCAAAACGGATGTGCAGGGTATCGGACGGCAAGAGGTGGGAGATCCTTTCAGGCCATTCGATGGCACACACCATCTGCGCGTTCAAATATTCCTCAAAGCCAAGGTTTGTGAAATCGCTCTCGTGTTTCAGCCGGTATAAATCGAAATGGGCCAGCCCATCATAGACATTTAAGAGAATGAAGGTGGGGCTTTGAATGGGCTCTGTGATCCCGAGCCCTTGGGCAAGGCCTTGGACAAACGTCGTTTTCCCAGCGCCTAAGGGGCCCGATAAGGCAAGGATGGCTTGTTTGGGTAAGCGTTGCGCAACCATGACGCCAAAAGCGAAGGTCTCCTCACCGGTTTTTAAGAGGTGGCGTCCCGCTAATCCGATTCGACCCATTTTTCTAAATAGGGTTCAAATTCGGCGTGCTGCGAAAGAGCTTCCACAAAAGAGGCAATTTTGTCCTCTGTCAGATGCTTTTGGATAAAGGCCAAAAAATGCTCTTCGATCTGGAACCGATTTTGGTTTTGCACTTCCAGCAAGGTGAGCTCTTTGATGTGATTTTTTTTGAAATCGTCGAGAACGGCCGCTTTGCTGTTGAATAGTTTTCCTGTAATCGCGGAGGAATAGACGACTTTTTTGATCGAAGACTTTCTCTCGCTCACGTAATTTTTGATCACTTCGGGGTCTTCAGATACAAAAAATCGCTTGACGGGCAGCCCCCCGACCCGCTCCTTGTTTTCAGGACACTTGGCAACCCAATCGTAAATCGCATCTTGAGGATTTGGACAGGTATTGTCGCCAAACACTTTCCCGGTAAAGGGGCAGATGTAAATCTTTTTTGTGTTTTCATTGACGCTTTGCTGGCCAAATTGGATGGTGATCTCGGTCTCGCGCCATAATTTTCCTTGCGACTCCAGAATGCGAATGAGATCATCCAGACTCTGATAGATCGTCTTATCGCGAGGGAATAAAATCGGTTTCATGTGATATTTTTCTTCAATGAAAGCGAGATATACGGTCACTAAATCGGCGCCGCGGTTCTTTTTTAAGAATTTCAATAATTCATTTTTTTGTTCAGCGGTAATGCTGAGAGCTATGGCCATGTGATCCTCAAAAAATCTTGGAATACAACCATACAATAATGGAGCTTTATCATCAAGGAGCTTGAGACAGGTTCCTGCCAAGTAAAGATTTTATTGAGTCGCTTGCTTTTTGTGAAACAGCCATGGTATATTGCTACCAATCAAGCCTAAGTGGGGTCGGCATTATTTATGAGTAGTCAACTTTTGGAAAAAAAGGTTCAAGATCCGAAGAAGCAATTAGCAGCTTTATTGCATGAAGCTCAAAAATCGCTGCAATTTGAAAAGCTCCATATCAAAGGATATGAAAAAGTGCTCAAAGTCACCGACAAAAAAGTGGGGCTTACGGCGATCATCGCCATCCACAACACTCTGCTCGGGCCTGCATTGGGCGGAACGCGTATTCGGTCCTACCCCAACTTCGATGCAGCGCTTGAAGATGCCTTACGCCTGGCCAAAGGGATGACCTATAAAGCGGCGATTGCGGAATTAGGACTGGGTGGAGGGAAGAGCGTCATCATGGCGGACCCAAAAACGGAAAAAACTCCAGAACTGCTTATGGCGTTCGGCGCAGCTGTTGAAAAATTGGGCGGACTCTACATCTGTGCAGAAGATATGGGATGTACGACAGAGGATGTGAAAATCATTCGGAAAATGACCCAATACGTCGTCGGGTTGCCTCATCACAATAGTAGCGGAGATCCAGGATTTTTTACCGCCTGGGGAGTTTTCCGCGGCATCCAATCCATTGTAAAGCGGCTTTACATGAGTGATTCCCTTGAAGGTAAGAAGGTTGCGGTCCAAGGGTTGGGCAATGTGGGCAAGATTTTAATCGATCATCTCTTTTGGGCGGGCGCTGATTTGATCCTGACCGACATCGATGCGGAGAGATTGAGCGCCTGTGCGAAGAAGTATCGGGCGAAGATGGTGGCTCCAGATGAGATTTGGAAAGTCGAATGCGATGTGTTCGCTCCTTGTGCTACAGGAGGCATCATTAACGATCAGACTCTTCCTGAATTTCGGTGTAAAGCGATCGCAGGCTGCGCAAATAATCAGCTCGCCCAGGATCACCATGCCAATGAGTTGAAGGCGCGAGGCATTCTGTATGCGCCCGATTTTGTGATCAATGCGGGTGGTTTGATGAATGTGGCTATCGAAATCGAGGATGAGGGGTATAATCCGAGAATCGCCCGTTATAAAGCGCATCACATTTATGATACATTGCTTGCGATTTACGACATGGCTGACAAGAATCATGAATCGACGCAGCAAGCGGCTCTGTCTTTGGCTGACTATCGGATTAAGTATGCGATTGGCAAAAGAGTGATTCCTCCAACCTTTCATCATAGTGCAGAATAGATCATGGAAACCGTTCTGACTGACTTTCGAAAGAAAGTCAGTAACGCAATCGATAGGGCTTTTGGAGATGTTCTTTCCAAAGAAGAAAGAATGGCCGATATGGCGCCCTGTATGCAAGAGGGTTTTGGCCATTATCAATGCAATAGCGCTCTGGCTCTTTCCAAAGTATTGAAGCAAAATCCCCGTTCAGTCGCAGAGAAAATTATAGAGCATTTTGATGCGCGTGATTGTGCGCGGGTGGAGATTGCGGGGCCTGGGTTCATCAATTTCACGCTCTCTCCGGCCTATTTATCAGCGGCGCTCAATGCGCATTTGAAGAGCCGGTATTTGGGGGCGGTGCCTCCTGCCAAAAGACAGAGGGTCATCGTCGAATTTTCCTCTCCGAACATTGCGAAGGAATTGCATGTGGGGCATGTTCGCTCGACGATTATTGGCGATTGTTTAGCGCGGCTTTTTGAGTTCTTGGATCAAGATGTTTTGCGGCTCAACCATTTGGGCGATTGGGGCACGCAATTTGGGATGCTCATCGCTTATTTGAAAGAGAACCATCCCGCTCTTCTGACAGGGGAAGAGAAGATGACGCTCGAACTGCTGATGCAGTGGTACAAGGCGGCCAAGAAGCAATTTGATGAAGATCCTGCGTTTAAAAAGCGCTCTCAGCACGAAGTGGTCCTTTTGCAAGCGGGGGACAAACATGCGCTCTTTGCCTGGAGACTGATGTGCGATGTATCGCGCACGGGATTTCAAGAGATTTACGATCTGATGGATGTGCGTCTCACGGAGCGCGGCGAATCTTTTTACAATCCCTTTTTAAAAGAGGTGATAGATGAGCTTGACCGGAAGAAACTGATCACCCTTTCTGATGGGGCAAAATGTGTCTATTTGGACGGTTTTAAAGGGCGGGAAGGGGAGCCTTTGCCGGTGATTGTGCAAAAGTCGGATGGGGGCTACAACTACGACACCACCGATTTAGCGGCCATCCGGCATCGTATTTTCATTGAGAAGGCCGACCGGATTATTTATGTGACCGATCAGGGGCAATCGTTGCATTTTCAGATGGTTTTTGCTGTAGCGGAAAAAGCGGGATGGCTCGATCCTGCCAAAGTCAAAGTCGATCATGTGGGCTTTGGCCTTGTCCTTGGATCGGATGGGAAGAAATTCAAGACCCGTTCTGGCGACACAGAAAAACTGATCGATCTGCTGTTTGGCGCCATCGATAAAGCGCGCGCCATCTTGCAAGAGAGACATCCCGATGCCGATCCGAAAGAGATCGATCATCTCGCGCGCGTTCTTGGGGTGAGCGCGGTCAAGTACGCCGATCTCTCTTCTTTGCGCACCAAAGATTACACATTCAGTTATGACCGGATGCTCCGTTTTGAGGGCAACACGGCTGTCTTTCTTCTCTATGCATACGTGCGCATCAATGGCATCAAGAGAAAGACAGGCGCCAATATGGAAGAGGTGCTCAAAACGCATCAAATCGCGCTGAACCACCCCACGGAGATGGCGCTGGGAGTGCACCTTGTCCGATTTGGCGAAATCATCGAGATCATGGCTCGCGATCTTCTTCCCAACCGCCTCACTGACTACCTCTATGAGCTCGCTGAGAAATTCAATGCCTTCTTCCGCGATTGCAGAGTGGAGGGGGTCCCCGAAGAGGGAAGCCGGCTCGTCTTATGCGAACTCACCGCCAAAGTCCTCAAGCAGGGCCTCGAAATCCTCGGCATCGAAACCGTCAATCGCTTATAAGAAACTCTAAAAAAAAAGCGCCTCGGGTAAGAGGCGCCAAAAAGGTGATTTAGGATAATTATGGAAAGTTAACAGAAATGAACCGTTAACTGCCAACAATTATAGCAAAAACATCAGTTTATATAAATGTATTTTTTCTTATATTTACTAATGTTTTATTGACAGTGAGTTATGTCCTTATCCCTTAAATGTTTTGCTGGGCTTCCCGGGTTCTTCGCGGACGAGGTGGGGGACCCCATATCCGGATAGGTTCTCCTGGAGGAAGCGGACCAGTTCTTGCCCCCGTTCTTCGGGCACATCGAAGTGGCCTGTTCTTTGGACAGGATCGTGCAGGTGCAGATAGTAGGGCAGTATCCCTGCATTCACGAGGGTTTCTGAGAGGGTTAAGAGCACCCCTTCCTCGTCATTGACCCCTTTGAGTAAGACCGACTGATTGAGAAGAGGAATCCCCAATTTTTGGATCTTTTTCAGGTTCGCCAGGATCTCTTCGTCGAGTTCTTTAGGGTGGTTGCAGTGGAGGATAAAGACGATTTGTTTGGAACAGTTTTGCAAAATCTCTAGAAAGGCGGCATCGATCCTCTCTGGGATGCCGATCGGAAAGCGGGTGTGGAAGCGGATCCGGCGGATGTGGGGGATCTTGTCGAGTTCTTGGAACAGTGAGGCGAGCTCCCGATCGCTCAAAGACAGAGGGTCGCCCCCGCTGAGGATCACTTCTGAAATGCTGGCGTCGAGCGCCAATACAGCCAATTCCTGTTGGAAGCCCTTTTCCTCGGTTTCATAGGGGAAGTTTTGCCGAAAACAGAAGCGGCAATTCATGGCACAGGCGCCAGTTGTCACAAACAAGGCTCTGCCCCGATATTTTTGGAGCAGCTTTTTCGATCTGCGAAAGGTTTGGTCTTGGAGCGGTTCCGTCGAGCCAAACGAAGTGTCCAGTTCCTCTTTCAGGGGTACAAACTGTTTAAAAAGCGGATCCTGCAAAGAATTTTTTTCCATTTTCGCGGCCAAGCGAAAGGGCACATTCAGCACAAAGGTGGGGTGAGCGAGCACCTGGCTCCGTTTTTCTGGAACCATTTCTAAAAAGTCGAGCAACGGGCCCAGCTTCGTAAAATTATTTTTTTGGATCTGCCGCCAGAGGGGAATCATAGGCGTATCAGTGTAATCGCCTCTCTACCCATTGTCAATCAGACAGACGTGTTCTGCAAGACGGTCTTGGGCTCCCCCTTTTTGGGGGCTGTCACCCGGGTGATATCGGCTCCTAAGGAGGAGAGCTTGGCGACGAGTTCTTCATACCCCCGATCGACGAAGTCGACGTTGGAAATCGTGCTTGTCTCGTTTGCAATCAGGGCGGCCATCACATAGGCGAACCCGGCTCTTAAGTCGGGAATGGTGATGTCGGTCGCCTTTAAAGGCGTGGGGCCTTTGACGACAATGCTGTGGTGGTGATCGCTCGAGGCAAAACGGCAAGTTTTCCCTCCCAAACATTGCGTGAATAATTCGATGTCAGCGCCCATGGCTTTGAGAGTATGTGTATAGCCAAAACGGTTTTCATACACAGTTTCATGGATGACGGAGGCGCCCACCGCTTGTGTCATGAGAACGACAAACGGTTGCTGCCAATCGGTCATAAACCCTGGATGGACATCGGTTTCCAAATGAACGCCGCCGCGTAAGCTCTTTTCATAGAAAAACTCGATGCCATTTTTTCTCACTTGGAAGCCGCCGCCAATGTCTCTCAACTTATTGAGGAAGGCAATCATGTTGTGATGTTCCGCCCCTTCGATCCATACTTTGCCTTTGGTGCTGATCGCAGCCATGGCATAAGAGGCCACCTCGTTCCGATCGGGTAAAACGGTATGCTCTACTTCGTTCAATTGACTCGCCTGTTGGATACAGATGGTTCGGTCCACGTCAATCATGATTTTGGCGCCCAATTTTTGCAGAAACAGGATCAGATCGATGATCTCTGGCTCAATCGCCGCGTTTTTAATGAGGGTGGTCCCTTTGGCTCTCACGGCTGCGAGTATGGTGTTTTCAGTGGCCCCCACGGATGGATAATGCAGAGAAATAATCGTCCCCTTCAAACCTTGATGCGCCTGCGCAAAATAGGCTCCCTCTTTTTTCATTTCTCGGTATTCAATGCGCGCGCCTAATTTATGCAGGGCGTGGATATGCAAATCAACAGGTCTGGATCCGATCAGATCGCCGCCAATCGTGGGCACAATGATGTCTTCATCGGTTCTGCCCAAAAGCGCGCCAATCATCAAAATCGGAATTCGATTCGATCCCGAATATTTTTGAGGCACATAAGAAGTTTTGAGTTCGGGTGTGTAAATTTCGAGGATTTTTTCTTTTTTGTCCCACTTGATCTCCGAGCCAATCTCTTTACAAAGATTGACGGTGATCTCGACATCGCCGATATTCGGAACGTTGAAAAATGTGCACTTTTTATCCGACAGAAGCGATGCAACCAGCAGCTTTGTCATCGCATTTTTCGCCCCGCTCGCGCGAATCTGTCCAGACAACGGTTTGCCACCCTTGATTTTCAATACATCCATTTTTCAACCTCACACATATCTTAACCAGAAGCCGGAATTTAATCATATTTTTTGACACATGTAAAGCTGCTTTACATTTGAGAAGGGGGGCCGCGACATTTATCTACCAGTATGCTATAGTGAGTCTCTTATGAAGACAGAGCACCCTATTTTCCGAACAGGGATGGGTCAAGACAGCCACCGGTTTTTGCCTGCAGATTCCTCCAAACCATGCATCATCGCTGGAGTGATTTTTGATGACGTCCCTGGGTTAGACTCGGAGTCAGACGGCGATATCGTGTATCACGCGATCTGCAATGCCATCACCTCTTTGAGCGGCGCTCCCATCTTGGGGGGCATTGCGAGAGAACTGTGCCGTAAAGATGGGATTACCGATAGCGGGGTGTACTTAGCCAAAGCGCTCGCCACATTGGGCAAGCAAACGATCGTCCATGTCGCCCTAACCATTGAAGGCAAGCGGCCCTATTTTGAGGAAAAAATCCCCGAAATGAGAAGGCAGATCGCGGCTGCCATGCACATCCCCGAGAGCGCGATTGGGATCACCGCGACATCGGGCGCAGGGCTCACCGATTTTGGCTGCGGCGATGGGCTGCAGTGTTTGTGTATTCTCACGACCGTTCAATAGACATCGCACACGTAGCGACGTTCGTGGCGCAATGTCTTGAGAAATTTGCGCGCCTCTTCTTCGCTCATGCCGCCCTCTTCTTGCGCGATTTGCTGAAGAGCGGCATCCACATCTTTCGCCATCTCTTCCGCATCTCCGCAAACATAGAGAATGGCCCCCTCTTCGATCCATTCCCAAAGACTCTTTTTTTCTTCGAGCATTTTGTGCTGCACATAGATTTTATGCGCCTGATCGCGAGAAAAAGCGGTGCTTAAGCGTAGTCTGCCCTGTTTTTCCAATTCGAGCCAGTAATCGCCGTAGTAAAAATCTGTCTCTCGATTCCGCTCCCCAAAAAAGAGCCAGTTGCGCCCTTCCGCTTGTCCTGCCATGCGCTCTTGCATGAACGCCCGGAAGGGGGCGACGCCAGTGCCTGGCCCAATCATAATGATCGAGCGATTGGGGTCCTCAGGCAATGTGAAGTGGTTTGAGGGTTGTACGTAGATCGGAATGGGGGTGGATTCGATCTCTGCTTGCACGCAGAGAAAATAGCTCCCTACCCCAAAATAGGTTTGCCCATTCAGTTCAAAATGGACAAAACTCACCGTGAGATGAACCTCATTTGGAAACACCCGGGTTGAAGAGGCAATGGAATAAAATCTCGGCAAAAGAGGCAGAAGCACTCGGCTCAGCTCGCGCGGTCCCGGCTTATGATGCTGCAGCAGTTCAAGCAGCGGCAGCGCTGTCTTTTCTACTGGAAACAGTTTGTGGAAAGAGACCTTGCTGATATTGGCTCTATGTAAGAGAAAGTCCCGAAAAAGAACGGTTTGACCCGTTTTTGGATCCTCGATCTCCTCTTGACTGCCCACTCCCATCAGCTGGAGGATCCGATCGACCACGGCCGCATCATTACTGGGAATCACCCCAATGCTATCGCCCACTTTAAACGGCAACGCCTCTTCCAGATCCAAAACGATGTGATAGGTCTTCTTACTCGACCCGGGTCCGGTGAGTAAACTTCTCTCTTTGATGCGGGAGATGTAGGGATGGATTCGTGAATACATTTCTCTAGACAGTTGAAGGAAAAATAGTTACATTGAGGAAAAAGGTTTTCTCAATGCGCATTTACCTGTTATTTGTTTTGTTTTTGTTTGCTTCCTGTAATCATAACGGCAATTTTTCCCATCGTCCCACATATGTGATCTCCAAGTCAATGCCTGCAGAACCTGAGATCCTTACTGAGGAGTCGGCTGATTGACGAATTCCTTGCAGTTTTTCTTATTCCAGCACTTTTTCAGTTGATCGGCTTTCTTACCGGAGAGGCCGCCTAGCATTTCGATGGCGGTCATGATTCTCACTCGGGTGCGATCTTTGCCGAGAAGAGTGACCGAATCAAACAGCGGGGGGCCTTGCAATTTGCCCATGATAGCGGCAAACAGCATGGGGATCACAACTTTTTTGTGATGCACTCCAAAGATTTCCGCCACTTCATGAGAGGCTTTTTCCAACCCTTTGCCGCTCCAATCTTCCAGTTCATCCAATCCCCAAATGAGGGTTTGCAATAAGCACGCCACGGTTTCCGGAGCGGTTCCTTTGGGGCAGAGCATCTCGGGGGTGATTTTCAATTCATTGATGAAGAAAAAATCGCATAGCTGCATAAAGTCGCCAAACGTCTTAATGCGCGTGTGGACTAAAGGCATCAATTTCTGCATAAACGTTTCATTGAATTGCCACTGCTGCAATCTCTCCCACAGCCCGCTCTCAGGAATGGTTTCGATGATCCGCTTTTGGTTGACCCAATTGAGTTTTTGGATATCGAAATAGGCGCCCGAGATGCCGATCCGTTTTGGATCGAATTCCCGAATGATCTCATCCAAGGAATAGATCTCTTGATCGCCTGGCATGCTATAGCCCATGAGGGTCAAGAAATTGAGCAGAGCTTCTGGCAAATAGCCGCTATCGCGGAAATAAAAAATCGAGGTGGGGTTTTTTCTTTTCGATAGCTTTTTCCCATCTTTACCGAGCAGAAGAGGCATATGCATAAAGGTGGGGGCTTTCCAGCCGAACGCTTCATATAGAAAGATGTGTTTAGGCGTTGAACTCATCCATTCGTCCCCTCGGATCACATGGGTGATTTCCATCAGATGATCGTCGACTACGTTGGCCAGATGGTAGGTGGGGAAGCCGTCCGACTTCAGCAGCACTTGATCGTCGATATCGGCCCAAGGAGCTGTAATGCGCCCTTTGATTTGATCTTCGAACACGCATTCGCCAGTGAGGGGGATTTTCAGGCGGATGACGAAAGGCTGGCCCGCCTCTTCCCTTTGACGCACTTCTTGAGGCGTCAAATTGCGATATCGCCGGTCATAGCCGATCCGTTTTCCTTGCGCGGCGGCTACTTCCCGCATTTCGGCCAATTCTTCGGCTGTGGCAAAGCATTTGTAAGCATGGCCTCTTTCGATCAATGCATAGGCGTGTTTGCGATAGATTTCCGTTCTTTCAGACTGACGGTACGGGCTAAACGGCCCCCCAACATCCGGACCCTCATCCCAATCGATCCCGCACCAGCGCAAAGCCTCAAAAATGTTTTTTTCATACTCAGGGCTGCTCCGTTTTTGATCCGTATCCTCGATACGCAGGATGAATTTGCCTTTAAAATGTTTTGCAAAGATTAAATTGAATAGGGCGATATAGGCAGTTCCAACATGGGGATCTCCTGTTGGGGAAGGGGCGATGCGAACTCTTACAGTCATAGTTTTTTCCTCTGAACTGCTTCTATTTTGACAATCCGAGGAGTTTTTTTCACTAACGATTCTCAAGGCTCATCAAGAAGATGAGATCCTTCATGACATTGAGCGCTTCTGTGTGTTGGAGATCCGTTTGGCCAAAGAGTTCGATCGGCTCAGAATCAAAATTCTTTTTTTGAATTTCCGTGAGAAAGTTTTGGTAATTTTTATTTGCCTGAATCCGCGCTTTCGAATTCTTCTTCAAAGCGTCCATATAAGAAGAGTAGGTGGTCAGCGGCGCCTGCAGGTTATTGCGATAGGTGGGCCCCAATTGGATGCGCTGAAATGGAGACAAATCGGCTAGATCATCTTCAAAGTGGGGCTCAATTTGATCGTTTTCTAGAGGGAATTTGGCAAACTTTTCCCCAATATCGAGCTGAGAGAGAATGCCGGGGATTTCAATGTCAGAGATCACCCCTGTCAACTGAGGGCTTTTCCCCGAAACTGTATAATACTTTCCTCGAGTGACCTTGTATTCTCCTTGAGGATTCACCTTCGGGCTCACGATGGGGTCGAGCGTGAACGTTTGAAAAGATCCTTTGCCAAAGGTATGGTCATCTCCCACAATGATGGCCCGCCCGTAATCTTGCAAGGTTTGGGCCACAATTTCGGCAGCTGATGCGGAGGCTCGGTTCACAAGAACAAGCAGGGGGCCGTCCCAAACAGGTTTTCCTTCCACCTCTCGTAAATGCTGCACTTTCCCCGTGTTGTCTTTGATCGATACGACAACCCCTTTATTGATAAATAATCCAGTGACGCTCACCGCTTGCGTTAAAAGGCCGCCCGCATTGCTCCGCATATCGAGAATGACCCCTTTCAGTTTGTGCTCTCTTTTGCACTGCTCCAGGGCCTTGCGCATGTCCGATGCCGAGGAGTTTTTGGGGTCTTGGTAGAAGGAGTAGAGCTTTAAATGCGCGATCACTCCATCGCCAAAAGGTTCTACGCTCTGTTCGAGCCGCGATTCCTCTAACACCACTTCATTGCGAATCAATTCAATTTCTAATTTTTCCGTCTTCTTTTCCGTCTCTCCCGTTTCTCGCAACAGAGTCAATACAACGGGTGTTCCCTTTTCGCCTCGGATCAGCTCAACGGCCTCGCCAATTTCTAACCCAATCACCGGCTCTTGATTGACCGCAATGATTTTGTCGTTCATTTTGAGCTTGTTGCTTTGACTTGCGGGACTGTTCTCAATAATCCGCACCACAGATAGCCCATCCAAATCATCCCTGAGTTGCGCCCCAATGCCAAAAAGACGCTGCTGCACCTGGATCATAAACTGATTCGCCTCGCTCGGCGTAAAATAATTGGTGTGAGCGTCTAAAGAAGCGGTCACCGCTTTCAGAACTAAACTCAATGTCGTCTTGCGCCGCTCCTCTTCAGAGGAGCCAGCCAGCTCTTGCTCTCTGTTCAGTCTGCGCTTACTCAGCCGCTGAATAAACTTACTCCGGTTCTCATCCCCTAATTTTTCAGTCGCATCCATTTGCAGCGCTTTAATCCGTAAATTGCGCGTCAGCAACTCCTCGTAACTGGCCGCCCAGGCGAGATCTTTAAATTCCTCGCTCTTGACCCCCTTCGGCAGCTCCCGATTGGCGATTTCAGCCTCAATCATCGCACGGCGATCCATCGCCTTCAGAAAGAGAGCGTGGATGTCTTGAAAAGAGGCGAAATTGCCAGCCCGCAATCCCGATAAACACTTTTGCAGCGACTCCTCTGTGGGATGCTGCCACTCGGCTACCTCGCCCTCTAAAAAATAGGTCTTGGTAGGGTCCAGCTCATCCAAGAAATTGCGCAGCGTTCTCTCTACCAGCTCTGGCGTGAGGGTCTTATACGAAGCATGGGCCTTGAGAATCTCTTCAATTTTTGTTTTGACATCCCGTATCGTCAGCTGAGGAGGTTTTGCCTCCAGCATCCATCCCAAGAATAAAAGGAGAAAAAGACACTTGCGCATCATAGGCAGCTCATCCCTATAAACCAAATCTCGAATATAACCAATGGGGGTACTTTGATGCCAACCAAAAATTTTGAAAATAACTTACTGAGTGTTAAATATTTGTAAAATTACGCGGCGAATCCCGAAAAATTGTGTTTTTACATGAGAAAAACGTTTGATTTATACTCGTTATTATGAAATAATAGTTACTTAAAGAACGAAATTACAATAATTTCAAAAAAATCGAGGGTTTTGTAAAGTAAAAGCTTTACTAAAGCCTAAAATTTTGAGTTGTAACTCGTTATAAAAAGAGCTTATGAATATTTTTGGAGGAAAGGAACCATGAATTCGGAAACTACATGGGGCCAAGGGCAGCAGAATGATTCGGTGAAGGTTGTTTCGATAACCGAAGCAGCGCGAATCAATAATGTGACCCGGCAGGCGATCTATGTTGCGATTAAGCAGAAGAAGCTGAAAGCGACAAAAGATTCAACCCGTTGGACGATCCATTTAGATGACTTAGAGGAGTACCGAAAGAATAAGTATTCGCGTACGAAATCTATGTTTGATGGTGAGTTATTGTTTGATAATCGGAAGGGGTATTATTCTGTGAATCAAGCGGCGAAGATTTTGGGTGTACCGGCTCAGAAGATCTACTATGCTACGCGAGTAGGTTTGATGAAGGCGCATCGGAAGGGAGCAGCTTGGGTGATACATACCGACGACATTCGGAATTATCAAGACAATTACCTGAACCGCAGACCTAAAGTTGGCTAAAATGCAATTGATTCTTTGAATCGCCCGATCTGGGCGATTTTTTTGTCTTTTATTCAAATAATTATTATCTGATTACCATTGCCAGGAGAAGCGGAGATTTCCGTGCTGATTGGTGAGGGTTGTTTCCGCGTTGGGGGAGAATTCGGCGTTGTAATCGATCAAAAAACTGAAGGTTTGAAAGGAAACCGAAAGGGCAAAATCGATGTTCAAAAGATTCCAGGTTTCGTCCCACCCCACCACTGAGAAAGGGATGGAAGCCCCCGCAAAGGTCGCTCTCCATTTAGGCCGCTGGACCGGACACATATTCACCCAACCCAAAGAGATACGAGGAGAAATACAGATCGTCTCCGCAGCATTCACGTCTTGCACTTGAAGGCCTAGCCCCAGTTCGCTGCGTAAGGTGCCGTCCTGCTGGCTGAATACATGTAAGTCGAGACCCTGCGCGCCCTTTTCAGAGAAAGCCAGAGTGTACACGTAAAGATAGTCAAAGTTTGCATAAGGGTAAAAGAATGCTTGCGGAGAGCCAAAAAGATAGGCCGTCGCAATTTGCCCCGTCACGTCGACGGCTTGATAATCAGCATGTGCGTGCCGATCTGTGATGACAAAATCCATATGACGAGAGGTGTTGTAAAAATCCATGCCGGCCAGACACGCAGCGCCAATGTAAAAGCGCTCGATTTGGGTGTCGAAATAGAGCCCTCCATACAGGCCCGTCATGTTGCCATGACCTCGATGCGCATGCCAATCGAGCCTATTTTCGGTCCATGCGCCGCCCACACCCAAGACGCACTCATCGGTGATTTGCCGATCCCACCCAAAGGCAAGGCCGCCTGAATTGGCTTGAAACCCCAGTTCGATCCCATGACTTTTCATAGTCAGCGAGTTGCCCAATCCTTCCATCCAAAACCGAGTCGGATAGCTGCACGTGCAAGATAGATAAGGCAGACGGTGAAAAAGAGAGATCAGCTGGCCATTCACCTCCGCTTGCATTTCAGTAAAAGCGCTATATTGCGCAGGATGCATTTGATCGAGGGCCCCGTTGATCGTCGCATTGCTCTGTCCCACCCAGGAGTCTAAAATGCTTAAGAGATCTGCAGATAATTGACCCGCTGCAAAAAGAGCATCGAGATTGTGACCCACTGCAGCGGTGTTTTCATTCGAAAAAGGAAAGGCTGCAAAGGGGGTTGCAAACAGCATGCTCAGGATCGCCTCAGTGCCGGTATAGGTCACAGAAGGAAAAAAACCGGCGACACTCGAAGTAACAGAACTAAAAGGGCCCGTTAAGCCGGTAGAAGTGGTGACGATGGGATACCGTGCTGTAAAACCATAGAAAGCGGGAATGGGATTGATTTCCAAAGGACCTGAAATCGTGGCGGAGCCATTCACTGCGATTTGGTCGGCGACAAGAGGGGCAATGGTGATATTCGTGCTGGCTCCAGCCGTGTAGATCAATGCTCCATTAATGGATAATGTGCCAATCGTATCTCCCATGCCCGGATCCAGCGTCCCAGAATTCGTCGTCGCACCCACAGTGCCCAACCCCGCCAACGTTGCGCCCGATGACACCGTGGTGGCAGAGCCCGCAAGAGAACCATTCACAGTCAACGTGCCAGCGCTGATGGAGGTCGCTCCCACAAAGCCAGCGCTGTTTCCTGAAAAGAGGATGTTGCCAGACCCAGATTTTGTCAGCTGGCTGCCCCCAGGCCCCGCTATCGTGTTCGGATAGGATCCATCAAAGTTTTGGTTAAAGGTGACAGTCGATGTGCCCGTCTGTAAAGTAATACTGCTTGTGAGGCTCGTGGTGGTTCCGATAAGATTCGTACCTGTACCCACATATGTGGGCCCTGAGTAGCTGTTAGCGCCGGTCAGTGTAAATGTGCCCCCTCCTGTCAGGGTCAAATTGCCAGTTCCGTTAAACTGACCGCTGAGAGTAATGGCGTTGGCGCTATTTATGGTCGCATTCCCCGTAATCGCTCCAGATCGCGCAGTAGAAACGGGGATGTTTAATTGGCCATTGCCGATGTTTAAAGAGCCTGCAGTGACCCCTAAATTGTTATCGTTTGACACTTGTAAGGTACCCACAGAAATAGTCGTATTGACATACTGGTTGTCGGCTGTCAGAATAATCGTTCCTGCATCTGAGATCGTTAAAGAACCCGAACCTGAAATCACTCCCCCCAAGGTGACCGTTTTGCCCGCAACCGCTTGAATGCTTGCGTTCCCTGACAGAGTAAAAGGGCGTGAACTGCTCGTAGTATTACTGTAAGAAAGAACCCCATTTTCGATCGTGACAGTGTTGCTGGGTCCGCCTAAACCATTGTCATTCGATACGCTGACCGTGCCCGCCTCGATCGTCATCGAACCCCCATACCCAGAATTATCGGCTTGTATAATCATCGTTCCGATTCCGCTTTTCGTGACACTGCCAGAGTTCAAAAATTGGCCGACGATGGTTAAATTCCCTAGAGAATTTTGCATAATCGCAAGATCGCTGAGAAGCTCGATATTCGGGTTGATTGTATATGAACCGTTGCCATTGACGGTGGTCACATTGAGCGCAGCGGAGGAGCCAGAGAAACCTAAAACACCCGTATTTTGGGCGATTGTATAGCTCATACTGTAATCGAAATTCAGTGTCGTTAATATCACACCGCCGTCTGTAATCGTAATGGTCGTGGGAGCGGTCGGCGTAGGATCGTTGAAATTTGCGGTATCTCCCGCTGCTTGAGGAACCGATTGGGGGCTCCAGTTCCCGCCAGTGAACCATTGACCATCTCCTGCCATCCCATTCCATGTAGAGTCGACGGGGGTGGCGGCATATAAACACCCCGTGTGCAAAAGAACAGCAATCAGGATCCATTTTTTCGGCATAATCCATTAAGGGATACAACAAATTTTGTCATACGTCAAAATAATCCGAAAAATCGATGAAAAATTTGACTCGGATAGGTTCCACTAAACCAATTGAAAATCTTTGATCTGGAGTTGGATGCTGGCTTTATTGAGGAAAAGATTGATGTGAGGTGTGAAAGCAATGCGCAGCAGGATATTTTTGCGCCGGATTTGATCGCGCCGGTCGGCGAGACCGAAACCGATCCCCTCCAGCATCCGGTCGCCTTGCTCTAGAAAGAGCTTTAAATGGTATTTGCCTACGACTTTTGGAGGCCAAATCTGCATCGCGTCGCAATAGAGAATAGGGGGCGGATTTTCATGCCCAAAGGGCTCAAGCAGGTTGAGCGATTCCATAAAATCAAAGGTCAAATCGTTAAAATGGATCTTGGCATCGAGATGCAGTTTGGCCACTACATCTTGCTCTTTTAATTCGCGCTCCGCCGCTTCGATAAAACGCTGCCTGAACAGGGGGATATTCCCTTCTTTGATGGTGAGACCCGCTGCATAGTCGTGTCCTCCAAAATTCTCCAGCAAGTCTTCATTGCGCTTGAGAACATGCAGCAAGGGAAATTCTGGAATGGTCCGGATCGAGCCTTTGCCCATCCCCTTTTCAATCGAAATGATGAGAGTGGGACGGTTGTATTGCTTGGCAATGCGCGCGGCGATGATAGGAATAATGCCAGGATGCCATTTTTCTGATGAGAGAATGATCGCTTTTTCTTGGGCAATTTCTGGATGCTGGAACATGAATTCTTCAATGTCGTCGGAGGCCACCTTTTCAATCTTTTGCCGTTCGATGTTATGCAAATCCAACTCTTTCGCAAGCATTTCCGCTTCATGGCTATCTCGCAGAAGAAGCAACTCCACGCCCTTAATCGGATCGGCAATCCGGCCTAGAGAATTGAGCTTAGGCGCGACCTTGGAGGCAATCTCCACCGGAGAAAACTCCCCTTGCGCCATGTCGCTGACTTCGATCAGCTTGGCCAGACCTACCCGCTTCATCTTCTTCATTTGCTTGAGCCCATATCGAACGAGAATCCGATTTTCTCCTTTCAGGGCGCCCATATCGGCAATCGTCCCAAGCGCTACGAGATCCAGGTAGTTCTTGAGATCGATTTTGACAGGCTCCTCCAATTCGATCAGCTGGTTCGTAATGGCATGCGCCAACTTAAAGGCGACGCCCACGCCCGTCAACTCTCGGTTGGGATACGTGCTATTGATCAGTTTCGGGTTCAGCGTAGCCACGCAATTGGGGATTTTAGATGTGGGCTCATGATGGTCCGTGATGATCACATCGATCCCATGCTGCACGACTTCTTGGATCTCTTTAGCCGCTGTAATGCCGCAATCGACCGTAATCATCAATTTGCATTGATGCTTCAAAGCAAATTGTAAAGCATCGCCAATCAGACTTTTCTTTAAGCTGGCCCGATTGGGGACGTTAAACACCACTTTCGCGCCAATGGCGCGCAAAAATTCGGTGAGTAGGACAGCCGCTGTCATCCCATCAACGTCGTTATCTCCATAGACTAAAATCATCTCTTTTTGATGGACCGCATGGATGATTCTTTGCACCGCTTTATCCATATCTGGAAAGAGATCCGGATCAAACAGGTGGGGGAGTTTGGCGTACAGATATTCATGGATCTCCTCCACCGTTTTAAATCCACGAGAAATCAAAATCTGCGCCGTAACGGGATGGATGTTGAATTCCGTCGTAATTTGTTGGAATAACGGAGGGTTTTTCTCAGGATACACCCATAGAGGTTGGTGGCTTTTTGCCGTTTGCGATGACATACTCTCCTGAGACCATTTTCTCCTGGAGTCTAACGACATGGGTGTTTAAAAGAAAGAGGTCAAATTAATGCTGTACAAGCTCCCTTTCTTCTCTGCCATGAAAATAAAGCATCATGGGCGATGCAATATACCAAGATGAGAGTGTGCCAAAGAAGACTCCCAGAGTCATCACCAGCGCAAAACTAAAAATGGAGGATCCTCCGAGGACGACGAGCGCAATCAATACGAGCAGCGTGGTTCCCGATGTGATGCTCGTGCGGCTCAGCGTTGCATTGAGAGCGTGATTGACAAGAGCGGATAAGGAGCGGTGTTTGGTCACACGCATCTCTTCCCGAATGCGGTCGAAGATGATGATCGTGTCGTTTAAAGAATACCCCACAATGGTCATGATCGCAGCCACAGTATTGAGATCGATCTGCACAGGCACCCCAAAGCGATGAAGAATCCCCATTAACCCAATTGTGATTAACACGTCGTGCAGTAAACAGACGATCGAGGCGGCGGCAAATTTATATTCAAACCGAAACGCGATGTAGATGAAAATACAGACAAATGCAATGAGGAGACCGAGCAGCGCGTTATTCCGCATGCTGTCAGACATCTGACCGCTCATTGCGGTCCAGCTCGCCTCTAATTGGTCCATTGCATTTGGGGTCAAGGTCAACCCCTTGGCGCCCAGCGCGCTGACCACCCAATCGCTGCGTGGATTGCCATTTTGGTCGGAAACAAGCGGCATCCCGAAGAACGGTTTGCCCGGTTGCTGCATGCTCGTCCCAAAGAGAAGGCGCAGGTGATTGGAGGGGTGCAGCTGGCGCACTTGGAAATCGCCGCTTTTGGCCCCTTTTTCTTTCAATGCGTCTTCCACGGCTGCGACATAATTGAGCCCCTCTTGAGGCGTCATTTCCACTTGCAAAGAAAACCCGCCCGTGAAATCCATCCCAAAAATGGTCGCGCGCTGCGCATACACTAAATAGCCGCCTACCCCAATGATCAGAGCGGCCACAATAAAGCTTCTCTTCGCTTGCTTGAGAAAATCGATCGACGTAGAGCGGAACCAGCTCATCATCTTGAGTTCTTTGTGCTTTGGATTTTTCACCCAGCCATCAAAGTAGTAACGGGTCATGAAAAGCGCCGTGAACATCGAAGAGACGATGCCAATGATGAGGGTAATGGCAAATCCCTTAATGGGCCCCGCATCAAAGTTGAGCAAAACCAGCGCCGCGATGATCGTCGTCACATTCGAATCGACAATGGCGCTATACGCTTTTTTATAGCCTGCGGCAATGGCCGGCCCAATCTTGCCGCCATGGGCAAATTCTTCTTTAAATCGTTCAAACACCAGAACGTTTGCGTCGATCGCCATTCCCACTGTCAAAATAATGCCCGCGATCCCTGCCAGCGATAGGGTGGCATTGATGTTTTGCAAGGTCGCCCAAAGGATCAGCAGATTGAAGAGAACCGCAACGGATGCCACAAGACCTGCAAACCGGTAATAAGCCAGCATCGATCCAACCACGAGTAAAAGAGCGATGATCGTGGCGATAATGCCTTGAGTGCGGTCTTTGAGGCCCAGTTCAGGGCTCACATTCTTTTCAGAAAGAATATGGGGCGTGAAGCTGAGAGAGCCCGCTTTTAAGTCGGCGACTAGGGCGGTGACTTCTCGTTGAGAAAATCGGCCGCTGATCTGACCTCCGTCGCTGATCTCCGCTTCCAGAGTCGGCGCGCTGATCACAGTGTCGTTGAGAAGCACAGCCAATCTCCAGCCCCGTCTTTTGGAAAAATCTTCCAATGGAGTGCCCTGCACGCTGTCTTTGCAGAAGCGAGAGGTCCAAGATTTTAAGATCGCGCGAGGATCGATGGTTTTGCCATCTCGATCGACACTCGATGGGCTGACGGAGAAACTGAGGAAATTGCCCCGTCCCGGATCATAGCTCGCATGGACCGATCCGAGCTGAGAGCCTTCCAGAGCGTAGTTATTGTACACAATCAGGAGAGGATGCGTTTGGCCGAGCCACTCGCTTTGATCGCCGCGGATGAGGGCGATTTTAGACACGGTGTCGTCAAAGGCGTATCCCAATGTCGGATGCTCGGGCGATTGCAACACAAGGCCCGCCTCTAAGAGGGTACGGACCACTTCAGAGGGGGAATCGGAGTGGAGCCGTTTGTAAGCGATTTCATGAATGCTCGCGGGATCTTTTCGATTTTTGATCACCGCTTCATTCCACACCTCTTGCAAAAAGCGCTGCGCGGCTGCAGCAAAAGGGGAAGTGTGGGAAGAGAATTTTTCATTGACCATGTGAAAGTACATGGAAGAGGCTTTGATCAGCTCAGAGGCAGACAGAGATTGAGCGCCAGGAAAATCGAGGACAATGTGATGGCCGAGTTGGCGGATGGCCACTTCAGAGACGCCCATTTTGCCGACGCGATTGTACAGTTCGTTGATCCCTTGTTTGATCTCGTCGTCGTTTTTCACGAGCTGGTTATTGGCGTCTCTGAGCTCAATTTGAACGGTCTTCCCGCCCGAGAGATCGAGGCCCCAGCGGATCACTTTTTTCTCATCGCCCCGGAAATATTTTTTCAAAGAGAGGCTCAAGTTGTTGAGAAAAACACTCCGAATTGGCTTGGGAACATCGAACTTGGCGCCAGGCTGTATGCTGACTTGCGCGGCATTGTATTCGTCTTGCCACTTCATGAGATCTTCGTGGATCTGGGTGTCGATCCGATTGGCATTCACAATGCGCTGTTCGAGATTCGCAAGCTCTAAGAAGGCGTATTTTTGCGTTCCCTTCACTTGAAACGCCTCTCGGGTCGCAGCCAAAAGCGGGAGATAAGGATCCCGTTTTTCAAAGATCAGCTCTTGCTGCTCCCCTTGATAGGGCACAAAACCGTTTTGCTGCAACAGTTGAACTAAATGGCGGAAATCGGACTGGAACTCTTGCGCAGGGGCTGAATTGGGAAATTCTGCGTACGTATTCGCGATGTGCTGCAATCCATGAGTGAGAATTTGCAGTTTCCGATTTTCTTCATCGGGCGCATGAATCTGTAAACTGAGAGCTTTTTGGTCGGGGCTTAACGTTTCAAACGAAGCGGCATCGACGATCGATAGGCTCGATAAGTCGGGGTGTGTGGGGCGCCAATGGTTTTTCAGCTTGGTTGCGATTTCTTCGCTTTGCGAGGCCATCAGCTTGTCGAGATGGCAGACCAAAAGGCCGGTTGTCCCCGTTACATTGTGCAAAGCAATGGAATAGCCATTTTCATCGGCAGCGAGAGATTCATTGGTGAAACGGGCCACTTTGGCAGCTTCGTTCATCAGCAGCTGCTCCACTTGCGCTCGGTTGACGTCTGGGTGGAGCTTCAAAAGAATTTTTTCCGCAGACCAGTCGATCGAGAGTTCTGAAAACAGCGGGTTGAGAGGGCCGAAGCGCAGCGTTTGCGACTGATTGAGCTGAGAGCGAATCTCACCGATGCTCCAAGGGTCGGCTCCCATTGCAAAAAGCGCTTCATGCTGCTTCAAATAGCTTTCCGCTTTGATGAAGAGAGATTCCTTCTTCGCGAACTCGGGCCATTTTTTGAATTGATCGCGCAGATTCTCAAAAGCCGCAATCAGCGATTTGACCGCTTGGCTCTTGGACCCGAAAGGGCCTTGCGTAAAGGAGGCGGCCATGCGGTTCGCAATCGATTTTTGAGACCCTTCCAGTTCCGCAATCGTCTGAATCTGAAACGCCAGAGGTTCCAACACTCTGGGGTCAGCGCTATGCAACGCATAGGCAGCTTCGCTCGGACCTGCCAAAATATAGGCAATTTGGGCGGCGCGATCGAGCATGATATCGCGATATAAAGAGGAGCCCTTGCTGGCGTACGAAAAGAGATCGCGGCGCAAAGGACCCGCAAATTGTCGCGAGACAATCACTTCTTTGACATTTTCTGTTTCTTGGGGCGCTAATCCCAGTTGCGCGGGGACAAAAGGAATGAGAGAGCCGGCTCTCGGCAGCAGCTTGCGGAAACGGGCCGCCTCTTCCGATTTCACAAATCGAACAATAAAATTTTGGCCATCTTTTTCAATCGATTGGGGTTTTACATGGATCAAACGACAAAATGACGCAATCCATTCCTGAGAGTCGGCCTCCACTTGGCTGACCCTTTGCTCCAAGGCAGCAGCGATGTCTAATCCCTGCTGTTCGGTAATGGGACTGCTGAGAGGCTTACAGTAATAAAAAAGGGTGGGGAAGATGTTATAAAGGGTGAGCGCGATGACTGTCAGGATGAGAAAAAATTGCCACTTTTTCTGTTTTTCCATGAAAACCTTTTTCTTTGAATTGTTGGAGGATAGCCGAACGGACTCCAGTTTGTCTAGTATAAAAAAGGTTCTTTTCCGATTTGGCCTTTTTAGGCTATGATGGTCCCATTACAAGGATGCTATGTCCAAAAAAATGAGCTCTATTGTTGTCATCGGCACGCAATGGGGCGATGAAGGAAAAGGCAAGGTCATTGACCTCCTTTCGGAAAATGCCCGCCACATCGCCAGAGCGCAAGGGGGCAATAACGCAGGCCACACGATCGTTGTCGGGGCCCAAGAATTTAAGTTTCACCTCATCCCCTCAGGGATTCTCTATCCTCACACAAAATGCTACATCGGCGGCGGAACTGTCCTCGATCCTGCTTCCCTTTTAACTGAATTAGAAGGACTTAAAAGCCATGGGGTCCCCAATGTAAAGCGGCTTTACATTTCCCAATACGCTCATATTGTGTTTCCCTATCATCAGCTCATCGACCAGTTGGCGGAGAAACAAAAAGGGGGGGCGGCTGTAGGGACGACCGGCAAAGGAATAGGCCCTTGCTATGCAGACAAGGTGAATCGGTGCGGGATCCGGTTGGTGGACTTGTTGGAGCCTGAATCGTTTCGCCTCAAATTGCAGTCGGCAGTCGCTCAAAAAAATCGGGAACTGGAAAAACTCTACCAGCATCCTCCGATGGAGTGGGAGCCGATTTTTGAAACCTATGCCAAATATGCTGCGGAATTAGCTCCTTATGTGGCGCCTGTAGAAGAGCTCTTAAGTCAGGCGGCCAAACAAGGGGAGAATATTTTATTTGAAGGGGCGCAAGGGGCGTTGCTCGACATTACGTTTGGAACCTATCCTTTTGTCACCTCTTCTTGCACTCTGTCTGGCGGGATTGCGGCGGGACTTGGGGTAGGCCCCTCCAAGATCGATCACACGATCGGAGTGGTAAAAGTGTATACGACTCGGGTGGGCAACGGCCCTTTTCCGACAGAATTAAATGGAGATGAACTGGCCCATTTCCCGGATCATAGCGCCTCGCGAGAGGTGGGGACGACGACGGGACGCAAGCGGAGGATGGGTTGGCTGGATACTTTTTTATTGCGTCATACTCTTTGTTTAAATGGTGTCGATTCGCTTGCATTGACGAAGCTCGATATTCTCGACGATTTAGATGAAATCAAAATCTGTACAGGGTATAAGAAATGTAAGACTTTTCCTGCAACGTTAGAGGAATTGAAACAAGCTCAGCCGATTTATGAAACGCACCCGGGGTGGAAGAAATCCACGCGCGATGTAAAAGTATACGACGATCTTCCCTCGAATGCGAGAGGCTATATTCGGCGCATTGAGGAGTTATGCGAAACGCCTGTTTCTCTGATCTCGGTTGGACCGGAAAGGGAAAGAACGCTATGGTTGGACCGTTTTTTTAATGAGTGATGGAATGACAGCACATACGCTAGAGCTTGCAGAGCCGATTTATTCGAGTGAAGAGCTCTCTGACGTCGATATGAGCCGGGTTCCTCGGCATATTGCGATCATTATGGATGGCAACCGGCGTTGGGCCAAGGAAAGGGGATTGCCCCCCATGATGGGGCATTTGGAAGGGGCGGAGACGCTGTCGGAAGTGGTACGCGCAGCTGCGGAATTGGGGGTTGCGACTTTGACGGTTTTTGCGTTTTCAACAGAAAATTGGAAGCGGCCGCAAAATGAAGTAGACGACCTGATGAACATTTTTGAGCTCTATCTCATGCGCAAAAAGGACATGATGGTGCGCGATGGGGTGCGGCTGAATGCGATTGGCGATCTGACGCGGCTTCCTGAGAGGGTTTTAAATGCGTTTCATCAGACGCGCAAAGCGACGGAGCAGTGCGATCGGATTCGTTTAGTGTTAGCGCTCAATTATGGATCTCGCGATGAGATTCGGCGGGCTGTCATCAAAATATTGAATGAGGGGATTGACTCTTCTGAAGTGACCGAGGAGTGCATCGCGCGGCACTTGGATACAAGCGCTTATGGCGACCCGGAGCTTTTGATTCGCACGAGTGGGCAGTTGCGCGTGAGCAACTTTTTGTTATGGCAAATTTCTTATGCTGAGATTGTGAGCACCTCTGTTTTATGGCCCGATTTTTCGCCGGCGGAATTATTAAAGGCGGTGCTGACTTACCAGACGCGAAGTAGGAGGTTGGGAATTTAATATGACGGATCTTTATCGTAGACTGATTGCCTCGAGCATTACAATTGTTCTTCTCATCTGTTTAATCGCTTTTGCTTTCAACTCTGTATTTCAATACATTGTGGCGGCATTTGTTGCGCTTTTAGCGGGCGTTGCGATTTGGGAGTATGAACAATTTGTGAAAGCAAAAGGGGGCAGAATGATTTTGCCTGCCCTGATTATTCTCTCTGTGATCGAGGTGTTTTCGTTCTTTTTAAGCGCTAAAGTCGATGGGTTGGAGCATATGCCGATCATCTTCTTCTTTGTGGCTTTTCTCGTCCTTTTTGCCTTGCATTTTGGGCAAAGAGAGGGGGCGATTGTCGATCTGGCTGTTTCTTCTTTTGGGCTGCTCTACATAGCGGTTCCGATGGGAATGGTTTTGGGCATTCTCTATTTAAGCGGCGTGGATGGGAGATGGTGGCTGACTTATCTGCTTGTGGTGACGAAAATTACCGATGTGGGCGCCTATTTTGGGGGCAATCTTTGGGGCAAGCGGAAATTAGCTCCGACGATCAGCCCGAAGAAGACGGTTGAGGGGGCGATTATAGGGCTTGTTTGCGCGTTAGGGGCGAGCTTTATTTTTCATCTAGCGAGCGATTTTTCCGGGGCCTTTCATTTAGGGATGTTGGAGTGGCTCTTTTTAGGTCTTGTTTTGGGTATTGTGGGGCAATTTGGAGATCTTTCTGAATCGCTGCTCAAGCGGGATGCGAATAAGAAGGATAGCAATGCTCTCCCGGGCCTTGGTGGGGCGCTCGATGCGGTGGATTCGATTCTTTTCAATGCGCCGATTATCTATATTTACCTACATTTTGTAAAAGTATGATCATCACAATAGACGGACCTTCTGGGACAGGAAAATCGACAGTTGCGAAAGGGGTGGCCAAGAAGCTGGGCTTCACCTTTTTCGATACGGGAGCTATGTATCGCTCGTTGGCTTGGCTGGTTTTGAAAGAAAAGATCGACCCGCAAAATCAATCGCAAGTGGAAGAGCTTGTCTCTCGATTTCAGTTTGAAATTCGCTCTTCTGCCCATGGAGAAAGACACTATTTTGTATGCGGGACCGATGTGACGCATGACATTCGGACGCAGGCGATTTCAATGGCGGCCTCGCAGATTGCCATCTACCCTTTGATTCGGGAAGAGATGGTGAAGATCCAAAGGCGTTTTGGCCATTCGGTCGATGCCGTTTTTGAAGGCAGAGACATGGGCACGGTGGTGTTTCCTGATGCCGATCTCAAAATTTTTCTGACAGCGAAAGCGGAAGTGAGGGCGCAGAGGCGCTATCGGGAGTTATCGCATAAGTTTCCCGATCACGCCCTTTCTTTTGAGGCTGTATTGAAAGAGATCCAAGAGCGAGATGAAACCGATTCCACGCGATCCATCTCTCCTTTAAAAAAAGCTGCGAACGCCTTGGTGATCGATACATCTGATCTGACGGCGCAACAAGTGATCGACAAGATTGTGCGCATCAAGCCCAAAAGGCGCTATCCAAAGATGAAGCTTTCGTACAAATGGGTGTATTGGCTGGCGCGCCTCTTTTTCAAGTGCTTTTTTAGGCTCAAAGTGTATGGGCTGGAGCATTTTCGGCCAGGGGCTGCTGTCGTTGCGGCGAATCACACCTCTTTTTTTGATCCGCCCGTCCTTTCGATTTCTTGTCCTGAAGAAGTGCATTTTCTGGCGCGAGGGTCGTTGTTTGAGGCGCCTCTTCTTGGGAGACTGATCCAAGGGCTTAATGCGCATCCTGTCTCTCGAGGGGTGTCCGATGCGGCGATTTTTCGCGATATGATCGCCCTTTTGCAGCAAGGGAAAAAACTCCTTTTGTTTCCGGAAGGGAAACGGTCTGCGACAGGGGAACTGCTTCCTTTGGAGCGCGGGCTTGCGTTTCTTGTGCACAAGGCCGAATGCTGTGTGATTCCCGCCTACATTCAGGGAGCCTATCAAGCTTGGCCGAGAGGAAGAAAGTTCCCCAAACTCTTTGGCAAAATCACCGTTGTGTTTGGCTCGGCCATCGAATGGGAAAATGGGCCGGATAAAAAAGCGATGCAAGCCCGTATCACCGACTTGACCCAAGAGGCGATTCGCAACCTCAAAGAATGGCTAGAGAGCGGAGCCCGAGGCTCCCCGCCCTAGTACGCACCGAGGCGTTCGCCACCTCAAAGAGTGGAGAGAGCGGAGCCCG
Source organism: Verrucomicrobiota bacterium (assembly GCA_018968815.1). Taxonomy (GTDB): domain Bacteria; phylum Chlamydiota; class Chlamydiia; order Chlamydiales; family SM23-39; genus REEB52. The sequence continues at coordinate 10,860 of JAGWZL010000013.1, read as the reverse complement.
AGGCTCCACGCCCTAATAATACCCAACGAGGCATACCCACCGAGGCGTTCGCCACCTCAAAGAGTGGAAAGAGCGGAACCCGAGGCTCCACGCCCTAATACCCGATCCAACTAAGCGATATTTGGGATAATCGGTTACCGCTGGAGGACGCACAGCAAAGAGCCGCTTTTTACAGAAATTTGAATGGTGGCGCTGACACACACATTGGAAATACCAATAAAATGTGAGTCCAACTTCCCACTTTTCAGTTCCCATTTCAGCCCAGAGGTTGTGATGCCTGTCACAGGGCCATTGAGAGGAATCAGAGAAAGGGTTTGTCCTACTTTGCAATGCAATTGCACGGCTTGATCGACGGCAAAAACGATTTCCGTTTCTGTCTCCATTTTCATGCCAGGATAACGGGTCAATAGAAGGGCATTCGTCAGGCTGTGATCAATGCGGTAACCCCATGCAGCATAGAGAGTGGTGTCTTTTGCATGGGCCTCTCGAATGGCTGCTTCCAGATCGGTTTCATCCTTGTCTTTTTTGAGTAAGATGGTACGAATATGCGCATACTTGTGCTGCAGCTCGGGCGGACATGAATCAAAGTCTCCTACGATTAGATGGGGCTGTATGCCCATCTTGTCGCAGTGAACGAGGCCGCCATCGACGGCAATGATCTGATTGTGACGTAAAATCAGCGAACGAATGATTGTGGGGGAATCGATTTGACCGTTTGCTACAATCGCCGTTGTCATCCTTCCTCTTTTCCCCAAAAACGGTCCGTTTTTGGGGGCCCCTTTCGCTTGCGGCCCAATTGGAGTCGAACCAACACCTTTTCCCCAAAAACGATCCGTTTTTGGGGGCCCCTTTCGCTTGCGGCCAAAAGGAGTCGAACCTTCACCGAGTTGCCTCGACTAGAACCTGAATCTAGCGCGTCTGCCAGTTCCGCCATGGCCGCAAAAATGCGCCCCCATTATAGATCCATGCATCATTCTTTGTCATTTGGAAAAAATATCTTATCCCTGTACACTATGAACTATCGCAATGAATGAGGTAGCTTATGGCTGATTTGATTAAACATTTTAGTGATGGTGAATTCCATGCCCAAGTGAAAAACGGCGTGGTTCTCGTCGACTTTCACGCTAATTGGTGCGGCCCCTGCCGTTCCCTGGCCCCCGTATTAGAGCAGGTTGCCAAAGACATGAGTGGGAAAGCCACCGTCGGTAAAATCGATATCGACAACGAACCGAAAACCGCGACTCAATTCCAAATCACATCTGTTCCCACCATGATCCTTTTCAAAAACGGTAAGGAAGTAGGGCGTCTCGTCGGCCTTAGAACAGCCGATGATGTGAAAAAATTCATCAACTCGGCCATGTGATCCAGTTCTTAGGAATGACTCTACTCCTCATCATTGCCGCCGGTTTGGCAATCCATGCCGGCGTCCAGTTGCCTTGGTTCATCGAATGGTTCGGCACGTTGCCCGGCGACATCATTATCAAAAAAGGATCTTTAACTCTCTATCTGCCAGTCACTTCTTCGGTCCTCGTCAGCGCCGCTCTCTCGATTGTGTTGTCGCTCTTTTCCAGAAAGTGAGTTTGCCGAATCGCCTCAAAAAGGACGATGCCGACGCTCGTCGCTAGGTTGAGACACCTCGAGCCAGGACGCATCGGGATGGTGAAAAATCGATGGGGCCACTTCTCCAAGTACTTCGCAGGGAGCCCCGACGTCTCAGAACCAAAAATGAGCAAGCTATCCGGTGCATAGGGAGCCCCCGTATAAGGGACGCTTGCTTTGCTCGAAAAAAAGAAAAAAGGGGCGTCGGTTGTGGCTAGATAGGCGTCGAGATCCTCAATCTCCAGCACATCGACCCCTTCCCAATAGTCGAGGCCCGCCCGCTTCAGATGCCGGCTGTGGGTGCTAAAACCTAAGGGATGGACGAGAATGAGCCCCGCCCCGGTCACAGAGCAGGTCCGGACAACGTTTCCCGTATTTTGCGGAATTTGCGGCTGCACAAGAACAATCTTCATTCCGCGAGATTCTCAATCTCATCTCCGTTGGAGATGGCGTCGATGGTTTGCAGTTCCTGGTTCACCCGGTTTTCCATCTTCTCTTCTTGCAGAGTGGCGATCGCTTGGACGCACTCATCTTCATTCAGCGGCGAACGAATCCCCTCTGATTCCTCTTTCAGCCCCTTGACAACCGCATCCAGGTCAAAATCGAGCCCTAATTCTTCCAGATTTTTTCCAATCATGTGCCCGATCGCCTCAGAAACCTTGGACACATCGAGCTCTTTTTCCGCCGCCCCTAAAAGAAGAGGACAGGCAAAAAGGAACATTTTAAACATGGGATAACTCCTTGAGTAGCGCGTCAAAAGGGATTTCTCGCTGTTCGCGTGTTTGCAAGTTTTTCAGCTGCAACTTTCTTTGCGACAGTTCGTTGCTGCCAATAATGGCACAGAAAGGGATCTCCGCGCGCAAGGCATTTTGAATCGCTGCCTGCATTTTCCTCCCGCTCAGCTCAATATCGGCTCCAATTCCATGGTGTCTACACTTCGTTGCCAGTTCCAGGCATGGCTCCATCGCCTCATCGCCCATGGGAATGAAATACACTTTCGGCCTGCATGGCAAAGGCACAGACACTTTTTGCGCCTTCATCACTTGCATCACCCGCTCGAGGCCTGTCGCCCAGCCCACGGAAGGGAGATCGGGCCCGCCCAGCATCGCAATCAGCCCATCGTATCTGCCGCCCGCTCCAATCGTATTTTGGGCGCCCAGATCTCCAGCCATGACCTCAAACACCGTTTTATTGTAATAATCGAGGCCGCGCACAATTTTATCATCGACCAGATAGGGGATTTTCAATGCTTCCAGACAGCGGCACACAGCATCAAAGTGACTCTTCGCCGCCGCAGTGAGTGAATGCAAAATAGAGGGGGCCCCTTTCACAATCTCTTTGTCTTTTGGATCCTTAGAGTCGAGAATGCGGAGCGGATTTTTCTCAAAACGGATTTTGCTCTCTGCTGAAAGCTCAGCCAAATAGGGCCGCAAATAATCGAGCAGCGCATTTCTAAATCGAGTCCGCGATTCGAGATCGCCCACGGTATTTAAGTGCACTTTGAGATGCTTCAGCCCAAGCCGGTGATAAAATTCCATCAGCAGATCGATCACCTCTGCATCTTGTTCAGGCGTCCCATTGCCAATCGCTTCAATCCCAAATTGGTGGTGCTGTCGATACCGCCCTGACTGCGGCCGCTCGTAACGGAACATAGGGCCCGTATAGAAAAATTTATGCACAGCGCCCAAATTGGCTAAATTGTGTTCGACGAAAGAACGCATGACCGCAGCCGTCCCCTCGGGACGCAAGGTGATCGACCGGCCGCCTTTGTCTTGAAAGGTAAACATCTCTTTGGTCACGATATCGGACGTTTCGCCAATCCCGCGATCAAACAGCCCCGTCATTTCATACATCGGGGTCCGGATCTCTCGATAGCCATAATCGCAAGCGATCTTGCGCAGCGTCATCTCCACGAATTGCCAAAGATCGGAAGATTGCCACTCCTCCTCGGCTCCGTAAGGTAAAATATCGAATGTGCCCTTAGGCATCTGATTTTGCATGGGTTTTTTTACCGATTCTTCACGTTGTTGTGGTATACACAAATGAATTCAAAAGTTGGTTTTTGGCTGCGCCGGACATCCGCATTTTTGGGGCCGCCTGCATCGCTCAACTTATGCAAGTTGAGCTGCTTCGGCGCCGCTTCGCTGCCCCAAACCTGCGGTGCCGGCTTTGCCAAATTCCCAACTTTTGAGTTCATTTGTGTATATGAGTATACTAAAGACAGGGAGACTATGGCAAGAGTCGGATTGCGTCGTCCAGAAGACGGGTCCATTCGGTCAGATCGCTTCCATCGGGGTTTATGGCGTGCTCGCGGTGGATCTTTTGCACCAATTCCATATAGGGAAAAGGGATCCATCTTTGCCCCGCATATTCGGTCAGATAATACCCAAATGTGTGCTGTTTGGTTTCCGGATAGTGCAAAATTTTTTTTGCAAACAGGTTGAACAACCTTAAGACCTCTTCATCAAAAGCCGGGCTCTCTTCAATCGCTTTGTTCCAACTGTGTGCAAGAGCATTGAGGAAATGGATGTCTTGGCTCAGGTCATTCCCCTTCAGAAGCTCCAAAGAGGCTTTTAACGATCCCAACGTTTGTTTGGAGCCCTTGCGCTCAGGCCCCCCTTTCCCAAACTTTTGCACAAGAGCATCGAGCGCCTTGTGCATGGCCCCGATCAAATAGCCGATCACGCCTTGATTGTTGGGCGGCTCTTCAGGAGGAGATCCCCCCTGTTGCGATCCCTCTTGCGCGCCTTCAACGCGGTACCCAAACGGATCGGGCACCCCCCCTACTGGATTTTGGAAACTCATAATTTTTTATACTAGACAAAATGACTTTTTGTTGACAGAACCTATCTTGTCGATTAACCTCTTTGCTTTTGTATGAAAGACAAGACCAGCAGGAGGTTTTGTGTCCGTGTTAGATGTGTTTAGACCCGCGCCGTCCATTGACGAAATCCAAGATCCGGAGCTCGTAAAAAAAAATTATAAATACTGGCGGCTCCGCACTTTCTATGCCATGTGGGCAGGCTACGCGTTTTTTTACTTCACTCGGAAAAGCTTTACCTACGCGATGCCCGTCATGCAGGCAGAACTGGGCCTCAACAAATTTGAGCTCGGCTATTTGGGCAGCATCCTCTACATCACCTACGGATCGAGCAAATTTTTAAGCGGCATTCTGGGCGATAAATCCAACCCGCGTTACTTCATGTCCATCGGACTGATCCTCACAGGGATTTTCAACTGTCTGTTCGGTATGTCGTCGGCATTCTGGACATTGGCGATGTTCTGGGGGCTCAATGGCGTTTTCCAAGGATGGGGATGGCCCGGCTGCGCGAAACTGCTCACGCAGTGGTACTCTCAATCCGAAAGGGGGAGATGGTGGAGTCTTTGGAATACATCTCACAACATCGGCGGCTCGCTCATCCCTCTTTTAGTCGCCGCCTGCGCTGAGTATATGGGCTGGCGCTTTAGCATGTATGTTCCGGGCATCATTTGCATTTTGGCAGGCTTTTTCATTATGAATCGCTTGCGCGATACGCCGCAATCGCTCGGGTTGCCGCCCGTTGAAAGATTCCGCAACGAACCTTTTGCGAAAGCGAAAGAAACGTCGCATCTTTCCACGAAAGCCATGCTATTAGACTATGTGATCAAAAATAAATTCATTTGGGTGTTGGCGATCGCCTACTTCCTCGTCTATATCATCCGAACAGCTGTGAACGATTGGAGCGCCTTTTATCTGATTGAAGTGAAGCAATATTCGCTGAAACAAGCGGGGGTCTGCCTCTTCTGGTTTGAATGGGGAGGCCTTGCAGGCAGTTTGGTCGCTGGCTGGGCCTCAGATCTGCTATTCGGCGGCAAAAGAAACCCGATCAATGTGCTGTTTACGGCTGCGATTCTCTTTCTGATTTTTGCGTTTAAATCCTTCAGCGCCACTTCGGTGTTTATCGATTCGGTGTTTATCTTTCTCTTCGGATTTTTCATCTTCGGCCCGCAAATGCTCATCGGTATGGCCGCCGCCGAACTGTCCCACAAAAATGCCACCGCTACCGCCACAGGCTTCGTCGGCTGTTTTGCCTATCTCGGCGCCGCTGTCGCAGGAGGCCCTCTCGGCCATCTCACCCAAAAGTACGGCTGGGATATCTATTTGCTGACCCTCTTTGTCTGCGGGGCCATCGGCGCGCTGATTCTCATCCCTCTTTGGTCTGTGAAAACAAACCCCAAAGAAACGATGGCTACATCCTGACCCAAACGGCTGATTGGCTGTATACCGAAACAACCTGAAGAATCGGTTTTTGGCATCGTCGAGTTTGCCTCAAAATGCGCCTCCTCACTCGCGCCTTGCCCGAGGGCAATGGTCGCTCGCTCCGGACACGAATTTTGAGGACTCTCCTTGCCAAATTCCCGACTCTTCAGATTGTTTCGGTATACCGCTTGAGTGCCTTGAACTGATTGAGATAGGTTCGTTGTTGTTAAAAAACAACAAAACTTGTATATATTTCTGCTTAATCTTTTGTTATAAACAGGTAAATTTAAAATAGAGTTTTTCATGAATGTTGTGCCGAAATATGAAGACAGATATCCGTTCTACAAAGATAGAGAGCAGTATCAAGTACTCATCGAGGCTGGCTTTATTGACGGGGGCGATGGAAATTTGTATGTCAGCCAATACGTGATGCCCCTCTCGAAACTGCGCCCAGGTAGTCTGGAATATCGTGTGGTTCAAGCATACGAGGATTGGAAGAACCTGAGTCCATACAGCGATGGGCGAACAGAACAACGAATACAACAAGAGCAGATTTTCGCTGGAACGATGGGGGACCTGCATAGGCTTCAAGGCGACGCCTATCAAGCAGGATTGACTCGTCCTACTGCCTACTACAATGCTACGCTACCGAGAGTGTCTGTCGGCTACGAGCGACCGAGAATGTATGTACTAGGGGAAGAGACTGGGAAGCCGCTCCACCAAATTTATGCACAGTCTGCACGCAGGTGTGAACAGGCGATCGACCGCTTGAAGCTTTTCGAGAGGCTGGCAGAGTCTTGAACTGCTGCTCGAGCGCAGTCTCGGTCCTTCAGGACCGAGTTAGCCGAGCTATCTATTCCTCTGCGGCAAGGCACTTGCCGCCCCTTGGCAGTAGGAGAATCTCTCCACTTTTAAGGGAGAGTTCTTCAATCTCCCGACAGATATACCGAAACAACCTGAAGAGTCGGGAATTTGGCGAGGAGAGTCCTCAAAATTCGTCTCCGGAGCGAGCGACCATTGCCCTCGGGCAAGGCGCGAGTGAGGAGGCGCATTTTGAGGCAAACTCGACGATGCCAAAAACCGATTCTTCAGGTTGTTTCGGTATATATCGATTTCCTTTTCTCAAACCGGGTTCGCTATTCGAAAAAACACTTGCTGAATTTCAGAAAACGATTCAATCTCATCCACAAAACATAAGGATCAAAGATGTACCCAATCCGTTTTGAACCGATCTATCAAACGTATGTTTGGGGCGGGGGGCGGATCGCCTCTCACTTTGGCCGGAAGATCGATGTACCGAAGGTCGCCGAAAGTTGGGAGATTGCCGATCGGGAAGAGGGGATGAGCGTGGCGGCCAATGGCCCCTTCAAGGGAAAAACCTTGCATCAACTTGTGGTTGAAATGAAAGAAGATCTTCTCGGCGTGGGTCAACATGGGGAACGTTTCCCGCTGCTCACCAAATTGATCGATGCGGAGGAGAATTTAAGCATTCAGGTGCATCCGGACCAGACTGTGGCCAAGGGCGAGCCGAAAAATGAGGCGTGGGTTTTTCTTGAAAATGGCACTGTTTTAGCTGGGTTGCAGCAAGGGGTCGATGAGAAGAAATTCAAAGCGGCGATCGCTCAAAATCGGCCCGAAGAGTGTTTGCAGAAATGGGAACTGAAAAAAGGCGAAGTGATTTATGTGCCTTGCGGGCGAGTCCATGCCATTTGCGCCGGAAGCTTGATTTACGAAGTGCAGCAAAATTCCAATACGACGTACCGTCTTTACGATTGGGGAAGGCCCCGCCAGCTGCACTTGGAAGAGGGGTTGCAAGCCATTCGTTGGGATGATCAAGGGGAAGCCAAACTTCCACCGCGCCATCTCAGCAGCGATTTGCATCATCAACTGGTGACTCTGATTTCGTCTCCTTTTTTTCTCGTAGAGCGCATCGATGTATTTGATGCGCATCATTTGGGCCAAATCCCCAAATCGTTTCAGATTTTCTTCTGTCTAGAGGGCCATGCGGAAATCGAGGTCGACGGAGCCAAAGAACCGTTTCAACCCGGAATGTCTTATCTCGTGCCGGCCATTGCGCAATCGATCGATTTTCGGGGCCGATGTCAAATGCTTCGAGTCAGACTGCCTTAAGAAGCCGCCCTAATACCTCATTTCGAACAATCGAGAGATCTTTTTGGCCTCTTTCAATTCCCGCGCGGCAGCCATATGCTCGTCCCGATATTGTCCGCCGCGCGGGAATTGAAAGAGTCTCAAAAATATCTCTCGCTTCTTCGAAAGCAGGTATTAGCTCACCTTCTGAGCGCCTGTAAAAGCGCCTTACAAAAGGCGGGAAGATCGGCGGGTGTGCGGGACGAGATGAGATGTCCATCGACCACAACGGCTTGATCGACGAAGTGGGCGCCCGCATTTTCCAAATCATCTCGAATGGCAGAAAATCCCGTCACTTTTTTTCCTTTTAAGATTTTGGCGGAAATGGGAACCCAACCCGCATGGCAGATGAAGGCGATCGGTTTTTTAGCCTGATCCATGTGCCGCACAATCTCTAAGGCTTTCGGGTAGCGCCGCATTTTATCTGGCGCATAGCCACCGGGAATGATTAAAGCATCAAATCGATCCGCTTGTACTTGATCATAGGAGAGATCTGCTTTGCAAGGATAGCCATGTTTTCCGTGATAGATTTTGTCTTTTGTGTGTCCAGCTACTGTTGTTTGAAATCCCGCCTCTTCCATGCGTATTTTGGGAACCCAAAGTTCTAGATCTTCATAGATTTCGTCGGTGAAAATCAGGATCGATTTCATATTCCTTGCTCCGTTGAAAGGTCGATGCTATCATCCAAAATATTATGTCGCAAGTTGCAAAAATGTCAGTACACACAGTGGCTTTTCTCTCACTGGCGGCGCTCTCAGCCTATTTGGATCTATTTCCTCTTGCAACGCGCGCTCTATTTTGGTTAGGAGGCATCCAGTTCGCGAATTCCATCGCGCCAAAGCTGCCTTTCCCTCGTCTCATTCATTGGGCGCATGCGATGACGTTTGAGTTGCTAGCGCTTTGCGGCGTGGCTCTTTTGCGCTTTGTCCCGACTACGCATGCAGTGTATGGGAATAAGCAGCCCATCTTACTCGTGCATGGATATTTGAATCACGGTTCTGTGTGGTTGCTGTTTAAAAGACATTTGCAGCGCAAAGGGTTGGGTCCAATTTACACGATCAACCTCGGCCACCCCTTTCGCTCTATTCGTTTCTATGCGGAACGTGTGAAGGCGAAGGCGGAAGACATCGCTTTGGAAACGGGCCGCAAAGATCTCATTTTGATCGGCCATTCGATGGGAGGACTGGTCAGTTCTCTGTATGCTACATGTCTGGCGCCGCCGAATACGGTGACTGATGTGATTACGATTGGCTCTCCGCTCAATGGGACGCCGATGGCGCGGGTGGGCATTGGGCCGAATGCACGCGAAATGCAGCCCAGCTCGGCGCTGGTTCAAGAGGTGCGCGCAAAAATGGCGCAAAGGCCAGACATCCGGTTTTTCCATCTCGCGACGAAGAGCGATCAGCTTGTCATCCCGGGCACGTCAGCGGTGATCCCAGAGCACCGCAACTTCATTTTCGAAGATCTCGGGCATGCGAGCATGCTCTATTCGCGGCGCGCGAGCGACCAAATCGCCGAATGGCTTCAGGATATAGGTTAAGGTCGCGCCATTCGGTCTGTGCAATATGCAACCAACGACGCACATTCAGGATTGGCTCCATTCAGGGCTCCAAGCAATGCAGGCGCCCATATGTTCCGGAAATCCCGTTCTATCTGATCAGTCAACCGCGGATCCACAGGTCCGCCTGCTTCTCGTTCTTTCTTGTATTTTGCAATTTCCTGCTCCCTGCTTCGCAGCAAATTTTCAAGTACTGGAGCTAAAAATTTTATGCTCCGGCCGTTCACCAAAGACTGTTGGATGCAGTGGCATGCAGGCCACATAACGCCATTATCAAATAAAACCTTTCTGGGAAGAGGGCGGCCTCGAAGAAGATAGTAAAAATACGGAAGATCATCTTCGCTTTTCCGCGAAATCATCCGCACATTATCAAACCTGCCATAATAAGGCGGAGCACCCATGGCGATGCATGCCGTGTTGATATGTCCATGCTCGCAATTCCCAAATGACAGCTTAAAAATCTTTCCTACTATATTAGAAGTCAGCCAAACAGGCGTCCGCTTCTCCGCCCACTTCTCATCCTTACGGTCGCCAACCTGTACAATGACACGGTCGCCAAACTCTGTAATGAAGTTGAGCGCAAACTTGAAAATGTCATCCGTAGATCCCTTTTTTGCTAGCTGTGTCAGAGCACCGAGAACCCGAATAGCCGGCGCCATCATCTCACACGTGCGAAATTCTCTATTGACTTGTCCGAGCGCATGGAGCGGCTCTCCCTCTAAATACGAGATGATCTCTTGTACTTTGGTCTCCCGAGGGAGACATTGAAACTTTGACTCTGTTACGGCCACAAAAACCTCATATTAGTTTTATTAATAACAAACATTATATAATATTCGTTTAATTAACGCAATAAAAAATATTTTTACATATTTCTAAAAAAATCACTATAACTTCATCTTTGTTTCTTTCATCCACTCTAAGAAATGGCGGCGGCGCTGCCAATGATGGAGATCTGCACCCAAACATCGCGCTCATCGAGGATGACTTCCTCTTCATTCGCGACGCGCGAGCGACCCAATCGCCGAATGGCTTCAGGATATAGGTTAAGGTAGCCCCATTCGCTTTCTGCAATATTTAACCAAAGACGCACATTCAGGATTGTCTCCATTCAGGGCTCCAAGCAAGTTAGGCGCCCATATCTTCGGGAAAACCAGTTCTATCGTATCATCCAACTGCCGATCCACAGCTCCGCCTGCTTCTCGTTCGTTCTTGTATTTTGCAATTTCCTGCTCCCTGCTTCGCAGCAAATTTTCAAGTACTGGAGCTAAAAATTTTATGCTCCGGCCGTTCACCAAAGACTGTTGGATGAAGT
>JAGWZL010000044.1 GCA_018968815.1 Verrucomicrobiota bacterium | reverse complement strand
ATTACCCCCCGAAAAAAAATCGAAAATCGGTCAAAAGAACCGAAAAATCGATTGAAACTTTTTACTCGGATAGGTTCAACTTGTGTCTTCGCCATGCATGTACATTTGGTCTTTGTTACCAAATACAGAAAAAAGGTGTTCACTCAACAAGTGATGAGAGAATTAAAGCTGATTTTCGCAAATGTGTGTAGAGATTTTGGGGGCACTCTCATAGAGTGTGATGGAGAACAAGACCACGTTCATTTGCTCGTTAGTTACCCACCAAAAGTACCCGTTTCTAAGTTGGTAAACTCTCTCAAAGGGGTATCCTCACGTCTTCTCAGGAACAAAGGATACGCTTCTATCCAGCAAGCCTTGTGGGGGAAAAATCTCTGGTCTCCCAGCTATTTTGCTGGTTCTTGCGGAGGAGCACCTATCTCGATCATTCGCCAATATATTGAGAATCAGCAATCACCTCAACAATAGCTCCTGGGCGCGATTCATCTCGGCCGTGAACGGCCGAGTTTTTCGCGTCTAGCGAATAAAACAGCAAAGCCAATAACCCCGAAGAAGCCCGAAGCTCTAAACTTCAGGGTTGTTTCGGTATAGACCTTTTTCCTTGGATATAGTTTTCGCCAGTGGTTAAAAATAACAATCCATGTTAAATTACTCCTATAAAATCTCTTGCTACTTGTGACTGATATGGACGATCGCTTAGATATTTCTACATCTGTAGTCGCAAAGCTGATTGCAACACAATTTCCAGAATACAAGAATTTGCCAATTAAGCTCGTGGAACCTAATGGGTGGGACAATCGGACATTTCGTTTGGGCGATACAATGAGTGTTCGTTTGCCTAGCGCAGAAAGATATGCTGCAAAAGTCCCGATTGAACAGAAGTGGTTACCTAAGCTTGCGGCCAAATTATCAGTATCCATCCCAAGACCGATTGCCATGGGGCAAGCGAGTCCAGAGTACCCTTGGAACTGGTCTATCTATGAGTGGATTGAAGGACAGAGCGCAAATACTTTACAAATAGATCACCCATTGATGGAAACATTGGCAACAGAACTCGCTGTGTTCCTCCAAGAACTAGAAGCCATCGATCCTAGAGGAGCGCCCACCCCTAGCGCCCACAACTTTTTCCGAGGAGCATCTCCTCTCGTTTATGATGAAGAAACTCGATCGGCCATCGATGCATTAAAAGATTTCATCGATGTGACAGCCTCTCTCGCCCTTTGGAGGCAAGCAATCAGCTCCAAATGGAATCAGAATCCTGTCTGGATTCATGGGGACTTTAGCGCCGGTAATATCCTCATCAAAAATGGACATCTTGTCGGAGTCATTGATTTCGGAGGAATGGCGGTGGGAGATCCTGCTTGTGACTTGGTCATCGCCTGGACTTTATTAAAGGGAAAAAGTCGCAAATTGTTTAGATCAGCTTTACCATTTGATCAGGATACTTGGGATCGGGCACGAGGTTGGGCTCTTTGGAAGGCCTTGATCACCCTCAAAGCGATCCCTGATAAAACAGATGCAAAAGCAATGGAACAACGATCTCTCATTCAGGAAATTTTGCAAGATTCTGACCAAAAATCTCCCCCTCTGTTTCATTTTTCTCACGCACAGCCATCTCAACGATCCTTACTACATCAATGGTTTGAGCAGCAGCACATCAAGAAATGGATGCACGGAGCGGGGTTGCAAAGTACGCTCAACGGTCTGGAACAATTCTTTCGGGGAGAGTCTTCTACTACTTACTGGATCGGTTATGATCAAGAAACCCCATTCGCCTTTTTGATTACCTCTCCCGAGGGCGAAGAGGCAACCACTCTGGATCTCTTCATTTGCGATATAAACTATCTGGGTAAAGGCTTGGCCGTTCCTATGGTGAAAGAGTTCCTAATCACCCACTTTCCTCATGTGAAGAAAGTCTTCATCGATCCGGAAGCCACAAATACACGCGCCATCCACGTCTACCAGAAAATAGGCTTTAAAATCACAGGCGAATTCATCGCAAAGTGGCATCCTGTGCCCCATTATCAAATGGAACTTCGCATGCAAGATCTGTTGCATTCCAGCCGACAACAAAACAAGTACATCTTCGCCCCCTATGATGAATCGTATCCATCTCTCTTTCAACAAGAAAAACAAAGAATCTCACCTCACCTACCTCAGGTCATGGCAATCGAACATGTAGGAAGCACAGCGGTTCCTGATCTTGGCGGCAAAGGAATCATCGATATTGCCCTCCTTGCCCCAAAAGCCGATATGAATGCTATTTCCACAGCTCTGCAGCGACTAGGATACGAATTCCGCCCTTCCTTCAGCACAGAAGATCGCCTCTATTTTGTGAGTTTTATGCCCGATCCTAAAATAGGCTCCCGCAGGTACCATATTCATCTCACTCACCCTGAATGCAGGATTTGGCAAGAATTGGTTGGTTTCAGAGACTATCTAATTGTGCATCCTAAAGCACGAGATGAATACGCCGCGATCAAGAAAAAAGCTGTAGCAGAAGGGCTTGAAGGAGCATCATATCGACAAATCAAAGATCCATTTCTGAAGAAAATTTTACAACAATTGGAAACACCATGGAATATGTAAGTTATCAAGATACTGATTTACAAATAACAAGCCATTCCAACGAATGATTGCGATTGGGGAAACACTTATTATGAAACACCGGCTCGAAAATAAAATCGCCCTCATTACAGGAGCAGCACAGGGTATTGGTGAAGCCATAGCTTTCCTTTTTGCAAAAGAGGGAGCCCAGGTCATCGTCTCTGATATCAACGACGTATTGGGAAGAGAGATCGCGAAGAAGTGTGGAGCCAAACATCGTTACTTACATCTCGATGTCCGCGAAGAGAAAGACTGGCAAAGCGCGATGAGAAAAATTAAAGAACAACATGGAAGATTGGATATTCTCGTAAACAATGCAGGAATCACCGGTTTTCAAGAAGGATTCGGTCCTCAAGATCCCGAACATGCCTCGCTCAAAAGTTGGAAGGAAGTTCACGCAGTCAACTCCGATGGAACGTTCTTGGGATGCAAGTACGCCATTGCCATGATGAAAAAACATCAAAGTGGCTCGATCATCAATATCTCTTCTCGCTCTGGGATTGTGGGGATTCCGGGCGCTGCGGCTTATGCTTCCAGTAAAGCTTCCATCCGCAATCACACCAAAACAGTCGCTCTTTACTGCTGTCAACAAGGCTATGATATTCGCTGCAATTCCATTCATCCTGCCGCCATCCTCACGCCCATGTGGGAACCAATGCTTGGACAGGGGCGGGCCCGGACGAAAATGATGGCCATGATCGCAAAAGACATCCCCATGCAGAAAATGGGGATGCCAGAAGATGTAGCAACAGCTGCCCTCTTCCTAGCCTCCGATGAGTCGAAATATATCACCGGCATTGAGCTTACGATTGATGGGGGAATTCTCGCTGGCGCAACTGCCGCGCCTGCAAAAAAAGATGGTGAAAAAACATAGGACTAAAGTGAAAACAAAAGATTCCGATAAGTCCCTAGAATGGCAACGGGCTTGGGAGCATGAGTATCAAAAACAAGGAATACCCTCCTCTTTCAGAAATACCCCTGCTCGAGTTGTAACGGAATTTTATGCATGGCTTGAAAGACGAAACTTCCAAGGCTCTCAAGCTGCGGATTTAGGCTGTGGCCGTGGCAGGAATAGCCTTTATCTTGCGAGTCATGGCTTTTCAGTGACTGCTCTTGATTTACTGAAGGAAAACTCTGATTATGTCGCGCATCAAGCGAAGTTGATGAAATTACCTATTGTCGCTCATGCACAAAATGTATCACACCCTTGGCCCATTACCACAAATTCTCTCGACATCGCTATTGATATATTTTGCTACAAACACATCACCAATAAGGACAGCCAAAGGTTGTACCGAGAAGAACTCGCGAGAACGCTTAAACCTACTGGCTATTATTTTGTGTCTTTAGCTTCAGAAAACGATGGTTTCTATGGTCCCCTGTTAAGCCATTCACCCGCCCCAAATCACAAACTGGTGGTAGACCCCTACGTACAGATCGAATCATATTTGTATTCGATTTCCGATCTAATCCAAGAATTTGCTGATCACTTCATCGTTATGGAGGTGGACGAGCAAGAATCGTCAAGCCCCATGCACGGCAAAGAATACACACGCAAAGTGCTCAACTTCATCATGAAAAAAGCATGAAAACCACCGAAACTTTGTTTCCTATGGAACGTTGAAATATGAAAAGGTTCAACTGGCAACGTTTGGACGAAAACTAAGAGACTGTCGCCTATTCTTTTTGGCAAAGCCGCTGCAACATATCCTCTATCGGTCATAAGGCTTATTTATTTAATAATGTCGAAAAAAGAAACATCGCTGAGATCAGAGTAACGAGGCTTTTCTGAAAGAACACCCGAAATACTAACATACTGATTCTGTTTATGGGCATCGCAAGCGATTGAATAAAATTCAGGCCCAAAAAATACTTTTGCCTTTGCCTGCTGTTCATCCATAAGGAGAATTAAAGTTGCCTCTCCCTGCATATTTCCTTGCTCATCCGCTTCACCATGCAAAGTCAGGACTTTACCGACAAATCGATCTCGATTTATTTCAGTCTGCGGTTTTAATTTTTGTCCGATTCGCATAATAGATAGAAAATGGCGATCCTGAACTTCAACTTTTGTTGGAATGTTTTTGTTTACAGGAACTTCGGGAGACCACTTCATCTCGAAATCAAAATGAATGGAAGCCTCATCTGGTTTCATCTCAGCTAATCCAAGACAAAGATTTGCATTTAAATTAAAATCATCCGTTTCTGCCAATAAATCCTGATTTTCACTCAATCTGACCAACTTATTGAGAGATGTCATTAGATACTCCGCAACTTTCCTTGAAAAAGGGGGGTCTTCAGAATCTGCTTCTAATGGCAATCGTACAGCCAATATATAACTGCCAGATTCAGGAACCGCTGAGCGACATTGTTTCATCCATTGTTCTGCGGCAGCTGAGTACAACCTCTTAAAATAAGCTTTTGGATCATGAATGGACCGAGCAGAAGCAAGCAAAACCTTGCGAACACCCTCTTCTATAATTCCCTTATCATAGAAAGAGATACAACCGTTTCCAATTCGTTCCCCCCTCATTCTTATTCGTAGAACATCCCACCTCTGGGGAAGCAGTTCCTCTAAAATATCTTTCTCAGAGTTTTGTTCAAGTTTTGCAATGAGCTGAATAGCTTCTAGAATTCTTTGGCGGTAATCTTCATATTTCCGATCTATGGGTAGTATAATTTCTTCCTCTTGATTCGCAAAAGTTTTTCGCACAACAGCAATATCAGGCTCGGAATTCGCGAGCACCCACCCTCGATTCTTTAGATAATCGATCAATGGCTCAGCAAAAAGTTCTCTCTCAGCATGATACATAAGCAAACTCCTCTCTATTCGCAGCTGTAATCATCAACTGTTGCATTGTTACATCCGTAAGTCTTTGCGATTGCGGTAGATGAATGGTCACATCCGAACGATTAGGCCTTTCATCTATCCCTTTTAAGCTCATCCAATAACATTTACCATATATTGAAATCTTCTCCACGTCAAAATTAAACCACTCCGTTTCTACAGGTAAAAAAAGAACAACCAGTATTCTCGGGACCATTGTATTTTTTCGCAGATCATCGTAATTTTTTTTAGGAATACTAAATGCTAGGGGATCATCCAGACACTCTCGCTCAGTCGTTTTTAGTTGCACATCTATTTTAGGGGACAGAATATTTCCCTTTGAACCCACCACTTTTCCTCTAGCACAAATCGTCGCATCAACGCTATCCATGTCAACAGAAGATCTTTCCAAAGAATATCCCCAACGTGTAGCCAACGCGTGGAGGTATAAGTAGCTAATCTCTTGTTTTACACCGTTTGGCGTTAGCATCCGATTCCAAAAAAAGATATATGTTAACTTATCTTTTGGATTTTAAGCCAATTTCGTTTGGTTTAGGGTGTAAAATTCGCGTAAATCGATGAATGATTAACCAGGGCGGTAAGTATTTGTTCAGTGGGTCTTGTTAGACTCACTGAACAAATACTTTATTGAGCGCTTGCGAATTTTTTCATGAATCAGCTCTCATCGCAATGCCTCTAACAAGCCGCAGATGAGAAGCATAGCCACAAATACATAGACGGGTAACCCAGAAAAAATAAGCGCTTTGTTTATTTGACGACGAAAATACCTCGACCACATCAGATAAATGCTCACGGGGACAGATAAAGGGACGCAAGACATAACGACCACAATAATGCCTATTGTAAGAGAGGTTTCTGTAGGGCGCTCAAAAGCAAGCATGGAACACACAAAGGCCATGGCTAAAAGAAAAGGCAACGCAAGCACATAGACAGTGGTGCAAATGCCTAACCCCCATTTGAGCATCTTAGGTTGCAGAGCTGATGCCTTTAGTTCAGGGTTTGACATGTTACCTACGATATTTTTGAATAATTTGCCGAACCGTATTCTGATAACAGTCGCTAGCAAATTCGTGTTTCCAGCGACTACCTGGGTCTGGGTCCAATATGGTCAGGTTGTTGATTTTAGAAAACATGTCGTGATAATGCTTACCCCTTGCTTCTGCAAACTTTTTTATTACCTCAGAATCAATCGAGTCTAATTCCAAAATTGCATCTTCAAAAGCCCACTCGCGGATCATTTGATCATCAGTTAATCCTGCTTTGCGAGCATGATAGCGCTTAAGAGCAAGCGTTTGTAAATTGGGTGACCCCATCAAACATACATAGTCGGCCACGCTCGCATAATTGTGAGAATCGAGATGACTTTTCCCAAAGGCAATAAAAGACCCTCCGCCAAAAGTGAAAATCCGCAAAGCCGCTCTTTCAGTGGATTCAAGAAACTCAAGCGCATGTTCCAGAATAATTCCTCCTTGGCTATGCGCAAAAAGAATCACTGGAGCATTCTCTTCTTTTTGTAGCACCAAAAGATATCGCAAAAATCTGACAGCTCGCTCAATCACTGGCAATTCGAGAGAAGCTTTTAATAATATGCAATCTCCGAAATCCACAGACCCTTTAAATCCTTTCGTATCATTCTGCATTGCTAAGACGCGTTCTCCTCCAGCCATGAAGGAAATCTGATTCGCTGCTTTCAAAGCGTCCTGTTTAGTGTTGTCAATGCCGTTTATAAAGGCCCAAATACACTGTCCTTCTTTTGCAGTGCCAATGATTCGCATAAATGAAACAATATCGTGGAGCTGTGGCGCAGTCGCAAACGGAAACCGGATATGCCGAATCAAATGATCGGGTCGTGAACGCAGATGGATATGGCCATTATGTTCGTGAACTATGATGCCATCTAAGCGATTTTGTTGAACCCATTGAATAGCCTCCTCTTTGGAAAGGATGACATTACCTCCGATTAAGTAGGTGTCTGGATTCTCAGCACTTTCGATCTTTCCCAGGATTTTAGGCATGAAATAAAATTTTTCATCGCCTTGGGAACGATAGTTGCACAGCTTCTCGATCCCAAAAAGCAACTCACTAAATTGTTGTTTGCTGAGAGCCTTGACCTTCATTTTAATGGGAATATCGGTCAATTTAGATAACCGCCGCACAAAATCATCCGGGTTATTCGGTTGGTAGTGTTTGGCAATAGTTTTGAGTGATCCATTAAAATATTTCTTAGAATGAAGCCAATTGGATAGCGCTGCACGCCCATTTTCTGGGCTGGCAAAAATTGCATAACGGCCAAAATGGCCTATAGAACCTTGCTTAGAGAAAAACCGACTGGCTCTATGAACGAATCCGGGATTATTCAACCGCCAAGCTAGGCTGCCGCCAGTCGCAGCATATTTATTCCCCGCCGAGTCCAGATAAAAAACAATATCGCCATCTTGACTGTAAGCCACTGTATACATGACCAAGAATCATACCAAAAGAAGATGTTTTTTTCTCTATGCAACCAAGGCGATAATCATTAAATTTTTCTTGAAAAAATGTTGTGCTCTGCTTAGTATCTATTCCCATGCACACTTTCCTAGCACAAATGCTCACTATTCTGATTTCCCTTGGGACTGAAGATTCCCTCCATTCAATTGACTGTGAGCCGGAACTCTTCGAAACGGCTTTTGATACGAATGTCCATATTGAAGCAAGCATATCGTATCCACATGTGCCAGAAACTACTCCTCTTGCGCGCTATGTGAATCAAGCTGTGAGCAAAGAAGCGCACGAATGAGTCGAAATACATCACCGGCATTGAGCTTACGATTGATGGGGGAATTCTCGCTGGCGCAACTGCCTCGCCTGCAAAAAAAGATTAACAAGCGCATGAAAAGTTTCTGATTGCTGTTTTGCATGTAAATTTGTTGGAATTTTGACGATCATTGATGCGTGGAAATTCAACACTTCGGGTTTTAGATCCCTTTAGCAATTCTTTTTAAATACAGACCTCTCCCTCTACAAGAGGCACTGCATCCATCAATACAGGCACCCCATCTGGATCTAGAGTGCACTCTACCGCAGCTGTCATAAGATTCTTCCCAACCTCTAGCTGTGCTGGTGCTCCTAAAGAGGAATCTCTTAACACCTCGTGTACACTGTCTGCCAGCTCCCGTTCATTTTTCCTTTGACCACCAATCGTTTCAGCGAGCAGAAAAACGATTTTCTCAAGTTCAGGGCGATCTCAAGGAAATAGCGACATTGTGGCAGACGATGCTACGCGAAAACACTCCAGGCGCTGAAGAGAGGGCAAAACTCGAAGAGTTGGGCGACCAGATTGCGATTGTGGCAGGACGTCAAATTCAGTTGCAAAAGAACATGCAACAAGCTCTTCAGGATTTGGCGCTAATTGCCGACGATCGGCGCCAATTGGTCAAAGAGCTGCTCAAACTGCAAGTGCAGGCAAGACAGGCCGGCCAAAAGAAAATTCAGCTACCGGACCCCCGCCGTGGCCACCCCGATGCAGCATCTTATGCAGGAGTTGCCAAATGCCGATAGTAGGCACCGATCCTACCCTTCCAAAACCGGAAGGGGTGGCAAGGCGCTATTGCGAGCCGCTGATCACCGGAGCTTACCGTCTTGGAGCAGACCCCGCTTTGCCAAAACTTCAGGGGGTAGAAAAGCGCTACCGCCCCATCACCGCTTCTATCCCACCTCTTGTCTTTGGATCCCACCCCCTGGGCTCAGATCCTACCCTCCCGAAACCGGAAGGGGTGGAAAGGCGCTACCGCTCTGCAAGTGTGCCGAGACCGCGAACTCGATCTACTCGGGGCCGTCCTCTTGGATTCGGGCCAAGGTCTACTCCCCTTCCCCCCTTTTTAAAAGATGGGTTATGGCAAAGACAAATGCAAGGGATGCGCTCTCTTTTCACGACAACCGATCCTCTAACCGTAAAATTACGAAATTGGCATGAGGAAACTCTTCACACCACCGATCGGGCTCAAGCGATACATAAACTCTATGCTCTTTTGACTGATCCCATGCAGGGCATTCCATTAGATGAAGAGGCGCAAATTGGCAATGATCAAATCACTTATAATTCCAAGGTATTACGGCTATGGCTAGCCATGAACCCCCTTCCCGTTCACCTGCGACAGAGTCCCCTTGATCCTGCGAGCGCAGTTCCTTTTACTGCCACGCCCCATCGCGCATGCCAACATATGGTCAAGTGGCTTCGCTCTAGAGCTACTTTCGCAAAATCAGAGCGTGAAACACAGATTGATGCTGCCTTTAAAGTGCTGCAAGATGCAGGAGCCATCCCCCGTCTTCCTACACCTTCCTATGTTGAAGCAGAGCGGTTACTCTCCGCATCGCAAGCCGCAGCTGAAGAGGCGGAACAAGCAAGTGATGAAGCGGCTGCCCGCTTTGCTGCAGGCATTGACACAGAGCCCGGAAATTTTGCTGCCTATTTGCACTCCCAGGCGCAGGCAACGGCTCGCATTGCCCTGATGCAATTAGAGATTGCGGAGCGCACCACTGTATCCACCACCGAAGAGACAGCTTTTTCTCTTCTTCAATTCAATGAACGAATGGGCCGACTTGATATCAAACTGAAGGAAATGCGCCGTCAACAAGAGCTAAATGA
>JAGWZL010000043.1 GCA_018968815.1 Verrucomicrobiota bacterium | reverse complement strand
AAAAAAAATAACAGGATAAACATGATCGGCGAAGCGCCGGCATGATCTGCAGGATAAATGAATCTGAACCTATCCTGCTCATCCTGCCGGCGCTTCGCCGATCATGTTTATCCTGTAAATCTTGTCCCTTGTTGAGAGGGTGTCTACAAAGTAAGGTTCAGTCTTTTTTAGGGTGCTTTTGAACCAGGCCGAAAAATCGACAGAAGATCTTTTCAACGACAGTCTCTAAACTTTAGCCTGGATTGTATTTTTCTTTCATCGCCTTCAAGACCGGCTCGATTTTCTTCCGATCCTTGGGATCGATCCGATCGATGTGTAAAACCCCATTGAGATGGTCATTTTCATGCATGAACATGCGCGCCCGAAAGTCGTGCAGCTCTTCTTCGATGAACTCGCCTTTGAGATTTTGATAGCGGACATGGATCGATTTCGGCCGCACTACAGGCACATGCAAACCGGGCAAAGACATGCACCCCTCAAGCATTTCTTCACACTCTTTTGAGGGATTGGTCAAAACCGGATTGATGATCACCTCGGGCGGATCGTAATAATATTGGTTATTCGGCAAAAATTTTTGCTCGCGTATGACAAAAATTCTGAAGGGCACCCCTAACTGCGGACCCGCAAATCCTATGGCGTTATCCAAGGAGAGCATCTTCGCAAGCATCCCCTCGCACAACTTGACAATCTCAGGAGTGATCTCCTCGACTGTTTTGGCCTTCGCCCGCAGATCGGGATGGCCATAGTAACGAATCTCAAACGCCTTCATCTGCCGTGAACCTCTCTGTGTGCACATAGTAATGGATCTCAAACGCCTTGATCTGTCGTAGCCTCTGTGTGCACAGATGACATCTCATGAGAACGCCCCAATGATCCACTCCACAAAGACAGCACTAAGCACGCAAGAAGAAAGGCGCCCGCCAGATACCCAGTAAACCGCTTCAGCACTTCCGCTGTCGAAGTCCCAAACAGCGAATCGCTATTGTCCCCACCAAATGAGGCGCCAAGCCCCAAACTCTTTGCCTCTTGAATCAAGATCACAAAGCAAAGCAGCAAGGAGGCCAATAAAAACAAAAATAAAAATAAATAAAATAGAAACATCATGTTGTTTTCTCTTTTTTCTTCCGAGTGACTCTCTTCTTCGATGCGCCACCCACAATATTTTGGATAATGGATGCAAACGTTTGCGGATCCAGCGATGCGCCGCCCACGAGAACTCCATTGACATCCTTTGCACTCGCAATTTCAAAGACATTTTCGGGTTTGACAGAACCTCCGTAAAGAATCGGGATCTTTTTCCCCACTCTCTCTCCGAATAATTCCCCAAGCACTGCGCGGATAAACGCATGCGTCTTTTGAATCTGCTCTACGGTTGGCGTTTGGCCGCTGCCAATCGCCCACACAGGTTCGTAGGCAATCACTACCTTGGATGCCTCTTCCTTAGGAATGCCTTGCAGCGCCGTGGATAGCTGCTCTTGGATCACTTCTTGGGTTTTCCCTTTGCCGTGATGAGCCAAAGTCTCGCCAATGCACAAAACCGGCTGGATATCGTCTTGCAGGGCGCGAATCACTTTCTTGTGAATCAGTTCATCCCCTTCCTTAAATACATGGCGCCTTTCTGAATGCCCAAGCAAAACAAACGAAGCGCCGGCCTCTTTGAGCATCAGCCCCGCAATTTCACCTGTAAAAGCCCCCTCGCGGGCATCGTTCATATTTTGCGCGCCAATTTGCAGAGGCGTCTCTTTGGCCACCTGCGCCGCCGAATGAATGGAGGTATAGGGAACCGCTAAATAAACATTTACCTTCGTGTTCTCAATGAGAGGCAGCAAAGCTTCAATATAATCGGTCGCCTGCCGAGATGTTTTGTACATCTTCCAATTTCCAATGACGGTAAAGGACTCGGCTGTCATGCAAAAACTCAAAATTTTTCCTCAATGATACTCGATGTGCGGTACATTAGCAATGAGAAAAATGACGGACTTTGGCTAGAATGGATATTTATGAAAATTTTCAGTGTATCGGAGTTGACCTTTGCCATTAAGAGCGTGATTGAGCCGCCCTTTCGCGGCATTTCAGTCAAAGGCGAGATCAGCAATTTTAAGGTGCAAACTTCGGGTCACCTCTACTTCAGCCTGAAAGATGAGACGGCCCAAATTTCTGCCGCCCTTTTCAAGGGCAATGCCGCACAGCTGCCGCGTATGCCCAAAGAGGGGGACCAGGTCATTGCGATGGGCGAGATCAGTCTCTATGCTCCGCGCGGCCAATATCAGATCATCGTCCGCGAACTGCAATTTTTAGGGCTGGGGGAGCTCCTGGTCAAGCTGCATCAGCTCAAAGAGGAATTGGCGAGAAGGGGCTGGTTTGACAAAGAACGGAAAAAGGCCCTACCCAAGCTGCCCCGCCGCATCGGCGTGGTGACCAGCCCGACGGGGGCCGTGATTCAAGATATTTTACACGTTTTGACCCGAAGGTTCGCGGGGCTTCAGGTGATCCTCAACCCGGTCAAAGTGCAAGGCGAGGGAGCGGCGGCTGAAATTGCCCAGGCGATCTCCGATTTCAACAAATACGGGCTCGCCGATGTCCTGATTGTCGGAAGAGGCGGAGGCAGTATCGAAGATCTTTGGGCCTTCAATGAAGAGATCGTCGCCAAAGCGATTTTTGAGTCGAAAATCCCCGTGATTTCCGCGGTGGGGCATGAGACCGATTTCACGATTGCCGATTGGGTGGCTGATGTGCGAGCGCCTACCCCTTCGGCTGCAGCTGAAATCGCGATCGCCGAAAAGGCGGGGCTTTTCCAATTCTTAGAAGGGGTCAAAACGCAATGCAGGCATCGGATCGCACAGCTTGTGGCCCAGCGCCGGCAACATCTGAAAGCCTTGCAAACACACCCTTTGCTGAGCTCGCCCTATGGCGTACTCGCACCGACCATTCAGCGGCTGGACGACTTTGCCCAGAGACTCGAGCTGCTCAATCCGAAGGGGAAAATCCAAGAGTTCCGAGACCGGCTGCATCGGTTGACGCACCACCTGCGCTCTTTACATCCCAACATGGTCCTCAAAAAAGGGTATGCGATCCTCTTCTCGGAAAATGAGCGTTCCGTTATTCTCTCAGCGAGCGATTTGCGTCCTGAACAAACAGTGAGCATCCTTTTGCACGACGGCAAGGCGGATGCCAAACTCAAGGAAATCCATGGAACCAGAAACACTCTCTTTTGAAAAGGCTTTTGAGCGGCTCGAACAGATTTTACACGCCATGAATAGCGGTAAAACACCGCTGGAGGAATCGCTCAAATTATTTGAGGAGGCGGAAAAACTCATTGGAATGTGCAATACGAAGTTGAGTAGCGCCGAAAAGCGGATCGATCAATTGATCAAAAATAAAGCTGAGGTGGCGCTCGATGCAAGCGGACAGCCGAAAACAGAACCTTTTGTGAGAGCCTAAGGCCTATGAAAGCCCTCCATTTTTTCTCTGTGAAACGCTCGGAGTGGGTCCTTTTCGGCCTGATGTTTTTGATTGTGTCCTTAGTGAACATCAATTTTAGCATTTTACGCAGCATGCGGAATGCTCTTGTGGTAGCAGATGCTGGGGGAAGCGCGGCGTTCATTCCCTACTTTGAGTTATTTGGCACGTTTCCTGCATCGATTCTATTGACATGGATCCTTTCTCGGATGATGCGGGTGTTCTCTTTCCGATTCACGTTTTCGGCGACCCTCTTTTTTTTCCTCGCCTTTTTCATCGTGTTCGCCTTGTGGATTTATCCGCATAAAGAACAGATCCACACTCTGCTCGAAAACAAGCTGGGGGTGAAATTGCTCTTCACTCACTGGCCCGACCTTGTCTTTTACATCATGGCAGAGCTTTGGAAGGTGGCTCTTCTCTCTGTGATTTTCTGGGGGTTTCTGAACCAAAACCTGACCCTTGCGGAAGGCAAACGGTTTTATCCTCCTTTACTTCTCGGCACGAGCGTGGGGACGATTCTGTCGGGCCCGATCACGGTGTTTTGCACTTCCCAATTGAGCTGGTCTCTGTATCCTTTAGCGGCGCAACGATGGCAGCACTCGCTCTATTTGCTCACCTTTTGTTTAGTGGTGTGCGGCCTTCTGACGCATTGGCTTTTTAAAAGCCTGTTCAAGCGGTTTCAAGGGCGTGGCGCTCCGGTCCAAGAGCCCAAGACGTTTTCCAGGCGTCTCTCCCTGTCTTCGAGTCTGCGCTATCTGATTGAATCGCCCTATTTGCGCTCTCTTTTGCTGATCGTAGTGGCCGAATATGTGTGTTATACGCTCGGAGAGCTGATCTTTCTAGAGACCTTGAAGGCAAAATACCCGACGCCCACCGAATATTGCCAAGTGATGGGCAACCTCTCTTTTTGGATGGGGCTGCTCATTGCAGTGAGCGCGCTCTTCATTACGCCCTACATCTTACACAAGACCTCCTGGAGCCAAACGTTTATGATGGTGCCCATCCTCATGGTGGCGGCGACCTTTGCTTTCTTCTCGGTGGTTTGCATCATCAAGTATGGCCATTTTACTGAAGCTCTCTCGGTGGCGCTCTTCTTGGGCAGCCTCCATTTCTGCGTTGGACGGGCCGCCAAATACACCCTTTTTGATGCCGCCAAAGAGCTCGCCTTCATTCCTCTGACTCAAGAGGGGCAAGTGAAGGGCAAGCTGATGATCGATGGGATCGGATCCCGTTTAGGCAGAGGGACCTCTTCTCTTCTCAGTATTATGCTTTTTTCCCTCTTGGGGGGACCCGGCGAAAGCGTGCTCTTCGTGGGAATTTTGGCCTTCTCTTTTGCACTCATCATGTTCCCTGCCAGCCATTTAGTGGGCAGCGAGTTGGAGCGATCAAGCGAACAACCTACCACCTAATACCAAACTCAACGTTATTTATGATATTTGGTATACACAAATGAACTCAAAAATTGGGAATTTGACAAAGCCGGCGCCGCAGGTTTGGGGCAGCGAAGCGGCGCCGAAGCAGCTCAACTTGAATAAGTTGAGCGATGCAGGCGGCCCCAAAGATGCGGATGTCCGGCTTGAGTCAAAAACCAACTTTTGAGTTCATTTGTGTATATAAGTCGATTTTATGAGAAAATGGAGTGAGAGGTCCCGAATGCCAATCATTGCCCTATTTCCGAATGAGAAGAAGCGACATTCCTTTGAGCTGGCAGCTCAGATCCGCGCCTTTTTAGAAGAGCGTGGCGTTACAGTGGTGGCCGAAGATGAAAAAGCCGCCTCCATTGGGGCGACGCCTCTTTCTCAGATCGATCCCACGCAGATTCAATTTCTCATCTCCATGGGGGGCGATGGGACGATTTTGCGCCTTTGCCATCGGTACAGTCATCTCAACGCAGGCATGTTGGGGATCAACCTGGGCCATCTTGGATTTATGGCCGACATCCCTCAAAACGATATCTATCCCAGCTTAACCGATCTCTTAAACGGCGTCTATACGATGGAAAAACGGCTTATGCTTGAAACGGGCCCATTGCTTGCCGTCAACGACATCGTCATCCACCGAGCCCAGAACTACAGTCTCATCGAGCTGGCCTTGGAAATCGATGGCACCTACGTGAACACCTTTACGGCAGATGGGATCGTGATGGCCACTCCAAACGGCTCCACCGCCTACTCTCTAGCGGCAGGAGGACCGATCTTAAGTCCCAATCTCGATGCGATTGTCATTACTCCAATTTGCGCGCATACCATTTCCAACCGTCCGATTGTCATTTCTTCCGACCGAAAAATTCGGATCAAATACTTAAGCGAGTATGGCCCCGTTGATGTGCGCGCCGACGGACTCGACGCCATATCCTTGCAAAGCGGCAGTGAGCTCATCATCCAGCGTTCCAAGCGCACGTTTAAGTGGGTGAACCTGCACCGCCACGAATATTTTAGTACGCTGAGAACGAAATTGTCTTGGTCTGGCAAACTGCGTTAGAAGCTGTACTAATACCTGCTTTCGAAGAAGCGAGAGATATTTTTGAGATTCTTTCAATTCCCGCGCGGCGGACAATATCTGGACGGGCAAGTGGGCCGCCGCGCGGGAATTGAAAGAGGCCAAAAAGATCTTTTGATTGTTCGAAATGAGGTATTAGTACAGCTTCTTAGGGCACGGGCGATGCGGCCATCTCTTCTACCTCATCGGGAGCAAGGCCTGTGGCTGCAACAATCAATTTCGTATCCACTCCAAGCGCGAGCATGTTCTTGGCAATTTGCACAGCCCCTTTTTTGATCCCTTTCTGGACACCTTTTTTTTCCCCCCTCTTCTCCCCTCTCTTTTCGCCTCGAATTTCCGCAGACTCAATGATCGCTTGAGCATCCATCTCATCCCGTTCCTGCCTCTCGTAAGAGTAGAGTTCGTCTTCCGTCCAGTAAAACTGGTCAAGGGCTCTATAGGCGCTACCCAAAATCTCTGCGTCCGCTGTCAATTGCTCTAACTCATCGGGCTGAGTGTATGGCGCGTGTTTTAAAAAATAGACCCACCGATCTACATTACTCCTCAGTTCATCAAAACGTTTGGTGAATTTCGGCAACTCTAAAAATGTGTAGGAAAAATCTTTGAGGTCACGAGTATACGTTTTCCGATCTAAAGTCACATGGTGAGAGAGAAAATCGGACTTACCCGGAAACATGACAAAATCGGTAATCGCTAAAAAGATCACAGAGTTCAAATCCTTGTACTTGCCTGCGGATTTGATCTGATTCACATAAGCTCTGGCAGCGTAGTATTGCGCCCTTTTGTCAAACCCCTCATTGTGGGCCACCTGCATTTCAACAACATATCGGTGTCCCTGATCGTCTTGGGCCAGCACATCGACAATACTCAACTTGTGTTGCGCCACTTCTGGATCCAGAGTCGGCTTGAGAAAGGTAACGGTCTCGATCGGCCGTTTACAGTCCAAGATGTCATTCAGAAAATGTATGAGAATCGGCTTGTTTTTCTCCGTGCCGAAAATCCGCTTAAAGGCCATGTCATTCTTAGGATCGAGAAACTTCAGGCCGTGCATTTGATCTGTCTCCTGTAGAGGCAAGGATATCAAATCAAATCTTTAATTGATAGTGTATACCCCCAAAAACCGACCCCAAGCCCCCTATTTAATTATTATAATTTTATTAATTGTATGTTAATTATATTATGTGTTATAATTTATTTATTATTTTTTAATTAGATAATCAAAATGGTTTCAGCGACTAAAGCAATATTAAGCGACGTTTGGACATATTCAAAAAATTGCTTACCTTGGCCCATTTCTCGGATGATAACGCTTCGTTTCGTGCCTAGTGTCGCAATAATATTGCCCATGGTAAACAATATCGCGAGCGGGATTCAAGATTTTACGAACGTATTCAGAAGCGGTCAGATCAAAAGTATGGCTGAAAGAGCGGTTCAAGTTCTGAGGAATCCAAGTGTCGTGTTGTCAAAGGTTGCAAGCATAGCGATTCCCACCCTTATATTCCTGGACCTGTGGGGCTTGTCTCCATGTACAAAAGAATACCGGATTGCTGCGGACTCTTTGTTGTTGTTAGCGAGTGCACTAGGGAGCCTCGGGGCGCTTTGGGAAGGAACATCGCGCATTGCTTCTTTGGCTCAAGCTCGAGAGTTAACGGGCAGTGAAAAATTGAAAAGATGTGTCAGCGGCGCTCTTCTCATGGGGATTGGGGGATTGTCTTTATGGAACAGCTGTTATAATGCTTTCCATCTTTATCAAGGAGCTCAGTTGTTTGATTCTCTATCGGCAAGTGACCAAGAGGGAGTATTAAAATATCGTTCTATACATCAGCTGTCGCAGACAAAAGACGCGAATGCCGTGATTTTCGATGGAATCTCTTCAGAGTGGGGCTGGGGGGAAGACGATGCCTCACACCCTGTGGGTGAATTCCCTTATGCATATGCAAAGACCCGTTTCTACCGGGTCAATTCCACGAATGCTTTTTGCGGCGCCTTGAAAGACGCCTATGAGCATTTTGGAGAACAAATTGAAAATGTACTCATCATGGGTCATGGTAATTATGCTGGTATCAAACTGAATCGAAACTATGCTTTCTACCCTCCTTTCTATGATGCCTCCCCTTGTGCGTGGTGGCCATTTAAGTGTTTAACGGATTATGTAAAAGAAAGAGGACACATTCTTTTACTATCTTGTAATTCTGCGACTCAGTACGAATCCTCCTCTCTGGCTCAAAACGTTGCAAGCTGTCTACCTGCTTTCCGTGTGTCAGGAATCGCGGCTTATTTCAATCCTGTGTTCTCTTCCTATTGGTTTGATCCAGTGACTCGCGCTTTGCATGTAAACTCTCACTTTCCATTGGATCTGCATTGGAATCTTGTGTTCCCTTGGAATACAGTCACTTACGACCCCACTTAAACCAGCTCCAGAAACTTGCGTTTTGATTGCGGAGGCGGTGTTGCAGCGCCTCTACTTTTTCAAACCAATAGGGGATATACGCTCTTTCGAAGGCCCATTCTTGGGCATCGAATTCGGCTTTTTTTCGGAGTAGCAACTCTTCGGTCACCTCATCCCAACTATTGACAACGACAACAGGCAACCCCTCATAGAGAGGGTCGAGAGTGGAGCTGAGCACGACTGGATAGCACTTGAAATAGAGCGCCTCCCAGGTGCGGTGGCAATCGAGACCATTGCCGGGTGGGCTGATCACGAAAACCGATCGAGAAAGATCGTCCAGAAAGGTTTGAAAAGGTCTTCCGATCCTTTTTTGCGCCCAGTTTTTGTTTTCAAAATAATCCCAGCAAGGCTTTCTCTTGTCCCAATTGGTGCCGAGAGAAAAGTTGACGTAACAGAAAATGTCTCTCTCTTTTTCTTTCACGAGTTTGAGATCGCCCTGTTGCCAGAACGTGTTGCAAAGACCGATCGGAATGGGAAAAAGCCGATCACTCATGGGTCGATCGAGGTTTTGAACGAACCAGCCCGCGACATTCGGAATGCGCAGCAGTTTTTCGTGCGGACCTGGCAGAGGTCCATCTGAATACCCTTCTACATTGGGCGAGATGACGATGAAGGGATGTTTGATTTTGCGGGCCATTTTCCGGAACTTGTGCAAGAGTTGGTATTCGACAAAAATCGTATCGCCCGCTTTCACATCTTTGGGATTAAACGTTTCGGTGGGTGTGAGACGCCAGTCGCACAAAAAACGCCAGGTATCGCCAGTTACGTAGGGAAAACTCGATTTGCGGATGATGTTTTCATCGGCCCAAAGAGGCGCAAGACACAGCAACAATGCGCAAAAAATTTTCTTCATCGGCAAAATGTTAAACGTTATGGAATTTATTTTGCAAACCATTATGATTGGCGCATGCGTGGAAAGTTCATCACATTTGAAGGAGGAGAAGGGGCAGGGAAAACGACGCTGATCGAGGAGATCGCGCGGCAGTTGACCCAAGAGGGGCGCCCCGTTCTCAAAACGCGCGAACCGGGCGGCACCAAGCTCGGCGAGCAGATTCGGACGATGCTCTTGCAGCATACGGGGCCCGTTTCACCGTATGCCGAGTTTTCCCTCTTTCTCGCCTCGCGCGCGCAGCACATTTTGGAGGTGATTGGCCCTGCGCTAGAATCGGGGAAGATCGTCCTTTGCGACCGCTTCAACGATTCGTCCATCGCATACCAGGGCGCTGCCCGCGGTTTAGGAATGGAGCAGGTCGGCGCCTTTTGCAAGTTTATCTCCCAAGGCCTTGAACCCGAATTGACTCTCTATCTCGATCTCGATCCGAGAGTAGGGCTGCTCAGGGCTGCCAAAGATCGCAAACAAGATCGGATTGAGGCGGAAACGATCGCGTTCCATGAAAAAATTCGGGAGGCTTTTTTGGCGATTCACAAAGCGGACCCGCGTCGAGTTTGCCTCATCGATGCGTCGATGCCCTTTCCAAAGGTGTTCGAAGAGGCGATGAAACGGATTGCTCAACATGTTTAATTTGATATTCGAAGAGGCGATGAAACGGATTGCTCAACATGTTTAATTTGATATTCGAAGAGGCGATGAAACGGATTGCTCAACATGTTTAATTTGATATTCGAAGAGGCGATGAAACGGATTGCTCAACATGTTTAATTTGATAATG
>JAGWZL010000042.1 GCA_018968815.1 Verrucomicrobiota bacterium | reverse complement strand
CCGCTCGTGATTCGAAAGTTGGTTCTGCCAGCGTCGGCAGCCACTGTTTTTGGGATCCGCCTGCATCGCTCAACTTATTCAAGTTGAGCTGCTTCGGCGCCGGCTTCGCCTGACCCAAAAACAGGGCGCCTCCTTGGCATTTTCCAACTTTTGAATCACTCTCGGTATACGTTGGGGTGATCACAAATGTTTGACTCTCAGAGTTTTGAACATCTGAGACCGATACAATTCCCCAAAGGCTTTTAGAATCTCTTTGCCGGCTTCCCCCATTTCAGCATCGATACGCTCGAGCGCCGCAATGGTTCGATTCAATCTCTCCGGGTCGATGGCCCTTTCCCGAATGAAAAGCGCCGGCGTATAGAGGAGCCACCTGAGAAAATCTTGTTCTTCTTTCGCTGTAAAATTGCTGCTGAGCAGCTGCAAAAAGCCGAAGAAAGCGCCTGCGGCGGCAGATCCCGTATCGATCGCATCTTTGCAGGTAAAACTGATCGAGCTTGGCTCGATCATATCGATGCATTTCAAAACCAAAAACTGGTTGAAAATCTCAATGAAATCTTCTCGATTGCGCCGCGTCAGGGTGTTTTTATTGCTGAAAAAATACTTGTGAATCATGGGCAATGCCATTTCAGTAAAATGAAACAGCTCCTGTTTCTTCAGCGGTGCAGGGAAAAAATATCCGCACTCTTCCGGCGCCTCAAACTGGGCGGCAAAAGCTTTGAGAAACTCATCTGCCTTATTGAGGTTTAAATACTCGTTATTTTGATAGTAAAAATCGGTGTCTTTCGGCAGCGTCATCACGACGAGATGCTCGTTGAATTCCGCATTGAACTGCAACGCTTCCAGCGCGCGGCTCCTCGCAAATTCTTTCCAGGAGGTGCGATCTTGCAGATTGATGAGGAGATGTTTTTTGTCTCGCGGCAGCGCTCGTAAAAAGCCCCTAAATTCGTCGATGATTTCCACTTTATTGATCATGGTTTGACGGGTGGGCGAAGGCAAGCGGATCACATCGATGAAATGGCCTTTGCGCTCAATGTTGTAGAGCCGCGCAGGAAGATTTTCCTGGCCAATCGGATCAAAAGGAATCGCCACATCTTCATCCTGCTCTTCTCGGATTAAATCTAAGATCTTAAAGAGCGGCCCATTCGGAAATTTAGCTAAAAGGGTGCGCAACTTTTCATCGTCGATGAGAAACTGATTCCAGATCGTCTCCCCTTTCGCAATATGAGATCCCCGCTTCTGTTTGATTTCTTCTCCTCTGCGCATCGTTCTGTGGATGAGTCCGATCGATTCCAGTTTAACGCCGCCCACTCTCTCAAAAAAAGAGCGAGCCAGGGAATGGGTCAAATAGATCAGCAAATGGGCATTCTTATCCGTTGAATCGGGCGGATAGGCGATGAGTTTTTGATACTCCGTTGTGCGCATCGCTCTTCGTAAAAATCGGTGAAAATCATCAAAGTACTGCCAGCAGCTCTTTCCCACCGTGTTCTGTAAAAGATTGCGCGGATTGCCCGCTAAACAAAGCGCCAAGAGAGCCATGCCCAGCGATTGCACCAGCTCATCCCCCTCCATCTTCCGCGCTATTTTGTAATAATCTGAGATGGCCGGATGGCACTCGCCCAGAATTTGGCCCGCCGTCGCATGCAAATCCCGATCCTGCATCGCCCGCACTTTGAGAAGAGGATCTTCTTCAAACTCCTCCACACTGAGGTCAAAATCGCAGCTCAATTTGATATTGCGCAGTAACTCCATATTGAAATAGGGCTCTCCATTCTCATTCCGAATGTAAAAAAGCTCGTACTCCTTATCTTGCTTGACCACCTCAAAGTCTTTGAGACCCGTTTTGGAGAGATCAAGAAGCTCCGATTCCAAATTCTCGTCCCACTCCTCCTCCCAAACCTTATCCCCCTCGACGCCATTCGAGAACTTAGACACAAAATGCTTCGAATAAAACCGTTGCAGCCCCTTAAATTCTTCTCTGAGAGCAATCGACTCCTCTAGCGCCTTCCCCAACCGCAAAGCAAAATAGGCATCCATCTTTTGAGCCGACTCGCCCACCAAGTCCATCATCGCCGCAATCCCCTTGCGGGTCTTCTCATTGTCCCAATTCATCTCCGGGTTTTCATAGAGCTTCATCAGATGCTGATGGATCGCCCGATAGGTCAGATCCAAAATATCCAAAATCGTCTGCGGCCCCTCCCCACTCACCCACTCCACAGTATCAGAGCCAAACTCCTCTTCCGTCGTGACGATCCTGTGTTTCTTCACAATCCCTAAAGGAGGCGGATTTTGTAATTCAATGCTTGCAATGGCGGCTAAATTATCCATCGCATCCTGAATATCAATTACTTCTTTTACCTTCTGTTTCATAATTTAATTATGATACAAACAATTATTTAATTCAATTAATATATAACACACTAACAATCATTAACTTACAGATTTTCCCTGGACGGAAAAGCCATTTATGGGAAGATAGGGGTATATATGATGAACTTGATTCGAGCCTTATTTGCGCCTTTATTGAGCCTGTTCTTCTTGATGATGGGGAGTGGGTTATTCAATACGTTTACTTCATTAAGGCTTGAAATGGAGCATGTTTCGCCTGAGAAGATTGGGATGGTGTCATCGGCGATGTATGTGGGGATTTTGATTGGGTCATTGAAGATAGACCGGTGGATTTCCAAAGTGGGCCACATTTTTTCTTTTGTGGTGTTTGCTCTTTCGCTTGCGTTGTTAGTTCTTTTGCAAAGTCTTTGGATTCATCCTTTGTATTGGTCGTGTTTGAGGCTTTTGGGGGGGATTAGCATTGCTGGGGTCTTTATTGTAATTGAGAGTTGGTTTTTGATGACGAGTCCTCCCAACATGCGGGGGAGCGCGTTATCGATTTATTTAGCTGTGTTGTATTGTGCTTTATCATTGGGTCAGTTGTTGATCAATGTGTCTGATCCGAGATCGATGTTTCCTTTTTTAACGATTGCCGCCCTGATCGGGTTTTCGGTTCTTCCTTTGACTGTGCGCAAAATTGCGAGTCCTCAGCTGAGCGCAGCGCCTGTACAGCTGAATCTATTGCAATTGATTCGGCTCTCCCCTCTTGGTTTTTTGGGGGGGATTGTTTCTGGGATCGTGTTAGCCGTGACGTATGGGATTATTCCGGTGTTTGCGAATGGGATTGGGATGAGTCTATCTGAGATTGGGACCTTTATGGCGACGATTATTTTTGGTGGATTTTTGATGCAGATGCCTGTGGCGCGCTTTGCGGATCGGGGGAATCGGCGGCTGGTCATCCGGGTTGTGAGCCTGATCACCGCTCTTCTGTGTCTTTTGCTTGCGACTTTAGAGAAGAGTCTATGGCTCTATATTTTGGCATTTTTCTTTGGCGGGTTTTCTTTTACGCTGTATCCTGTGAGCATGGCGTATACGTGTGAGAAGGTCAAAGAGAGCGAGATTGTTGCGGCGACGGGAGGATTTGTTCTGTCCTACGGGGTGGGAGCGATTTTAGGTCCGCTTTTGGCGCCTCTTTCCATGCTCTATTTTGGGTCGAGCGGGATCTTTTATTTTCTCGCCACAATCTCCCTGATCCTCGCTTCCAGCACCCTTCTCAAATCCCCCTCCAAACAACGAGAAGTCGATTAACGGACGGGACCGATGCGTCAGCCTGCTGAGCCCCATTCCTAAGAGAGAAAATTTACAGATTTCCTTATTTCCGTGTTTTGTGGTAAAAGGGTAGGAAACCGGAGAAATCTATGGCTACCAAAACGACTCGATTAACGATCGATCTTCCAAGATCTGCCCATCAAAGGCTTAAAACTGCCGCTTCCATATTGGGGACTACTATGAGAGATTTGGTGTTGCTGAGCGTCGAAGAGTATATGCATAGAAAACCCAATAAGGTGACGGAAAAAGCCCTCCAGCAGTCAAAAAGCGGCAAAGGAATCAAAAAGTTTAAAAACCTAGAATCATTCTTTGATGATTTAGGCATCTAAGAGGATACCTACAATGACGAACCCTTACTTTGTAGATACCCTCTAATGTTGATCCAAAGCCGAACCACTCAGTTCAAGAGAGATGTCAAGCTGTGCGAGAAGAGGGGGCGCGATCTGTCGAAGCTGAAAAAGGTGATTCTTAAGCTAATCAACGAAGAACCCTTGGATCCAAAATTTAGGGATCACAAGCTGAGCCAAAACTACAAAGACCACAGGGAATGCCACATTGAACCTGATTGGCTATTGATCTACCGAGTGGACGATAAGGAAATCCTATTTGTGAGAACAGGGACTCATTCCGATTTGTTCAAAATGTGAGCGGTTCTCACTGCGGCCATCATGGGTTTTTTTGCAGTGTTTTCGAGCCTTGCGGCAGAATCAGCGTTAGGCCAGTCACTGAGGAGCCGGGTAGGGGACAAATTTCGCGCTATAGGAGCACCCGGGGCTGTGGCCTGAACTGTGTGCATCCATGGCCAACATCAACGGTAGGAACGATACAACGATAAGAACGATGAAAAAAGAATCTGAAAAAATCATCGTAGATTGCAGAGCAATGAAGAATATTTTGATGAGGAAAAAGCTTCCGAGGAACCAATACCGTTTTGACTTCTCCGTAAATTTTTTATCGTTCTTATCGTTGTATCGTTCCTACCGTTGACCTTGCCACGAGTACAAAGACTTCACCTCAATCGTGGTTTTGGGCCAACTTTTGAGTTCATTTGTGTATAGATCCCTACACTTGATTGTAGTGTTTCCATTCGAGGTGGTTTGCCATAAAGGCAACAAGCCATACCACGAGTCCGCCAATGATTACGCCCCAAGGACTTACGATACGCACGCCAAAAGGGACAAGGGCAATGATCAGAAACGCCCCAAAACTGATGATGAAGGTAGTGATCCCAAGCTTGAGATTCGTGATCGGCAGCTCCAAGAGCGTAAAAAAGAAATAGACAGAAGCATTGAGAAAGCCGACGACAAGAGAAAAAAAGATATCGGCCCCAATATTTGGCACATTTTCATAATTTTGAATTTCCACGCCAGGCGATACCCGATCAATGAAAAATACAATCAGAAAATTGAGAAACAGACTGCGCAAATAATTCATGGAGGAAGCATCCCTTTTTTCTGCCTTTTCATTTCAAAGAAGTTCGTCAAAAAGCTGCCAATGGACACAACCAGAGATACCATCAGGTACCCCTCGATATTCATGATCCCGATGCTCACCGGCACCCATCGAATGACGGCATAGGTAGCAAAGTTTAAAACCACGGCAAGAATCGCGATTTTAACAGCAGTGGCCTGACCTAGCATTTTTAAAATAGGCAAAATCAAAGTATTCAAAAAAGCGAGCCCAAGCGCCATGATGAGATCTCCTCGAATGTGAGGCAGTTTGGTCTGGTCCATCACCTGAATACCGGGAATGACATAATTGGCAAAAAACACCAAGAGAAAGTTGATCCCGAAGATCTTGAGGATTTTCATCGAATACCCATTATGCTATACTTCTCAACTTACAAAAAAGGGGGTTAAGATGAAAGTTTTTTTTATGAGCTTACTCCTCCTGATTGGGTGCGCTTCCAATCCCCAGCTGGCCAAAAAGCGCCTCCATTTGTCTTTCTATACACATCCCACCTCTTTAGATCCGCGCAAAGCCTCCGATTTTGTCTCTTCCACTCTCATCTGCATGATGTATGAAGGCCTGACCCGCTGCACCTCTCACGGCTGCGTGGAACAGGCGCTCGCGAAAAGCGTCGAAGTCAAAGACGATATCTTCTATCTGTTTCATCTGCGGGACGCCGAGTGGTCGGATGGCACGCCGATCACCGCCTATGACTTTGAACGCTCTTGGAAAGAAATTATCCTCGAAAAAGGTCCTTGCGCCTTTCTTTTCTATCCGATCAAAAATGCAGAAAAATGCGCTCGGGGCGAAGGAGGAGAGGTAGGCATCAAAGCGTTAGATGCGCACACATTAGCGGTCGAACTGGAACGGCCGACCCCCTACTTTTACGCCTTGACCGCCTTCCCGAGCTTTTTGGCGGCGCCAGAAGACCTTTCCAAGGTGAGCGGCCCCTTTCAAATTGAAGCCATGCACACCAATCATGAGATCGTGCTCAAAAAAAATAAGCGGTATTGGAATCCAGACATGGTGAAACTGAACGAGATCCAAATCAGCATTGTGGCCGATGAGAGCACAGCCTTGCAAATGTTTGAGCGCGGCGAGCTCGATTGGATGGGCGGATCGCTCTCCCCATTGCCTGTAGACGCGTTTGAAAAGCTGCGTCATCAAATTCAGATGATCCCTTCGGCCGCCTCTACCTTTTGCGCCTTTAACACAAAGCAATTTCCCTTTGACAATAAACACCTGAGACAAGCCTTTTCCTATGCGATCCAAAGAACAGATATGCAGGGAGGACAAATCCCCGCCCACTCGATTCTCCCTCCCGCCTTTTCACAACACTCCTTCGACTGGGATGATCCGGTCTTAGCTCTCATCCATTTTGAGAAGGCGCTTGAGGAATTACGCATCGATCGCAAAGACTTGGAATCCCTCACCCTTTACTATCGATCCACGGAGGCCGATAAAAGACTTGCCCAAATGCTGCAAAAACGATGGAAAGAGCTGTTGGGAGTCGCCGTTCGACTGGAACAGCTCGAACCCAAAGTACATGCGCAAAAATTGCAGGCCAAAGATTATCAAATGGCCGTCGCTTTCTGGATCGCGCAATTTGAAGATCCGATCAGCCTGTTAGACCGTTTTAAGCACGCCGATCATTTAAAAAACTACTCGGGTTGGGAAAATCGGGACTTCACCTCCCTATTAACGCAAAGCGCAACAGCTCGAGGCCGCTATGAACTGCTTGCCTCTGCAGAAAAGATCTTGTGTGAAGAGATGCCGATTGCGCCCATTTACCACTGGAGCTCTCCCTCGCTATGCAGTCCGCGGATTCAGAAAGTGGAGACAAGCCCTTGCGGCGCCGTTCTTTTTGAAAGATTTGAACTTATTGAACCGTAATCGTTTGAGTTACGTTATTGAACATGCCGGGGACGACTTGATTGTGGTTATCGAGGAGTTCTAAGCGGATGGTGTGGCGTCCCTGTTTGAGGCCGTAGATGTAATAGGGCTGCCAAGAGGTGATGACCCGATTGGCTTTCCCGTCGATGATGAGCCGCACTTTATAGCCATCGGAACTGAGTTCTGCATTGGTGATATAAAAATCGAGCAACACGGGTTTGCCGGCTTGGAGGGGCATCATAGGACTCGGCTCATTGTAAGTGAGGTAGGGGACTGATACATCCATTTGTGGATTCTGCTTTGTGCTGCCCACGTAAAATTGGGTGACGGCAAATGTGTTTTCGCCTTTGAGGCTCTCGCCATAAGAGCGCGCAGGGAACATGCGGATGGTATGCATCCCATTTCCCAATCGGTAAGGCACTTCAAATTTATAGCTGTTATTATAAAAATTGCCGGCTTCATCAAAAGGACCGATCGCGGGTTCATTAATGGCAAAATAGGGTTGATTATCGATGATGACATGAACGGTTTGTCCCAAGTTGGAGACGGCCACCTCATCGGCCCTTTCGAAGGAGGAGGCAGACCCTAAAGCATAGCCGTCGATGCGGAACTGCACCCAAACGGGAGTGCCCACCACTTGCCCCTCTTGAGGCACGACAATTTTGAGGGCAACGGTATTGGATTCTGGCGTTCGGTTGACAGCCATCGTGCGAATATTCGAGGGGGGCTCATCCGTCTGAGGCGCCGCAGCGATCAGCATACTGGTCAACAACAGGATCATGGTTTCTTTCTAACTCGTTTTGCGCTTTATTGCAATAAATTCGACCTCCTGCTTTGATCCGGCTCATGGGCGCGCAAAGGTTTTTCCAATTCCTCCTCCTTCTAGGGACAGGACTTTGCATCATGGGAACGTTTTTGTTTTTTCAACAAGGAGAGATCCCCCTAGTCTGTGGAAGGGGACTCATCGCCCAAAATACCAACACCTATTTGGGACCCAATGAGAGACTTCCGGAAGGGCCCAGCCTTGTCCGCGTGCAGGTGCTGGTTTATAATGACCCTAACCCCAAAGGAGCCAAGATTGTGAAAGCCTCATTCGCTGGCGCCTCGATCCCGCTTAAGCCCCGCGATATCTATGGGTATCGAGGGCAAGCGAGTTTCCAAAAGTCCCCCGGAAAGTACAAACTGAAATGGACCGTTGAAATCGATGATAAAAATTGGCCCAAAACCGTGGATCATGAAGAGGAAGTCATCCTCGATGAACGCGATTTTTGGGTGCAGATCTCCATCATTGGCAGCGCCGCCGCCATTTCTTAGAGGGTTGTCTACATAGGTTCACCTGAAGACCTCACGAGCGCAACTGCATTGCTTGCCCCCGTATAGCCCCCAACCTCAATCCGATAGAACGCCTATGAAATGGACGAAAGCAACAAAGCTGAAATTATAGTGATTTTTTTAGAAATATGTAAAAACTTCTTTTGTTGTGTTAATTAAACGAATATTATATAATGTTTGGCATTAGCAAAAAATAATATGAGGTTTTTGTGTCCGTTACAGAGTCAACGCTTCAATGTCTCCCTGGGCCGATCAAAGCAAACGAGATCTGCTCGTATTTAGATAGAAGGTCGCTCCGTAGCCTCGGACTAGTCAGCAAAGAATGGCATAAGTATGAGTGTAGGATCATGGCGCCGCCTATTGAGGTTCTCGATGCTCTGGAACGGATAGAAAAAGAATGGATATCGGAGGAGCGGGAGTTCGCCGTGTTCAAGTTTTTGCTCAACTTCAGTGCAGGCTTTGGCAAGCGTGTCATTGTACAGGTTGGCGACCGTAGCGATAAGAAGTGGGCGGAGAAGCAGCCGCCTGTTTGGCTGAATCCTGAGATAGTAGAAAAGATTTTTAGGCTGTCATTTGGGTATTGCAAGCATGGACATATCAACACTGAACGCCTCGCGGTTCCTAGAGGCTCTGAGGTGTGCACGATTGCGCGGGAAGACCCAGATGATATTCCGTATTGTTACGATCTTCTTGTTAAAGACTGCCCTCTTCCCAGAGAGCTTTTATTGGATACGCCCACTATGTGGTTCATATGCGACCAAATCCAGCGCTCTTTGGTGAGCGGCCGGAGCATAAAATTTTTAGCTCCAGTACTTGAAAATTTGCTGCGAGGCAGGGAGCGGGCAATTGCAAAATACAAGACAGAACTAGAAGCAGGCAAACCTGTTGTGGAGCGGCGGTTGACTGCTGACTTAGAACGGGATTTCCTGAACATATGGGCGTCTGCATTGCTTGGAGCCCTGAATGGAGCCAATCCTGAATGTGCGTCTTTCTATGCATATTGCAAACGCCGAATAGGGCTACCTTAACCTATATCCTGAAGCCATGCGGCGATTTGGTCGCTTGCGCGTCGCGAATGAAGAGGAAGTCATCCTCGATGAGCGCGATTTTTGGGTGCAGATCTCCATCATCGGCAGCGCCGCCGCCATTTCTTAGAGGGTTGTCTACATAGGTTCACCTGAAGACCTCACGAGCGCAACTGTATTGCTTGCCCCCGTATAGCCCCCCAATCTCAATCCGATAGAACGCCTATGGAAGTGGATGAAAGAAACAAAGATGAAATTATAGTGATTTTTTTAGAAGTATGTAAAAACTTTTTGTTGCGTTAATTAAACGAATATTATATAATGTTTGGCATTAATAAAAAATAATATGAGGTTTTTGTGGTAACCACTGACGTGACAGATCAGTCAAATTTTGACTCGCGCCCTGATAAGTCAAATTTTGACTCGCTCTGTTGGGATGTCGTAACACGTGAAATTCTCCAGCGTGTCGATGAAGAGTCGCTCCTTACGAAGTTCGGACAAGTCAATAAAAAATTTCATGATTGTAATATGATTGTGCAGCTTCGGATTGCCCGTGCTTTGAAATCGATACAAAACAGAGATGAGCCGGAGCGGAGCGAGAGGATGTTCGATTTTGCGACCAGATTCGTTGCAAGGTTTGGCAACCGTAGCGATGAGAAGCAGACGCCTGTTTGGCTAACTTCTGATATAGTAGGAAGGATTTTTAAGCTGTCATTTGGGGGTGGCAGGAATGGACTCAACATGGCATCCATGATTGCTACTGATAGCTGCTCTAATTTGATTGAGCCGAAAAAAGATGATCTTCCGTATTTTTACTATCTTCTTCGAGACTGCCCTCTTCCCAGAGAGGTTTTATTTGATCAGGGAATTATGTGGCCTGCATGCCACTTCATCCAACAGTCTTTGGTGAACGGCCGGAGCATAAAATTTTTAGCTCCAGTACTTGAAAATTTGCTGCGAAGCAGGGAGCAGGAAATTGCAAAATACAA
>JAGWZL010000041.1 GCA_018968815.1 Verrucomicrobiota bacterium | reverse complement strand
CCATGGAAATGATCGATGAACACAGTCGTGTGTCTCCCATACCCATTTCCGCCATCGCCAAAAATGGCAAATTTGTGTCGATCATCGTAATTGGCTTCTAATGAAAGAATCCCTCTCACCCAAGGCGAGCCGCGATTGGCTTGGCCCACCGCACCATAGCCCCAAAACCGCCAAGCCCACATTTCTGCAAGGTCAAACTCCTTGCCAAAAGCCAAATTCACCTCAAAGTCAAAATTGGCATGCGAAGGACAGCTCACATCGCGCAAACTATCTGTGTTGGTGAACCGAGCGCTGGCGCCGGTAGCCAAACTGATCCGGTCCCCCAAAATATCATCCAACCAAAGATACCGCGCTTGAAACGCTAAACTGCGAAAATTGAAATGCTGCTGCGTTGTATCGGCCACCTGCAGCTCAGTGTCCACGCTCCACTCAGGAGTCGGAGAAAAATCGAGATCGAAATCGACCACATTCGAGGTAAAGGTGCTGGTCAGCTGCGGCACTCCCTTCTGCACTCGGTCAAAATAGCTATAGGCATAGCTGCCCAAAAAATGAAACTCCAAACATTCGCCAAACCAAGGCTGCATCTCAAGCGCAGATGCGAGAAGAGGCAAGCAAAGAAGGATCCACTTTTTCATTCAATGCCCATGTGATTCAGCCATTTTTCTGCATCGAGCGCCGCCATACAGCCAGTGCCCGCAGCCGTCACCGCTTGCCGGTACGTCGGATCTTGCACGTCTCCAGCCGCAAACACTCCAGGCAAAGATGTCGCCATCGAGCCATTTTTCACACGAATATACCCCACCTCATTGAGCTCTAACTGCCCCTTGAGAAACGCCGTATTTGGCTGATGGCCAATCGCAAAAAAAACGCCGCCCGCAGGTCGCGTTTCCACTTGATCCGTCTGCAAGTTTTTAATCTGCACCTTGCGCACAATCGAATCGCCCATCACCTTCTCAATCACACAATTCCAGAGGACTTCAATTTTAGGATGCTTGAGCGCCCGCTCCGCCATAATCTTTGAAGCGCGCAACTCATCGCGCCGATGCACAATATAGATTTTGCTCCCATATTTCGTGAGAAAGGTCGCCTCTTCAACAGCGCTATCCCCTCCCCCAATCACAAACAACGGTTGACCCCGGAAAATAGGAGCCGCTCCATCGCAAACAGCGCACGCCGTCACCCCTTTTTGCCAAAATTCCCCATCCCGCGCACCCTCAATGTCGAGCCGTTTTGCCGTAGCGCCCGTCGCAATGATCAACGCCTCAGCCAACACTTCTGTATTCGAGCCGTGTATTTTGAAAGGACGTTTGGACAGATCGACCCACTCCACATCTTCAGTGAGAATATGGGTTCCAAATCGAACCGATTGCGCACGGAAATTGTCCATCAATTCCGGCCCCATAATCCCATTCGGAAATCCAGGATAATTTTCCACTTCCGTCGTCGTCATCAACTGCCCGCCAGCAGGCCCCGCTTGAAAACCCTCATAAAGCAGCGGCGCAAGATTCGCGCGCGCCGCATAAATAGCAGCCGTATGCGCTGCAGGCCCCGATCCAATAATGATTAATTTTCGTTTTTGCATAAGCCCACGTGAATTTAAAATGTTCTATCCTTTTTACAACGAAAAAAAGTTTTTCTCAAGATTCTTCGGAGAGTTCTTTCGATCTTTTTGTAGCGGCGCTGATGACTTCTCGATAGTGTTCGTCGATTTTCAGCTCGCTCATTTTTTTAAGACCCGCCTCCGTTGTGCCGTTCGGAGTGGCAATTTGAAGCAATAGATTTTGCACATTTCCTTTTTTTAGAACCAGTTTGCCTGCACCCATAAATGTCTGCGCAGCCATTGTAAGCGCATCTTTGTAGGGAATGCCCCTCTTCTCCCCCTCGCGCGCCGCCGCCTCAATAAGGCGAAACACAAAACCAGGGCCGCTGCCAGAAATCCCCACAGAAATGTCCATCATGGCTTCAGGCAACTCAATCACCTCCCCCATACAGGAAAACAGGAGATGCGTCAGGCTCCGAAATACTTCAGACGGTGCATCGGCATAACTGAATACACTCATTCCCATGCCCACCTCGGACGCCGTATTCGGCATCACCCGGACGAGCGGATTTTTCAAATATTTTCGATAAGTGGCTATATGAATACCAGAAAGCATGGTTACCACCATTTTGGCAGGGTCCATCCCTTTCATCTGGCTTAACACCTCTTTGGCCTGATGAGGCCGCACCCCCAAAATGATCAGATCGCTCGTCTTGAGCAGCCGCTCCAAACTGGTCGAGGTGATCCCAAACGTCTTCTCATTCTCCCGCATCTTCTGCGGATCGCGCCGAATGAAACTGACCTGCGAACGAGGGATCAGCTTCGCATGATCAATCGCTTGGAAAATGACCTGCGCCATATGCCCAAAACCCAGAAATCCCAGATGCATTTCAGAAATTTTCATAAGTCGAAGTATAGGTCAAAGAAAATTTACTGCCTATGGAAATTTCGTTGGCCTCTTATTTTGAGTGACTTAGGAAATAAATAGCCTATTTAGTATACCAAATGGTATACTTTTGGGTAGGAGGTCCATGATGGCTGTGCCAGCGAAAATCACCGATAAATCAAAAAAAATCATCCGAGAGATTGTGCGCGATACGGGAGAAAGTCAGATCTCTGTCATTGAGCATG
Organism: Verrucomicrobiota bacterium; assembly: GCA_018968815.1. Taxonomy (GTDB): domain Bacteria; phylum Chlamydiota; class Chlamydiia; order Chlamydiales; family SM23-39; genus REEB52. The sequence continues at coordinate 9,079 of JAGWZL010000041.1, read as the reverse complement.
CGGTGATGGCTTATCATCGGGAATGGAGAATTCAAAAGGTCAACGAAGCCTACGCAAAATTACGGAGCGATCAAAAAGCTTGGAGCGCCGAATTAAAAGAACGTTCTCTATGGGAACATACTTCGGAAGATGGGCTTGACAACGATTGAAATCAGACGAGGAGATGTTTGGCTGTTCGATCCCGATCCGACGCGAGGGAGAGAGATTGGCAAAAAATTACGGCCTGCCATCATTGTGTCCAACGACACGTTCAATCAGGGTCCCGCCGGTTTAATCATCATTGTGCCGTTCACCAGTCGGGATAAAAAAATTCCTTGTCATATTCTCATTGTACCGAAAGACGGCGGGGTCAAAGAGCCCTGTTTTGCGATGTGCGAACAGCTTCGGTGCATCAGCAAAGAACGGCTCGTTTCGAAATGGGGACACGTCCAAAATCCAAAAATCCTCAGACAGATCGGCGAATGGATCAGCAGTCTTCTTTCTCTCGACGAATATCATTAATTAAAATTCCCCCCTTGCCGTACAATGAGGCCATGATTTTCGAGGGGGAAGTTGCTCAAACTACTGCATAGAGCTTTTGGCTTATATCCGGGGGAAGGAACCCTCGCTTTGCGCTTTGCCAAACTGGCCATTTTTTGGGCTTTTGGGAGCTCCTGTTTAGACACGCTCAGCGATGGCCTATTCTTGGAAAAGATCGGCGCCGAAAGGTTGCCGGCCGTCTATCTGTCGATTGCGCTCGGCATGATCGCCGTCTCCTCGCTCGTCCTCTATAGCCTCAAATCGACAAGCCCCTATCGGATTTTGACCACCGCCATGGCGCTCGGCGCCCTCGTTTGCGTAGGTTCGGCGATTCTGATCGGCTGCTCCCCCCCCAACTGGTTTTGGGTGTGCCTCAAGATCGCCTCCCGCATGTTCTTTGCCGTCATGATCGCCTGCTCCTGGACGTTTACCGATCAATACCATGATCTACAGGACGCCAAACGGGTCTACTCGATCTATAGCGCCGCCTACTTTTTTGGCACCATTTTGTCAGGCACCGCTATCCATTTATTTCTTGATAAAATTGGTTTTTCCGCACTGCTTTTCGCAGCCGCTGCATCGATTGGCTGCGGCATGTACGAGGCGAGAAAAATCGCCCTGAAGGCCAAAGCGGTCCATGACGACACGATGGAAGGGGTCTTTTCGGGAAGCAGGGATTCATTCGCCTCGGTCGTTCGCCTCATCACCCGCTCCAAATTTGCCCTCGTCCTCCTCCTCATGAGCCTCTTTGTCCAGCTCCTCATCACCGTCACCGAATTCAACTACATGGAGTCGTTTGGCCGGTTTTTCAAAACATCGGGCACCCTCGTGGGAGAGGGCGAAATCGCCGTGTTCTTAGGCAAATGCAGAGCCCTCATCTCCTGCTGCAACATCTTTTTTGGCATCTTCTTCTATAGCCGCTTCGTCCGAAGAATGGGACTCAATAACGTCATTTTGATCACCCCGCTCTTTTTTATCGGGGTCTATTCAGGATGGGTGTTCCACGACGCCATGTGGCTCGCCATTTTGGGACTTGTCGCCGTCGATGGCATCCTCTTCACGGTCGAAGACAACTGCTTCAATCTCTTATCAAACGCAGTACCCACAAAACTCAAGTCCAAAGTGCGGATCATCAACGACTCGTTCTTCGAGCCGATCGGGATGCTGCTAAGCGCCCTTTTGCTCTTCGCCATTTCCGAGCAAAGCCGGCTGCTCGGACTGATTTTGACCGCGATCTTTGTCGTGCTCGCCCTGATCATCAGAGCCATTTACTCAAAAGCCATCATCCTCAACTTGAAAGACAATGCGCTCCATTTCGAAAGGCGGCTCAAAGGATGGCTCGCCTCCTTCACCCGCAGGGAGAGCAAAGAATCGAAAAAAGATATCTTGGAGGCGCTTAGATCCCCCTCCGAGGAGACGCAGCTGCTCGCCATCGAAGCGCTGCTGCAGCTCGGAGAGAGCTTGCCCCAAATTTTATCTGTCGCCAGACGTTTTGGCACCGTCTCCAAAATCCACTTTTTGCGCCTGCTCGAAAGCTCCCCCGTGACGCTCGACTCGCGCGTCATCGAACTCGTCGATAGCTGGACGAATGAAAATGAGTCGCCGGAACTGGCGAAATGGGCCTATCTCTATCTTGCGAAAAAGGGATTGCACCACCCCGAAAAAGCTGAAGACGATCTGGACGATCCCGATCTTTTCTTGCGGGGCGCTGCGATCCTGACCATGAAAAAATCGCTCGCCAACCAATCCTTGGATTATGCCGCGCTCAACCGCACCATTGCCGCCAAAAAACTCGACCTGATGCTCAAATCGACCCGCATCGATGAGATCAGCATGGGACTCGACATCTTGGCCGAAGAAAACACCATCGAATCGATCGAAAGGGCCTTGCCTTATTTGTCCCACGAAGCCATCGTGGTCAAGCGGGCGGCGGCCCGGTGCATCGCGCGCCTGGCCGATAAACGGCTCGCAAGACACGCCCCCTCGCTCATCGAGGAGCTCGAATCGGCCCGAGACAATGTGTTCCGTTTAAGCATTTTAGATGCGCTCGGGAAAATCGCAGACTCCACAACGACGAAAGACATTTTGCTCGCAAGCGTCCATTTTCGGCCGAACGAAAGGCGCAAAACCGAAGAGATTTTGGTGCAGATGGGACTCAAAATCGTCCCCTTGCTTTTGACGTTGACCAAAGACATCGCGCTGCCCGAAAGGGCCAGACTCCTTGCGGGAAAAATTTTGGGCAGGCTCGCATTGCCTCAACTACAAGCGAATTTGATCGACATCCTCGATATCGAAATTGAGCGGGCCTATTTTTACTTCTATTTTGGCCACACGATCCAACATCAATATCCGCTCTACGACTTGGAAATGTTGCAGAGCGCCCTGTTGAGCGGCTATCAATCGGTGATCGACTTCATCATCCACCTTTTGGGGGCCGCCGGTTCCTTGGAAGATCCAGAACTCCTCGTCAGGGCGCTGCATAGCCGCAATGAGAAAGTCCATTCCCATGCCGTCGAGAGTTTGGAAAAAACGTGCGATGTGCGGATTTTTAAGCTGATCGCCCCGCTCGTCGATGATTTGCCTCTTGAGGAGAAAATGGCGGCGTGCTTGAGATGGCAAGGCGATTATCCGAAATTGAGCCTCTCGGAGCTGCTTGGGAAAATGGAGCAGTCGCCGACCCTATTTGATCGCATTGTCGCAGTGCGGCTGAAAGCAAAACTGCAAATGCCCAATTGGCGCGAGCAGCTGCGCGAGCAGATGAAGCACTCCGATGAATCCTTTCACCAATTTGCATATGAGTTGTTAGAAACATGAAAAGTTTGATTGAAAAAGCCTTTTTTCTCAAGAAGACGCGTCTGTTTTCAGATCTCGATCTAGAAATCCTCCTTGCGATTTCCGAGAAGCTGCACGAGGACGATTACGACAAGGATGAAAAAGTCTTCACGCCTGGACAAGTCGCCAATCGGATCTATTTGATCGCCTCTGGCTCCGTGCAGATTTTCGATGCGGACAGAAGACTGCTGTGCGAACTGGGCGCCGGCGAATATTTTGGCGACGAATCGCTCTTCAATGAACTGCCGAGAGGCTATGCCGCCGTTTGCAAAAGCGATACGCTCTTTCTCACCTTGTCGAGAAGCCACCTCCTTTCGGTGATTTCAGAGTGCCCCTCCGTGGCGGTCACCTTGCTGCAAGCCTACTCTCAGCAATTGCCGTGTAGACACTTGCGGTGGATCGGAGCCGAAAAATGAAGATCCGCACCCGGCTGCTTTTGTTTTTGCTGCCCACACTCGTGTCGAGCATCGCGCTTGTGTCGGCGCTCCTTGCGGTGAACTGGCATAAAGAGATCGTCGAAGGGTTTCGGACACGGCTCAAATCGGCTGTCGTGAGCACGGCAGCCATGCACCCGAATGAAGAGCAGCTCGAGAAAATCCGGGAACAACTCCAAGTCACAAGGCTCTATTTGGTGCCCATCCACTCACCCGACCTAGAGATGATCCCCAAAAAACTGCACATCACGCCCATTTACATAGGCAAAGAGGGCACTAAAGTCATCACAGGCTATGCGCCCATGTTTGACTCCAATGGATACATCATGGGACTGATGGCCGCCGATATCCATGTGAGTCTCATCGACAAAAAATTCCACGAAAGCCTGTTTCTGATTATTTTCTGCGCAGGCTTTACGATATTGGTTGTGATTTTGACCCTGTTCTTGATCGCAAATAAGATCTCCAACCCGGTCCAGAAATTGAACAATTCGGCGCTCGCCATCGCAGCAGGCCACTACGGAGAATCGGTCCAAGTGAGCGGTCCTAAGGAAATCGCAGAACTGGCCAATACATTGAATACGATGAGCGAATGCCTGCACGAAAATATCAACCGCTTACGAGAAAATTCACTCGTGAGAGAGAGGATGTACGGGGAATACGAATGCGCCATGCTGCTGCAACACATGATGCTGCAAAAGAACATCGATGAATGCAGGTCGGATGCCATGGCCGTCAAATCGATCACCTTTTTCTCAGAAAGCCCCAGAGGGCTTTTGCTCGATTTCCCCAAATTGGAAAATCCCGATTTATTCCAGATCCACCTCGCCGAAGCCGAAGAAGAGGGGTTTGAAGGGATGTACCAATTGCTCACGCAATACAAATTGTCGAAGGGTTCCTTCGGGGAGGCCCACACCTCGCTGCTCTTCGACAGAACCCTCTCGAACATCCAAGTCAAAGGCCCCCACCCTCCCCTGTTCTGGTCGCTCGATGACAAGAAATTTTTAGAGTTAAGTCAGGGCGCCTTGAAGGTCGATTCCGGGGATTATCTCTTTTTCTTCAACCAGGGCCTGACCCGCTTTTTCAAAGGACAAAACGGGATAGCCGAGCTTCTGGCCAAAGTCCTGAAGATTTTCGCCTCAGATGGCCTAGAAACAACGGTTTCCATGCTCCAGAAGGAAATCGCCTTCGCCACCAAACGGATCCATTTAAAGGAAGATATCCACCTCCTTTGCTTCCAGATCCTGAATCCATAAGAGGGTGTCTACAAAGTAAGGGTTCGTCATTTTTAGGGATTATTTTGGCCAATTTTCGCCTCAAAAGAACCCTAAAAAAGACTGAACCTTACTTTATAGACACCCTCTAAAGTAAATATTTTAGTTGTTATCAATTGTTTAATTTACGTTTAATTTTAATGTATAATGTAGTATAATTTATATTCGTAAAAACAATATAATTAACATAGGTTTGTTTATGACAAGTAAAGTAGAAAGGCCCATCACACCAGTACTCGATGCCTTAGAGGCCTTGATAGATGATGGTCGGGTATCGATGGGTGGTAAAACGTATACTCGTCTCGATTCAGAGATGCCGAATGGAGTGTATACGCGTAATGATGAGAACGTACGGCACTTAGCCATCAACGCGGCAGCGGTGGCTCGCAAACTGATATTCAGTTTGACACAAATGGAAGCAAGCGCTTTTCGCGGCACTCTCGAGAAAGCCCAGAAAGAGCTGACAAACAAAATAAACGATCTGAACAGCAGTGAGATGCCTTTAAAAGAGGCTATCAAGGACCCCACATTGCTCGACGAATGCAGGCAAGTAGCCTCAATGGTGGAACATTTATCGGTTGTGAATGCTCTCTTAGAGAATCGTACGTTGCAAGGACCGCAAACGTTGCGTCAACATCTGTGGAAAGAATTCGTGAAGCGGATACCCGAACTACCAAAACTAACGCGCCGCTCTATTATGAATGGTTTGCAGCGTGTCGCCTTCACTGCCATAGTGTTCGGAACCGGATACTGCGCAGGAACAGGCCAGATCCCATTTTTTAACCGATAGCACGATTTGATCACGCAATGCCAGCAGGGAACACCTGCTGGCATTTTTTTTATGCGTTCACTTTTCGTTTTTCGATGTAATCGACGACATCAGCGACCGTTTTGAGTTTCTCTGCGTCTTCTTCAGAGATCTCGAATCCAAAGCGCTCCTCAAAAGTCATAATTAGCTCGGTTAGGTCGAGCGAATCGGCGTTGAGATCTTCAACGAACGATTTTTCAGGGGTTACATCAGCGACATCAACGCCTAACTGTTCTACGATGATGTCAATCACTTCTTTTTGTATGGTCATAATTTCCCTATGGTTTTCATCACATTCTACATCACCATTCCGCCATCGACAGGCAAAACTTGTCCGGTAATATACCCGGCCATGTCGCTGGCGAGAAATAGCGCCGCATGAGCAATGTCTCGGGGGTTCCCGATTCGGCTCATGGGTATTTTGTTTAAGATCGCCTCTTTGACAGGCTCGGATAACCCAGCCGTCATCTGCGTGTCAATGTATCCTGGGGCAATGCAGTTAGCCCGGATATTGCGGCTTGCCAACTCTTTGGCAAGCGATTTGGTAAAACCGATCATCCCCGATTTGGAGGCGGCATAGTTCGTCTGCCCCGCATTGCCGGTTAAACCGATCACAGAGGTAATATTGATGATCGTTCCGCCGCGCGCTTTCATCATCGGTCGCGAGAGCGCTTTACATGTATTATAAACCGACTTGAGGTTGACATCCATCACCAGATCCCAATCCTCTTCATTCATTTTCATGAGAAGATTGTCCCGCGTAATCCCCGCATTATTCACCAGAATGTCAATTTTGCCCCACTCTTTCAGGAGCTTGTCCACAAGCTCTTCCACCTCTTTCGAGTTGGACACATTCACGAGGAAACTGGCAAATTTTTGCTCCGGATCCACCTTGCACTTTTCAATCTCTTGCATCGCCTGAGCGGATCTCTCCGGATTCGTCCCCAAAATGATGACATGGGCTCCATGTTCAGCATACAGGCAGGCAATCGCCTTCCCAATGCCAGCTGTGCCCCCAGTAATCAGAGCGATTTTGCCTTTAAGTAGCTGCATGCACAACCTCCAAATCATGGATTTTTTCAATCGATACGGCAGAAGGGACTCCGATCTTTTTATTCAGACCCGTCAACGTCTTCCCGCACCCAATTTCTAAATAACACTCTACGCCCGCCCTTTTCATCGCTTCAATGCTCTGCTCCCACTTCACCGAATGGGTCACTTGCGCTTTCAGGTTCTGCCGCACAGCATCGACGCCGGTGACAAAATCGCCAGGCACGTTCATCACAAAACCGGTTTCGCTCTCCTGCAATAAAGCCCGATCGAGGAAAGGGGCTAACCCCTCTTGCGCACTTTGCATCAGTCCGCTATGAAAAGCTCCATGAACGCTCAGCGGCAACACCCGCTTGGCGCCCTTTTCTTTCAATACGAGCGAGGCCTTTTCAATCCCCTCTTTCGTTCCCGAAATCACCGTTTGACCCGGCGCATTGAAATTGGCCACCCATACGCCAGAAAGTCCTTGCACACCAGAGACAATCTCATCCGCGCTCAGCCCCAAAACAGCCGCCATCGTCCCAGGCCTCTTTTCACACGCCTCATTCATCAAACGCGCCCGCTCCCGAATCAAAAACAGCGTCTCTCGAAAGGGAAGGCGTCCGGATGCGCAAAGCGCCGTGTATTCGCCTAAGCTGAGGCCTGCGCACACTGCGGGGATGAGCGAAGGGAGCTGCTTCTGGAGCGTGCGCAACAGGGCCATACTATGGACAAAAAGGGCCAGCTGACTATTGCGGGTCTCCGTGAGACTCTCCATCGGCCCTTCAAACATCAACGTCGAAAGCTTTTCCTTGAGAAGGTCATCCGCTTCCTGAAAGGTCTCTTTAGCGGTGGCAAAAGAGTCGTAAAAATCTTTGCCCATGCCCACTGCTTGGGCGCCTTGCCCTGGAAAGAGAAATGCGTATCTCATTCAGCCACCTAAAATCCCAGCGCCCCACGTGAGCCCCGCGCCAAAAGCTGTTAAAAGAATCTTTTCTCCCGACTTGAGCGGATGCGTCCTGAGCAGTTCATCCAGGGCAATTCCAATCGATGAGGCGGACGTATTGCCATACTTTTGGACCGTTTTAAAAATCCGCTCCGACGGCAAATGCTCAAAGCGCTTCGCAATCGCATCGATGATGCGCGAATTGGCCTGATGAGGGATCAGCCAGCTGATGTCGTTTTCAGTCAGGCGCGCCCCTTCTAAACAATCTTTACAAGCCGCTTCCATTCTCCGAACAGCCTGCTTAAACACCTCGTTGCCAGCCATTTTAATAAAATGCTCGCAATTGGCAACCGTTTCTGCGCTCGCCGGTTTGCGGCTGCCGCCTGCCGGCATGACGATGAGCTCGGCCAGATCGCCGTCGGCCCCGAGCTGAATGTTTTCAATGGCCAGCCCCTTCCCTTCTGCAGAGATCACGCAGGCGGCCGCTCCATCGCCGAAGAGCACGCAAGTCGAGCGGTCTTTGTAGTTGGTGATGACAGAGAGTTTTTCCGCAGCGATGACAAGGATATTTTTGTATTGGCCGCTTTCAATAAAAGCTTTGGCCATAGAAAGAAGGTATAGATAACCCGTGCAGGCAGCCTGCACATCGGCGCTCGCCGCTTTTTTAGCGCCCAGAGCGCTTTGGATCAGACACGCCGTACTCGGGAACACGTAGTCGGGGGTCAGGGAGGCAACCAGGATAAAATCGATCTCGCTCGCGGAGATCTTCGCCGATTCCAAAGCCCTCAGAGCCGCCTTAGTGCCCATGTGAGAGGCGAACTCATCCGCCTGAGCGATGCGCCTTTCCTTCATGCCGGTGCGGGTGGTAATCCACTCGTCAGAAGTATCGACGATTTTTTCCAAATCGCTATTGGTAAGGACTTTTTCGGGTAAATACGACCCTGTGCCTATAATTTTTGCTTGTCGGCTCTTCATATATCGGTGGCGAGTTTATCCGAATCGCCTTTAATTTGGAAGCTGGTCTTTCATCCTATTGACAACAGGGAGCCCCAGTCAGTTCTTGAAGACTGAGAGGCACTGCGCTCCCTTTCTTGAGTTAAAAAATATTTGAACTGCTGCTCGAGCGCAGTCTCGGTCCTTCAGGACCGAGTTAGCCGAGCTATCTATTCCTCTGCGGCAAGGCACTTGCCGCCCCTTGGCAGTAGGAGAATCTCTCCACTTTTAAGGGAGAGTTCTT
>JAGWZL010000040.1 GCA_018968815.1 Verrucomicrobiota bacterium | reverse complement strand
TACTTGCTTCCGTTTTCTTTTTAAATAGTATAAAAAACTAGTGTATAAAAACAATAACATGCTGTATAATTTTATGCTGTCTTGTGTGAGAAATGTATGAATCCAGTAACAGAAAATAGTAATAAGCCGCCTGCCCAGGTAATACAAATTTCTGCTCGTCCTGATGGACGCTGTGACATATGTTACAAGCATTTGGCCGGCAAGGAGCTATTCACACATGAGGGTGAAGAAACAGGTCGTCATGGGTATTGTGGGCCGTGTCTCACAGACTATTTAGAGAGAGGGGGAGGGAGGAGCTCACCTTGCCCAACTTGCCGGCGGCCTATTGATCCAAGCGGGTTGCGCGATCGAATTGAATTGATTGAGACGGCTAGAGCCAACGTAATAGGTTATGCAGCTCTGGGAACATTCCTAGTCGCAATAACAGTAGCACAAATAACTACAGCAATAATGAAAGGTAGTGTAGACCTCACTAGAAGAGACATGAGAGAAGCAGTAATGGTAGCAGACGTAATGGTAGCATTGGCAGTGCCAGTAACAGCAGCGGCAGCAATAGTAGCGCAAGCATTAGCTAAATTAGACGTAGAATTCGGAGTGAGAAGAACGGTAGTAGAAGAGGTAGTAAAAGTAGCAACAAGAGTAGTAGCATTCTCGGTAATGGGAATGGGAGTGGCGGCAGTAGCAGGACCAGCAATAAGGAACCTGGGGGTCGCGGCGGCGGCGGGGGTCGCGGCGGTGGCAACAGTAGGACGACTAATAGAGGTTGGCCGCAGGAGGATCTATGAGGATTATAGAGCTGAATAAGGAACAAGCGATTCATCTTATTGACGACCTTTTCGCAGCTGGTATGGATACCATACCAGCTGCGAAAAGACTGTCAAAGCGGAAAATGGGTATGGGAGACACACGACTGTGTTCATCGATCATTTCCATGGTTATGTGAAGATTCGTTATAAATCCATCGATGTGGGAGTTCGCTACGGCTATTGTCTCGGCGTTTATGGCACGCTCCGCTTCGCCTACGTCAGGCGCGTTCGCGCCAAGTCCTACCCACAACAGGTTAATTCATTCATATTCAGCTACTTGCTTCCGTTTTCTTTTTAAATAGTATAAAAAACTAGTGTATAAAAACAATAACATGCTGTATAACTTTATGCTGTCTTGTGTGAGAAATGTATGAGCGCAGTACCAAACAATAGTGATAAGCCTGCCCTGAGAATGCAAATTCCTGCTAGTCCTAATGCACTTTGTGGCGTATGTTTTGAGTGGGATCTCCTCTATGGGAACCGCCAGCCGCTATTCACGCATGAGGGTGCAACAGAAGAGTTGCATTGTTTTCATTGGAAGTGTCTCACAGACTCTTTAAGGGAGCAACCAATTGACCTAACTCGCCCAATTTGCCCAATTTGTGTGCAGCCTATTGATCTTAATCCAAGCGAATTGCTCTCTCGAGATCCGAGCGCATTGCTCTCTCGAATGACATCGATTAGGGTTAGAGAGGATGACTTGATTGGGAGGGCTAGAAAAACTGGATTGATTGGGAGGGCTAGAGCCGACGTAGTAAATTATGCAGCTCTGGCAATGTTCGCAGGCATAGTAACAGTAGCAGGAATAAGTGCAGCAATAATAAAAAGTAGCGTAGGACTCCCTAGAGGAGACATGGGAGGAGCAATAGTGGTAGCAGAAGTAGCATTGGCAGTGGCAGTAGTAGCAGTGGCAGCAGCAACAGCGCGATCATTCGCTGCAGTAAAAGTAGTAGAAGTAGAAGTAAGAGGGATAAGAAGGCTAGTAGAAGTAGGAGTGGGAAGAGCGGCAGTAGAAGTAGGAGTGAGAAGAACGGCAGTAGACGAGGCAGTATTCACGACACTGGCAACGGCAGCGGTAATAGGAGAAGGATTACTACTAGGGACCCTGGCGACGGGAGCAGTAGCAGCAATAGAGGCGGTTTACAGGACCTATAAAGCTAGATAAGGAACAAGCGATTCATCTTATTGACGACCTTTTCGGAGCTGGTATGGATACCATACCAGCTGCGAAAAGATTGTCAAAGCCGAAAATGGGTATGGGAGACATACGACTGTTTTGATCGATCATTTCCATGGTTATGTGAAGATCCGTTATAAATCCATCGATGTGGGGGTTCGCTACGGCTATCGTCTCGGCGTTTATGGCACGCTCCGCTTCGCCTACGTCAGGCGCGTTCTCGCCAAGTCCTACCCACAACAGGTTAACTCATTCATATTCAGTTACTTGCTTCCGTTTTCGTTTTAAATAGTATAAAAACTAGTTTATAAAAACGATAACATGCTGTATAATATAACTTTATGTTATTTTATTTAAGAAATATATGAGCGCAATAAGAGTAAATAGTAATAGGCCTGATGCAACCTGTACCGTATGTTTGGAGGGGTTCCATGGGGGGCGGCAGCAATTCACACATGAGGGTGGAGAAAATCATGATGGCTGGTGTCGGGACTGTCTCGCAGGATGGTTAGTGGATCACTCAATTTGCCCACTTTGTAGGCAGCCTATTAATCCAGAAGGGTTGCTCGATCGAATTGAAGTGATTAGGGCTGAAAACGCTGAATTGATGAGGCGGACTGGACAAGCTGCATTGATGGGGGCTGAAAACGCTGCATTGATGGGGGCTGGAGATGCTGCATTGATGGGGGCTGAAAACGCTGCATTGATGGGGGCTGAAAACGCTGCATTGATGAGGAGGACTATAGAAGCTGAATGGGTTAGGAGGCCTAGAGAAGCTGAACGGGCTAGAGTTTATGCAGATAACTTGAGACTATTATCCACAGCAGCAACAATAGGGACATTGATAACCGCAATAACAATGACAATGGAAGAAATAACAGGAAGGAGAATGGCAGTGGGAGCATTCTCTATAGCAACAGTAGTCATGTTAACACGAGTAGTACCATGTGTAGCGCGAGCATTATTTACAAGAGAAGACGGAGAGAGAGCAGGAGCAGCACTCACGACAATAATACTAGGAATGGCAGCAGTAGTAGTAGCAGAAGCAGCAATAAATGCCATGGCAGCAGCATTAATCAGTAGGGGCTTCTCGCAATAACTTTTAGAGTTGGATAGGTTCGTTATGTCCACATCGCGACGGAGGTGGCGTGGGTGTGGGTGTGGCTGATAGACACCATTACTTGAGGGGCGTGAAAGCGTTTTTGCGCCTCATCTGAAAACCCAACTACAGGTTTCCCATTTTCGTTATCGAGGACTTCGATGTCGAGCCAAGAGAGTTCTTTGCCAAATCCGGTGCCTAAAGCTTTCGCAATGGCCTCTTTGGCGGCAAAACGGCCTGCAAAATGGGGCGCTGCATCTTTGAATTTCAAACAGTAACTCTGCTCGTTGTGGGAAAATAAACGGTCGAGAAAAGCTTGCCCATGCCGCTCAATGCTTTGACGAATTCGCTCCACCTCAATGAGATCGATGCCAAGACCCTTAATGCCCTTCGTCATAATCGCCCTGATCTTCTTCATCAGGCGCATTGCAGAAAATCATCCGCCCCGACGTTGTGTGTTTCACAGAGAGCACCTTCGCATCAATGGTTTCCCCTAAATAATCGCCGCCTCCATTGACGACGACCATGGTTCCATCTTCCAGGTACCCCACCCCTTGGCGCGGCTCTTTTCCATAACGCTGAATCTTGATTTTGATCTGCTCCCCCGCTTGCATGAGAGGCTTGAGCGCATTCGACAGAAGATGGAGATTGATGATGCGCACCCCCTCAATGGCAGAGGTCTGCACGCGGCTCATATCAGCAGAAAGGAGATTCGCATCGAGAAGGCGAGCCACGCGAATCAACTTGCCCATCGGATCTTTGACGTCTGGAAAATCGGTGTCATTGTAACGCAAACCCAATTCAGGCAAAGCCTCCAGCTTCTTGATCATGTCCAAAGAACGCTTCGCTTTATTCCGAATCGATTCATCTTGAGACTCCGCTAAAATATAGAGCTCCTTGATGAGAAAACGGGGGAGGATCAGATAATGATCCACCATGCCCGAAGAGGCTAAGTCAAGAATGCGCGCATCGCCCAACACAGAACCGTCAATCACCAAATCTTTCTTCTTTTGCGATGTGGGACTGAACCGAATAAACGGAATGCTGATCGAAATCTCATCAGCGGCCCGAATCGTCATGAGCGTGCCCAGATAAATGCCAAAGAGAAAGAGGGCGATTTGCACAATTTCCAGCGCCTGCGGTTGAAGATGGACAGAAGCGGCGCTGATTTTCAAAATCGCACCCAAAATCAAAACGAGGGCCTGTCCCATCAGATAGCCGAAGAAGAGTCCTAAAACCGCCACGTTAAACGAGCGGAGATTGAATCGCCTAAAGAGAAGATCAAACCCAATGAGTAAAGCAGATAAAATCAGACCTAATCCAACGCCCATCCATAAATGGGTCGAAGTCCAACCCCCGTCCCGCGACACCATGTAGGCGCTCATAAAAAAAATCGAGAGAATGACAAAGAGTATGCGGGTAAAGGCAATGCTTATGTTCATGTTCGAAATTGTAGTGCTGATTCCGATTTTTGTCGACAAACATTCTCAAAATTTTGTATGATAGGCCCCATGAAACATCGAGGATGGATTATCTTATCGGGTCTGGTTTGGGCGGCCATCGGGTTTCTGCTCCTTTCCAAAGGGGTGGGGCTGTTAGGGGATCGTCCGCTCTCCCTGGCTCTCGGATTCTTCATCGGCTTTTTCAAAGGGCGATTCGTCTTAGTGAAAACCGTGAGGCGAGTCGTTGCGAGAATCGCGACCCTCTCTTTGCCGATTCAGATCAAGCAGGTGTATGCCCCGTCTTACTATTTTCTCATTTTGGGCATGATGAGCCTCGGGATGTTGATGAGACATTTGCCGATCAGTGCGGCAGTGCGAGGCGTCATCGATGTCGCCATCGGCATAGCTCTCATGCACGGCGCGATGTTGTACTTCCGTGCGGCTCGCCTCTATGATAAGAGCTCCCCCTCTCAATCTCTGTAGCTCGATACAGCTGCTCCAGGAGAATGAGACGGGTCATTTGATGCGTAAAGGTGAGGGGACTCAAAGACCAAATAGCCCGGGCCTGTTTTAAAATGGACGCGGGAAGTCCGTTCGCGCCCCCAATGACAAAGCTTAAGTGTGCGCCGAGCCCTCCGATCTTTTGACAAAACGCTTCGCTGCTCAAGAGCTCTCCATGCGGATCCAGGGCGATCACAGTCTCCTTGCGCGTGGCCGAGATGAGCGCCTCATCGTCTTTGACGAAGAGCCACTCAATCGCCATTTTGCCCTGCAGCCGTTTTTCATATTCAAAGAGGGCTAAATTCAGCCACTCTTCGCGGCTCTTTCCGATACTAAAAACTTTGACTTTAACCATAGATTTGCCTGAAAATACACTGGATATGTTATCGCTTTCTGTCATTTATTGGGACCCGAAACCAGAACTTTTTCGCATTCCCTATTTGGACTGGCCCATTCTCTGGTATGGGGCTCTCTTTGCCTTGGGGTTCGCTTTGGGATTCCCGATTTTTGTAGGGATTTTGACTCGGTTTTTCGGGGGCAAAGCCACCCGGCCAAAAGCCGTGCAAATCGCCGACCGGCTCACCTTGTATATGATTCTCGGAACGGTCATTGGGGCCAGGCTCGGCCACTTTCTTTTCTATGAGCATCCGGCGCACTATTTGCGAGATCCCTTGCAGGTGTTTCGCATTTGGGAGGGGGGACTCGCGAGCCACGGAGGCGCTGTCGGGATTATCGTGGCCCTCATTCTCTTCAGCTGGAGAGTGCGCAGCTATGCGCCAGAGTTGACTTGGATTCGCTTACTCGATTTTGTTGCAGCGCCCGCTGCTCTTGCAGGCTGCTGTATTCGGATTGGCAACTTCATGAACCAGGAAATTTTGGGGACCGAGAGCCGCTTGCCTTGGGCCGTCGTCTTTGGCCACCCCGCAGACCGGAGCCTGCCTTATCCAAGACATCCTGTGCAAATTTATGAGGCCCTGGTCTATTTAGGCATCTTTTTCTTCCTCTGGAAGCTCACGTTTAAGCCCCCTTTTCTCAAGGCGCAAGGGAAACTCATCGGCCTCTTTTTGATCTTGGTGTTTGGCTTCCGGTTTCTCATCGAATTTTGGAAATCCGAGCAAAGCCATCTCGTCGCCTCATCGGTTCTCACCATGGGCGGGTGGCTCAGCCTCCCCCTTGTGGCATTGGGGTTTTTCTTTTACTTTTATCGCCGTCGCCCATCCTTTTTTTGACTTGACCCGATTCCTTTCCCCAAGGATAATGGGGTGTAAAAGATTTTATTTTATTCGGGGGAATTATGAATTTCATCCATATCGCGGGCAATCTAGGCGCAGATCCAGAGGTCCGTTTTACTTCGAGTGGGAAGAAAGTGACCACCATGAAGGTGGCGACCCGTTCCAGACGAGGCAAAAATGGGGAAGACATCACCATTTGGTGGCGCGTCACGGTTTGGGGAGAGCAGTTCGATAAAATGATCTCCTTCTTGAAAAAAGGCTCTGCTGTCATGGTCTACGGCGATGTCCATAAGCCAGAAATCTTCACCGACCGAGAAGGCAAACCCCAAGTCTCCCTAGACATTACGGCCGTTCACCTCGAATTCAGCCCCTTCGGCAGCGGCAAACCGCAAAACAATAGCGGCGAGGCACAGAAAGCCGCCCCAGCGCCTACTGGCCCTGTTGCCCCCTTTGGCGCAGCTCCCATGGCCGATTCCCCCATTAACCCTTATATGAAAGCGGGCGCTCCTCAAGGCAAAGGGGAGACCTTTGACGATGAGGTGCCCTTTTGAAGATCGCCTTTTCAAAAAATCTTGAGAAAGCCGATGTGTGGGTCATTCCCTTTTGGGAAGGACCCAAAGAGGCTGCCGATCTGCCCCTATCGATCGGTCGCGCGCTCGATGATTTTAAAGGAAAAAATGGAGAAACGGCCCTGTGCTACGCAGGCGACCAGAGAATTTTGCTGGTCGGTCTTGGAAAACAGGAGAGCGCAACTGTCGAAGCCCTCCGAAAGGCCTATGCCGCTGTCGTTAAATTCGCGACAAGCAAAAAATGGAAACGGATCGATGTGCTCTTTCCGAAGTGCAAACAAAAGGAAGAGTTTTTTAAAGGCATTGCCGAGGGCATTTTACTCACCCATTACATCTTCTCTTATAAACACGATTCCATCAAAGAGGATCCACCTGTCCCCATCGAAAAGGTGGTCTTTGCCGGTGTTGAACCTCTCAAGTCATGCGAGGAAATCGAAACGGTTGTGAATGGCGTCCATTTTGTGCGCGATCTGGTCAATGGAAATGCCGATGAGAAAAGGGAGGCCTTTCTCAAAGCAGCCAAACACCTTCATCCCAAAGTCAAAACGACTGTGTTGGATAAAAAACAGATCGAAAAAGAGGGGATGGGGCTCCTGTTAGCTGTCAATCGCGGATCGACAATCGACCCGGCCTTTGTCCAAGCCGCCTACACAGGAAATCCTAAATCGAAAAACCGCATCGTCCTGGTCGGCAAAGGGGTGTTGTACGACACAGGAGGGCTCAGTCTCAAACCCACCGATGGCATGCTCGCTATGAAATGCGATATGGCAGGCGCTGCAACGGTCCTCGGCGTTGTGAAAGTCGCTGCAGAATTGGGCCTGAAAGTGAACGTGACAGCTGTCATGCCGCTCACAGAAAATTGCATCGACGCCAACAGCTATAAACCGGGCGATGTCTATCGCGGGCTTTCCAAAAAAACCATCGAAATCACCAATACAGATGCCGAAGGAAGGCTCATCCTCGCCGATGCCATCGCGTATGCCGTGAAACACCTGCGCCCAAGCGCGATCATCGACGTGGCCACTTTAACCGGCGCTTGCGTGATCGCCCTCGGCGACGACATCTCGGGACTTTTTTCCCATCACGACGAGCTTGCAGACGAACTGCTCGAAGCATCTGAATACAGCGATGAAATCACCTGGCGCATGCCCCTCCATGCCGATTACTTAGAATCGTATAAATCGGAAATTGCCGATTTAATCAATTCCGGCAGCCGAGAAGGCGCTGCCATCAAAGCAGCTCTATTTCTCAAGGAGTTTGCTGGCGATATCCCTTGGGCTCACATCGACATCGCAGGCCCTGCATTCATCCCCAAACCCAAACACTACAACCCGATGAAAGGAACAGGCTATGGCCTGCGCCTGCTCGTCGAATTCCTCAAGTTGCGCGCATGAAATGGCAGGTCGCAAGGGAAGAAAAACTCATTGCATTTTTGCAAGGGAGATTGAAAGAGCATTCGGGAAAATTTTTGCGTAAAGTGCTGGATGCAAACAGCTGCCGCATCAATGGCCAAGTGGAGCGCTTTGGATCGAGGCGTTTACGGAGAGGCGATCAGGTGGAATTGGCGCCGAAATGGGAAGCTGTTCCAAGCAACCATTGGACATTTGCCACTTTATATGAAGACGAGTCGCTTCGGATCGTCAACAAACCGGCCGGGTGGGTGTGCGATCCTCAATATGCGGCAAAAACATGGGGTTCAGATTGGGTGTTAGTGCACCGCCTTGATAAAGAGACCACTGGAACGCTTCTGTTGTGTAAGCCCCGTGTTCGCGAGGCTCTTTTCAAACTATTTGAAGAGCGGCAAGTGAAAAAAGAGTATCTAGCGCTCGTCGATGGAGTTCCCCAACGGGATAGCGGCGAAATCCGGAGCTTGCTCGCCAAAAAAGGGGCGTTTCAAGGGCAGACCATTTGGGGCTCGAGTCCGCGGGGGCTGCTCGCCATCACCCGATGGAAAAAAATAGCGGCGCACAAAGACTCTGCGCTCCTGCAAATCGACATCGAAACGGGCAGGACGCACCAAATTCGAGTCCATATGGCCGAAATGGGCCACCCGATTCTCGTCGACCGGCAGTATGCAAGAGAGTTTCGCTGCCCTGTCTTTTGCCCGCGTATCCTGTTGCACGCTTCCCGTTTACACTTTTCGTTTCAAGACAAAATCGTGGATGTGACCGCCCCTCTCTTCCCCGATATGCAGCAGATTTTACGAGATGTATAGGTATACACAAATGAACTCAAAAGTTGGTTTTTGGCTGCGCCGGACATCCGCATCTTTGGGGCCGCCTGCACCCCACCCCAAAGACGATGCGTCTTTGGGGGCCCCGTCGCTCAACTTATTCAAGTTGAGCTGCTTCAGCGCCGCTTCGCTGCCCCAAATCTGCGGCGCCGGCTTTGCCAAATTCCCAACTTTTGAGTTCATTTGTGTATAGGGTTTTAATTGTCAAAACCTCATCATTGGGCGATATCATTCAGTCATTTGTTGTATTGAACGATTTAAAACGCCGTTTTCCAACGTGTGAAATCGATTGGGCTGTCGAAGCTCCCTTTGCCCCCATCGTCGCTGCGCATCCGATGGTGTCGAGGGTCATTTCCTTGGAGATTAAGCAACGAAAACATTGGCTGCGAGGATATCGACTGCTCCGCAGCCAAAAGTACGATGTGGTCTTCGATCTACAGGCCAATTGCAAATCGGGCATCATCACGTGGCTCTCCCGCGGCGCGATGAAAGTGGGCTACGGTTTTCAATCGGTGCGCGAATGGCCCAACATATTCGCGACTCACGTCCGTTTTAATATTTCCAAACAGCAAAATATTCGCCTTTTCTATCTCGAACTGATCGAGCGGTATTTCGATCGATCTCTTGCGCGTGACATGGAAGGGGTCAGCTTACATATCGATCGCTCGGAGAAGAGCAAAATTGAACAAATTCTTGCTCCCTTGCGTCCAGGACCTAAACTCATGGTCTGTCCAGGCTCCAAATGGAGCAACAAACAGTTAAAAGAATCGACCTGGATTGAATTTTTACAAAAAATCCACACATTTTGCGGAGCCAATTTTCTCCTCATGTGGGGAGATGAGAGAGAAAAAGCGCTGTGCGCCCATCTCGCCCATCATGTGCCAAATGCCTTTGTCATCGACAAATTGCCCCTGCCGACTTGGCAAAACCTCATGAATGCAGTGGACCTCGTCATGGCCGTCGATTCAGGCGCCCTCCACCTCAGCGCAACCACTCACACCCCCAGCTTCAGTCTCTTTGGCCCCACATCGCCTCAGATTTTTAAGCCGCTCGGCAGTCATCATGTTGCGATCCAAGGAGCGTGTCCTTATGGACGGGTGTTTGAGAAGCAGTGCCCCGTTTTAAGAAGTTGTCCGACAGGCGCTTGTATCAAAGAGCTCAAAGCTGCAGAGCTTTTCCAAGCTTTTCAAAGTCAATGTGCGTTTCTACGACCTGGATCGCCTCTTTGATTTTCAAGGGGTCGTCTTTACGAAATTTCGAGGTGTAGCTGTTGACCATTTTCATGACGGCAAAACTACTTAATGGGGCATAGAGCACAGGCCAGCCGGCTTTTCGAATCTGCTCGACAATCGATTCTTTAGGGGGAGTTTTCCCTGTGAGAATCAAGCCCAGTTCTAATTCTTCATTGGGATGGGCGATTTTAGAGTCCCAGTACTTCGTCAACGCTGCCAAAATGATGTCTTCCCGGATCGCGGGGGTGATGATCAGTTCGTGCGAAAGAATTTGCGAGCGGTACATTTCAACAGACCCTGCAACGAGTCGAATGCTCTGAAAATGGCGCACGCGGTGTTGCGCGCCTGCGAGCATCTTTGTCTGAAACAGAATCTCAAAATCGCCCATCGTCGGCGTGCTCAAAAAGGGCGTGTAGGGGATGCATCCCAGAAGAGGCACGTTCCAGCGCGCAAGCGCCTTCGGCACATAGTCGAGAATCATGTCCCGCTTGCTATCAAGCACCCGATTCAAAATCACTCCAGCTACCTTGGCGCCGAACTTCTCACAGGCAAAATAGTTGAGCGTTAATTCATCAAAACTCGACCCCAGCCCCCCAGAGGCCACAAGCAATACCGGCGCTTTTAAGAGAGCCGCCACTTGCGCATTGTTCAAATCGACGATCGAACCCACCCCCGTATGGCCCGTCCCTTCGATCACAGTTACGGCATGCCTTTGGGCGATGGCCCGATGCGCCTGCTCAATTTTGCCGGTGAGGGCCCGGTGATCGATCCTCCCATCTAAGAAGTCCCTGGTAAACCCCCTCGGGAATAACACGGGACTCATCTCCTCATACGGATCCGATAATTCAAAATGACTTTTAAACAGAAGCACATCTTTGTCGACATGTAGGCCCGTTTCAACCTCAATGTACTCCTGCCCAACAGGTTTGATAAACCCAACTGAGTTGTGCCGCCGAATCAGCCCAGAGACAAGCCCCAGACAGGTGGTGGTCTTTCCAACGTTTTGACCAGTAGCCGCTACGAAGAGTGATTTCATTGATTGTCACAATACCTATTGATTAAAAAAAACACAACGCTTACAGAAAAAATTAAACGCCAATAAAGGGGTGTCTATGAAAAAACTAATTGTAGTGTTCATTGCATTAGCATGTGCTTTTGCCGTGTCGTCTTGCTGTGATCAGAGTTGTTGTCCTGGAAATATGAGAGCTTGCGAGCGGGATAGTGCGAAAACCTATCCGCAAACAGAAACGCCCTACCGCTGGGACAACACCCAAGAGAGGATGCAGCAGCCCGGTCAAGAGCGACAGCACCGCCGCTGGTAGCAGTCATTTGTCAAAGAGAAGACGATCAATTGTAAGACGATCAATTTAGGTTAGGGGAGAGGTTGATAGACATGTCGGGGACAAAGCGGATCGCCCCACTCACGTGGGGCCCGCGATCCGTCCTTGTCCCCCGCTGCCCCCTTGCGCCTATACCGAGAGTGATTCAAAAGTTGGGAAATGCCAAGGAGGCGCCCTGTTTTTGGGTCAGGCGAAGCCGGCGCCGAAGCAGCTCAACTTGAATAAGTTGAGCGATGCAGGCGGATCCCAAAAACAGTGGCTGCCGACGC
>JAGWZL010000039.1 GCA_018968815.1 Verrucomicrobiota bacterium | reverse complement strand
CTGACGTTGTCTCAAGCCACCTCTTATACGGGCGCCACTTCTATCCAAGCAGGCACGTTGCAAGCAGGCGTTGCCAACATTATTTCTTCGAGCGGCTCTTTGACGTTGAGCAACGTGGCGGGGGCGGTGTTTGATCTCAACAGTTTCAATCAAAGCATTGGCACATTGTCTGGCGGCGGCACAACTGGAGGCAACATCACTTTAGGCACCGCCACACTGACCGTGACGCAAGGCTCGAATCAGACCTATGGCGGTCTCATTTCCGATGGGGGGAGTGGCGGCAGTTTGACCAAAGCAGGCGCATCGCGGCTGACTTTATCTCAAGCAAACTCTTATACAGGCGCCACTTCTATCCAAGCAGGCATTTTGCAAGCAGGCATTGCCAACATTATCGCGTCGAGCGGCTCTTTGACGTTGAGCAACGTCGCGGGGGCGGTGTTTGATCTCAACAATTTCAATCAAACGATCGGCACTTTGTCTGGCGGCGGCACAACAGGGGGCAACATCACTTTGGGTTCCGCCACCTTGACCGTGACGCAAGGCGCCAATCAGACCTATAGCGGTCTCATTTCCGATGGCGGAAGCGTGGGTGGTCTTACCAAAGCAGGCGCATTTCGGCTGACGTTATCTCAAGCAACTTCTTATACAGGCGCAACTTCTATCCAAGCAGGCACGTTGCAAGCAGGTGTTGCCAATGTCATCGCCTCGAGCGGCTCTTTGGCTTTGAGCAACGTGGCGGGGGCGGTGTTTGATCTCAACAATTTCAATCAAAGTATCAACACCTTATCGGGCGGTGGGGTTACAGGCGGCAATATCACTTTGGGCACTGCCACACTGACTGTGACGCAAGGCTCCAATCAGACCTATGGCGGTCTTATTTCCGATGGAAGCAGTGGCGGCAGTGTGATCAAGGCAGGCGCATTTCGGCTGACTTTATCTCAAGCAAACTCTTATACCGGCGCCACTTCTATCCAAGCAGGCATTTTGCAAGCAGGCATTGCCAACATCATTGCTTCGAGCGCCTCTTTGACGTTGAGCAACGTCGCGGGAGCTATATTTGATCTCAACAGTTTCAATCAAACGATTGGCACTTTGTCTGGCGGTGGGGTCACTGGCGGCAATATCACTTTGGGTTCTGCCACATTGACCGTGACTCAAGGCTCCAATCAGACCTATGGCGGTCTCATTTCAGATGGGGGAAGCGTGGGTGGTCTTACGAAAGCGGGTGCATTTCGGCTGACGTTGTCTCAAGCCACTTCTTATACGGGCGCAACTTCTATCCAAGCGGGCACGTTGCAAGCAGGCGTTGCCAATGTCATTGCCTCGAGCGGCTCTTTGGCTTTCAGCAACGTGGCGGGCGCTGTGTTTGATCTCAACAGCTTAAACCAAAGTATCGGCACGTTGTCTGGTGGCGGCACAACAGGTGGCAACATCACTTTGGGCACTGCCACACTGACTGTGACACAAGGCTCCAATCAGACTTATGGCGGTCTCATGTCCGATGGCGGCAGTGGCGGCAGTTTGATTAAGGCGGGTGCATCTCGGCTGACGTTGTCTCAAGCAACTTCTTATACGGGCGCCACTTCTATCCAAGCAGGAACTTTGCAAGCAGGCATTGCCAACATCATTGCTTCGAGCGCCTCTTTGACGTTGAGCAATGTGGCGGGGGCTGTATTTGATCTCAACAATTTTAATCAAAGTATCAACACCTTATCGGGCGGTGGGGTCACTGGTGGCAACATCACTTTGGGCACCGCTACACTGACTGTGACACAAGGCTCCAATCAGACCTATGGCGGTCTTATTTCTGATGGAAGCAGTGGCGGCAGTTTGATCAAGGCAGGCGCATCTCGGCTGACTCTTTCTCAAGCAAACTCTTATACAGGCGCCACTTCTATCCAAGCAGGCATTTTGCAAGCAGGCATTGCCAACATTATTGCGTCGAGCACCTCTTTGACCTTGAGCAACGTCGCGGGGGCTGTGTTTGATCTCAACAGTTTCAATCAAACGATCGGCACATTGTCTGGCGGCGGCACAACAGGTGGCAACATCACTTTGGGCACCGCCACCTTGACCGTGACTCAAGGTTCCAATCAGACCTATGGCGGTCTCATTTCCGATGGGGGGAGTGGCGGCAGTCTGACGAAAGCAGGCGCATTTCGGCTGACGTTGTCTCAAACCACTTCTTATACGGGCGCAACTTCTATCCAAGCAGGCACGTTGCAAGCAGGCGTTGCTAATGTCATTGCCTCGAGCGGCTCTTTGGCTTTGAGCAACGTGGCGGGGGCGGTGTTTGATCTCAACAGTTTCAATCAAACGATCGGCACGTTATCTGGTGGCGGCACAACTGGAGGCAACATCACTTTGGGCACCGCCACACTGACCGTGACGCAAGGCTCCAACCAGACCTATGGCGGTCTCATTTCTGATGGGGGGAGTGGCGGCAGTTTGATCAAGGCGGGCGCATCTCGGCTGACGTTGTCTCAAGCAAACTCTTATACAGGCGCCACATCTATTCAAGCAGGCATTTTGCAAGCAGGCATTGCCAACATCATTGCGTCGAGCGCCTCTTTGACATTGAGCAACGTCGCGGGGGCTATATTTGATCTCAACAATTTCAATCAAACAATCGGCACATTGTCGGGCGGCGGTACAACAGGCGGCAACATCACTTTAGGCTCTGCGACATTGACCGTGACTCAAGGCTCGGATCAGACCTATGGCGGTCTCATTTCCGATGGGGGCAGCGTGGGCGGTCTTACGAAAGCAGGCGCATTTCGGCTGACTCTATCTCAAGCTACTTCTTATACGGGCGCAACTTCTATCCAAGCAGGCACGTTGCAAGCAGGAGTTGCCAATGTCATTGCCTCGAGCGGCTCTTTGGCTTTGAGCAATGTGGCGGGGGCTGTGTTTGATCTCAACAGCTTAAACCAAAGTATCGGCACGTTGTCTGGCGGCGGCGCAACAGGGGGCAACATCACTTTGGGTTCTGCCACACTGACCGTGACGCAGGGCTCCAATCAGACTTATGGCGGTCTCATTTCCGATGGGGGGAGTGGCGGTAGCCTGACGAAAGCAGGCGCGTCTCGGCTGACTTTATCTCACGCAAATTCTTATACAGGCGCCACATCTATCCAAGCAGGTACGTTGCAAGCAGGCATTGCCAACATCATTGCTTCGAGTGGCTCTTTGGCTTTGAGCAATGTCGCCGGTGTTGTGTTTGATCTCAACAATTTCAATCAAACGATCGGCACATTGTCTGGCGGCGGTGTAACGGGTGGCAATATCACTTTGGGCACTGCCACACTGACTGTGACACAAGGCTCCAACCAGACCTATGGCGGTCTCATTTCCGATGGGGGCAGTGGCGGCAGTCTGACGAAAGCGGGAGCATCTCGGCTGACTCTATCTCAAGCCACTTCTTATACGGGCGCGACTTCCATCCAAGCGGGCACTTTACAAGCAGGCGTTGTGAATGTCATTTCTTCGAGCGGCTCTTTGGCGTTGAGCAATGTCGCAGGCGCTGTATTCGATCTCAACAGCCTCAATCAAACGATTGGCACTCTATCGGGCGGCGGTACAACAGGGGGCAACATCTCCTTAGGTTCTGCGACATTGACTGTAGCGCAAAGCTCCGATCAGACCTATGGTGGGTCTATTTCAGGCAGCGGGAAGTTCGTCAAAACGGGCTCTGCTCAGTTGACCCTGACAGGCTCCAATACCTACACAGGTTTAACGACAGTGGATGGCGGTACTTTGCAAGGGAATACAAGCAGCCTTCCTGGAGATATCGATAACTATCATACATTGATTTGGAATCAGACGCAGGACGGCACCTATTCTCATAATATTACGCAAAGCATGGGCCCAGGGGTCATGCAAGTACAGGGGGGAGGCATGCTGACAGCGACAGGCTCTCTCACGCAAGATACGATCACCATCTTAAACGGCGGGTCTATGGCGATCGATGGAACAGCGACAGCGACGACGATCACCGTCGATAGTGGGGGCTATCTCATTGGACAAGGATCGGTGACGGGGAATATCGATGTTTTTGGATCGTTGGGCGCAGGGCATGATATCGGAACTCTTTCTGTGACAGGATCTTATACGCAAGAAAGCGGCTCTACTTTTGTTGTCCAGATTATTCCTACGAAAGTCGATTTACTAGATGTCACGAACACGATTACTCTGGGCGATCATGTGGCGACTTTTGTATTGATGCCGACTCCGGGAAACTATCCTGCCAACCAAGAATATACAGTGATGCATGGCGCAGGAGGCGTCTCGGGAAGGTTCATAGAGCCTATCGTCTCAACCCTTCCCTCTTTTACGGCTACTTTACACTATACTCCGCTGCCTTCTCTATTGGCGGGGGCGCCCTCTGTGGGAGATCCTGGGATTTTATATGTGATCCTCCTCGTCAATACGGTGACTCCTTCCCATCTGCCGGTGTCTCCTAGCGCTCTCATAGCTGCGCAGTGCTTTGATGGCATTCCCAATAATCCTTTTGCGGAATTCTTGCTCTTCATGCAGATTCCGCAGATGAACGCCACTTTGACTGCGATGCTTCCTTCCTTCTTTGGCACCGTCGATCTTGTGCAACAGCGTTTGATTACCCAAGTCAGAGAAGTAGCGACCAGGGAAATGAACTTCTTTTTGAAGAACCCGTGTGGATCGCCTCAACGTTTTCGCATTTGGGCAGATGTTTTTCTCCCTCATGCCATACAAAGGGCGCGTCAAGGCGAGACGGGCTATGATGCGGAGTCTGTCGGAGAAGCTCTCGGTTTTGACTGCCAAGTGACCCCGAATAGTTTTTTGGGGGCTTTTGTCGCTTATACGCACAATCATACGCGTGGCAAAGGGGTGGATGCCGACTTTCGGATGCATAATATCTACGGGAATCTGTATGCGGGGGGGTGGATCTCGCCTGCCCGGCACATTTACGCACAGGCAGTGGTCAGCGGTTCATATGATGATTATCATACAGTGCGCTCCATCTTTTTTGAGGGCGAGCAGTTCAATGCTTTTACCAAGCAGCCCAAAGCTCATTTTCATGGGATGAGCGGCCTCGGCTCTTTTGAGGTAGGAAAACTCTGGAAAAAAGGGTTTCAAAATCAACTCTATGGAAGGGTCGATTACGCCTTCAATGACCGAGCTGCCTTCCAGGAATATGGAGCCTCCAGTTTGAATCTAGATGTTCAAAGTCATTTTAGCGATTTTATCCGCATGGAGCTGGGCGATTCAGTCTCCCGTTGTATTACATGGAGCGAAACGGATGTCGACGTGCAATTGGCTGCAGGCGGCGTTTTGGAATACCAAATCAATGGCGCAAAACAAAAAGCCAGTTTTGCAGGGACCCCATGCGTCATGGTGGCCAAAGGCCCTACTTTACACCGCGCCTTCCTCTTCTGGGAGGCGGGCATAGAAGTGCATACCGAGAAAAACTATATCGATGTGATTGCGGGTCATTTCCGTGGCGAATATGGAGGGGGATTTGTGTCTCATAACTGGTCCATCGAACTCAGGTCATCTTTTTAAAATAAAAGCCCTCATGCAATTTGAGGTTCAAGGAAATATAATACCATCTGAAATGTTGGGGGCCATATACCGAAAGAACTTGAAGAATCGGTTTTTGGCATCGTCGAGTTTGCCTCAACATGCGCCTCCTCACTCGCGCCTTGCCCGAGGGCAATGGTCGCTCGCTCCGGAGACGGATTTTGAGGACTCTCCTTGCCAAATTCCCGACTCTTCAGGTTGTTTCGATATATCGATATCCCAGTATAGAACTTATCCGAGTAAAAAGTTTCAATCGAAAACCTGTTAAAATAATCCCCAAAATCGACGAAACCCACTTCGTTAACAGTCGCTTAGGAAGGGGTTCTTCGATGCACTTGTGTATGTGTGATATAAGTGTTTATTTATGTTGAATTCAATGTGATTTTTGTTTAAAATAATAACATAATTTAAACTTTGGTTTTATAATGAGTATTGATTTAATGAAGGGTTTTGAGGGTCTATCGGCTCAGCTCAAGACGACGCAAGGGCACATCGAACGGTTAGCGGTACAACAGGGTGGAGATCTAAATGGAAAGGAGATTCTCAAGGAATTAGACTCAATAGGATGCCGGTTGACTCCAGCGCAACGGACCCATTGGACCCAATATCGCGAAGCCTGCGTCGCACAACTTGGGCGGATACACCTATTATATGTTCAGCAAAAGACGGTATGGGGTGGTTTGGAGACGTTATTCAAGGGAGTCGTTTCAGCTGACTGTGAGTATACGCGGGCTTGCAGGCAGCTCATAGATCATCTCCCACCGTATCAAGAGGCCGTAGACGCTCAGAATCTGGCGCAACAAAAGAAGAATGGCCTTCTGGATCAGTTGGTTACAACTCTCGAGTCGGAGCCAGGGAATCCATGTATCGACGATCTTCGGGCGCAGCGCAGGGAGGCGGACATAGAGCTTACCTCTGCTGCACAGCAATTTCAGGACGCTAAAAGAAAGCTGAATGATTTGCAAAGTATATGCGAGAGAACGCAAGAGGCGTTCGCAGCCGCTTTGGGCACGTTCCAGGTCGAGGTGGAGCGAACGGCGCAAAATCCACCACTTCCTCGCAGTTTGTAGGCGTAAGAACCTATCCAACCAGCCCCGAACCTATCAATTTATAGGCATGCAGAGCTTCTTTGGCTGCTCTTTCATGATCGACCATGGGGGCTGGATAATTTTTGCATCTAGCGCGGCACTTTTCTTCATACCATGTGTGAATCGCTTTAGGTGAGAAGTCGCGCAGTTCAGGAACCCATTTTTTAATATAGATACATTCAGGGTCGAATTTTTTCTGCTGGCTCCAAGGATTGAAAATGCGAAAATAGGGTTGGGCATCGCATCCGGTGCTGGCCACCCATTGCCAATTTCCGTTATTGACAGCAGGGTCGTAATCCACCAAGGTTTTCGCAAAGTATTTTTCGCCCCATCTCCAGTCGATGTGTAAGTCTTTGATGAGAAATGAGGCGGCAATCATGCGAACGCGATTATGCATAAAACCTGTTGCGTTCATTTCTCTCATGCCTGCATCGACAATGGGGAAACCGGTAGAGCCTTCGCACCATCGTTGATACGCTTTTTTGTGATAAGACCACTTGAGCTGATCAAATTTGGGATGGAAGGCGCCCTGAAAGACGTGAGGAAAGAACAATGCGATCGATGTAAAAAAATCTCTCCAGTACAGAGAGCGGATCAATTCGTGGTGCGGACTTAAATGATGGCAGATGGCCGCATACACTTCGCGAGGGGAGCAGACGGTGAATTTCAGATAAGGGGAGAGGTGTGTAGAGCATTCTTCTGCTGGGAAGTCCCTTAGCCTTCCATATTTGCCAAAAGAACCCAATTTTTTGAGAATTTTGAGCGCTTCCGACCTGCCTCCGATCCACTGATTCTCTACCCTTGGCTTGGGGAAGACCGATTTGTCTTTTGCAAAGGGGATCGATCCGCGGAAATAATGGGTCCCTTTGTTTGGCGCCGGAGGCAAGACTTTCTGTTTGGAAGCATTGCGAAAGTATGGGGTGAAGAGGGTATAGGGCTTCCCATCTTTTTTCAGAGTGTTTTCAGGTGGATGAAGGAGGGCGTCATCGAATGAATAAAATGGAATGCGGCCTGTTTTGCAGACTTTTTCGAGCTTTTTGTCTCTTTGTAGGCTATAGGGAGTGTAGTCCCGATTGACGATCAAAGCCTCGATTTTCAGTTTGCGGACACATTGGCTGACCACGTCTTCGGGCTTTCCTTTAAAAAGGAAGAGCTTACCCCCTTTTTGCTTCAGTTGGTTTTCGAGATCTTTGAGAGAGTCAATCATAAATTTCAGGCAATGATCGCTTCTCAAGGGATTTCTCTCGATTTGTTCTGGCGTAAAGATGAAGGCAGGGATGACAACTTCCGAAGAGTTCAATGCAAAAATAAGACCGGTATTGTCCTCAAGTCGCAAGTCGCGCCTGAATAGAAAGAGAGATTTGCGAAATTTTTTCTCCATTTTTTAGCCCCTTGCGATGCGCTTTGCCAATTGGTTAAAAATAAGAACATGAAACGGGTACAGGCTATACCAATACAATCTCCCCCAGACTCCATGGGGGCGGAATGAGGCTGTTTGTTTCAGAATGCCGCCGCTTTCATGAGGGATGATCTCAAATTCAAGCCATGCTTCGCCGGGCAATTTCATTTCAGCATAGAGAAGCAGGCGTCGATTTTTTTCATCTGCTAACAAAACGCGCCAGAAATCGAGAGCATCTCCTACTTTCAGTCGCGTGGGATGAGTTCTGCCGCGGCGCAGCCCAATTCCTCCTACCAACTTATCCAGAAAACCTCTGAGTTTCCAGGCCCAATTCATGGCAAGCCACCCCCGATCTCCACCTAGAGACCAAATCCGTTGTTGCACTTCTGCGACAGGACAGGAAAAGGGAACCGTGCGTTGATCTCTCAAGATGCCGAATTGAGGAACGTGGACATAAATCGAAAGATCTGGATTTAAAGCGGATCCGCTTAAGGTGTCTTTCCAGCTGGAAGGGACCCAATCTTCTTCGATACGGGTAAAAGCCAGTTGCAGCGCCTCTTCATATGAGAGTAGTTTCCTTGGAAAAAGCGTTTGGATTCGATTTTCTTTACAAACCGCATTATTAATCAGACTTTCGACGAGGAAACGGGCCAGTGAAAAGCTTATGCTCGTGACAAAGAAAAGCCAGTAGGAGGAGAGGCGCGGCGTCAGAACGGGAACCAGAAAAATTTTCCGCTTCAACCCTCGCATTTTAGCGAAATTTAAGAGAAGGTCTTTATAGCTCATGACATCAGGTCCTCCGATCTCGAAGGACTGTCCCAAGCAGGCAGGGTGGCCCAAAACGAGCGTCAGGTCAGCTAACACATCGCGTATGGCGATCGGTTGGGTGAGCTGCTTCAGCCATTTTGGGGCAATCATAATGGGCAGCTTTTCAACCAGGTCTCGGATGATTTCAAAGGAAGCGCTTCCGGAACCGATAATGATCCCAGCCATTAAAATCGTCACAGGAACTTTTCCCGCTCGGAGGATTTCTCCGACCTTTTTTCTCGAGGTTAAATGACGGGAAAGATGGGTTTCATTGGAAAGGCCGCTCAAGTAGATGATTTGTTTCGCTTTTGTATTTTCCAACCGACTCACAAAATTTTTCGCTGAAGCAGCTTCTAATTCAGAAAATTTTTGCGAATAACTCATGGAATGGACTAGATAGTAAGCGGCATCGATGTCATCTGGAATTTTCAATAAAGAGGAAGGATCCAAGAGATCCGCTTCAATGACATGAAGTTGAGATTGGAATTTTTCCGGAATTTGAATTCTAGAGCGGCTTCTGACTAGGGCATAGATCTCATGCCCTTCTTCTGCCAAACGGGGAAGCAGGCGAGTCCCAATGTACCCATTCGCTCCAGTCAGTAAGATTTTCATAGTTCTCTCTTGCAAATATCTATATACACAAAACTCGGGTTATAAGCGAATCGTCTTTGGGGCGCGGGTTAATATACACAAATGAACTCAAAAATTCATAATGCGCCCCCAAATCTGCTCAGAGACTATCGTTTCACATCACTATGATATAAAGACTTAAGTGTTTAGATCCGCTGGAGAAATTTGTTTTCAGATGAGATAGATAAGCTGTCACTGTGCCGCTAGCATGCCATGAGCTCAGAAAGCGAATGCAAAAAATAGGTTCACTTGTTATGATGAAGGCATAAATGGGTCGGGACTACCCTACCGGCGTCTGAGCCTCGAGGACTACCTCGGGGCCTTTCGCTTTTAAGGGGAACACGAAAGGTTCCTGCGCTCTTTCGCCTTCCTTGTACAATTTTCTCTCTAAGACGGCAAAAGCCCGATTTGGCTGATCTGGTCTCAGAACAGAAAGTCCGATAGGGCGGGCAGCTATATCAGCTATTTGTAGGCCGATACAATTCGTTTTCTTATCAGCGATAATGATTTCAAATGGAAGATTATGGTGAAGTGAGTTCTGCCCAGAGCAAATGCGTCGAAATTCTAGTTCTAAGGCAATGTCTTCACATCGACCGCGTGCCTCGAAGATAACATGGGTGAGACGATCGTGGTGGTTATTTTCCTGTAGTAGTCGAAATAATTTTTCTAGGCCCAGCTGCATAGCGAGATGATAGACGTGCGTAGGATCTGGTCCGCGTTTCTTTAGGTTGTATTTATCTATTACAATCGGGATTAACTTTAAGTCAATTTCAGCCATCAGATTAGATATGGCCTCCATCAATGTCTCCCGGCGGTGTAGGTTCAATTTGTTAAACACCCCCGTTTTTTTACGAATCTCTTGTTCATGCAGAACGATCTGGTCATGGCCAAATGTTGAAATTTTCAGCCTGCTTAAGTCTGGTATCACTTTTTGAATGTAGTGGTCTTTTTGAAATACGCAGAAGGCTAAAACAAATAGAGGGTAGCGGGGATTGATGGACTCGAGGCTGTGATCGCCGCTTTCATCGACATAGACGATATAATCACTGTGTTCTAGTCCTGTATCGTTCATGCCGCTTCCATTGGAGTGAATACGATACAGTTTCTTAGAAAAAATTTCTATCTTCAGGAATTTTCAGACTTGATACCTTTGAAAATCGGTATATTGCTCCAACCTTTCAATCATTTCCAAAAATGCGACAGATTTTTAGGAAATCCCTCTTTCTGCTATCCTATTCAACCAATTTTACTTGGATAGGTTCAATGTTTCACAGTCTCATTCTTGTTTTAATGACTGCTTTTTCGTCTGTCTTCGGAATGCAAAAAGTGGTTCTTTTTAACGACACTTCTGCTTGGTATCACTGGGGGTGCACAGGTACAAGCACAGCATTGAGGGCGAGTATTCACAAATTAGGTTTTGAGATAGAGGCTGTGCCGATTCATGTTACCTACAGTTTACAGGAAATTCCTCCTTTTGAAGAGTTTGATAACCCAGAGAGGTTCAATGCTTTCCGGCATCTCAATAAAGAGGTTCTGGCGCGGATTCAAAGTAGTGATGCTGTCGTGATTACAGGGGAGGGCACTATTCATGACTTGCGCGCTGGTCCTAGAGCTCTTTTGTATTTGGCTCATATTTCTAAGAAATTTTTGGGTAAACATGTAGAGATCATCAATCATTCCGCTTATCCTAAAGACGATCCTGGTTTGTCTGCTGATTTCTTGAAAAATTTTCAGATAGAAAAAGAGAAAATTGAGGAAGAGCTGCTTCGAGCTCAGATGATTTACAAAACGTTGTACGATGAACTCGATTTTGTTGCGATTCGAGAGCCCTTGAGCCGAGAGGCCATGAGTCAGATTGGGGTTTCTTCCACTTTAAGTTTTGACTGCCTTCCTCTCTATATTCGAGATGACTATTGCAATCCAAAGCTGGCGGAGACAAAAACAGTTGTGGTTGCGGGTTCAGTGGCTTTTACAGAATTAGGGGCTCAGCAGCTATGCCGCTATTTAGAGGAACTTGATGAAATGGGGTATAAAATTAAGATATTGACTGGAGCTGCTGCCTTTCCTTCCCGTGATGATGAAGCGTTTATCCAATTTGTGAAAACACATTCTCAAGCATCTTGGCAGTTAGTTGTTGCTTCTTCAATGGAGGAGTGGCTTGATACCATCAACCATGCTACTTTCCTCGTTTCAGGGAGATTCCACCACTCCATCGCAGCCTTTTGTCTCAACACACCCTTCATCGCTTTGAACAGCAATACACATAAAGTGCACGCCATTTGCTCCATGCTGGATCAAAAACCTCCCTTGCTTTTTTCTGATCCTGATCTTCTCAGGGCGCTCCTTGCCAGGACAGAGGAGATTGTTTCAGCGCCACCCATAAATAATTCTGTAAAAATGAGAGAAATCTGCCTGCTTGCTGAGAAAAACTTTGAAGGACTTAGGGCGCTCCTCGCGAAGCAACCAGAGTTGTCTGATCGATTGAGCGATTGAATATATACCCGTTCCAGTCTTGCTGAACAAATTCCCATTTTATGAAGAAAGATCCCAAGGTT
>JAGWZL010000038.1 GCA_018968815.1 Verrucomicrobiota bacterium | reverse complement strand
GGGGGCCAAAACTCCATTATTTTGCAACGATTTGCGTCTCTTTGGGCGCTCATTTTAGCGCGGTGTGGATCATTGTGGCCAATTCTTGGATGCAGACTCCGGCCGGTTTTCACATCGTCGAGACGCCGCTTGGGCCTCGGGCGGAGGTGACCGAGTTTTGGCGGATGGTGTTCAATCCGTCGATGCTCGATCGGCTCTGTCATGTCGTATTGGCCTGTTGGCTGACGGGCGCATTTTTTGTGATTAGCGTGGCTGCCTACTACCTATTGAAGAAAAAACACACTGAAATTGCCCGTTCGATGATGCACATCGGTTTAACGGTGGCGATGGGGGCCTTGATTTTACAGCTGCTATCGGGCGATTCGAGTGCGCGGCTTGTGGCGCGCTTCCAGCCGGCCAAGTTGGCGGCTTTGGAGGGGATCTATCACACTGCGCCAAAAACGCCGATTTCGGTGGCCGGTTGGGTGGATGCGAAAGAGGAGAAAGTGCATTCGATCAAAATCCCTGGGGGGCTTAGTTTCTTAACCTATCGCAATCTAAACACGCCGGTGACGGGCCTCGATCAAATCCCTCGCAGCGAGTGGCCGAATGTGCCTCTCACGTTTCAAACCTACCACATCATGGTTTGGATGTGGGGGCTGATGTTTCTGATTGCGCTGTTTGGCCTCTATTTTTGGAAGAGGCGGCGGCTTCATGAGAAGCGTTGGTTGCTGTGGATCATGGTCTTTTCGGTTTTGATGCCGCATATTGCTCAGCAGTGCGGGTGGATTTCTGCCGAAGTGGGCCGTCAGCCTTGGATTGTTTGGAAGCTGTTGCGAACGAGCGAAGGGGTCTCTACGGCCATTGTTGCCGGTCAAGTATTTGGATCGATCACGATGTTTTTGGTGATTTATATTCTTCTCTTTTCTCTCTTCCTTTTTCTGCTGGATCGGAAAATCAAACATGGGCCTGAAGAGATGGGCTCTGGCGATTTGGTGTATCGGAATGTGATGAGGAGGGAACCATGAACTTGGCGATTCTTTGGTACCTGGTTTTGGGTCTTGCCTCGATGGCCTATTGCATTTTGGATGGGTTTGATCTTGGCGTGGGCGCGTTGCATCTGTTTGCGAGAACGGATGAGCAGCGGCGGATTTTTCTGAATGCGATCGGTCCTGTTTGGGATGGCAATGAGGTTTGGATCGTGATCATGATGGGGGGGCTATTTGCCGGTTTTCCGAATGCCTATGCGACCATTTTTTCTGGTTTTTACACGCTTCTCATGTTTCTCATTGCGGGGCTGATGTTTCGGGCTTGCGCGATTGAATTTCGGAGCAAAAACGAATCGCCGAAATGGCGCTCCTTTTGGGATGTGATTTTTTCGCTCTCCAGTATTTTAGTCGGTCTTTGCGTAGGTTTGCTTTTAGGCAACATGGTGGAAGGGGTGCCGATCAATGCGGGGCAAGAATATGTGGGCACCTTTGCCGATTTCTTCCGTCCCTATTCGATCATTGTGGCGATCACGGCGATGTCGCTGTTTGCGATGCATGGAACGATCTATCTCACGATGAAGACGGAAGGGGAGGCGCATCAAATTGTGCGCAAATGGATCAATTACGCAATTGTTGTGTTCATCTTTTTTTATTGTGTGACGACAGTGGCCACGATCCTCTACATGCCGCATATGATTGAGCACATTTTTCGGATGCCTTGGACCATCGTGATTCCCATCCTTGCGTTTTTGGCGATTTTGAATATTCCGAGACTTGTGAAAAAGGGGAAAGATGGGTGGGCCTTTATTTTCTCCTGTCTCAGTATAGCGCTCTTGTTGATTTTATTTGGGCTGGGGACCTATCCGACGATTGTCCGTTCGACGATTGATCCCGCAACCAACAGCTTGACGATTTTCAACGTGGCGTCGAGTGAGACGACTTTGCGCATCTTGATGATTGTGGTATTGATTGGCTTGCCGCTTGTGTTGGCCTATGGTTTTTGGATTTATCGCATTTTCCGCGGCAAAGTGCAGCTGCACAAAACTAGTTATTGAGTCATCTTATAGGTTCGTTGATGCGGGGGAAGCCGACGACGGCCTGGTAGCATAGAAGCAGGTGGCGCACGCCGTTCATTGCGCGGTGGGGTTTTTCTTCGCCTGGGAGGGCGTATTGTTGGGCGATGAGGTCCTTTGAAAAGCCTGTTTCCCAAGGGAGGGGGCCCATTTTTTGCTTGGCTTTTGTGATCGAAAGAGCCCAGTACATGGAGGCCAGGTCGAGCCAGTGGTAGGGCCAGCTCAATAATTCTTGTGTATCGGGGTCGATCAATTGAGAGAAAAAGACCCGATCGAAGGAGGGGTTTTGGCAGATGAATACCGCCTTTTTTCGTCGAATGCCGCAGCGGCTAAAGATATCGATGATGGTTTGCGAAACGTGGCGGGGCGTTTTCCCCTTGGACACCTCATTCCAGGTAAATCCGTTGATGCGCAGACTTTCCTGATCGCTCTTTTCCCACGATTCGATGGGTTGAGCGACGAGCGTCTGAAACTCTTCCTTAAACTCGCCACTGGTCAGATCGACAATTTGAAATGCGATCTCCAATATTTTATGAATTTGGGAATTGAGCCCATTTGTTTCTGTATCGAGAAATACACCAATCACAGCAGAAACCCTCACCAGGGGAAGAAATCCAGTGTAGCATTTTCAAAAAAAAGGTTCAAAAGGTTTTTGATGCGCAAATTTTAGAGGGTGTCTATTTTATGGATTATTTTGGCCAATTTTCGCCTCGGAAGCTGCAGCTTCTTAATACTAGCTTGGTTTGTCTTGGTAATTTCGTTTACTGATTTCGATCACTTCCCTCTCAGGGTAGAACAATGAAGCCATCTTACCTAAATTGGAGCTTGTCCGAATGAGGGTTTGAGATAAGGTTCCCAACCACCAACAATCTTGCAAGGCCTCTTTACCGGATTGATACGGGCTTTGCGCGTTAAAATGGAGAGGTTTGCCGTCTATCGATTTTTTAGAAGGCGAAGGCACAATAGGGTAGGAAAGGTGATTTTTGATATATTGAATGAAGCCCTCTTCATCCGATGCCACAAAAAGTTTTGTTCTATTCTGATCTGTTGGACTCAGCTTTTCGATATGCTTTCTAATGTTCGATACCATTTCTTCATAGGTGACTCTTCTGGCTTCGCAAGCATCGGTATTGCAGGTTTTATCCGTGCCGCGGTAATGAACTCCAATGATGTGATCGGAAGACGAGAAATGGGTTTTAGCAAACTGATCGATGGTCGCTTGGATTTCTGGTTTCACTACGAAATATTTGTGGATCAGATATGATGCTCTCTCTGGGGTTACACCGGACTGCTCGTAACCATAAACACTCTCACCGTAGCAGGAATGATCGCCGTATTCTTGAAGTGTGAATGTTGTAACTGGAGCATCAGGGCAATTGTTGTCTGATACATCGACGGGGCGGAAATAGTATTCAAACCAATTGGGTCCATGAGACTCGTCATAATATAGGCCCTCTTTATCAAAGTCTACTTTGACTCCTGAATACGTCCCTCGTTCGAATCGGTCTAGAACGCCGAGAAGGTACAGATTGACTGAGAACATCCCGCAGTTTCGGCAAGGGAGATTGGCTTTAGCCTTAGGAGGACACTGTCTCAGTTCTTCTTGTGGGAGCGGCGCTTCTTCTCGAGGCTGGCTCGGTTCTTCTTTTGGGGGCGGCGCTTCTTCTCGAGACTGGCTCGGTTCTTCTTTTAGGGGCGGCGCTTCTTCTCGAGACTGGCTCGGTTCTTCTTTTAGGGGCGGCGCTTCTTCTCGAGACTGGCTCGGTTCTTCTTTGGGCGCCTCAGTCTTTTCCTCAGAGGGTCTTCGTTCCTTTTCGAGTGACCCACGATGATGGGGTTTCAGGCTGATGAGCCCTGCGCTTTCTGCTGCAAATGCTGTGCTCGATGCCAAATTAAATAGGTGTACAGCGCCTGCGATGGCGGCTTTGCCTGGGGTTTCATGGGCGCTGTTCCATGCGGCGCGCATTTTCGATATCGAATAGCGTGCGACATTCAACAGGGAGTTTGCCTGGAATAGCCCTGCAACCCATGGATTGTAATGGATGAGCCATTTAGAGAGAACGGGAATGGACAATGCTTTGCGCAGCCAAGAGGCATCTTTGGGAAGAGAACAGAATGTGGCGATTTCTGAGCCAAGGCCTGCCAGCACGGAGGCGGGGAAGACGATGCTTGTTGAGAGGCCCATCACGGAGGCTCCAATTAAGCCCCACTGGACCAAATTGGACGCAGTTTGCAATTTGTCTGATCGCGTGAGCTCGAGCGTATCGGCGGGTTCAATAGATGCTTCAGGCTCAACAGGGATGTCTATGCTGCATGAGGCTGCACTTCCTCTCTCCGTCTCATGGTCTCGTATGGAAGTGCGCATCCATGCATCGTATTCGACTTCCTTCGCGATTGTCGGATCGTTGGGCTCTTCATTGTCCAATTCGTGGAAAGGGTTCACGTTCACGTCCACGTCCACCGGTTCGATCTCTGTCTCTTCTAAAGGTTTATTGCTGCCCATTTGCTGCCATGTATGCGACACGCCCGCAAGCGTCAGGATGGAGCCTGCAATACCGGCAATGATGAGGGCGATGGGGGTGGAGAGAATGCCGATCGAGATGACGGAGCTGGCTGCAAGGATGGAGACAGTAGTGGTCGCTACACCTGTTAGAGTGCAGGCAGCGCGTGCTGTTTGGGGGAGCGTATTGGATGTATGCTTGCAGATTTCCATAATTATAAAAATTGGTTTTTATTCATAATATTATATATAAAAACCAAATAAATTTAAATGATAAGTAATTAATAGTAATAAATTTAAAATTTTGATTTACTTGAAAAAAATGATGTATCCACAAAGTGGTCCATTTGCTATAGTTCCAGCTAAAACAACGCAAGTTTTCCCCATGGCATTACCTCCGCAGAAAGTGAGAGAAGCTGTCTTTCAAATATTGTTTATGAGCGATTTTGCTCCTATTGAGGAGGAGATGGTGGCCTTTATGATGGCTGAGATGAAAACGACTCGGAGGGAGATCGTTGGGGCGCTGGCTCGTGTCAAGGAGATTTTAGAGCATTTGCCTGACATTGATGCTGCGATTAGCCGGGCAGCGACCGATTACGCGTTTGACCGGATTTCGCGGGTGGAGCGGACGATTTTGCGTCTTGGGTTGTTTGAGCTTCTGTTTGATCGGTCCATTCCGCAGGCGATTGCGATTGCGGAGGGGATCCGTCTGGCGCGCAAATTTGGGACTGTAGAGAGCGCCCAATTTATCAATGCAATTTTGGATGCCCATGCAGCTGCAAAAGAACCGGCGCCTGTCTGAGTTTTCGACCTTTGGCATCGGGGGTCCGATTGCCTATTTTGTGGAAGTTTCGTCTATTGAAGACATGGAGAAAGCCTACCTTTTGGATCTGCCTAAAATGGTGATTGGGAAGGGGTCGAATTCTCTGTTTCCCGACAGGGGATTTGATGGGCTTGTGATTCTCAACAAGATTGATTTTTGTCACTGGCAAGGCGCCGATGTGCAGGTGGGATCGGGCTATTCGTTCTCTCTTCTTGGCGTCCAATCGGCGCGTAACCATTTTTCTGGGCTCGAGTTTGCCTCTGGCATTCCCGCCACTGTAGGGGGCGCTGTATTCATGAATGCAGGCGCCAATGGATCTGAGACGTGCGAGTCTTTGCAATCGGTCCTTTTTTTTAATGGAAAAGAGCGCAAACAATACATGCGCTCTGAGCTTGAATTTGGATATCGCACCTCTTCATTTCAGAAGATGGACGGGGTGATTTTGGCGGCTACTTTTTCTCTGAAAGAGCTTCCGTTCGCGCGACAAAAGCAGCTGGAAATCATTGACTATCGGATGAAGACCCAGCCGTTGAAAGAGAAAAGCGCCGGTTGTGTATTCCGCAATCCGCCGGGCGCCTCTGCGGGCGCTTTGATTGACCGGTGCGGCCTGAAAGGGGTGCGCGCAGGCGGGGCCAAAGTGTCTGAGATCCACGCCAATTTCATTGTCAACGCAGAAAAAGCCACATCGGAAGATGTGAAAACATTGATTCAGCTTGTGCGAGAAAAGGTTTTTGAGCAAACTGGCATTTTGCTAGAAACCGAAATCCGAATTTTCGATGAGAGATAAGTTCAAAGAATTTCGCGCTGATATCCATTGCCACACGACTTGTTCGGATGGAAGCGATACGCCTCTAGAGCTTTTGCGTCTCGCGCAAAGGAGCGATTTGCAGGGCCTTTCGATTACAGATCACGATACTTTTGACGCCTATACCCCCGAGTTTTTCAAAGAGGCGGCGGCGCTGGGGATTGCGATTCTCAGCGGAGTGGAAATCTCTTCTGAACTGGACGATACGTCTGTACACATTCTCGGGTATGGTTATGATTTACATCATGCTGGGCTCAAGCAGTTTCTGGCGCTCATGCAAGAAAAGCGGAAGATGCGCAATCGGGCGATTTTGAAAAAGCTGGCGGAACACAAAATGCCGATTACGGAAGAGGAGCTGCAAAATTTTGCGAATTGGCGCACCATAGGCCGGCCGCACATTGCGCAATTGATGGTGCAAAAAGGGTATGTTTCCACGCTGCGGGATGCTTTTGAAAAGTATTTGCGGGAAGGGGCGCTCTGTTTTGCTTCGGGGCTTCGGTTTCATCCGAAGGAGGTGATTGAGATCATTCATCAAGCGAAGGGCAAGGCGATTTTGGCGCATCCTCACTTCATTCAGAAGGGGGCTTTTTTGCGCAAACTCCTGGATTTGCCGTTCGATGGGATTGAGTGTTATTATTCGGTGCTCGATAAAGCGCTTGAAATTCCTTGGCTCAAGCTTGCCAAAGAGCGGGGGTGGATTCCGACGGGCGGATCTGATTATCATGGCGCGATCAAGCCTCACATTTCGCTTGGATGTTCTTGGGTCTCTGAACACATTTTCAACCTTCTGAAAGGACATGGATCTAGCTCATCTGTTTAACATGCACAATCGTGGCAGTATCACGTTTGAGGCGATGAAGCGAGCCGACTTGCGGCTCGGGTCGCCCCACAAAAGCTATCCGACGATTCATGTTGCGGGCACGAATGGGAAGGGGTCTGTCGCCACGAAAATCGCCTCTGTTCTCCAACATCGGGGGCTGAAAGTGGGTCTTTATACATCGCCGCATGTGCGGACGTTCACAGAGCGCATGCAAATCAATGGGCGGATGATCTCCGAGGAAAAAGCCGAACAGCTGCTGGACGTTGTGTATGATCCCTCTCTTTCTTTTTTTGATTGTTTAACGCTCATGGCCTTTCTCTATTTTCAAGAAGAACAGGTCGATATCGCGGTGATTGAGGCGGGGCTTGGGGGGAGATTGGATGCGACGAATGTGATTGTGCCGATTCTTTCAGTGATTACATCGATTGGACTGGAGCACACCGCCATTTTGGGAGACACGCTCGAGTTGATTGCGCGCGAAAAGGGGGGGATTATCAAACCCAATGTGCCGCTTGTCGTGGGGCCCACTGCCGCGCCCTTTTTCCCGAACGCGATTCACGTAGCCTCGGCTCCTTTTTATGAGTTGGAAAATCGGGCGATTGCGGCGCGCAGCTTGGAGGCGATCGGCATTTCAGACACAAAAGGGCTCGACGCGAATCCGCCCTATCGCTTCCAACGCATAGGCAAACTCCTTTTGGATGTGGCCCACAATCCGCAAGCGTTTGAGCGGCTGATCGAAGGGCTCAAATTCCATTTTCCTGGACAAAAGTTTCCTTTCTTTTTGGCTTTTTCGCGGGATAAGGATTGGGTTCGGTGTGTGGAGATCGCCTCTTCGCTGGCCAGTTCCATTCGAATGATCCGCGGATCGTACCATCGGTTGCGGCGAGAATATCCTGGGTACGAGATGGTGGAGCCTTCTGAAGTGAAAGAGGGGGTTGTGGCGGGGAGTTTTTATGTGATGGCCGAGATCCACAGCCAAGAGGGGGCGCCTATAC
Source organism: Verrucomicrobiota bacterium (assembly GCA_018968815.1). Classification (GTDB taxonomy): domain Bacteria; phylum Chlamydiota; class Chlamydiia; order Chlamydiales; family SM23-39; genus REEB52. The sequence continues at coordinate 4,201 of JAGWZL010000038.1, read as the reverse complement.
CGAAACCACCTGAAGAGTCGGGTTTTGGCATCGTCGAGTGTGCCTCAAAATGCGCCCCCTCACTCGCGCCTTGCCCGAGGGCAATGGTCGCTCGCTCCGGAGACGAATTTTGAGGACTCTCCTTGCCAAACGCCCGACTCTTCAGATGGTTTCGGTATAATCGGTTGAGCCATTTGTGATGGCCGAGATCCACAGCCAAGAGGGGGCGTCTAATCGGTTGAGCCATTTGTGATGGCAGACGAGCCATTGATCTTTGGGTAAAGAGGCGGCCCATTGTTCGAGCGCCTGTTCTTCTCGGGCCCCTTCCGTGTGGCCCGGGTAGCAGGTAATGGACACAGCCCCATCTGGGGCTAACAGGGTAAGTCCTTTTTTGACACTGATGAGTGTCGTTTCTGTCATTGTGGTCCTTGTCTTATCGCCTCCGGGCAAATAGCCGAGGTTATAGACGATGAGCCGGGGGGCTCTCGGAAGAGGCAGGGTGTCGATCTGTTCATGGGGATGCAAAAAGAGCTGCGCCTCCTGCCCCTTTTTGTGCAGCCTTTCCCGCGTCTGTTGAATGGCAGCGGGCTGAATATCGAGTCCCACAACCTCGCACAGATCCGTTAAAAAAAGAGTATCCTGTCCGTTGCCGCAGGTGGCATCGATGGCCAGATCGTCTTTTTTTAAAAATTGTTTCCACTGGGCGTGTGCTTGAGTCAAATGGGGTTTCATCTCAGAACCTATCTCAGCACCCATCATAATCGTTTGATCTTTAATCCCCAAATTGTTATCCTCTCATAAGTTTTAATTTGGGGTGTTAGCTCAGTTGGTTAGAGCGCTACGTTGACATCGTAGAGGTCAGCTGTTCGAGTCAGCTACATCCCAAGAACCTTGCTATTAGATTTTGGATTTAGATATTTTACGCCGTTCTGCGGCAGAGATTGCGGCTCTAGCCGTCTATGATTTATACCCCAACGTTGAGCTGATTCAAGCGAGGATCAGCGCGACTGGCTTTGAGGTTGAGTTTTCGTTTCCGCATCCGCTCCATCCGCACCTGATTGAGGAGAGGATGAGGCGCATTGTGCAGGAGAGGCGGCCCATTCGGCTCTTAGAGATGGTGCCGTTTAGCGCCTATGAGCTGCTCCGTTCTCAGGGGCGGGCCCGTCTTTTGCCGGATGAGCCGCTCGTGCAGGTGATTCAAATAGGCGATTATTACAATTATAGTCCTGGGCGGCATGTCAAAAACACGGCGGAGCTTTCTGCGTTTAAGATCAAGGCCGAGTTGTTGGGCGAGGGGCGGATGCGGATTACGGGCTGGTGCCACCAGTCGAAAGGGGATCTGAAATCTTTTTTGAAGCGGCTGGAGAGTTACCGTGAGCCTCGGCACGTTGGGGAGATGATGGGTTACTGGAAAGGGGATGTTTGGTATGCTCCTGGGATACGGGTTCGTGAGAAGCTCATCCAATTTTTGAAAGAGGAGTGGTTTGATGGGGGGCTAGAGATTGAGGGGCCGTCCCAAGCCGATCCGTTTGTGCAGCATCGTCTGCATCAAAGCCGCAAGGTTGTGGAGAGGAATGGGGGGGAGATTCGGGTGAGTTTTTTTGGGTCTACAGCTGAGGAAAAGATTTCTTCCTTGCATTTGATTGCAAAAACCCTTACTATCTTAGGCTTTGATCGTTCTATATTCTCTACTGGGTTTATGGTGGAGGATGGGATTGGGCGGAGCCATCGGTTGGTGGTTGTGGACTCAAGGGGGGGCGATTTCCAAGTGAGGGCGGATGTGCGTCTGATTTTGGAGCAGATGTTAGAAAAAAACTTGATGGGTGTGCTTGAGAATAAATAGAGAGATTCGAGCTGATCGGCTGAGGGTAATTACAGAGGATGGGCAGCAGTTAGGGGTCATGAGTTTTCGTGAGGCTCTGATGAAGGCGGAGGAGATGGGGTTGGATCTTGTGGAGATTGCCCCGACTGCGAAGCCGCCGGTTGCGAAGATTATTGATTATGGGAAGCTGAGGTATCATCAAGCGAAGAAGGAAAAAGAGAGCAAGAAGTCGCAAGTTGTGATCAAGGTGAAGGAGATCAAGCTGAAGCCGAACATTGACACGCACGATTTGCAAACGAAGTTAAAGCATGCGCGCGACTTTATTTTGAAAGGGAATAAGGTGCGGATTTGCATTACGTTTCGTGGGCGTGAGATGTTGCACATTGATTTAGGTGAGAGAGTGGTGCGGCAGTTTTGCGAGGATCTTGCGGATATTGCGGTGATTGAAGCGCCGCCGAAGTTACTGGGCCGAACGATGACTACGGTATTGAATCCGAGTGGGAAGAGGCCGAAACCAAGTGAAAAGAAAGTGGGAGAACAAAGCAGTGCCTAAAATGAAGACCCGGAAGGCTGTGAAGGCCAGATTTAAAGTAACTGGGCGAGGGAAGTTAAAGAGAACTCGTCCTGGGCGCCGCCACATTTTGACGAAGAAGAGTTCGAAGCGCAAACGGAGTTTAGCGAAGTCTCGCCTAGTCGATAAGGGGCAGCTGAAGATGTATAAAATATTGATGGGAGCATAAGCAATGACAAGAGTAACGAATGCAGTGGCAGCTCGGAAGAGATCGAAGAAGCTCCTGAAGCGTTGTAAAGGGTTTTATGGGGATCGGAAGAATCACCTAAAGCTTTCGAAGGATGCGTTGATGTCGGCGCTTGCGTTTTCGACGAAGCATCGGAAGTTACGCAAGAGGGATTTTCGGAGTTTATGGGTGACTCGGATTGGGGTAGCGGCGAAGATTAATGGGCTATCCTATTCGAAGTTGATTCATGGGTTGAAGAAGATTGGCTGTGGGATGAACCGGAAAGTGTTAGCGGAGCTTGCGATTCGGGATCCTGGGGCGTTCAGTGCGATTGCTGGCAGTGCGAAGCAAGGACTTACAACCTAACAACCTAGAAGAGATCTATTATGGCCTCCCTGCACGATCAGATCGGGGAACTTCGTTCTCAGTTCATGAGTGAATTGAGGGGGGCTGTCTATTCGAAAGATTTAGAAAATTTAAAAACGAAGTATTTGGGCAAGAAGGGGCCGATTCAGGCTCTGATGGTTTCGCTCAAGACTTGTGCTCCTGAGGAGCGTCCTTATTTTGGCAAGGTGATCAACGATCTGAAGGAGGAGTTGACGCTGCACTGTGATCACAGTTTAGCGCGTCTGAAGGAATCCGAGTTAGATACGCGTCTTGGGGCCGAGTGGATTGACGTGACTTTACCGGGCCGCAAGCGGCACAAGGGGAGGTTGCATCCGATTACGCAGGCGATGAATCGGATTGTGGACATTTTGATAGGGATGGGTTTTTCGGTTCAATTGGGGCCTGACGTGGATACGGACTACTATAATTTTAGTGGTTTGAACTTTGCTCCGGACCATCCTGCGCGGGACATGCAGGACACATTTTATTTGAACACTTCCTATTTGCTTCGGACGCATACGAGCAATGTGCAGGTGCATACGATGGAGGGGCATGCGCCTCCGATTCGGATCATAGCGCCTGGGCGGTGTTTTCGGAACGAGGATATTTCTGCTCGTTCGCATGTATTTTTCCATCAAGTTGAGGGGATTTACATTGATGAGCGGGTGACATTTGCGGATTTATTTTCGACGATGGACGAATTTTTATCGAAGTTATTTGGGGAGAAGACGGCGACCCGTTATAGGCCTTCGTATTTTCCGTTTGTGGAGCCTGGTTTAGAGGTGGATGTGCGATGTATTTCGTGTCAAGGGGCTGGGTGTCGTCTTTGTAAGCATACGGGGTGGTTGGAGATTCTTGGGGCTGGGATGGTGCATCCGAATGTGCTTAAGGAGGGGAACATTGATCCTGAGCGATATTCTGGGTATGCGTGGGGGATGGGGATTGAGCGGCTGACGATGTTATTGAATGACATTCGGGACATACGGTTATTTACGGAAAACGACATTCGTTTTCTGGAACAATTTCCTTGAGGAAAAAGCGCAATATCTTTTAGCATAATGACTTTCATTTTGGAAGAGTGGCAGAGCGGCCGATTGCACCTGTCTTGAAAACAGGAGGCCCTGTGAGGGGTCCGTGGGTTCGAATCCTACCTCTTCCGAAAACAAAAAGGCCCCAGCAAAAGCTGGGGCCTTTTTGTTTTTGGGAGAGAGCGATGCACCTGCGTGCATCGCGTGTAGGATTCGAATTTTTTTCGGTTGACCCCGAAAAAAATCGC
>JAGWZL010000012.1 GCA_018968815.1 Verrucomicrobiota bacterium | reverse complement strand
AAAGTTGGTTTTTGGCTGCGCCGGACATCCGCATCTTTGGGGCCGCCTGCATCGCTCAACTTATTCAAGTTGAGCTGCTTCGGCGCCGCTTCGCTGCCCCAAACCTGCGGCGCCGGCTTTGCCAAAAACCAACTTTTGAGTTCATTTGTGTATACCCCCTGCCACGTCTGAGTTGAATCAAAATCACAAACCTGTTAGCACCAGGATGAGAAGGTGTTTCGGTCTTCTCGTGCGCGCATGAGAAATTTGAAGGAGTGATCATGAAAATAGGAATTCCCAAAGAGGTTAAGAGGGATGAGTATCGGGTGGGGGCGACGCCTGATACGATTAGAGCCTTTGTGGAAGCGGGGCATAGTGTTGAGGTGCAAAAAGATGCGGGGGAGAAAATTGGATTTACCGATGAGATGTATGCAGCCTCTGGGGCCAAGATTGTGGGGAGCGCGAAAGAGATCTATCACAATGAGATGATTGTTAAAGTGAAAGAGCCGCAAGCCTCTGAATTTCCTTTGATGCATGAGGGGCAAGTGCTGTTTTGTTATCTGCATTTGGCGCCGGATCCGGAGCAGACGAAACATCTTTTAGAGCGCAAAGTGGTGGGGATTGCGTATGAGACGGTGACCGATGAGCAGGGGAGATTGCCTCTATTGGTGCCGATGAGCGAGATTGCGGGGCGTTTTGCTATTCAGGCGGGGGCGAATGCGTTGCAGATCATCAATGGGGGGCGGGGGGTTTTGCTTGGGGGGATTCCTGGCGTTCGACCTGGCAAAGTGGTCGTGTTGGGGGCAGGAGTTGTGGGAACGGAGGCGATGCGCATGGCGTTGGGGCTGGGGGCTGATGTGACGATTTTTGACCGGAGCCTCGCTCGTCTTCGAGAGCTCGATCGGTTTTATGCTCCTGCGTTAAAAACCCTATTTTCCACTCCGGCTGCGATTGAAAAAGAGGTTTCTCATGCGGACCTTGTTGTCGGGGCCGTTTTGATTCCGGGCAAAAAGGCGCCCCGTTTAGTGACGCGGAACATGGTGAAAAAAATGAAGCCGGGTTCTGTCATCGTCGATGTCGCGGTCGATCAAGGGGGGTGTATCGAAACCATCAAACCGACAACCCACTCAGAGCCTACCTATCTTCTTGATGGGGTGGTGCATTACGGCGTCACCAATATCCCTGCAGCGTGCGCAAGAACCTCCACAGAAGGTTTGACCAATGCGACTCTTCCCTATGCGCTGAAGCTGGCCAACATGGGCTATAAAAAAGCGATGTTGGAAGATAAGGGGCTCATGGAGGGGCTCAACGTTTTTCACGGCCACGTGACCAACCCCTTTGTCGCCGAGGACCTCGGCTATGACTTCCACTCTCCCGCAAGTGTCCTGCGCTGACATTTTATTGGGATTAGCGAGATTTTTCGTATCTTGTTGATTGTAAAGCAGTTGACGTTTTGTTAATACAATATCCACATTATTTGAATTAAAATTAATTATATGGTATAATAGATATTTTATAAGTGTGGTTATTATGTGTTCTTTAAAAGTGAACCCTTCTAGATTTGAGATTTCTGGGTATTTTACGCGATGGTTCAGGCGTTTATTTGATCGCTCTTGTGTGGATAAGGTGCAAAAGAGTCAGGCTGTGGCGTTTCAGGAGCTGCGAAAGTCGTACGATCGCTTTTGCAAATCTGGGCGATCGGAAAACGTCAGCGCTCTTGCAGAAAAAATTGTGGCCTTAGCGAAGTACAATCGGGAAAAAGGGTCTATAGAAGAAAAGGCTCGTTGGCTTACGGATGCGCTGTTTACTAAATGGGTGGGCACGGCAAAAAGACGACAGCTTTCCGCAGAGATTCAGTGGGAATTGAATAACGCGGGCAAACCGGCGCCGCAGGGCGGTGATGGGCCTTTGGAATGCTTCCGGATGTCTGACGCAGAGTATATGGCTTGTTATTTATCGGAGAAAAAGGTAGTTCCACCAGTTTGTGCAGAGAAGCAGACTATCGCTGGCGCTGCAAAGCAGCGCGAACTAATCGCTGAGTGCGAAAAGACCGAAAAGACAGAGGGGTGTTCGCGTGCACAGATTGCAACGGAATTCAAGACTGAGTTGGAAAAGATTAAGGCGCACGAAATAGGCCAACGCAAAGCCATCCGAACTTCTCTGGATCAGCTGATTGAATTTGTGGACAAAAACAGGGGGAGCGGCAGAGAGATTCCTCCCGATTTACAGAAGCGATTCGAGGAGCAGTATGTATTCAACCGACAGTTCGATGCAAATGACAGGTTGGGGTATTTGAATATTTTAATCGGTGTCAAGAGATGTTTGAAAAAAGCGGACGTACCTAAACCGGTGCCGTTGGGTCAGACCGTAGAGAGGATGGAACGCAAAGAGGAGCGAGCAAAGAAACCAGAAGGTCGCAAAGCTCTCCAGCAGAACCCCTATTTTAAGCGCCTGTTAGCCAGGAAAGAGCGGTGCCTGCAAACGCTTGCAAGTGAGGACTTGGATGAAGATGTGGGGATGATGTGGCGGTACATTTCTGCTCGCGGCGAGCAGGCTCGTGATTTACAACAGCCATTCAATGAATATTTAGATAGTCTTCAAAAACGTCCAAAGCGTGAAGATGGGCAGTATGTCATGGCCAGGGTGCAGGGGCTGTATTTCCCGCCACCTGGCCCCTGACCCTGCCGATAAAATTTTTAGTCGGTGTTTTAGTAAATTATATAATTAGTTTTTTTTATTGAATTATAATTAATTATGTATTATAATTAAACTATTAAAACTTAGTATTTGTGTGTTAGTATGTCGACAAGGTCAGTAACATCCAGTTTGAGTAGTTGTGGGGGGCCTTCTTCGCGCGAGGAGGTCGATACAGGGATACAGGTGTCTTCTGTAGATAGGCGCGTTCAGCAAGCAAGGTGGGCGGCGTTATTGACGCAAGTTCCTCGTGAAAGATCTGTGTGGGAGTTGTACTATCAACGTGCGAAGGAGAATGATCAACGCTTGCGCGATCTTGAAAAGGAAGCTTCTGTGGACGCGTCGGCTTTCCGTACTTTGGATGATCGATTTGCGTACCAGCAAAGCATACGAGATGAATATCAATTGCTAACGAAAGCGTGCGAGGATTTCCCAAAATGGGTCTGTCACCTGGATAGGGAGATGGAGGTCATGCGATTGAAGAACGCTGCTTCCAGCGAAGGGTTAATCCCAGAGTATAATGCGTGGCTGAAGGGTGTAAAAAAGGCTTTTATTCTGAGTCCTAATTATACAACTCGTGAGAAGTTCGAGTGGCAAGAGCTGTTCGATCGACACTTCCTTTCGGAATAATGGGATTAAAATTTAGATTCGCAGTATAACAGCATAACATGCTGTAAGTCAGTCTGATACGAGTTTATCAAGCAACATTTTTTGTTTAACTGTCTTATAATAAGTGTTTTATATTATATACTTATAATATCAGTATTTCTTGATTAATTATTTAATTTGTTGTATAATTAAAACATTAACAACATTGTAATATAAATATAATTCATAGGTAAAAGTATGACGAATATGAGAACACGATTGCTACCCGAATCCACGGCTCCCGCGACCCAGTTCGAGATTCCAGGTATGGTATCTCGGGAGTGGCAGCGGAGGATTAAGCCGGTAAGAGAGGTGGCAAATAAGGTTGATGTACGCGCTCGAGAGTTATTTCAGCTTTTGAAGCACCCTGAAAAGAGGCAAGACATCCCTACCAACGCCCGTAATTTGGCAAGTCATATTATAGATCTTGCTGCCAATATCAAGGATACCACTGTTGATAATTTATCCGAGAGAGTTCGGCAGGTCACAATTGCTGTGCTGACGGGATGGGTTGATGATGACAAGAAAGCAGCGCTTGGACAAGCGATTGGTGAGCAGCTGGACAAAAAAATAAAATGGATGCTCGGCCGAAATGGCGCAGAGAAGACCTTGCAATTCGTACAGGCGGGTAAGAATGTGATTGCTTGCGCTAAGGATAATGAGGTTGATCTGGATCCTGACGCCACGGTTCGTCGGATGGACGCGCAGTTGCGGGTTTTCCGAAAACAGCAAGAACGTGAAAACGAGTTGAAGTCGTCCTCAGGACTTGCGACCCAGAAACAGGCTTTGTTGACCGCGGAACAGGAGTTGAAGTATATTCCGGAGACTGATACTTTGCGCAGGACGCCAAAGAACGAAGATATAGCACGAATCACAGCTAAGATCGCGAAGATTGAAGAAGAGCTCGCTGAGAAGATTCGGGAAAGCAGAGAAAAGAACATAGCAGGTGTTATTGGCAAGCTGGAGCTTTCGGACGCAATAAGTGCGTTAGCAGACAATGTAGCATACGGTAAGGCGTATTGCCAGTACCTAATGGATTCAGATCGAAGAGATGCGCTTCGCGCAAACGCTTATAAGTATATGTTACATCAGCAATTCGACGCCTTGTTTCCACAGGATGCGCCCCGAAAATCATCTCCTATAAGCACCCAAGACTAACTCTCATTCTTTCTAAAAGATCTGTCAGAGCCCCCTTTGACAGATCTTTTTTTTTGTTCATTTATTTTCTGAAACAGCCTCAATATGGATCGTTTAGGGATGTGGCCTGTTGTGTGAGGGGGCTCTCTGCGTGGACAGGAAAGTGGACGAGGCGTTAAAATGGGGAAAGGCTCTTATGAAAAAGGGGCGGGTTTCCTCTGATGGAAAGAAAAGCGCCGGACTACGTCTTAGAATATCGCAAAATCGCCGAGGAAATTCTTCATTCTCAGGCGATTAGCGAGCCTATTTTCTCCAGGGGCACCTATCAATTCGAGATCGCCGAAAAAGGCAAGAAAAAGGCCTTTCCGTTCATCCAAATGAGTGATGAAGGGGGGGTGACCGACTCCTTTTGCTCCTGCAAGGTGTCGGAGGCGGGTCGGGGCTGTCCCCATTTAGCGGCGGCCTATTTGCAGATTTTCAATGGCCATGAGGAGCCCTTGCATGTGCGTTTCCGCAAGTCGCTGTGGAGCAGGCTCTTCCAAATGGCCAGCAAACGGCACGGCTATGAGACCGACTGTTTGAAGAAAGAGAAGGAGGGGCGCTATGTGTGCGAGTCCAAGACCAAAAAGCCCCTGTTTGCGATTGAAGCCACCCAAGTGAAAACGAAAAAAAAGCTCGAGTCGATGGTTTCTGAGAGGCCTCTTGAAACCGAAGAAACCTCGATTAAATTCTCCAATTTGCCGGCGGAAGAGATCTCCGCCTTTCGTTCGGGCAATGCGAGTCATACGCTCCGTTTTGAGCTCTCATTTTGGTCTGATTTGGCCAAATGGCTTATGTATTTAGACGAAATGAAGGAGCCCTATGAAATCGCCTTTGATGGCGCTCCCTTGCCGCAGGAGATGAAGCTGCACTTTCCGGGGCTCGGGATTTGGTTTTATATCTCCGAGGTGAATTGGCCTTGGATCATTCCGGCTCTTTCGACGGTTCAATCCCCTTTAAAAGTATTCGATTCGGGCGATTCTTCCATCGAGCGGGTTGAATATGACGAACGAGAAAAAAGGATCAATATTCACCACAAGGGACCGGTCAAAAAGACGAGCGATTTTGTTGGCGTGCCGATGGGCGAGTGGCTCTTTGTCGAGGGCAAAGGTTTTTATCGGCGCCGCGATGATCCGGTTTTCACAGAAAATTTCATTCCGGCGGATCGGATCGCCTATGTGCTCACGCAATCAGAAAAGGCGCTGGCGCCCTTTTTGACGTTGCATACAGAAAAAAGGGCATGCCAATATGAGCTCCACTTCGACTCGCAAGGCAATTTGCACATCGCGCTCTATGTGCTGGAACCGGGCGATCTCGCATCCGAGCGGGCCGCCTGTTTTGTCCCTTGGGCCTACGTGCCAGATGGGGGCTTTTTCCTCTTGGAGGAGTGGCTTTTTGAGGGTAAAGAAAAGATCGTGCCGAAAAAAGAGGTGGCCGAGTTCATCAATCGCCACCGCCTTTGGCTCCACAATTATCCGGGCTTCCAGACTCACCTAGGCAGTTTGGAATCCCATTTAACCTATCGCCTCGATGAAGAGGGGCTCTCCTTTGATGCAGAACTGAACTTCCCTGAGAATTACGAGGAGACTCACCACTTCGATGAATGGGTCTACATCAAAGGGCAAGGGTTTTATATGAAAAAAGAGGCCCGAGGCAGACTGCCGCTGCACCCGGGATTAAAAGTTCCTGCCAGTGAGATTTCCTCATTCATTTCTGCACACAAAGAGGACTTGGAGCAGGTGCAAGGATTTTACAACCCAAATATGCCGATTCAGAAAAATGGGTTGTATCTGACGTTGAATGACGAGGGGCTCATCGCCATCTTTCCCAAAATGGAATACACGCCTGGCGTCGATCCGATGTCGCTCACTCGCTTTGGCGATTTTCTCTTTCAGGAGGGCAAGGGATTTTCTGAAATTCCGCCTGCTGCCCGTTTGCCGGAGAGATATCAACACCCGATGGTCATTCAAGAACCTCAGGAGGCCGCCTTTTTGGCCTATGAGCTAGAGCCCTTAAGACCCTATATCCTCGAGATCGATCCACGCCTGATCGCGCCCCACGATTTGAGATTGCAGATTCGCAAAATCACCCCGAGCAAAAAAAAGAGGGGCCAAGAGTGGCTCCTCGATTTGGCCTATGTCTCTGAACAGGGCACCATCGATATTTTTGCCCTGTGGGATGCTTTTCAAACCAAAAAACGGCATCTGTTTTCACCGGCTGGATTGATCTATCTGAAAGAGCCCAGATTCAATTGGATCCGGCAACTGCCCGCCAAGCGGCTCGATCGGAAAAAAAGGCTCATTCGGCTCAATACTTTAGAGTGGATCCGGTTGACCGTCTTTGAGCCGATCGAGGAGCCAGCGGAGCCGGAGACACGGCAGTTTTTAGAGGAATTAAACCGGTTGGAGGCCCGCAGCCTGCCCGATATTTCCCGCCTGAAAGCCACCTTACGCCCCTATCAAGAACAGGGGCTCCATTGGCTCTGGTTCCTGTATTGCCACGGCCTGTCAGGCCTTCTTTGCGACGATATGGGCCTTGGGAAAACCCACCAGGCCATGGCCCTTTTGGCTGCCGTCATCCACGAAGATGAAGAAAGAAACAACAAGTACTTGGTGATTTGTCCCACATCGGTCATTTACCATTGGCAAGAGCTTTTAAAGCGGTTTTTGCCCGAGATTCGGGTGTGCACCTATTATGGGCTTGAGCGCACGCTCGAAGATTTTGAGGAAAATTATGATCTGCTCCTGACTTCTTATGGAATTATGCGTACCGGCAAAGAGAATTTGCGCTTTCTTCGCTTTGAAGTGGCCATCTTTGATGAAATCCAAATCGCAAAGAACTACGCTTCGCAAACGCATAAAGCGCTCCGCTCTATCCGCGCGCAAATGAGACTGGGTCTTTCAGGGACGCCGATTGAAAACCGCTTGCGCGAGCTCAAATCGCTCATCGATATCGCTTTGCCCGGCTACATGCCGCCCGATCCCGTGTTTCGAGAGATTTTTATCACTCCGATTGAAAAGAACCAAGACCCAGAGAAAAAAGCGCTCCTGTCCAAATTGGTCAAACCTTTTATTTTGCGCAGAAAGAAAAGCGAGGTGCTGACCGACTTGCCCGAAAAAATCGAAGAGATCGCCTATTGCGATTTGTCCGAAGAGCAAAAAAAACTCTACCGCGAAGTGGCCTTCAACATGCGCAATACGGTCTATCAAGAGCTCAAAGATCCCAGTAAATCGGTCTCGTTTGTCCATGTTTTTGCCGCTTTCACGACGCTCAAGCAAATCTGCGACCATCCATCGCTTGTTTTAGAGGAGCCCAAACCCTATCAGGATCACGAATCGGGGAAATGGGATCTGTTTGTCGAATTGCTCAATGAAGCGCGCGAAAGCGGTCAGAAAGTGGTGGTCTTTTCCCAATATCTAGAAATGCTCGCCATCATCGAATCCCACCTGAAGAAAAAGGGGATCGGCTTTGCCACGATTAAAGGCTCCACGCGCGATCGGCCCGATCAATTAAGGCGTTTTCGCGAAGATCCGGCGTGCGAGGTTTTTGTCGCCTCCCTTCTCGCAGCCGGCGTCGGGATCGATCTGACCGTGGCCTCGATCGTTATCCACTACGACAGATGGTGGAACCCCGCCAAAGAAAATCAGGCTACCGATCGAGTGCACAGAATCGGCCAAAATCGGGGCGTTCAGGTGTTTAAACTGGTGACCAAACACACCATCGAAGAGCACATCCACCAAATGATCGAACGGAAAAAAGGGCTCATCGAAGATATCGTCGGCGGGGAAGACCAAATCAGCTACCTCTCCCGCGAAGAACTGCTCCAGGTCTTCGAAACCATGTACCGCGAAATCAGCGAGGAGTGAAATAGAGCTTTTCGATCCGATGGCGATCCTCATTTTCCTGATCGCCTTTATAATACATTTCGACGAGTTCAATCCGATCATCCGCTTGGAAATATGCGTAAATGATGCGAATCCCTGACTTAGCTCCTTTTCCTTTTAAGGCTTTGCAAGCGAATTTCTTGGCCTTGAACATTTTTGGCGTATGCACAGACAAACCAGAAATGGGAACAATGCCTTGATTGTCGATGCCATGTTTATGGAACAGGGTGAGTTGCACGCGTATGAATATTTGTAGATCTTCCTCTAAACTACGAAAACGCTTCGATAGGTTTTTGAGGTCTTTGGAAAACTCAAGTGTTCTCAGGATCTGCATCTTTGCGTACACTGTAGGGAGGGGTGCGATAAAAAACAGCTTCGTAGTCGATCGGTTTCCCAGATTCCGTCACAATCCAAGGAACGTCTTGATGAGAATATTCACTGATGGCAGCGGCATTCATACCCGCCAATCGATGGATCACTTCATCAATTAATTGAATCTCATTCGCATTGAATAGCGAGAGGTCCGGTTCGCGATGAGGGAGATATTTCTTTTGTAAATGTTTGAAATATTGACTTTGTACAAGTTCAATCTCCCCCTTTTCGATCATCTCTTTCACGATCTCTTGGAATTCAATGGGCGTGGGACCGTGATGGTTCTTGATATAAATCGCGCCCATCAATTGCTCTTCATATTTTTCGTAATAGTTGAAGTCTATGAAATAGAGGAGTTTATATAAAACAGTTTCTCCTATATTGGGTTTTGCGCCGACTTTATTCAAAATATACAGAAGCGTTTCTTCGAATTTCTTTCTATTTCTTGCAGGTACGTTAATGCGCAAATCTGGAACAGCTTTCTGCGGCGTCTCAGATTCCAAGTGAACTTCGGGTAACGGTTCTAGCCCTAGCACCTGTCCTGCCGAGAGGTTTAAGATATTGGAGATTTGCTTGAGCTCTTCAGCTGTCACTTTACGCTTATCGTTTTCAATTTGCGAAAGACTCGCCCGATCAAGGCCCAATTGATTGGCCAAATCGTCCTGGCTTAAATGAGCCCGTTCCCGGAGATGCCGAATTCGTTTCCCCAATGAGGTGGAATGCATACAATGTCCTTGTTTAATCCCGATCATACAAAATGTAAGAATTGATTTCAACGTGATGTTGGGAATTCTAACACGTTTTAAGGATTGCAGTGTTGAGGGAAAGTCTCTATACTCTTCCCAGTAAAAGAAAAGATATGCTCCCAAAAATTGCCATTGTGGGCCGCCCGAATGTGGGAAAATCGGCTCTATTTAACCGGATTTGTCAAAAAAGAATTTCCATTGTCGATGAACAAGAGGGGATTACGCGTGATCGCTTGTATGCTGAAGCTGAGTGCTTTGGCAGATCGTTCTTGCTGATCGACACAGGCGGGATCGACCCGTCTGAAAAAATGCCTTTCAATCAAGAGATCCGGCGGCAGGCTGAAATCGCCATTCTGGAGGCAGATGCGGTCATTTTGGTCGTAGACGGCCAAGTAGGCCCCCATCCGCTCGACGAAGAGGTGTCAAAACTTTTGTTGCACGCGAAAAAGCCCGTGCTCGTCGCTGTCAATAAGATCGATCAACCCAGCGATGAGTGTAAAATCCACGATTTCCATTCTCTGGCTGTGAGAGATCTCATTGGCGTCTCGGCTATCCAGGGCTACCAGATTGCCGAAATGCTCGAAAAAGTGCTTGAACAGCTGCCCGCTTCTGCCCCCTTGCCTGAGCCTGAGGCTCCTCCCCAAAAAGGGATTGGGGTTGCGATTGTGGGACGGGCCAATGTGGGTAAATCGACCCTCTTGAATGCCCTTTTAGGCGAAGAAAGGGCCATTGTCAGCCCCATTGCCGGCACGACCCGCGATAGCGTCGATGTGACTCTTTCTCGAGGGGGGGTCGAATATGTGCTCATCGATACGGCCGGCATCCGGCGTAAAAAAGCGGAAACCGAGGTGGTCGATAAATTTGCCCGGATCCGCACCGATGAAGCCATTGCCAGAGCAGACGTCTGTCTGTTAGTGCTCGACTCGTATGAAGGGTTCACAACGCAGGAAAAGCGGATCGCAAGCGAGATCGAAGCCACTGGCAAAAGCTGCATTCTCGTCTTCAATAAGTGGGACTTGATGAAGAATTTTCGGATGGAGCATGCGCTGAAGTCAGTGCGCGAGGAGATCTCCTTTTTGAATCATTGCCCGGCTTTATTTATCTCCGCCGAACAGGGGAGAAACCTCGATAAAATCTTCCCGCTGGTAGCCGAAGTTTATGCAGAGCGGCAAAAGCGGATTACGACGGGGATGTTAAATAAGTTTATTGAAAAATGTCTGCAAAAATATCATCCGCCGCTCATCATTGGAAAACGGCTGCGGATCTATTACATGACGCAGGTGGAGGTGAATCCTCCCAAATTTGTGTTGTTTGTGAACAATCCGACGCTGATGACAGAGAGTTACAAAAAATATCTGATCAACCATTTTCGGGAAAGTTACGGATTTTCGGGCTGTCCGCTCACTTTGGAGTTGAGGGGCAAAGCGCCTCCGCCTGCTGCAGAACCTCGTCTACTCTAGTATTTTTTGTCTTTCGGAATTACACTTATATAATATGAGATTGCCACAACCGAGAGCCATTTCTTTTGCCCCTTTTCTCGATGAATGCAGAGAGTACAACTTCTCCTATTTCAAGTGGGATGCGTGGGCCGCTCTTGCCGTGGCTTTGATGACGATTCCGCAATCGATCGCCTATTCGCTGCTCGCAGGCCTGCCGCCGACAGCGGGGATTTTTTCTGCGATCTTTGGGACGATTTTTGCCGCGGCGCTGGGCTCTTCGCGCCATTTGGTGACAGGCCCGAGCACGGGAACGGCGATTTTGATTCAAACATCGATTGCGAGCATCTTGGCCGCATACTATGAGGGGATCCCGGAGGCGCAAAGGGAGATCGTCGTCTTACATATCCTGACGCAGATCGTGATTCTCATGGGGATCATCCAGATCGCATCGGCCTTTTTCAATGTGAGCAAGCTGCTGCAGTTTGTGAGCCGGCCTGTGGTGTTGGGCTATTTTGCGGGGATTACTGTGGCGATTGTGACGACCCAGCTTTTCTATTTCACGGGGGTCTCCTCCGATCTGAAGGCCGATTCGGTGTTGCTGAAAATGTGGGTGTTTGTCTCTCACGTATTTCAGCTCAAATGGCCCACGCTCCTCATCGGCGTTGTGAGTTTAGCTGTGCTTGTATTCCTTCGCAAAATGGCTAAGAACTTACCCGACGCTCTGCTGATGCTGATTGTGGCCTCTTTTGCGGCCTATGGCCTCAACTTCTTTTTCCCCGATACGCATGTGATGCTTCTCGGCGGCTATGAGATGGCCAAAGAACCTGTTCCGGCCTTGACCTTGCCGCTTATCGACTTTACTTTGCTCAACAAGGTGTTTCCAGCGGCGGTGGCCATCTCGTTTTTGGCTGTTTTGGAAGTCTTTTCAGTATCGCGCAATTTTGCCGCCCGTTCTGGCCATCAGATTCAAGTGAACCAAGATGTATTCGGTATTGGCGTCAGCAATGCCCTTCTCTCGTTTCTCTATGGGGCTATGCCCGCCTCTGGCAGCGCGACCCGCACTTCGCTCAGTTTCCGCATGCACGCGAAAACCCGATTTGCCGCCATTTTAAGCGGCCTTTTCACAGCCATCATCATTTTCTTCTGTTGGCCCTTAGTGACGCATGTGCCTCTGGCCGCCTTGGCCGCGCTCCTGATGGCCACTGTCCCCACCCTCATGAATTGGTCGGAAATCAAGCTCTGCTTTCACGCGACGCGCGAAGATGCCGTTGTGTTCCTCGTCACGTTTGCATCGTGCTTGATCTTCAGCCTCGATATCGCGTTCTTCATTGGCATCGTCATTTCCATCGCCACCTATTTAAAGAAATCTTCGATCCCGCATCTTGTCGAATATGCATTCAATTCAAAAGGGAGACTCATCATCGTCAGCCCCAAAGAAGATCTGCATCGCAAAGTGCGCATCATTGGGATTGCGGGAGAACTCTACTTCGCCTCAGCGGACGTCTTTCAAAGCGCGCTCCAGACCATTGCCGAGGATCGCAAAACACTTGCCATTGTGCTCCGGCTCAACAACGTCTATCATATGGACGCGTCCATGTGTTTTGCCATTTTGCGCCTCTACGACATCCTCCACTCCACAGGCCGCCACCTTGTCATCAGCGGCCTCACCGAAGAGGTGTGGCATGTCTTCCACCGCGCAGGCCTCGTGAAACAAATCGGCTTAGATAATCTCTACTTCACTGACGAAAGCAACCCGCAGTTTTCCACCTGGAAGGCGTGCCTAAGAGCCCAAGAACTCATCCATACAGATGTGTAGATAGAATCTGAGGTTTATTCGTACTTATTGGTTTTGGCGGGGTCGTATTTGTAGATTTTGCCTTCCCACTGGATCGTGCGATAGACCCACTCCTCGTCATTTTCCCGAAGCAGCCGATCGCAGCCCATAATGTACCCCTTCAGAAATCCGTAGGTGTGGATCGCTTGCTGCATGTACTGCGAAGAGCTGGGCCGGTAGTGACTCCGAGGCCCGTCCACCGGCGAGATCACCTCTTGATGGAATTTAATCACCGCATCCGCAAGCGTCGTCGCAATCGAGCTCTTTTCTGGCGGCGCGGGTGGCGCGGGCGGCTTCAGGTCCGCATCTTTGCCCCACGGCTCAAAATACCCCGAGTGGGCCAAACAAAAAGCAATCAGTAGGTTAGAAAGCATGGTCCAACATCAGTACAGGGAAAAGTTTATGTTCATTCAGTACCCCAGAAGCCGCCCGCTCATAAAGCCGCTCATTGTAATATTTCGCCTCTTCGCCTGCACCATAAATACCGCCAAAATACCAGCCCGCCTCAAAACCCGCCGTAATAATGCCCGCCGCCACATGCTTGTGCAGAAAAAATTGCGTCGCCGCCGCAATGAACAGCCCGTTGAGCAAAAAGGCCGTCATCGCCGACTTGCGTTGCCCAATGTAAAGATAACCCGCCCCAGGAAGAAACGCATTGAGGCACTGCGCGGTTGCCACCGATTTCTTATGCTCAGAGTAACAATCCATCAGATTATCTAGATAGGAAGGATGCTGAAATCCACACGCAATCTCGTTGATCGCGACAAGATTCCCCTCCCGTATCGCCCTCGATACTTTGAGCTCTTCATTCGTCACAGGAAAACTCTTCTCCATCAACTCAAGCACTTTGGCCTGCTTCTCCTGATGATCTGTTTCCCGATACGACTCATATAGAATCAGCAGAAGATCGTGATAGGCATAAAACGATTTGTCCACATGCGCTAAATCGCTCTTCTCAAACGCCTCAATCACCTCGTCATACCGCTTCGCTAAGAAAAAACAGAGCAAAATGTCGTACTGCAACTCCAGTTTGCGAGACGGAGAATCCTCAATCAAAATCAACGCCCTCTTAAAAGTCGACACCGCCCGATATAAATCCAACTCCTCCGCAAACGCCCGCGCAATCACCGCCTCTTTGCCCCAATCCAAACCCCTCTCTTCTTTGCTAAGAGGGGGGAAAGCGCCCGTAAGTTGTTGAAAATGTTGATCTTGCAGTTGGTAGGAGACACGTGGGTCGATGCGATCGGGGACTCGATAGCAGGCAGCTATGAAGAGGAGTAGAGTCAATAAGATGGGTCTAATCATCATACACTGTTTTAATGAGTTCCATATTCTCATCAAATTTTTGTTCCAGGTAGGGTGTGCCAGCCTGATCGCGGAAGTAGTCTTCTTGATCTTTGGTGATGCAGCGGATCTCGTCGATCGAGTTGATGATGTGGGGGCGAATGAAGATCACGATATTGGAATTCGAGATCGTATCGTTATTTTTAGAAAAGGCGGCGCCCACGAGCGGCAATCCGCCTAAACAGGGGATGCCGGCTTTTGATTTGACATTCGAGTTGTTCACCATGCCGCTTAAGACTAAAAAGTTATTGTCGGGCACGTGCACGGTGGTTTTCATGGTCGTTTTTGTGGTGACAATGCCGGTTGCCGAATTGGAGTTGAAGTTGATGGCGGATCCGGTGACATCGCCGAGCGTTTGGGTTCGATCGAGGTTGATGTCGAGGGTGACGATATCGGAATTGCCCAGGACGGGAGTCACGGTGAGGTTGAGGCCGATATCGCGGTATTCGATATTGGAGGTATTGACTGTGGTTTGACTATTGTTTTGGACGAAAGAGCCGACAAAGGGGATGTTTCTGCCGTCAAAAATGGTGGAGGTGCGTCCATCTTGGGTGAGGATTTTGGGGGTCATGACGATGCTTGTTTCATCGTCCATTTGGAGAGCGGTCAGCAGCGATCCCAAGGTCAAGAAGGTTTGCCCGTTGTGTTTGATCACTTCGCCAATGACGCCCAAATCGAATCCTGAGCTGGGCGGGATTGTTCCGCCGTAGGGAGAGGGCGCTGTGGGAGGCGTCAGGTTTTCAAAGTTTTGAATGAAGGCGTCAGGCCCGCCGCTTGTAAAGGGTTGCGTGTTGTAAGAAGCGGCGCCGAATTTATTGCGGTATTTGTAGTTCGCGCCCCATTCTAAACCGAAGGTGAGCGCATTGGTGAGCGAGGTCTCGATCACGAGCATTTCAATGAAGACTTGCTTGAGCGGGATGTCGAGGTTTTTGATCAGCTCGCGCAGGCGGGTCAAAGTTTCCTGATCGCCTGTGCACAAAAGGGAGTTGGTCACTTCAAGCCATTGGATGGAGTTGATGGAGTTGAGCAGATTGGAATTGACTGGCGCATTGTTGACCATCAAATCTCTTGCGATTTGGCGCAAGGCGTTTTGGATTTCGTCTCCTTTATGGAATTGGAGTTTGTAGACGAGGAAGTTCGTGTTGTCGATAGGCTGAATGCTCGGCGCCAGCGGGTTGGCGATCACTTTGCTGCCCCCGACGTCAAACTCTTTGAGCAGCTCTTTGACCTGGTCGATCGATTTAGGTGTTCCGGTAAAGACGAGCGCGTGGGTTTGTTCGGACCAGCGGAGCGATTCGATGGTGCGATAGAGTTCGTCATCGACGAGGCCGCTGCTCTTCAAGTTTTCTGCAAAATTGTGCAGGATCGTTTCGAGCTCTGGCCCAGGAAGCGATTGGGGTTTGTAGACAAAATAGGTGCCGGGGCCCGCCACGGGCGTGGGTTTGCTTCCTGCGCCTGGCACATCCAACTGTTCGACTAACGTTTTGACTTTATTGAGAGCGTCTTCCGGCCCTGTGAAGAGAAGCGAATTGGTTTCTTTCACATATTTGACCGACGCGAGAGCTGTCAAAAGTCCTTTCTCTGGGTCTCCCGCTTTCTTCAATTCAGCGGCCATGTTCTTAATCGCGCTGATGATGTTAGGGCCGCTCGCCGCTTTGAGTTTATAGAGCAAGAAGGTTGTTTTGCCAACGTGCTGAATCGGGGTCATCACGGCGGAAGGCGTATCGATCTCTTTGACGAGACCCTGAATTTTTGCGAGCGTATCTGTCGTGCCAGCGAAAACGACCGTATTGGTCGGTTCTACGTACTTGGAGGTGGCGATGCTATGTAAAAGGCTTGGATCTGCCAGGCCCGCTTCTTTCAGATTGGTCGCGACATCGCGCAAAGATTTGTCGAGCTGGCGGGCGGGGATATGGAGAGGTTTGTACATGAAAAAGTTGGTGCTTGTGGGAAGGGCCGATTTCCTCGGATAGTCGTACTGGGCGATGAGTTGTTTCACCTCTTCGATCCCTTTGAGATCGCCGCTGAGGACGAGCGAGTTGGTCTGTTTCACATAACGCATCTTGCCAATGACATCGAGCAAGGGGGAGGTTTTGATGCCGGTGGCCCTCAAGTTTTTGGCCAAATTGTCCAAATCTTCTTCAATGACATCGCCGGTTGTGTGCTGCACTTTATAAATGTAGTAGCCCGGTTTTCCGTTTTTTGCCTCTTGGTCTGCATTTGTGGCCACATCGATGGTCCCGATCATCGATTGGATTTTTTTCAACGATTCGGGATCTCCGGTAAAGAGAAGAGATTGAGTGGAGTTGACCCATTTCATGCTCTCTAAGGCTTGAATGAGGCCTGGATCGGCCAATTTTTCCGCTTTGAGCGCAGTGGTGAAGTCTTTCAGCGAACTGCTGATTGTCTCTCCTGATTGATATTGGGGTTTGTAAATGAGGAATTGGGTGCTGGCGGGGATCGGTCTGGCTCCAGAGGCGTCAATGGTAGAGAGCAACTCTTTAATTCTGGGAAAGTCTTTTTCTGGCCCTGCAAAAGTGATGGTGTGCGTCAACGGATTGACTTTCGAGGAGCGAATCGTTTCCACGAGACTTTCCTCTGAGCCTTGGGCTCCTTTTAAGTTGTCGGCGAGTTCGATAATGGCCCGTCTGACGTCTTCTGGATTTTTATATTGGGGCCGGTACACGAAAAACGACATTTTATCGGCCCCAGCGCCGCCTGGCGCATCGAGAGCAGACAAGAATTCTTTGACCTTGTCAATCGAGGATTTAGAGCCGACGAAGAGGATGGAATTGTTTTCGCGGATCCATTTTGCGGACTCGATGGTGTGGATGAGGTCTGAATCCGATGGGTCGGTTTCTTTGAGGCTTTCTGTGATATCAGAGAGGCCGTTTAACACATCGTGGCCTGGGCGGTACATGATTTTGTACACGTAGACATCTTCAGCCTTTACTTTTTTATGCGGTTTTACTTTGGGCACGGAATCCAAACTCGAAAAGACTTCCATGGCTTTTGCGGTGAGCTCTGGCGTGGAGACAATGAAGATCTCGTGGGCCAATTCTTGAGGCACCAAGATAAAAGGGTTGCCTTGAGTGAGCGGATTCATGATTTGGCTGCCCATCTGCACCAGATATTCGGGTGAGTTGTGAACGGCCATATATTTTTTGATCTCCAAAGGGGTATGCGGAGAATCTAAATTTTCAATGAGGGCGGCGATTTTATCCACATTGGCGGTGACATCGGTCACAATGATCTGCCGGGTCTCTGAAGAGACCTCAAGGAGAGCGGATGAGGAGATCATGGGCTGCACAACGGCCGCGATCGATTCGGGCCTTGCATTTTTGATGCGGAAAATGCGTGTCACGATGGGGGCGTTGCCCTCTTTCCCGCCTTCTGTGACGAGCGTTGCGATTTGTTTCACGTCCCCCGCTTTGTGGATGACGAGGCTGTTGCCCTGTTCCAAAAGCATCAGGCCGTGAATGCGCAAAACCTGGATGAGCGTCGCCATCACATTGGAAGCGGTCACCGGCTCATCCGAGACCACCGTGATGGTGAACATGAGATCGGTCTCGTCATAGATGAAATTCACTTTGCAGATTTTGCTCGCAAAGCGAATGTATTCGATAATGGAGACCGTCGTATAGTTAATGACATAGCCATCGTCTGATTTTTTATCTTTGCTGAACGGATTTCCAAGGAGACCCTTGGCATCAGCGATTTCGGCGTCTGCAACTGCTTCTGTTGGCGCAAGGGGGATTGTGCTCTCTTCTTGCGAAAAGAGCGCAGGCAAAATCAGGATGAACAAAAACCTCGCAAGCATCGCAGACATCTAGAGTAGTCGACCTCTTCTGAATCGTAAATTACCCTGTTGTTTATTTCAACAGGAACCGTGCCTAGGAGTATATCCCCAGCCGAATAAAAAGTCAGGTAGAATTAAAAAAGAGGGGATGATGCTCTAATAGACCCGATGCAGGCTGATGATGGCTGACGCGGGAGTATGGGCCATCAGTTTATCCGCTAAAGGCTGCACTGGCAAAATGAGCTGTTCTCGAAGCCAAGTTTCATCTTTCGCATGGAAGTTGAGAATCAATCGGTCGCCAGCGCGCCAGTTATCTGATGTATCCAAAAAATTCATTGTGGCATCTGATCCCAACGCCTCATTCGGCGTCGTGAGGGTGCGGCTAGCTAAGCTCCCTTCCAAAATGTGCAGTATCTCGGTCGATTTGCAAGACACAAAGCAGAGCCGATCTTTGTCCGGATCGAGCACCAATAGACAAATTTTAAACTGCATCCGGATCGGATCGTTGCAAAGCGCTTGATTCACATGACCCAGCACTTTTGCAGGAGCATGGTCTACCCTTAAGGCCAGCCGCATCATGCCTCGCAGAGTGGCGGCTTTCATCGGCGGGGAGGGCTCCGCCAACACGATCGCATATCGGTTGTGCGACAGATGCAGGAAATCGACATAAGGACATGCGTCCGCTTGCACAGCAAGCCCAATTTCCACCTGTGCCCATTGCGGAGGTTTGGGGAAGGTTTCCTCTCGGATCGTTTGCAAACTCCCCGACAGATCGGCAATCAAATCGACAATATCGGCATATCGGTCTTTCGGGTTTTCTTGCAGCGCCTTTCCAATAATTTGTTGCAGCCTGGTCGGCAACAGATCCAAACGGATCACACCATGGCTCAGTTTGCCTAAAATCAGTTCGTAGGCCAAAATGCCCAGGGAATACAGATCCGATGCAAAGGACACCTGACTCGGATTCTCCTTTTGCTCCGGACTCATATAGACAGGCGTGCCCATCACTTTCCGTTTTTGGGTGATCCTCTCTGTTCCCGCTTCCCCTTGCAGGTGAGCAATGCCAAAATCGATCACTTTGATCTCGCCCGATTCTGTGATGAGGATGTTTTCGGGCTTGAGATCGCGATGGATCACGCCGTGAGTGTGGAGATGGCAAAGGGCGTAGGCCACTTGTAAAATGATTTCCAGCGCCCGCTGGTGCGTGAGCGATTTTTGCTGGATGAACTGGCGCAAAGAGATCCCTTGCACAAATTCCATCGCAATATAGAGCCCTTTTTCCCAGGCCCCTTGCCCATACAGCCGAACGATATTGGGGTGGTGCGCCATCCCAATGATCGCAGCCTCTTTGAGAAACCGGCTCGCCATCTCTTTGTTCTTGCAATACTTGGGAGAGAGCACCTTGATCACAATCGGTTTTGAGGTGGTGGGATGGATGCCGAGATACAGAACGCTCATCCCTCCTTTGCTCAAAAGACTTTCCACTTTATAGGGGCCAATCTGTTGCGGAAGCGGCATTTGAGGAGGATGCAAATCGGGAAGTGTGGGCTGTTGGTGGAAGTCAGATTTCAAGGATGCGCACCCCGAGCTGCTCTCCTAAATAGACCAATTCGGCGCGCCCCACCCGTTTCCCATTGACGGTCAGAGACACCCCTTGATCAGGATGGATCGGAAGCTCCAGAGTATTGCCTGGCGTGAGATGCATCAATTTGTCCAGAGTCATTTTCAGCCGGGCAATCTCGACCGTGATCGTAACAGGGGTCTCTTTCAATGCAACCATTTCCCCTTCTTGAGAAGTGTTTTCCATGTTTTCCTCGTAATAAAACGCATAATCGATCAGTTCGACTTTGCCTTGTTTGATTTTGGCATTGAAAAGGGGCAGCGCTCCGAGCATCAGCAGACACATCCCCGTTCCCTTGTGCGCATCATAACTTTCCGTATCCAGCAACACAAAATCTCCCACCCGAATGCTGTCCCATTCAGCCTGTTCCAAAACCATAGAACCGGTTTTCAATGAAAGCTGTAGCTCCGTGTGTTGCGCAATCTCCTGAGGAACATATTGTGAGCTCAGATGAGAAAAATGTTGGATCCACTTCGCTCGCAACTCCTCCGGAATCACCAATCTTCCCCAACAGCTTCTGCCTTCTACATCGATTTCAATATCGAGACAAAACGCTTTTTCAAACTCCTTCTCCTCCGCATTCAAATGCAATGTGAGGTCGGTAAAAGGAGCCATCTCTTGAATCACATCGAGCGCTTGGAGCGTAATAAAGCGGGCAAACCCCTCCTGAAAAAATTCTGAAAGGGGAGGACGGGGTTTTTGCGATGACCTCATCATCCAGCTCGTCAGATTGGCTCGATCCTCGGCAGACATCAGCCAGTAAACTGTCCCCAGCGGAGTGATCTCAATCGACAAAGCAAACAAGTCGGAACCCAACCCTTTGCGTATCTTTGTTTCCTCGAGCCATGTTTGGTCCTTCGCCCGAATCTGAATGCCGGAAATCCCAAAACGGGAGGCCAGCGTCGAAGAAAAATGCGCCCAATCAAAAGGAGGCGAGTTGCCAAAAAGCGGAATCGTATTGAGCTCTGGCACCTCTGGCGCTATGCGCTGGACCCAACTGAACATCTATTTTCTCCTTTCCCCTAAATCGCCGCCGCCCGTATCTCCTTTGCCCTCTCCACGCTCTTTCCTGCGAAAGACGGGTCGATCCATACTGTATTCGACATCGATACGCCCAATGGTAAAATTCAACTTGCGGTTTTCAAAAGCAGTGATCAAGCTCGGAAGATTCTCCCGGAACAGGACAACGGCTTCGTTCGAGCCCGTTAGGCGGATATTAAAAGAATCGGGCGCCGTCGCATATTTTTCAATGGTAATTGTAGCGCCATAGAATTTTGAGTTGGCATAGGCCGGGTTGTTGAGCACCACCTCAGTCCGGTTCACCCCCGGTTCGCTGTTTTGCATCACCACAATCGTCCCCACCATTTGATAGAATAAAGAGACCGTGTCCGGATTCAAATACGAAGAGGCTTGCACGGTCGCCTCCATGGCGAGCGGCTGCACATTCTTGGGCAAAGCGGGCAATGAAGAGAGCTCAATGTCCAAGTGGTGCTGCTTGTGGGATGGCGCCGCTCCTGCAGGAGCGATCGGCGCCGGTCCCATGGAAATTTTGTCTCTCTTTTTGGGCTTGGGCGTCTCCTCCATTGGGGTGGGGCGTTGGCTCATAGGCGCAGCAGCCATGCCAGGAGGATTTTCGCTCGTCCGTTGTTTTTTGGACTCTCTATGCTCTTTAGAGGCTTTGCCTGGAGGACCGAATAACAAAGCGTCGTCTTTCTTCTTTTTCTCCCACTTCGTATGTCCCTCTTTCTTGTTCTCGGTCTTCTCCTTCCACAGCCCCAACTCTTCTTCTTTTTTCCGGATCTCTCGGCTTTTCTGATCGGATCTTTCATGGAACTGCGGCGGTTCTTTAGGCTGATCGGGCAATGTGTACTCTTCCCAAAAATCTTCAGAATGGGGCAATGCGCTCGTCGTCGTCTCGTCTTCCTCTTCGTCGTCTCCTGCATACACGTCGGGCGGAGCCGTGTAGGAAGGACTCGGAACAATCGCCTCTTCCGTTTCCCCTAGTTCGCTCGGTTTGGGGGAGCCTCCATTGAATACCTCTTCCTTCCCCGCATATAGATCAAAAGGAGAGGGACGTTTGCCTTCTTCTTCTTCTTCTTCTGATTCATCGACCCCTCGGTAATACTCCGTGAACCGCTTTTTCTTGGCCTGTTCATCCGGGTCGACTTCCCGCACCTTCTCGACTTTGCCTTTGCTGGAAAGCTCCTCGCGCGCAGCTTTCGTCTCTTGCGGCTGCTGCCGAGGCGGAACTCTAGAGGGAGGTTCTGTGCTACTCATAATCCTTCTTTCTTATCTTATTTTCTTTCTGTCGCAGGGTGTGGGTTTGCGCGCCTTGCTCATCATGCTCCACAGCCTCTTTTTGCTCCACCCAGTAACGCACCTCTTTCACCCACTCTTGCTTGTGCAGCTCTAGTTTCTCTAGATCCTTCTTTCTTTGGAAGAGCTCATCTGTCGCAATATCTACCTGCTTCTGGGCTATATCGACCTGTTTTTGCTGATCCACGACTTTCTTCTCCGCCACCGCCAGCTTCTCATCCACCGTCTTGGCATAGGCCTTCATCTGCTGGATCTTGTCGGTCGTCGTCCCCTCATCGAGCGCCTCCCTCAACTGGGCCAATTTGGCCCTTTTATGGGATAAGGTCTGGTCCCTCTCCTGAGTCACAACGTAGAGCTTCTCATAGGCTTTTTCAAGAATTTCCTTTTTCTGCTCCAGGGTTTTCACCGCCTGGTCAAACCGGTTCTTCTTAATCGTCATCAGTTGCTCTAGCGGGTAGCTCAGGGGCTGATTCATGTCAAAATTCTCCTCTACACACAGATGGTAGCTCATTGGAGGTTTTGCCCGCAAATGCATAGTAAAATATTGAATGTATAGATGTAAAATTTTAGTATGGGTATTCATAATTTTAAGCGCGCAATACAAATTAATTTACTTCATATTAATTGCTATTTTTATTATAATGATTGCGTAGTTTTTAATATGTATTAATACAAGTAACGGAGAAATGTATATGACTATAAGTGCTATGTATGACAGAGGAATCTCTCGTTCTACTGGTCGTGGTCGCTATGATCGTCGACGAAGAGTAGCGCCAGGCGAAGGCCTTAATGGAAGTAAGGTGAAAACTGTACCCGGTGTACGCAGATTAAATGAAAATCTTACAGAAGATGTTCATCAGGCGTATAAGGGTCTCTTTGATGCGCAAAGGGCTGCGGGTAACTGGCAGCGCGAAGCAGTGAAGACGATGGTAATTACAGCGATTGCAGTTTCCTTAGTCGTTCTTGCCTTCTTGTTCCATGGTGTTGCAGGAACAATCTTAGCAGGCTTAGGTCTTGCTGCGGTTGGTTTTGGCATCCATTCGGCCTACAAGGCAGTCGTTTGCTACAATAAGACAGACGATAACGAGACGATCTACGAAGTGGCTGGAGGCGAACTGCTTACCAAAATCTTCGAAGAGCACGAAATGGAGACGCGAGCAGTGTCTGCTGTTGCGGCAAGAGGACCAGCAGCACCTAGTGGCAGTCACGACGAAGTTTAATCGTCAAAGGCTTTTCGCAAAAAAGGCCGTTCGAAAGAACGGTCTTTTTTTTTGGCTTCAAAAGACAAATAAAATATTTACTCACTACCAGAAAATCATTAGCGTAGATAAATAACAGTCGTTTTTAATATAATTAACGGAATAGATATAAAAAGGTGATAATATGACTGTATTTGCAACTTTAGTTAGCGCTAATAGCGCTGCTCTTAAAAATGGCATGCGTGTTCCTCATGAGTTAGTAGACAATGAGATCAGCCATCTGAAGAACCGTGAGCGTCTCAGCATTCTTGGGGCTCTTGGAGCTTTAGTCGTGGGCGTTTTGACTCTCAGCGGGATTGTAGGCGGGGGAACGATTCTGTCGGGGGCTCTGTTTGCGCTCGCTGGCGTGGCCGCTTTCTATTCTTATTGCTGCAGAGAGGCTGAGTCTTTATTGCGAACCTACCAAGTCGACAGGCTGCAAGATCTGACAGAGCAGCACAAACGAGAGCAACAGACAGCGACTCTGGCCCTCAGCCAGACAGCCCGATCCGCATAATCAGGTAAATAAAGATTTCAATTGACGGAGGGTCTCCTGCATGGGAGACTTCTCGTCGACGAGTTGTTTTAAGAAGCGATTGACTTTGTCGATGTATTTGAGGGCAAAGTCTGCATTTTTGTCTGAGCCGGGTTTATATTCTCCGATCCGGATGAGCAGTTCATTTTTCTTATAATTCGCCAGCACTTCGCGCAGTTTCCCGATGAGTTCCAAATGAGGTCGATCGACGATTTGGGTCAGCACTCTGCTGACCGATGCGAGCACGTCGATGGCCGGGTAGTGATATTGCCGCGCCAGCTCTGTGGAGAGGATGATGTGGCCGTCGAGAATGGAGCGCACTTCATCAGCGACCGGTTCATTCATGTCGTCGCCTGCGACTAACACGGTGTAGAAAGCGGTGATCGATCCTTTTTCTGCGTTGCCCGACCTTTCTAAAAGCCGCGGCAGCACGGCAAATACAGAAGGGGTATAGCCAGCTCGGGCGGGAGGCTCTCCTGCAGCGAGGCCGATTTCGCGCAAGGCTCGCGCAAAACGGGTCACCGAATCCATCATCAAGATCACTGACTTGCCTTGATTGCGGAAATATTCGGCGATCGCAGTGCCCACATAGGCGGCATTGATTCGCATTTGCGCCGCTTGATCGGAAGTAGAGACAATGATGACGGAGCGTTTCATCCCTTCCGGACCGAGGTCATTGATGAGAAATTCTCTCAGCTCTCTGCCCCTCTCGCCGATGAGCGAGATCACATTGATATCGGCGACGGCATTGCGGGCAATCATGCCGAGCAGCGTCGATTTTCCAACGCCCGCAGCGGAGAAAATACCGATCCTTTGCCCTTTGCCGCAGGTGAGAACGCCATCGATGCAACGCACGCCTACGGAGAGCGGCTGATTGATGAGCCCCCTTTTGAGAGGATCGGGAGGAGAGTTGATGATGGGAAAACTCTCTTCGACTTCGAGCGGCCCCATCACATCTTCATCGATCGGCTGCCCGAGGCCGTTCAGCACTCGTCCCAGCAATTTGGGCCCCACTTTGATGTGCATCGGCATCCGCATCGGCACCACTTCGGAAGAGGGGCCGATCCCTTTCATATCGCCCAGCGGCGAGAGGAGCACTTCGTCTTTCGTAAAGCCGACCACCTCGGCTGCCAGTGGCTCCCCATCTCTTTTGATCAAGCACACTTCGCCCATTTTCACTTGGGGAACAATTGCGCGAATGAGCATGCCGACCACTTCAGTGATCCGGCCATGAACAGTCGTGAGTTCTACATCTTCGAGGTGGTGGATCAATTTATCGAACGAGGGAGGCTTTTCCATTATAATTGCGTGTTCAGAAGTTGTGTAATGGATTGAATCACCTTACCGAGCAGCGTCGAGGTGTATTGGATCTCCTGTTGCGCCAGTCCCATTTTGACCTGAATGGAAAGCATCTCTGCGGGATTTACGTTTTGCTGAGAAGAGGCCATTTTCTTCAACGCCTCTTGCACTTGAAGCAGATTGTTTTGTCCATCATTCACCATGGCGATGAAGCGGGCGAGAGTGTCCAGACCGGCAGGGATTTTGCCCTCTTGAATGTGCAGCCCCAATTTGGACGCCGCCGCATTGATATGTTCATTGGCGTCGCTCAATTTCTGCTTGATCAGATGGGTTTGGGACCGTTTCAGCTTCAGGTTTTGGTTTTTGAGCTGCTGCGCGACGGTGCCGAGAGAGTCTTGCATTTGACCCGCTTGCCCTACGATAGAATCAAACGATGTGGCCGATGGGGCAAAGGAGGCTCCTTGAGCCACGTTCATAGGGGTCGGCCCGAGAGGCGCCGCTTGAGCTGTAGGAGGGGGAGTGCGGGCGCCCGCTCCTTGCATATAACTTTCAAATCCGCTGGGAGTCTGACCTGAAGGCACCGGCGGCGCGAGCGACTCAGGTGCTTTGCCTGGAGAAATCCCATCCAGGCCTTTTTCTGGAGGAACTGACATTATTTACTCTTGCCTGCAGGGCCTGCATTTTTTTTAATGAATCGTTCTACAAAATCGATGGCAGAATGGGCCAATTTCTTGATGGCGGGATCTTTCGATTTGAGAGTTTGCTCGAGCATCTTTTCCCCTTTATCCACAGAGTTTGGCATCATGCTTAAAGAGAGCCCTTTGAAGGCTTTGGCCATCTCATTGTGGGGATCGATTTCTAACACTTCGTCAAAGCATTTGACCGCTTGTTTGAGTTCCAATTTGTGCAAATGCAAATAGCCGAACCCAATTTTGGGCAAAATGTTTTCAGGATTGAGCATCTCGGCCGATTTGAATAACTTAAGCGCAGCATCTTCGTCGGCTTGATTGACCGCAATAAAACCGGCCTCTGCCAGTAAGATGAAATCGTCTTTGAATTTTTTTGTTGCCATATGGTTTTCCTATCCGTTTTATTGCGTTTTTTGGTTTTGGATTGCGTGGCTGATCACAGTGTTGACCTGCGAGATCAAATTCGAGATCGATTCGCCCATTTGCGTCACCTGGCTCATTTGGAATTGGAGCAAGATAAACGATCCTGGGGTGGCCACGCTCATTTTACTTGCGAGGCGGCGAACTGACTGGACCAATCGGTCTTGCACTGCCTTGTAAGCAGAAATCAGAGACAGAAAGGACAGACTAAGTTGCGGAAGATTTGACATGTGCTTGCTCCTATTTTACTTTCCGTAAGACTTTTTGCAAAGCAGCGTAGCCGTGTAAAAGAATGCCGAGTTCATCAAAATCCTTTTCCTTGGCTCCTTCGCGCAACTGTTTTTTTAATTCTTGGATCCGTTTTTCCACCTTATCCAAGATCTCTTTGCCGCGGTTCTGTTTTTGCTTCATCTCTTTTTCGAGATCGAATTCAAACTTTGCATCGGGCTGTTTCTCTAACCCAAACATATGTGCTCCTGTGTTTAACGAGTATAGTCGATTTTATATCTTAATCCATCTTTTTCTAATAGAATCATATTTGCGTCGATCGAAGTGATCTTCATTCCATCGACCCGATCTCCCAAAGTGTAGATTTTTCCGTTCATCACAACGCTAAACCCACGCCCGTCAAAAGTAGAGGTGCCGGTCACGTGATAGTCTTTGGAAAGGTCGATGCCCACTCGGTTGGGGTGGGAGGCGATCGCATAATTTTTCACCGAGGAGACCCCTTTCAAGGCGTGGATCTCTTGAATGGTTTTTTTCAATTCCGAGCTCATCTGCTCATTGTAATTGCCGCCTAAGATCACATTTCCGTTGGAGAGTTGGAAGGTGACTCCTCCTAAATTGGCGGCCGTGATGAGGGCTTGGAGTTGCGCATAGAGGACTTGTTCGATGACCACCATGCTTTCCAATCGATCTAAATAGGGGAAATTGACGGTCAAAAAGTCGGTTAATTGAGCTGCCTCTTCTGCTGTAGGAACATACCCATTCACGACGAATTTTCCGGCTGCAGGCGAGTGGATGCTGATCCCGCGCCAGGCGACATTTTCGCTGAGCACATCGTTCATCATTTTCCAAACGCCTTCATCGATCACCACATTGTCTTCGATGGAGGTGATGAAATTGATTTGGCCGAGCCGATATTTCATCTCTTTATAATCGACATCGGTCAACACATGTCCAACCAGGAACAGTTTTCCGCTGCCGGGGTTATAGGAATATTGGACGTCGGTGAATTTGGCGAGGGCCTCTTTGAGATCAGACAGGGGCTCTTTGTGAGCGATTTCCAGCTGATTGGGTTTGAACAACGAGAAGAAAGAGAGGAACATCACGAGGAAAATCGCAGCTGCAGAACCGCCGATGATGAGATATTTCATGGGGATCGGCTGTTTTTTCCAATCCACCGCTTCTATTTGGGTCTCCTCTTTCTCGGATTCGATTTCCGGCAATTTGGCAGACTCAAAATGAGGAACCATGGGCGAGTAAATCGTCTCTTGAGGCGCTTCTCGGTCGATGATCATGAATACGGTGGTGCCCAGAGCGATGAGATCTTGAGGGGTGACTACTTTCTTTTCGGTGATGACGTTGTTGTTGACCACGCTGCCGTTTTTGGAGCCCAGATCTTCGAGCTCGATGACCCCTTCAGGGCTCACCTGGAGGCGGGCATGGTTTCGGGAGACGCTCATGTCTTGAAAGACGATGTCGCAGGTATTCGAATCTTTTCCGATCGTGTAGGTTTTGCCTTTTTCGATGGCGATTTCGGCCCCCGCATTCGGACCTGCGATGACTTTGAGAATGAGGGGCGATTCGCCGATCAAATGGAAAGGGAGAATGTCTTCGGCTCCCGTGTCTTCGAAGATCGTGTCATAGGCGGTCATTTGAGGCTTAGGAGGAGCGGGAGGGATTCTCAGCTCTTCCGATTCGATGGCGGGTTGTCTTGGCTCTTCAATCGTCTCTTCAGAAAGGGATGGCTTTTCTTCTTCTTCAGCAGGTTCGAGGTCGCCGAAGATATCGTCGTAGCCGCCCTGCTTTTTTTTGGCCGCTGTTTTGGTGGTTTCTGAATAGAGGAAGGTGGTGCTGCCAATTTGGATCCGATCGCCCTCTTTGAGCAAGACCGGTTCGGAGAATTCGGCGTCGTTGACTAACGCTGGATTGGTGCGGCTTAAGTTTTTGAAATAGATGCCGTCAGGGGTTTTGTTGAGGCGCACATGTTTTCTGGAAACGGTCCCATCTTCGATCACCAAATCGGAGGCGTCAGGATCTCTACCGATGATCCATTCTTCGCCCTCGTCGAGATTCAAGATAAGACCTCGGTGAGGCCCTTCTTCTGCAATCAGATGCGCTGGCATCTAGCACCCTTAGTAAATGCTTTCTTCATTTTCGAATTTTGCCACTTTTGCGCGCCAATAAAATAAATAATTCACAAAATCTTCAATTGCCTCACGGAATGATTGATAATTCATTTCATAAGGCACTCCGAGAGAGAGTGTCAAGAACTTCTCATTTGGGTCCATGCCGATTCTGGAGGAGGCGGTGCCTTGTCCGAGCAAATTTGCGCGCATGAGATACATGAAGAGTTCTTCTTTTTTCTTTTTTGGGACTTCACAAATAGGAGCTTGCACAGCCATGCCGGGATTGAGGTCGCGCAGTGCGATTGTTTCGCCGACCAGCTTGAGTGGAAACACTTTGTGTTCATTCAGCTTGGGTGGTTTGATGGCGAGCTCTACGCACAGCTTTTCCAAATAATCTTGCAGCATGTGAATGTGTCCTCACACACATTATTCATCGCCGCGCGAAAATTTACAAGAGATATACGCAAAGGAACTCAAAAGTTATTAACCCGCGCCCCAAATCTGCGGCGCCGGCTTTGCCAAATTCCCAACTTTTGCGTTTCTTGGTGTATAAGAATTTAACAGTCTCTTACGCGGAGCGGTCGCGCGTCACTTTGGGCGGCGCGTTCTCTGTAATGGACGATTTATCAATGATGATTTCCTTAATGGTCGGATCTGAGGGGACTTCAAACATGAGATCGCGCAAAATATTTTCCGCAATCATCCGTAATGCGCGCGCGCCTGTCCCTGTCTCTTTCGCCTTTTTGGCCATGGCCTCTAACGCCTCTTGAGTAAACTCAAGCTTCACGTTTTCTTCCGCAAAGAGATGTTCATATTGCTTGATGATCGCATTTTTCGGCTTCACCAAGATATCGACTAAATCTTGGATCGTGAGCTCATTGCAGTTCGCAATGCTATTGAATCTTCCTACAAACTCCGGAATCATCCCAAATGAAATCAAATCTTCCGGTTCTACTTTTGAAAGGAGATAGTTCGTATCATGTGTGTCGACGGCCCGTTTTGTCGCTGCATCAAAACCAATGGTGCTTTTTCCGAGCCGCTTCGCAATCATTTTGTCCAAATGAACGAATGCGCCTCCCACAATGAACAAGATGTTTTGCGTGTTCACCTTAATATACTCTTGGTTCGGATGTTTTCTGCCCCCTTTCGGCGGAACATTGGCAACGGTCCCTTCCACAATCTTCAACAGGGCCTGCTGCACACCTTCTCCAGACACATCGCGCGTAATCGATACATTCGACGTGGTTTTTCGGATCTTGTCGATTTCATCGACATAAATGATCCCGTGTTCTGCTTTCGCTACGTCGTAATCGGCTGCTTGTAAGAGTCTTAAGATGATGTTTTCTACGTCTTCTCCGACGTAACCTGCTTCTGTTAAGGTAGTTGCGTCAGAAATGGCGAAAGGCACGTCGAGGATGAGGGCTAATGTGCGGGCCATGAGGGTTTTGCCCGATCCTGTGGGTCCGATCAGCATGACATTGGACTTGCTGTATTCGATGCCTGATTGTTTAGAGAGGGAGCGGATCCGTTTATAATGGTTGTAGACGGCGACTGCGATGGTTTTTTTGGCATTTTCCTGGCCGATGATATATTCGTCGAGATGAGACTTGATCTCTTTGGGTTTGAGCAGTTTCATTTCGTAGTTGACCGGTTTTTTTTGGACGATATCGACACAAAGACCGACGCATTTGTCGCAGATGTAGGCGTTGGGTCCGGAGATGAGTTTTTCAACGATATCCTCGGTTCTGCCGCAAAACGAGCAGCTGGCGAGTTCATTGGTATTTTTTTTATTTGTCATAATTTTTATACGCTGGCAGGCATTTCGCCTGTTTTTCCTACTGCATTGTTTAAGTGGACAGGTTTTGCGATATGGTCGACGAGGCCGTATTGGAGGGCGGCTTCGGGGTCCATGTAAAAGTCTCTTTCTGAGTCTTCTATGATTTTGTCGACGGGTTGGCCGGTGAATCTAGACAGGAGTGAGGAGGTGATTTTTTTCAATTCCAGGATTTCTTTGGCTTGGAGCGCGATATCTTCGGAGGTGCCCATGACGCCGCCATATGGTTGGTGGAGCATGATGCGGCTGTGGGGCAAGGCGAAGCGTTTTCCTTTTGTGCCTGCTGCGAGGAGGAGGGATGCCATAGAGGCTGCCTGACCGATGCAGTAGGTATTGATATCGCATCCTAAGAAGAGCATGGTGTCGAGAATGGCGAGTCCTGCGGTGATTTGACCGCCGTTGGAGTTGATGTAGAGGTTGATATCTTTTTTCGGATCTTCCATCTTCAAAAAGAGGAGTTGAGCGACGACGACGTTGGCGACTTGATCTGTGATATCGGTTCCGATGAAAATAATCCGATCTTTGAGAAGGCGCGAGTAAATATCCATAGAACGCTCGCCGCGTCCTGTATCTTCGATCACATAAGGCGTTAATGACATAATCCACATCCCCTTTTCTGTAGTTTATCTGGAGGCGCCCTGGGAGTTCAAGCTTTTTTCAAAATATAATCTTGGGCTTTCGCCAAAATGACTTTGGAAAGAGCTAAGGCATAGATTTCTTTTGGCAATTGATCCGCACTGTGTCCGCCGTGGGTTTGGTAAATATGGATGGCTTCGTTTTGCACTTCCTGGTGAGTCACGGGGATTTTTTCATGTTGAACGATTCCGCGAGACAAGTAGAATAATCTGACGGCCTGAGCTGCTTCAGCGGAGAGGGTGGTTTCCAAATTCTTTCGTTCATTTTGGGACATTTGATTCCAATGATTTTTGAATTTGGGGTCATGCATCATTTGGTTCCATCGGTGTTTGCGTTCCGTGTCGATGAGCGATTGGGGGAGATCGAAGAGATATTGATCGATCAAAAATTGGTTGACCTGTTCTCTCAATGCGCTTTGTACTTTGTCATCTGCTTGCTTATTTAAGAGGTGGGTGATGGACTGGCGCATTTCAGCGATGTTTGCGGCTCCCACTTTTTTCGCGAACTCGTCATCGAGCTCGGGCAAGGTAGCCATTTCCACCTTTAATATAGTGATGCGCACTTTTTTGGGTTTGAACTCGGCTTTTTCGGCGTCGGTTGCCGTGTCATCGGCTTCGCTGATGCCTTCTAAGACATCGGCGACTTTGGCGCCTTCGACCAATTTTTTCATCCAACCTGCCATGCGATCCTTAGACACTTCGAAGCGGATGTGGTGGAAGACTCGTTGGACCGATTCTCCTTCGAGGGTATCTAGGTCGATCATGATGTAGTCGCCATCTTGGATGGGGCGATCGACCACGGGTGTCCATTGGGCGTAGAAGAAGCGCATTTGGCGGATGGCCTCTTCGATTTGTGTGTCAGTGACTTCGGGTCGGTCTACAGGTTTTTTGACAAAGGCTGTTGGGTCGACGGTGGGGATTTTGGGTTCTGTTTCGAATGAGTAGGAGAGTTCTGCGCCATCGGGGGTGATTTTTTTCAAATCGAAAGTGATGGGGGCGTTGTTGTTGAGCAGGGGTACGCGCACGATTTTTTGAGCGGCGACGAAGGCCAAGTCGGCGAGTTCTTTGTGGAGTTGTTTTTCCACGTCGCCGGGGTATTTTTTGAGGATGATTTCTTCGGGGGCTTTGCCTTTTCTAAAGCCTGGCAGGGAGACTTCCTTGCTAATTGTCTTAACGGCTTTTTTGCGTGCGGCCAGAATCATATCTGGGCCGACGGAGACGGTGAGTTCGACGCGGCAGGCTTCCTTTTCCTGGACGTGGGCTTTGACTTCGTTGAGAGTATCAGTTGGGTTCACGATTCCTCATAATTCTTAGCGGGCGATGAGGTTCGAACTCACGACCCTCACGTTGGCAACGTGATGCTCTACCACTGAGCTACGCCCGCAAAGGGGATAAGTATAAGTGCACCCATTTTTTTTGATCAAGACATAAGTAAAGAGAGAGGGGGATGAGGGGGGATGAGGGGGGATGAGAAAGAAGAAATATAGACGTCGGGCATGCTACGCGCGACTACGCGCGCTGCGCCCCCGCGCCCAGCAGGCTTCATCTCACTGCGATAAAACGCGTGCTCGGCTCGGGGGTGTGCGAAGCACTACCCCCGCGCCCGAAGCGGGCTCTCGCCTGCGCTGCGTTTTCTCTTTGCGAGATGAAGCCGCGGGCTGGCGCGTCGGCCCCATCTACGATGGGTCCCCCCGCGCGCCAGACATAAGGGGGAGGCCCCCTTCGTATCCCCCCGCTTCGCGTACATGCAATCATGTTGATCGGTGGTAAGCATAAAGAAATAGAAAGAGAGAGAAAAAAGATATAGACGTCGGGCACGCTACGCGCATTCGCGCTGCGCCCCCGCGCCCGGCAGGCTTCATCTCACTGCGATAAAACGCGTGCTCGGCTCGGGGGTGTGCGAAGCACTACCCCGACGCCCGAAACGGGCTCTCGCCTGCGCTGCGTTTTCTCTTTGCGAGCTGAAGCCGCGGGCTGGCGCGTCGGCCCCATCTACGATGGGTCCCCCCGCGCGCCAGAGCTAGGGGGGAAGCCCCCTCGCACCCCCAACGCTTCGCGCACCAATAAGACTCATTTTACGTGATGTGCACTGATCAACATGATTGTATGTACGCGCAGCGTGGGGGATACGAAGGGGGCCTCCCCCTTATGTCTGGCGCGCGGGGGGACCCATCGTAGATGGGGCCGATGCGCCAGCCCTTGGCTTCAGCTCACAAAGAGAAAATGCAGCGCGAGGCGCAGCCCGTTTCGGGCGCGGGGGTAGTGCTTTGCACACCCCCGAGCCGAGCACGCGTTTTATCGAAGTGAGATGAAGCCTGCCGGGCGCGGGGGCGCAGCGCGAATGCGCGTAGCGTGCCCGACGTCTACATCTCTCTTATTTACTTCTTATATCTTATGTGTTTTTAGACGTGAATGGGGTGGTCAAATTTGAGGATGGGATACTTGCCAGATATCTCGTGGGTATCGCGGATGATTGAAAACATAACCGAAATTAAGGAAATACAGACCAGCGCCGCCCCGATCACCCAATGCGCCGTCGCTAACGCCACAATACCCAAAATCATCGACGCAATTGAAGCCACCGCACGAGCAATCCGTAACCAATAGTAATCTTTTGAATGGGTAAACAGTTCCTTGATCTCCCCAGTCGCCGCCCCCTCCAATTCCGCACTCTTACGGTAATCTTGATAGGAAAGACGCAAGTCCGCCCCATCAAAAATACCATCAGAAATTTTTGAAACATGACCAATCGCTTCATGACTGCTGATCAAAGACGCCGCCGTACACCACGTCGAAGTCGCATCAGCAGCATTTTTCGCCGCATTCAAAATTTTCCTTTCATGACCATATTCCAACTCAGATAGAGAATTCGCCACATCTTTCGTCACCCCAGGAAGGAAGAAAACAGACAGCAAATCGCTGGCCTTGCCTAAAGGAAGCTCCAAGGCGCTTACACCTAATGAAGGCACCATCAGACCAGCTAAGCGAATCGTCCTCTGCGCCGCCGTCATCAGGGTCTGGGCCCCCGATGTCGTCTTGCCATAGCTCACTACAGCAGCAGGAAACCCCACAGGCTCCCGACGATTCTGATCTAACCAAGCAGGATTGATTGTTGTCATGCCCTATATTATGGAGAAAAAAGGATTTTGCGTCACCCATTTTTCGTGTCAGTAAATTTTTTGGTTGCGCGAGTTTTGGAAAATCTGTAAATGTAAGGATTCGGACTAAATTTTTATTGATAAAGGTATGTTAAATTTTCGAAAGTTACGACAAGATTTTTCTCCAGCCATTTTGAAAGAAGGCAAACAGCTATTCGATAAAAATAAAATTTTACAGGCGAAAATTATCAAGCTTGATCATGAAACCATTCGCTTTAGCAGCAAAGTGCTCAGCAATTATGAAAGCACTTATGAAAGCGAGATCGAAGTCGATCGATTTGAATCCACAGCAGTACACACCAACTGCGATTGTCCAAGCCGGTATGACTGTCAGCATTTAGCAGCCCTGATTTTCTTTCTGGAAGAAAAAATCGACAGCCTCCTCATCGAATATTCCAAAGAGGCCGACATCGCTGAAGATGAAAAGCTAGAGGCACACGAAAAACAAGAACTATTCGATGCGATCAAAGAGGCCGAAACCAAAGAAGTCGTCAAGCAAGACGCCCGTTATCAAAAACAAATTTTGCAAGAATATATCGCCTCCTCAGAAGTGCTGTCCCATTCGCCCTTTTTCCTGCCACAGGAAGGGGGCTCTTTAGCAGCCGCTGAGCTTGCAGTGATTTTCAATCCACAGTCGCTCCAGCAAGGAGAGAAGCGCAGCAAAGTAGAGTTTCAGCTCGCTTTACGCCTCCCGTTTCGTTCCAAACCCTTGCAAATTTCCCAGCTGAGAGGCTTTTTGGATGCCGTCCGTTATGAAGAGCCCTTATATGTGGGCGGACGACGCCTGTTTTTCTCTTTGAAAAGTTTTGATCCATTGGGCGCGCAGCTTTTACAGATGATCATGGATCACAGCCGGATGATGGAAAATGGGCAAAATGAGCGGGCCAGCCGCATCGCGCAGCTCGATCCAGAAGTATTTGGCCTCATGCTCGCCAGCACCTACGAGATCGCCATCAACCAATCAGGGCCGCGCGGGTTTAAAAATCTCGATGACGATCTTCCCGCTTTGCCTTACCTATATTTAGGCACGCTAGAAATGCCGATTCGGTACGCGCCCCATTCCGTGACGATCCGCTTTCAACTTGAATACATCGATCCGCCCGCTGCGAAAATTTTGTTAAAACCCAGGCTTGTGGTCGCCGATTCATGTCTCAACATCGAGGATGTCATTCTCTTTGAATGCTCCAAACCAGGGATGATCAATCAAGACACCTACTATCGATTCCCTGCGCACATTAAGCGAACCCACCTGCTCAATCTCAATACAATTCGCGATATGACGGTGCCCGAACCGCTCTTCGGAACGTTTGTAGAGAACGCTTTGCCCGAATTGAAGAGATTTGCAGAAGTGACGAATAGCGGCGTGCTCGAACGGTTTGTCACACTGCCTTTTGCAGGCAAATTAGAGGCGCGGTGCCATTTGACCTATCTCGATGGAGAGCTCGACGCAGCCCTCTTCTTCTCTTATGATGGACAAGAAGTGCCCGCGATCGCTTCCAAACTTGGATTCGAACATATTCAGACGTTTGTGACGGAGCAAGGAGTCCTGGCTCGCAATCTGGTCGAAGAGCAGCAAATCATCGAAGAGCTCTTCCAAGACTTTGTCTTCAATCCGCAAACAGGCGCCTATGTAGCGAAAACAGAAAAGAAGATCGTCGAATTCATGACCGGAGTCATTCCGCGCAATCAGCACAGAATTCAGTTTGAGTGTCCGCAAAACCTGCTCGATCAATTTATTTACGATGAGACGACGTTTAAGTTGAAACTCGATGCGAGCGAGACGATCGGATATTACGACATCGATCTGAAAGTCAATGGGGCTCTGCGGGGTGTCAAGCTGGAATTGCTTTGGGAATGCTTGGCCGCTAAACGTTCCTATTTAGAACTGGATGCGAAGCGGATCAAGGAAAATGTGTCCCGTTTTTCAAAAATTTTGGTGCTCGACCTCGATCGCATCTCCAAATTGGTGCAGCTCTTTGATGAGCTGGGCGTCAAGAAATTGGATGATCATAAAGAGAAAAAGCCGCTTTGGAATTTAGCGACCATCGACGTAAAAGCGTTTGAGGGGCTGCCCGTTGAATTCTCAATGACGCCCAAATTGCTTGAGATTCGCAGTCAGATGTTAGGTCAAAGCCAGATCACGCCCAGTCCGTTGCCCAAAGAGATCAAGGCAGACCTCAGACCCTACCAATTAGAAGGGGTCCATTGGCTGGAACGTTTGCGCCGGATGTATCTGAACGGCATTCTGGCCGATGACATGGGTCTTGGAAAGACGGTGCAGGCCATTACGGCGATCACGCAAAATCACCTCAAAAACAAAGAGGCGAAAACACTCGTCGTCTGCCCCACCTCCCTTCTCTATAACTGGAAGGAGGAGTTGCATCGATTCAACCCCAAATTGCAAGTGATTGTAGTCGATGGGGTGCCGAGCATGCGGAAAAAGAGTTTGGCCAAGATGAGCGAGTTTGATGTGATCATCACCTCGTATACGCTGCTCCAGAAAGATATCGAGATTTACAGTCAAATTCCCTTCTCTTACGCCATTCTCGATGAAGCGCAACACATTAAGAACCGAGGGACGCGCAATGCCAAGTCGGTCAAGATGATTCAGGCGGCGCACCGTCTGATTTTGACAGGTACGCCCATCGAGAACTCTTTGGACGAGCTCTGGAGTTTGATGGATTTCCTCATGCCGGGCTTTTTAAGCACATACGACAGGTTTGTGGAGAATTACATTCGCGTTTCGGGCGATCAGCAGCAGCAGAATATCGAGTACTTGCGGCGCAAAGTTTCGCCCTTTATTTTACGCCGCATGAAGAGCGATGTGTTACAGGATTTGCCGCCCGTGTCGGAAATTGTATACCACTGTCAGCTGTCCGATGTGCAGATGGAGCTTTACAAATCGTACGCGGCATCAGCGCGCGATGAATTGACCAAGCTTGTGGCGCGAGATGGGTTCGACAAAGTGCAGATCCATGTTCTTGCTACGCTGACCCGTCTGAAGCAGATCTGCTGCCATCCGGCCATTTTTGCCAAAGAGAAGGCAGAGTTGGGCGATTCATCGAAATACGATTTGCTGTTGGAGTTATTGCAGACCCTCGTGGAAAGTCGGCATAAGACCGTGATCTTCAGCCAATATACAAGGATGCTGCAGATCATGCGCGAAGATTTTGAGCAAAGAGGCATTTCGTTCTCTTATTTGGATGGCAGCACAAAGAACCGACTGGAAATTGTGAAAGAGTTCAATGAAAATGCGAAGATTCCGGTCTTTTTAGTTTCCTTAAAAGCGGGAGGAACGGGCTTGAACTTAGTTGGGGCCGACACGGTCATTCATTATGACATGTGGTGGAATCCGGCTGTGGAGAACCAGGCGACTGACCGGGTGCATCGCATTGGACAGAAGAATTCGGTCTCATCGTACAAATTGATTACCTTGAATACAATCGAGGAAAAGATCGTAGAAATGCAACGGCGCAAAAAAGGACTCGTCAAGAAAGTGGTAAGCTGCGATGATGAGGCTATTGCTAAGCTAACGTGGGAAGACGTTTTAGAACTTTTACAGACTTAAAATGTATGAACAAAACTGCTGATCAGGCTCTTCAAATTCTCAAAGACCTTCAATCCCGTTTTTTGAAAAAATTTAATCGTTTGTCGGGGATTTTTTCGAGCGATATCGGGATCGACTTAGGAACGGCGAATACGCTGGTCTATGTGCGCGGGAAGGGGATTGTGTTGGCAGAGCCTTCTGTGGTGGCGGTCGATTCTTTGACGAATGAAGTATTGGCCGTTGGGCACAAGGCGAAGGCGATGTTGGGCAAGACGCCGCGCAAGATTCATGCGGTGCGTCCTATGAAGGATGGCGTCATTGCCGATTTTGAGATTGCAGAAGGGATGTTGAAGGCGTTGATCAAGAGGGTCAATCCGGCGCGCAGTCTCTTTCGCCCGCGCATATTGATCGCGGTCCCGTCTGGGATTACGGGTGTAGAGAAGCGTGCGGTCGAAGATTCGGCGCTGCATGCAGGCGCGCAAGAGGTTGTTCTGATTGAAGAGCCGATGGCGGCGGCGATCGGCGTCGATCTGCCGGTGCATGAGCCGTCGGGCAATATGATTATCGACATTGGCGGCGGTACAACGGAAATTGCCATTATTTCTCTGGGGGGCATTGTAGAGTCCCGTTCTTTGCGGATTGCCGGAGATGAGTTTGACGATTGCATCATGAACTACATGCGGCGGACCTATAATTTAATGATTGGTCCGCGAACGGCGGAAGAGATCAAGATGACGATTGGCTCGGCGTATCCGCTGGGCAATAATGAATTAGAGATGGAAGTGCGAGGCCGCGACCAAGTGGCCGGCTTGCCGATTACGAAGCGGATCAATTCCGTAGAGATTCGCGAGTGTTTAGCTGAACCGATTCAGCAGATTATAGAAAGCGTCAAGTTGACCTTGGAAAAGTGTCCACCGGAGCTTGCAGCAGACCTTGTAGAGAGGGGGATGGTGCTGGCTGGGGGGGGAGCTCTGATGAAGGGCCTTGATAAGGCGCTGATCAAAGAAACGGGGCTGCCTGTTTGCGTGGCTGCGAATCCGCTGCTTGCGGTTTGCCTAGGCACGGGTAAAGCGCTCGAATATCTCGACAAGTTCAAGAAGAAAAAAGCTATTTAATCTGTGAACATATCCCAGTATCAAACGTGGATTGATGAGATTGTCGCTCTTTGCAAGCCGTCGCGCGTGCATTTATGCGATGGTTCTGAAGAAGAATATGATCGCATCGCGGCTTTGATGGTGAAGCAGCACACGCTCATTCCTTTGAAAAAACGGCCCTCTAGTTTTTGGTGTCATTCGGATCCGGACGATGTGGCTCGGGTGGAGGAGTGCACGTTTATTTGTTCCGAACAAAAAATCGATGCGGGGCCGACGAACAAT
Organism: Verrucomicrobiota bacterium; assembly: GCA_018968815.1. Lineage (GTDB taxonomy): Bacteria > Chlamydiota > Chlamydiia > Chlamydiales > SM23-39 > REEB52. Next base: position 13,060 of record JAGWZL010000012.1, on the reverse strand, counting down.
TGGTGTGCGCCGCGGGAGATGCATGAACGGCTGAAAACCCTTTTTTCTGGGTGCATGCAAGGGCGGACGATGTATGTGGTGCCTTATTGTATGGGGCCTATTGGATCGCCCTATTCGAAGATAGGGATTGAGATTACAGATTCGCCGTATGTTGTTTTGAACATGAAGATCATGACGCGGATGGGCATGCCGATTTTACAAGGGCGCTCAGGTGGTTTTGTGCCGGGAGTGCATTCGGTGGGGGTGCCTCTCAAGCCGCATCAGCAAGATGTCCCTTGGCCGTGCAATCCAAAGCAGCGGATGATTGCCCATTTTCCAGATGAGTCATCGATTTGGTCGTTTGGGAGTGGGTATGGCGGGAATGCGCTGCTTGGCAAAAAGTGTTTTGCTTTGCGCATCGCGAGTGTGTTGGCGCGCAAAGAGGGGTGGTTGGCGGAGCATATGCTCATTCTGGGGATTACCAATCCGCAGGGACAGAAGAAGTATATGGTGGCGGCTTTTCCGAGCGCTTGCGGCAAGACGAATCTGGCGATGTTGACGCCGACGCTGCCGGGATGGAAAGTGGAGTGCGTGGGAGACGATATCGCTTGGCTCCATTTTGGGGCGGATGGGAGGCTGTATGCGATCAATCCCGAGGCTGGGTATTTTGGAGTGGCTCCTGGCACGTCGATGAAGACCAATCCGAATGCGATGCAAACGATCCGGAAGAACACTCTTTTTACCAATGTGGCTAGGACGTTGGATGGGGATGTGTGGTGGGAGGGGATCGGCCAGGAGGCGCCGCCTGGGCTGATTTCGTGGCTAGGGGGGCCTTGGGACCCTAAAAAGGGGCCTGCCGCGCATCCGAACGCCCGTTTTACGGCCCCATCCAGCCAGAATCCCATTTACGACCCTGAGGCGGAAAATCCCCAAGGGGTGCCCATTTCTGCAGTGATTTTCGGGGGGCGGCGGGGTTCTGTTATCCCATTAATCTATGAGTCGTTCCATTGGCAGCATGGGGTCTTTTTAGGGGCTTCGGTTTCATCTGAGATGACTGCAGCGGCCAAGGGGAAGATTGGGACGTTGCGGCACGATCCGTTTGCGATGCTGCCTTTTTGTGGGTACAACATGGGAGATTATTTTGCGCATTGGTTGGAGATGGGCAAGAGATCGAAGGGGCTGCCTCGGATTTATTATGTGAACTGGTTTCGTAAAGGGGCGGATGGGCAATATCTTTGGCCCGGATTTGGGGAGAATGTGCGTGTGCTCAAGTGGATTTTTGAGAGGACCTCGAATCTTGCCTCTGCTGAGCAAAGTCCGATTGGCTATCTTCCTGCCGCTCTTGATTTGAGTGGGCTGGATGTGGATCTGCGCGAGATCCTGCGAGTGGATCTGGCTGATTGGCAACGAGAGGTACAGGAACTCACCTCTTATTTTCAATTATTCAAGGATCGGATGCCTTCCGCTCTTCTCGAGGAGTTGAGAGGGCTGAAGCAGAGACTGTCTCTTTGAGCCTACCCAAGTAAAAAGTTTCAATCGATTTTTCGGATTATTTTAACCGCCGAGCACACCGAGAGCACCGAGCAGAAAATTAAACAATGACTGCATCCGCAAAGTAGCATTTGTCTTCTCGGTGCTCTCGGTGTGCTCGGCGGTTATATTTCCGATGTAAAAATTCTCTGTGCATTAAATTAAGAAATTATTTATGTTTGGATGCTCCAAAATCAAAAGCCATGATGGGGGATGTATGTCAATAGGCGCTACGAGTAGTGCGCAGGCTGTTCACCGAACAATCTGTGATCGAGTGTGCGAGAGTTTTTCTGTTGCGTGGACGGAGCTGAAGGGTTTTGCGGAGCGCATTTGGGGGGCTGTGAGGACATTTTTTGAGTCGATTACGGTGCAGGTGCGGGGTGGGAACCAGTCTGCGGTGCAGAGCCCATCTGTGACCACGGTAGTGTCGCCTGTTTCTCTGATCCACACGACCGATGGTGTGGTTGCGCACGTGCAGGAACCGCCTTCTTCTACGCGCCCTGTTGGGCCTCCTGTGGATCCAGAGCCGTCTGTTTCGGCTTCTGCCTTTGGGAATGGGAGTATTGTGCCTCGGAGTTCACAGCGGCGCTTCCACGAGGGTGAGCCATCAGCTGTACCGCCACAGCCGAGACCGTTGCCACCAGCTGCTACGACGGCACCCAGCCCCTCTTCCTCCTCTTCGGCAACGGCTGTTTCGGCAACGGCTGCTGTTTCGGCAACGACTGCTGTTTCGGCAACGACTGCTGTTTCGGCAACGACTGCTGTTTCGGCAACGACTGCTGTTTCGGCAACGACTGCTGTTTCGGCAACGACTGCGCCTTCCAGTTTGATAGAGCGGTTCTTCTGGTGGGTAGGAGACGAGTGAGGTTGCGGCGGCGTTCAACATTCTTCCAGCGGGTCAGGTATTAGAATTGTTCTTGTGCAGGGAGAGGATTTTGGGTATGATTTTTGCTCTATGAAAACGAGTATTCGAATTGGGGCGTACGCCTTAATGATTCGCGATGGGCAGATTCTTTTGACCTATATTCCTCATGGACCTTATCAGGGGCTTTGGCATTTACCTGGAGGGGGTATTGAACTGACCGAGACGCCTGAAGAGGCGTTACATCGGGAGGTGTTGGAAGAGGCGGGACTCAAGATTGTGGATCCGGTGTTATTGACGACAGTGTCTCATTATTGTGCGGAGACGAAAGCCTATCATTACATTGGGATTGTATATCGGGTGGATCGGTTTGTGCCTGCCGACCGACCTCCTCAAGATGAGACGCGGTGGTTTGCATTGGACACGTTGGAGGATTCACAGATCACGCCCTTTGTGCGTCAATTGCGTGCGCAGGGTCGGTTGGAACACAAGCTGTTGAACAAGCCTCTCACGCATTCATAGACAAAGCCACCAGTCCCCCCTATTGCGAAAGAGATCGTGAATACAGTTGGCAGCCCTCTGGAGAGGCTTTGTGGAGGTAGGTATATTAAAATGCCAGTAGCTACTATCGCCGTTCCGCTAACAATAGATCGAATGACTGGATGAATAGAACTCTGCACATCTTTCATGCACCCGTAGGCGTCAGCGTCGCAAGATATGCATTTCTTGAATAACCGAGTGACAATGTTGCATACAGAGCCTCCAGCGGCCCCCACCATGCATATCTTACCCATCTCTCTCGAGGTGGGATGTGCGCCAGGATGTAAGATTGTACTGACGATCATGACGCCGGAGAGGGTTAATACTATGCCTTTCACTGGGGGAGCCAGTACTGGGCAAACACGATTGTAGGCACGTTGTACTGCAGCCATCATAATGTAGCGAGTTGTTGTCGGATTTGTCGCATTCGATCGTTGATTCTTTGTCTTTCTGGGATTTGTTTTTGCTCTGTATCGATTTCACCTATTGTGCCGCCCGCTAATCCGCCGAGACTTCCTCCGATGATCGCTCCGGCAGGACCGGCAGCGAGCGCTCCCCAAAAAGCGCCAGAAAGGGTGGCGGTGCATCCTAAGGCGACTTGCTTTTCCTTGACGGATGCATCTAATGCGGTGAGCTCTTTTTCGAGTGTTGCGTATTCCGCGAGCAAAGAATTTCTTTCTGCAGTTCTTCTAGCGGCACTGGATTCTGCCTCGATGCGCTGTCTTTCCACTGTCAATTGTCTCTCAGTGACTTGGGCAGCAGTTTCTACCCGTTGCACTTGGTCACAGAGGTCTGCGTTTGTTGCGGTTAAAATGCTCACGCGATGAGTGAGGTCGCTGAGTTGCGTGCCGCGTTGCTCCTGTTGCTTGACTAAACTTCTGTTGTCTTCAACCAGAGAGCTTACTCTCTGTTCCAGGGCGGAATTTTGTTCCCTTACGGCTGTTATTTGCGCGTCGAACGCTTGGAACCTTCGTGCTATTTCTGCGAAGACGTCAGGCCCATTTGGGATGCGAGGCTCTGTTGACATAGATTAACCTTGGTTGTTTGGGTTGTGGAGCAACTGGTATAATGCTTCATGACAATGGGGAGGCAAATAGTGGAATAGAGCTGTCGGAAAAGGTGCTTGTGGAGAGGTACCCGTTTGCCCTCTGAGTGCATCCCTTTCTTGGCATATGGCGTCTATTTGAGTGTTTAACGCTGCGATTTGAGCGCGAATGGCAGCATTCTGTGTGGTGAGAGCATCTCGATCTGCCGTCATGAATTGGAGGTCGTGAGTTGCGTGAGTTAACTGAGTGTTCAAATCTTCCGCTGTTTCAGAGAGTCTGGTGTTATTCTGTTGTAAGCCATTTCTGTCTAGGACGAGTAGTTCGTATGCATTGCGGAGGCGATCTAGATTGATCCGGATTTCGTTTCTTTCGCTGACGACTGCACGCAGGTGCGTTTGGAGCTCGTCTATTTCCGTTCTCAGATGTTGATTTTCTGTTTGGAGGGTCGTTTCTCTTCTTTGCGCGAAATAATTGGTGAAGAAATGGGCGACATACAAGTAACCATTTTCGATTTTTGCAGTGAAGTCGGGGCTTACCCAATTCATGATTCTGAAGAACACGAAGGTGGAGGTCGTCCAGGTATTTTTAATCCATTCGACGAGGGCATTCCAGAGTGAGATGACTCCCTCTTTCAACCCACTCAGTGCATTCATTGCAATATTTGCGACGCGATTGTGTTCTTCTACGATGATAGGATCTCGATAACTGGTGCTCTCAAGCAGGCGCTGTCTGACTGTCAATGCGCTCATGATGTCCTCCTCCATTTGAGAGAAGAGAAGTGTACACAAAATCTTAAAAGAGTCAAAATATTTTTTTTATTTTCCTGCAATCATGGAGTAAAATACCCATTTCCTATATCATCTTGCCCTTCTTTAGACAGAGAGATGTGAAAAATGGAGTCAGTAACGCGCAGCCTTTTGGCGGATTCTCGTGGTTCTGGTCGGAATTCAGGGGACCCCCTGTCTACGACCGGATCCGCGCATGATCGGGAGTCGTGTTGTACAAACATTCAGGATATGATTCCGCGATGTTTATCCGGCATGTGCAACTCATGTTCATGGACAAAACTGTATGTGAGTGCTACGGTTGTCCTGCTGACTACGGGGGGCATTCTCGTGAGCCGCACAAACACACAACAGGTTGGATTGCCCTTCATTGCTAGCGGCTTCGCCACGTTTTGCGCATCTTGCCTGGCTTGGTTGACGGAGAAACCGCCTACCCGCAGCGACCCGTCGGTCATTTGACGAGCGGGTTAATCACAAAGAATTTTTTGACTTTGTCCTTGGCGTAAAACACTCTTTTCATGTACTCTGTTTCGTCATCATCAATGAGGTCACGCATGGCATCATCGGTACATAAAGTTGGCGCCCCATATGGAACAGTTGACTCCCCCGTCTCTTCCCGTACGATGGAACTAGAGGGATCCACCACTGATGCAACGAACCCCACTCAGGGGAAAGTGGCGACGTTCTTTTCAAAGGTCCGCGCGTGGTTGCCACGACTTAGAGCACCTACAACGAATGTCCCCCGGGAACGAGGTGATGACCCGGAGGTTCCGGTGAAACGACAGGACGTCCGTTATACAAAGATCTCCAGTTGGGAGGAACCAGGAGGGGGCCCTTCCAGGAGCCAGTGGTGTAAACAACGATGTTCTGTCTTAATAGTTGTCTGTGCAGTGGCAGCAATGGTCCTGATTCCCTCGGGCATCGCGCTTAAAGTGAGAGGCTCTCCACCAGCGTCTGATTTTGGGGTGCCCTTCATCATGATAGGCAGCGTCTGCGCTCTGTTTGCCCCCTGTAAGTTTCAGGAGAATTCTCAAGTGGTGGAGTGGCACAACGCTCATACTACGAGAGCTTAAACGACAATTCACAGTTCACAGTCTCTAAGAATGTGCGCGCGCAAGATCATCTTGGATAGAGTGGAGCGTGGTTTTCGCTGTGTGGCCAATCCATCAACGCCAAGCGGGCCCGTCCTCTACGCCAGTTGAGCGGCTTTTAGCGCCGCGTCTGTCCCAAACCTGCGGCGACTTGCGGCGCTGGCTTTGCCAAATGCCAAACTGATATTTATTTCCGAGGAAAGATCTCGTTCGACTTAAAGAAAAATGCGATTTCCGTTTTCGCAGTCTCCAGCGAGTCGGAACCATGCACCGCATTGCGCTCAATCGAGGTCGCAAAATCGGCTCTGATCGTTCCAGGCGATGCCTTCACAGGATCGGTCGCTCCCATAATCTGACGATTTCGCGCAACCGCATTTTCCCCCTCAAGAACCATCACCAACACCGGTCCAGATGTCATGAAATCCACCAGCTCTTGAAAAAAGGGCCGATCTTTATGGATCGCATAGAACGACTTGGCTTGCGCATCGCTCAAATGAAGCATCTTGGCTCCAACGACATTCAAGCCTTCTCGCTCAAAATATTCAATGATATTGCCAATCATGTTCTGCCCAACTGCATCGGGCTTGATGATCGACAGGGTTTGTTCTAACGTTTGTGTATTCGCGTGGGCCATTGAGATTCTCCATTCAGCTATATTTGTAGTGAACATTGTAAACCAGTCGGTAATAAATCTCACGAAGTTCTATTGAAAAAAGGCGAAAAAATTTAAAATTTGAGGTTTTCAGGAGAGAAAATCCATGACCTATGGCGACTACCCAGCCCTCAACAACATCAAAAAAATCCTTGTCGTTAAGCTGAGGCAACTCGGCGACGTCCTGCTCACAGGCCCCGTTTTCAAAGGCTTAAAGCACAGGTTCCCCAACGCAAACATCGATGCCTACATCTACAAAGAAGCCTTCCCCATGCTCGAAGGCCATCCAGACATTCACCAACTCATCGGATATGACCGAAAATGGAAGCAACTCAGCCTCTGGAAACGCCTCAGACAAGAATGGGCCCTCTGGAAACAGATTCGCCAGGCGCGCTACGACCTCGTGATCAACCTCACAGAAGGAGATCGGGGAGCCCTCGCCGCCAAAATCTCCCGCGCTCCTGTCCGGGTCGGCTTCGAACCCAAAGGCAAATGGCAAAAAGACCTCTACACCCACGTCGTCAAACACTGCCCCACCTTAAGACACACCGTCGAAAAAAACCTCGACGCCTTAAGACGGATCGGCATCTTCCCCCCACTCGAACAGCGCGAACTCTTCTTGTCGCTCACCCAAGAGGCCAAAACAAGGGTCGAAGGATCGGTAAATTCCCCCTTCGTCCTCATCCACCCCACCTCAAGATGGCGCTTTAAATGCTGGCCAGCTGAAAAAATGAGGGCGCTCACCGAAATCTTGCTCCGTAAGGGCAAACAGGTCGTCTTCACTGCAGGCCCCGACGCCGCTGAACAAGAAATGGTCGCTCAAATCACAGAGGGCTTAGATGTTCTCAACTTAAGCGGGAAAATTTCTTTGCAGGATTTGGCCGCTTGGATCGATCGCTCCGAATTGCTCGTGTGCGTAGATAGCGTTCCCTTCCATATGGCGAATGCACTGAAAAAACGGGTCGTCGCCCTCTTCGGCCCCACCTCCGATGTCACTTGGGGCCCCTGGCGCAACCCCGACGCCCGGATCGTCGCCCAAAACATCAGCTGCCGACCCTGCTATATGGACGGCTGCGGCGGCAGCAAAATGAGCGACTGCTTAGCCACCTTAGACGTCCGATCGGTCATCCGCGCCATCGATGATTTGGAGATAACGGGAGGTGTGCCTTACAGCCTGAAATCTTCGCCCAGATAGGTTTTGCGCGCTTGCGGATCATTGATCAACGCCTCAGTCGATCCAGACAATAAGACTTTGCCCTCTTGAACCAAATAGGAACGGTCCACAATCGAAAAAATCTCCCGCGCATTGTGGTCCGTAATGAGCACGCTAATCCCTTTCTTCTTGAGCAGACGCATGAGATGTTTCACATCCGCGACCGCAAGAGGATCAATGTTCGCAAACGGTTCGTCCAGAAGCAACAGCGAAGGTTGCGTCACAAGCGCACGCGTAATCTCCAGACGACGCCTCTCCCCGCCCGATAGGCTCGCGGCCACCTTCTTGCGCAAATGCTCCAAATGCAATTCGCATAAGAGATCATGCAGCACGGTCTGCGGATCGTCCAGCGGCAGCATCTCTAAAATGCACAGAATGTTCTCCTCCACGGTCAGCGTACGAAAAATCGAAGGCTCTTGCGCCAAATACCCAAACCCCAATTGCGCCCTCTTGTGAATCGGCAACGACGTGATATTCTGCCCCTTAAAATGCACTTCCCCCTCGTCCGGATGGATGAGTCCAATCGTCATGTAAAAAGCTGTCGTTTTGCCCGCTCCATTAGGCCCCAAAAGACCTACGATCTCACCCGGCTGCACATCAAAAGAGAGCCCATTCACGACAGGCTTGCCATTGAACCGTTTCACGAGATGGTGCACTTCTAACAAATTCATAAATATTGCTTAAAAAAATCATCGATGCAGTTTTGCTCGTCTAAATCAAAGGTGAAATGGACCTCCCCATGCCCCTCAATCGCCTCATCGCGCCGAATCAACACCTCCGGCGCACTGAGAGTCAGCCCATCTTGCCAGAAAAGCACCCTCCTGTCAGCCCCAAAAAGAAAAGTCTTTTCCAGAGGATTGTAGGTGAGGCGATCCGCCATCGCATAACTCTCTTTCCCCTGAAACTGAGAGGCAATCAATCGCACGTTCCCTTGCAAAGTCATGAGCGTCGGCTTGTCATCTTGCAATTGCACCGTACACAGATGAGACAAAAAGGTCAGGCCATCTTGCTGTTTGATGCACACATCATCGATCAGATGCAAAAGATTGGAGTCCTTCTCCCAAGTCAGCTCCTTGGCAGTAAAACGGAAACGGCCCCCCTCAATCAAGCCGCTCGGATTCTCCAGATGCAACGACGCTTCATCCAGGTCCAGATCGATCCGTGTCCCTGCCACCCGATTCCCGCGCTGCTCGAGGAGGCAGTTCTTTTGCGCCACAAAGTGATGCGAAGGATAGGTATACACCCCCTCGTTCGCACAGAGAGTGAAGTCGTTCGGCAACTGACACCGGATCTCTTCGAGAGTCTCAACCGCCTCAAATTTGTCCTTTTTCTGATGCACCCAAAGCCCCGATTCCCGACTCTGAATCTGAAAGTGCCGCGTCTCATTGTTCGTCCAAATATCCTTCTGCACCCCTTGCCGTGTTTGATAGGCAGGCTCGTGTTCCAACGTCTTGTGCGTCCGGAATGCAAAACTCTCGAGCATCAGTTGCTCATACTTGGCTGGATCTTCCGGATGAATCCGGACACAATACCAATAGATGGCAAAACTGCAAGCAGATGTTAACAAAGCGATCCGGAAAAACATTGCACCGCCTCATACAGCCTTTCCACTTGAGAAAGGAGAACCTTCAGCCCCTCATAAGGCATCACGGTGCTCGCGTCCGATTTGGCTGACGCTGGATTCGGATGCGCTTCGATAAAGAGCGCGTTCGCCCCTGCGCCAATGGCCGCTCTCGCCAAGGTGGGAATAAACTCGCGCTGGCCCCCTGTCGCTGTACCCAGTCCGCCAGGAAGCTGCGCCGAATGGGTCGCATCAAAACAGACCGGATACCCAAACGCTTGCATAATCGGAATCGAGCGCATGTCGCTCACAAGATTCTGATAGCCAAACGAAGTGCCCCGATCCGTCAGCAAAATGCGATGGTGGCCGCACTCTTTAAACTTCTCCACGACATTCTTAATGTCCCACGGCGATAAAAATTGCCCCTTCTTCACATTGACCGCAGCCTCCGTTTGCGCCGCCGCTGCAATCAGATCCGTCTGCCGACACAAAAAAGCCGGGATCTGAATCATATCGCACACTTGGCCTGCAATCGTCGCCTCCTCAGGCGTATGCACATCGGTCAAAACAGGGAGATCTAACTGATTTTGCACTTTGGACAAAATCTTGAGCCCCTCATCAAGGCCAGGCCCCCGAAACGAATGGATCGATGTCCGATTCGCCTTGTCATAGGAGGCTTTAAAAATAAACTGAAATGGAAAATGACTGAAGATCTCACGCAAATCTTCCGCCACTTGCAGCGTAAATGACTCCGACTCAATCACGCAAGGGCCGCAAATCACCGTGAGCGGCCTGCGCTTCCCAATCACTAGATTCCGAACAGACACTTCTTGCATACGCCGTCCATGCTATCCCCTCTGCGGGATTTTGTCCAGTGAGTGGGACTCCTCCTGGACATTTTTTACGTTCTCATTTGCGCATATAGAAACGGATGAGATCTTGTTTCAGCTTTTTGAGAGATTGGTAATCGCCGTGCACTCCATGTCCCGTCTCATAATATTCAAATTGGAGATTTTGTTGGTAAGAGAGTGGCAGATCAAGGTGGTCAAAACAGTACTCGGCCGCCGCGAAAGGAGTGCGGCAATCATAGTAACCCGCGCTGATAAAGACCGACATGCGCGGATTGAGGATCAGCGTCAAGCGCAACCTTTGCAAGAGGCTCGGCTCTCCAAAAGCATCCCAAGTGCCAAAATTCCAATCGTGGAGGGCCTTTTGCGAAAAACCCACATATCTCTTGTAAGAAAAGTGTGTGTCTAATTCGCGGTTTAAATAAGTAAAAAACGCCGGTAAGACTCCCAATCCATCAAGACCGCTTGGATCGTGCGCATCTTTCGGATCGATGCTCGCTATATCGCCGATGTAGCGGCTGTCCAGCCGTCCTAAAATCTTGCGCTCCGGGCCAAAAAATTCCGAAGCAAAGATCGACTCATCGATTCTCCCGTTGTAGCGCTTGACAGTATCCATCGGCAGACCCGTCAATATGGACAATTCTTGGAACAACCCCATTCTTTCCATGACGCTCAAACGACCCGGCTGGAGCATATAGAGCGCATAACGGTCATAGGCAAATTGGCGGGCATAATCGACCACCTCTTCGAGACTCTTGTCTGGCCAAAGTCTGCCATGATACCAAGCTGTGGCGGCGCAAGTGGGGATCAAAAGCCAGTCAGCCACCGCTTTATCTCGCGCTGAAAGGAGCGTCGAGAACTCAAAAGCGCAGCCGTCCAACAGGATCCCTTTGACCGGAATGTCGTCTTGTAAGAGATGTTGCGCAAGCCCGCAGCAGCGCAAGGTCCCATAGCTCACTCCAGAAAGGTAGATGGGCGAATTCCAAAGGTCCAATTCATCGATGACTGTCCGAATGAACGCGCCTAGCGTCTGAATGTCTTTTTCTACGCTGAAATAATCTTCCGAGTCGGCTTCTTCTGTAAACCAACTAAACCCACACCCAGGAGGATCCACGTAGACCAGATCGGTGTATTCCAGAAGCGTCTCCGGATTATCGATCAACTGATAGGGCGGATGGATCGATCTCCCTTCTGCCGCTGTCAACAGTCGGCGCGGCCCAAAGGTCAAGATTGCTTCTGCTGTACCCGCGCAGCCTGGTCCCCCGGGAAAACAAAAGGTGATCGGCCGATCTTCTTCGGTCGCTTTGCAATAGGCGATGAAAAAAAGGTCGACCTCTCTTTGATCCTCTTGAAAAATCGGACAGTGTCCTGCGATGGCCACATATTCCAATGGGCCGCTTTCCAGATGCACCGTATGATTCGTCATGGTAATATCGGTCTGGTCGTCCGCTTGAGCGTACAGAAAGGAGAAAAACAGAAGGAAAAAATAGATCACAGTTTACCTATAAAAATCGATTAAGTCTTGTTTGAATTGAGCTCGGGCTTTCGGATTGGTATAATACATATGGCCTCCTTCGTAATACTTCATGCGGAGGTTCAGATGCGGCACGTCGAGATGGTCGATGCAATATTCCACTGAGGCAAAGGGGGTCGCGAGATCAAAATAGCCGCAGCCGACAAATAGCTTCATCGACGGATTGGTCTTACATACTTGTCTGAGCGCGCTCAGCACATTCGGATAGCCCCATGGCTCATCATTCCGATATCGCCATTTTGCGTGCACAGTATTGGAGAACAGAGTGTAAGAAGCTTTAAAGCCAAGCTCTTTATTCAGATAATCGTGAAAAATGGCTGCTATGGGCCCATCAATTTGGGTCACGCTCGGATCGTCGCCCCCTATACAACCGGTATAGCGGGTATCATACCTTCCCACGATCTGTTCCTCATCTTTCAGAATCAAACTGAGGAACGCATCGTCATCCATTTTCCCCCTCCATTGCTTCACATCGCTTACGCAAAGCCCCGTCATTGCGGCAATCTGGGGATAGAGCTGTTTCAAATCGGCGCACCTTGGATACAGGAGAGCTGGCCCATATATTTGATAGGCGAATGCGCGCGCTTTTTCCGCCACTTCTTCAAGAGACAAATCGGTGTGCGCTTTGCCGTGATGCCAAGCGGTTGTCGCATAGGTGGGCAAAAAGAGGAACGGAGGGAAAGGGTTGTCATGGGCAAATAGCAAGACTTGATAATCAATGGCAGCTGAAATCAACACCATTCCATTGAAATAGATGCCGTATTCATTGTGCACATAGTCAGCCACGCCGATCGCTCGAAGGGCGCCATAACTTTCCCCGGCCATGTATTTGGGAGAATTCCATCTGCTATGTTCTGTCAGGTAATCGCGGATGAAATCCCCAACGGATCGAATGTCTCCTTGAAGGCTATAGTTCGCGTCATCCTCCGCGCTCAAGCCTGTCCCAGACGGATCGATGAAAACCAGGTCTGTCAGATCGAGAAGGGTATTCAGATTGTCGGCGATTTTGTAGGGAGGCGTGAGCGATCCCCCCTCCTCAGGTCCTACAACAATACGAGGGCCTAGAGCCGCCATATGGAGCCACACAGAGGAAGCGCCGGGGCCCCCATTGAAAACAAAAGTGATAGGGCGGTTTTCACCCTTCTCTTGAACATATGAAATGGAACTCACTTTGCCCGTGGCAACGATCGCAGTGTAATCGAGCGTCGCATCTCCTATTTTGAGGGTGTGGGATGTCACCTTTTCTTCGGCAAATAAGGAGACGGAGAGGCAAACAATCAGGACCAGGATCCAGCGACTCATAGGCTTCCCATCGTTAAGAAACAAAAAACGATAACTTAAAATTTTGTAAATGGCAAGGGGAACCTGAACCTATCTCGATAAAATTTTTCGTCGATTTTCTGGATTATTTTGAGAGAT
>JAGWZL010000037.1 GCA_018968815.1 Verrucomicrobiota bacterium | reverse complement strand
GTCCCCGACATGTCTATCAACCTTTATCAATACAATACCTTGATCAATCACGCCTATAGACAAAATTATCGCCACTTTATATAAGAATCTTTTGACACGTCAAACCAAGAGGTTCCTATGCGTATCCCAGATTTCTCTTCAAAACGAGTACTACGCGGCGATGTTCCCCGCGAACTCGTAGAAGATGCCGATTTAGTGAAAACTTTAGGCCGCACATGGATCCCCCGATCTACCCTCACGGGAACCCCCCGCTCACTGAAAGGCCGCGTCACACGTAGTCCGATCGGCGGCCCCGCTGATTTGGCTTCGCGCCCTGTTTTCAATAAAGCAACTAGAGCAGGCGGACATGCAGGCAAAAAACCGCGCGGAAAGAAATAACCACTACCCCGCTAGGCCAATGCGCTAGGAGTAATACCATTGATCAAAACTTATTTCTGATCAATGGTACAATGATGGTATGTTCTTCCAGTGGAGCGGGGTATGTCTCTCACCCCTCATCTACTACCCACCGATCGTCCACTTATTCCACGCTCCCTTCGCGTAGCATATTGCCGCCTCACCTACGAGCTCCATACCCTCCGCCCACCTTTGAACATCATACATAAAATGCCATTGGATTGCAGTAATGTCGCAAGCAGTAACGTTGAGATCTGGCCAGGTCATATTGTATTTTACCATTTGTTGACAGACGAATTTTTGCATAGCGTCAGACATACACACACAGCGATCATTCGCTAGCTCGACGAAAGCACAAATTGAAGCGTTGAAACCCCAATAATCACATGCGCCGGGTTGGTAAGGGAAGTTTGGAGGCATATGGTCATACGGGCATCTATGCCATTTAGGTGGTTGGGGCGTTGGACAAACGGGATTGGAATAAACAGGATTGGAATAATCTGGGCCTGGGCTGGAGGATGGAGAAGAGAGCATGGTTGTGCATACTACTCCTACGGCAAACGCGGACGCAGCTACGCAGGCTGTTTTTGCTATTTGTACAATCTGCGGATGATCGTGTGAGAACTCTGCGATGCGCTGCCTGATACCGCCAAACCATGATACTGGCGCTCCAGGTTTGTTAGCTGGCTGAGAGACGGTGGGTACGATTAATGTATTTGACATAATTTCACATAATTTAATGCATGAGTAATGTTAAAAAAAACATTATGTATTATATATATAACGTTATTTATATAGAAGAAAATTATTACTAAGTCATAATAAAAATATCCGTTTATATTGAATAAATAACATAAGTTATTGTAAATAAACGATATAAAAACACTCCGACACACTAGGCCATTTCCACCCCTACGAACGAGCAGGTTGCGGCCTCCCGTTTTCGAGAGCTTTCTGCCAATCTATACTCACGGGAACCTCCCGCTTCGAAAACATTGAGCGTATGTCGCTTATAACCAACAACTTGATACACATAAATAAAAATATACTATTAATAATAATTATGATATAATTAAAGCAAATATTAATACATTAATAGGTAATGAGTATGATAGATCCAAACAAGACACCTAGTTCTACTGACTGGGTAGAGATGCTCTCAAAGGAAGAACGAGAAGAGCAGCAACAGCAACGTCTTCAACAGCGAGTACGGAATTTTGTAATTCTTCTCAAATCAGAATTTGCAACCTCGCAACCAGAGAATATACAGAACATCGAACTCGCAAGCCGCACCATTACAAATGACACAGGTTACAAGGATTTTGCTCGAGATTCCCTCGATAAGGTGCTCAGCACGATAATACGCCCCCCTTCCGACAGATTTGCTCTTGAGGCGTTGGGTTCTCGTGATACAAATATCTCCCAACATCCTAGGATGCTCGCCATACTTAGACGCTATGGTCTAATTTCCACTATTCCCGCCTTAAGTCCTGCTGACCAGAAGACCTACGATACTTATGCGAAGAGATTAGCGGAAACCTTCTCGCCAGATTTCTAATGCAAAGCAGAACCTATCTAAAAAATCGACGAAACATTTTATTAGGATAGGTTCCCGTGTCATCGAGGCGTCGCTTTGAGTGCGGTGGAGGGAATAGTCAAAACCCCATTCTCCACTTTGTGGAGCGGCTCTAGATCGATTTTCAATCCCCGATTGAAAAGCGCAATCGACTCGTCCATCTCCACATTGACCGACTTCGACCTCTCAAAATAGAGCCCAATCGCCTGATCAGGCATACACAACTTCGCCTCTTTAGCCAGCACCTTTTGGACAGTTGCAATCGGATACAAAGCGAACTGCGTTTCAGGATGGGCCCACGGCCCTTCACCCATGCTCAGTTCCCATACATAAGTGTTGGAAAAAAGAGGATGGCTGGGTGGATGCGTGCCCGCGAGATTTTCTCCCAACTGTAAAAAAAAACCGCAGGCGCCTGTTTTTTTCACCTGCTCCATACAAACGCCCAGATCGACAAAATCTTTGACGATCTGGTGGCTCCTGCCTAAAAGAACATAATCTGCTCGCCCAGGCGTCCAGTGTTCACAAAATTGGACAGCGGGAAAAGCGTCCTGAATCGATTTCGGCGCCTCGCCAATCACGCTCAACTGCTCATATCCCGTCACATAACGTTGGATCGATTCGAGACAAGCATACAGCTGCAACGGATCACCCTCAGCCAAAATCACCGCTTCGGCCCGCCCCCCGCCTTGCGTAGACTGAGGGAATGAGGTCAAGGGGTCGTACAAAGAAGGTTTGATCGGTTTTTGGTTGTTGAATTTCGGGGCTAGATTGCGAAACCCCAACGGCTCTTGGAGCGTGCGCAATCGGCCCGCAGCTAAAGCTTTGATCGGACCCAAATAGGCGCTGATATGCGAGGCAAAACGCCCCTTAGAAAAAAGATCGTGCAGCCGCACCTCTTTGAAAAGCGCCGCATAGTAGGAGATAACACTCCCCTCTTCCCGCATCCGATAGGTGGGATAGTCGATCGACCAGCCTGTCGCCATCCACACGTCAGGGTTTTGATAAGCCGCATTGAGCCGGTTCAATACACCAGGCGTGGTAAACCAATCTTTCGCCTCAAGAGGCACAATGATCTCCCGATCCAGACAATGGTCAATGACGCGATACAAGCTCGCCACAGGACCCAGATAAGTCTCATTGCGAATATACAACACTTTGTCATCTTGATGGCTCTCCATAATATAGTTCTTGGCCACCTCTTCGGTGCCATCAATG
Organism: Verrucomicrobiota bacterium; assembly: GCA_018968815.1. GTDB lineage: Bacteria > Chlamydiota > Chlamydiia > Chlamydiales > SM23-39 > REEB52. The sequence goes on along the minus strand of JAGWZL010000037.1, from coordinate 10,081 downwards.
GAAACATCATCGATCATCACGATCCGATAATTGGGATAGTCTTGCTCGAAAACAGAGCGCAAAGTGCGCTTACACCACAGCGCTTGATTGTGAGCATAGATGACGATGACAAACGATTTGTGCTCGGTCAACGGATATTCGGCCTCCACATCTACGTTGGCCAAAGAAATCGGCTTTTGGGTCGGCATGCCAAACCAAAAACCCGCCATGGAAACAACAAGAAGAACGATCAATCGCCACATGAGTGCACCTGCAAGGCGGTTAAGGGAGGATATGGATCGAGAGAACGGATGAATTTTTCACAGCGCAAAACAAGCTCTCGATCTTCGCTTCTCGGCGCCTCCCCATTGTTGACCGAAAGCACCTCGGAGATAAACTGGTAATGGTCTTTTCCCATTTCCAGCATCGGCGCCATGTAAGCCAGCTCCGCAGACACAGGCAAAAAAGTCCCCCCATACACAAAATCGGTATCGCGCACCTTCTTAAAAAGAGCCGCATAAAACGATTTCAGATGAAACTGCAATCGCTGCAGCTGACGCCCCTCCTTGATCTCGCACATCGGCGCTAACTGATAGGAGGGATAGTCGATTCCTTGCGCCAACGTGATCCAAATATTGGGATCTTCATAATAAGCGTTCAGTCTTTGCAACACCCATTCGTGAGCCAAAAAATCTTCCCCATCCAAAATCACCACAATTTCATCATCAGGACACGCTTTCACAGCGCGATAGATGTTCGCCAAAAGACCCAATTTCTCCTCGTTATGGACCAGTGTGACTTGGGTTAAATACTCGCTCGCATAAATGGCGTCGCGCGCCACTTCAAAACTGCCATCATCAGAACAATCATCAATATAAACAAGACGGTAGTTGTCATAGACTTGAGAAAATACCGAGTGGAGTGTTTTTTCAACAGATGCGCCATTGTTGCGCCCCACAATCACAAGAGTAAAGGAGCGCAACTTCAACGGATAGGGAGCCGCAGCGAGGGCCGCCTCTTCAATCTCCTCTGGAGCGCTCTTGCGCATGTCCAGCCATCTCGCAGCAAAAAAAGAGGCCGCAAAAACAAAAACCGCAAGTCCCAAAAACAGCTTTTTCATATACAGAACAGACTAGCAAAATCTGTTTTCTTTTCAAGAAAAAGGTTTAGCGAGTCTCGCTCTCTTCGCGACGCCAGCCAGCCCACTGCAAAATCTTCAAGCACACGACCGTTTTGATCAGATCCCCAATCAAAAAGGGCGCAACGCCTAAGGCAAATACTTTTGAGAGACCCACAAATGTAGAGAGATAGATAGATCCGCACAGATAAATGATCCCGTTGCCCGCGATCATGGCCACGACGGCGCTTGTCATCGTCTTCCGTCTGTCAGCAATATAACCGACAACAAAGGCTGCAATCAAATAGCCCAATAAATAGCCGCCTGTTGGGCCCAAAAATTTGGCCACTCCGCCCACGCCACCCGCAAAGACGGGCAACCCCATGGCCCCTTGCGCGAGATAGGCAAAGGTCGCAACCCCGCCTCTGCGCGCGCCAAGCAGCGCCGCCATGAGCAGCACAACCGCATTCTGCGTCACAATCGGCACAGGCGTAAACCACAAGGGAATCACAAGATAACTCGACAAACTCATCAGTAAGCTCGCCAAAATGACAAGCACAAAATCACGCTTCTGCGTTCTTTCCAGTGTGATACCGAAACAACCTGAAGAGGCGGGTTTTGGCATCGTCGAGTTTGCCTCAAAATGCGCCTCCTCACTCGCGCCTTGCCCGAGGGCAATGGTCGCTCGCTCCGGAGACGAATTTTGAGGACTCTCCTTGCCTAATTTCCGATTCTTCAGGTTGTTTCGGTATATAGATCGCATCTTACATTCCTTTGAAATATGGTTCCCAGTCCCTGCATGGAGACAAATGCTCCGGGTCAGCATGCGTTGACCAACCAGGCATAGGAGAAATCAAGATTCTCCCCTTCTTCTCCAAATAACGGAACTTATTGTGATCCTCTGTCACTTTTCTTCCAATAGAAAAGCGGCGGTGAATCGAAAAATCGGCTAACAGCGTCGAAAAACGCATCGCATAGGTATTCGTAGTCGATGGAGTCGTGCGCCAATGACAAGATGGCGTCACAAAAATTTTGGATTGCAACTTCGGATACACTTTATATTTATCCCCATGGTCATACAGCGTCACATAATCGGCCTCCAGAGAAAACCCCTCAAAGAGAATGTCCACCCAACCCGGTTTGTGGATATAATCCTCCTCTAAAAAATAGACGATCGTGTCGGGATGCAGATTTTGAGCCGCTACATGATCGAGCATCTTGAGAAAAGAGCCGCTTTCTGTCCCCTCGGCCATCTCAATCGCTTGCCCCGGTTGGAGAAAATGCGCCCCGCCATGCGCCACATCCAAGAAATGGGTGATCTGCACGCGCGCATCTTGCGTCGCACACAAATTGCGATAACACCTCTCTTTACTGAAATGGAGCGGACGCTTCTTGTGCGCTGAAATGGAAGAAAATGTACAGTGCCGAACAAACACTTGAATCACTGGCTGCAAGGGACCTTTGAGAGGATGACGGCGACGGAAAAACATAGCTAAATTGTGGGTAACATCTTTTCAATTTGCGCAAGAAGCGTTTTCCCTTCCTGGTGGGTCACTCGGGCCACCGCCTCCGGAAATGAAAACCACCCCCCATCGTGGATTTCCTCTTTTTGCAACATCACTTCTCCACCGACTTCCGCAATATAATAGAGAACCTGTTTAAAAACTCTGCGCCGGTCCATGATAAAAGTGTACTGCTCTTGAAGAGGCTCCTCCTTCACAAGGGCAATGAGCTCAAGATTGGTCTCCTCTTTCAATTCCCGAAAAGCGGCCTCTTGCGGAGTCTCATTCGGTTCCGCATGCCCCTTCGGAAATCCCCAATATCCACTCCGATTGTGCTGAATTAAAAAGACTTCCCAACGACCCTTGGTCTTAGAAAGTGGGATCACGCCAAATGATTCGTCTTTTTGCACGTTCATGAGCCTCGATAAGGTGCAAAAACAAGGGTGGAATTATGGCCGCCAAAACCAAAGGAGTTGGATAAGGCAACATTCACAGTGTGCGGCTTGGCCACATTGGGGACAATATCTATGTCTGCAAGAGCCGGCTCCGGATGATCCACGTTGATCGTCGGATGGAGCATCCCTGTTTCGATCGCCTTGATCGTCGCCACCGCCTCTAAACCGCCTGCTGCGCCTAAACAGTGGCCGATCATCGATTTCGTCGCGTTCATCTTGATGTTCTTGCAATGCTCGCCAAACACTGTTTTGATCGCTTCCACTTCACAAAGATCGCCTGCCAGAGTGGAGGTCGCATGCGCGTTGATGTAGTTAATCTCTTCTTTCGACACTCCCGCATCAGCGATCGCCGATTCAATGCAAAGGCTCACTCCAGATCCATCCTCGCGCGGCGAAGTGATGTGATACGCGTCGCAATTCACCGAACCGCCTAAATACTCAGCTAAAATGGGCGCGCCGCGAGCTAATGCATGCTCCAACGACTCGAGAACAAGCACCCCTGCCCCCTCTCCCATCACAAAACCATCGCGCTGCGTGTCCCAAGGACGGTGCGCCTTCTCCGGCGCCTCATTCCGCGTAGACAAAGCCCCAATCGCCACAAACCCCGCAAGGCCAATCGGCGTGATCGGCGCCTCAACACCCCCGCAAAGCATCAAATCCGCTTTCCCTTCCCGGATCTGCTCCGCCGCTGCGTGAATGCAATAATTCGATGTCGCGCAAGCCGTCGAGATGGAAAAGTTCGGCCCCATAAAACCTGTATCAATCGCAAGAAGCGCTCCCCCCATGTTGGTAATAATGTAGGGCACGAAAAAGGGGGTCAGCCTCTTGAATCCCTTGGAGAGAATCGTTTCCACGCCATCGTAAAAAACGCTCATGCCGCCCATTCCAGATCCAATGATGATTCCACAGCGCGTCTTATCGAGCTTCGCCGATGCGTCGCTATCAAGACCCGCATCCTCTAACGCCTTTTTGCCAGCAACCATCGTATAGCGAATGAACGGATCCACCCGCCGCGCTTGCTTCTTGTCCATGTAATCGCCAGTATCAAAGTTTCGAATGACCCCCGCAAAACGGGTCGGATAGCCAGAACAATCAAATGCCTCAATGGGCGCAATCCCGCTCTTCCCCGCTAAAAGCTGCTCATAGAAATGATCTACGTCTGTCCCAAAACAGGACACAACGCCCATCCCCGTCACAACAATCCGCTTTTTTGCCATGGTAAACCCTAATTTTTATTTTCAGTATAGGTATCATACCAAAAAAGGGGCTCCCCAAGCAATGCAAAAAAAACAAGGATCTAGTGGAAAAAATTTTATTTGTTTTCGCCAATGGCGGGCTTCGAAAAATCGAGTTCTAGCTCTACAATCTTGCTCTCCCCCCAAAGACGCTCTAAAGAATATCTTTCTCTCAAATGGGGACTGAAAATATGCACCGTCACCTCTCCAAAATCCAACACAGCCCAATCTCCCGATTGGACCCCCTCAATATGAAGCGGCTTTTCCCCCCTCTCCCTCATCTCCTCGATCACCGCGCGCGCGATCGATGAAACGTGCCGGTCCACATTGGCTTCCGCAATTAAAAGATAATCTGTAATGCTAGAAAGTCCTTGAACATCAAGAGCTAAGATATTAAACCCTTTTTTGTCGTAGATCACGCGTGCAATTGCGTGGAGGGTATCGAGAGAGTTTTTTTTCATATAATTTGCAACATAAAAAGGTTCGTTTTTTTTCGAAAGAAAAAATTCAGGTTAAATATAAACCATTGGCGTAGATGTAGTCCAGCGCTTTTGCGGGGACAAGGTGGCCGCAGTACAGTTTTTTCTTGAGCCTGTTTCGGATCTCGGTGCTGGAAATTTTGAACTCTCTGGGGCCGATGAGGGGTGGGGCGCTTTTGACAATGTGTTCGGTCTCTTTCCATCGATGCAGATTTTGGGCCGACTCGTCGGAGAGCAGCAATCTTAATTTGAATCCTTGTTGTTCGAGGGCCCGAATCGTATCGATCGTATAAGAGGGTCCTTTGCGGTCCAATTCCAAAGTGCAGATCTCGAAAGCGGGGTGATCGAGGGCCAGCTTCAACATGTGTAAACGGTGTTTGGGAGATGCGCTGGGAGGGGTTTCCAGCTTAAAGGGAGAGCAAAACGCAGGGCAAAAAATCACCTTACTGAGTTGATGACTCTCCATTAACTGGATGGCAAGCCCGATATGCCCAAAATGGATGGGATCGAAGCTGCCTCCTAAAAAGCCGATTGTTTGACTCATATGAGGAATAATAATTCCCTATATTTGGGCAGTGGCCACAAGGCGTTATCCACCACCATTTCCAATTGATCGACGTAAGATCGGAGCTCGGTCATTTTAGGCGTGACCAACTCGCAAAAGATCTTGGCCTTGGCTTCCCAACCCATATCTGTCATTTGAGACAAGAGCTTGGTTAATTCGCCTGCGGCATGCACGGCTTTGCCAATGAGCGGTTCATCAATCCCTCGTGCTTTCATATCTTTTTGTGCAGCGGGCAGCACTTGCGTCTGGAACAGTTCGATCATCAGCGCCGTTTCGATGTGCATGATTTTTCCATACTGTTCGACAAAGATTTCGTAACGGCTATGGAGCTCCGCTTCACTTAAAATCCCTTCAAAGACAAGGGTCGTTTTTTTCTCTATCCACTGCGCAAAGGCGTCAAAGCTTTTCCGGATGTTTGGCAAACCTCGTCGATCGGCCTCTTTTTCCCATTCAGCGGAGTAGTTGTTCCCACTGAAAACGACATCTTGCGCACGGGTCAGGTGTTTGCGTAAAATGGGCAGAGCCGCACTGAATAATTCGGCCTGCGATTGTTTTCGGTCTCCCACTGCAGAATGGATCTCATCGAGGATCAGTTCTAAACTATCTGCTACAATGGCATTGATTACGGTGATCGGCAGGGCGCAGTGAGCCGATGCGCCAACCGCCCTGAATTCAAATTTATTCCCGGTAAAGGCAAAAAACGAGGTGCGATTCCGATCGGACAGATCGATCTCATGGCGGGGCAGCGCCATCAATCCCAAGTCAATCGCGCGCAACGAGAGCTCTTCTTTTTTGCCATGGACGATGGTGGCGACCATTTTTTCTAGCGCGTCGCCGAGATACACCGATAAGATCGTAGGAGGCGCTTCAGATCCGCCCAACCGATGATCATTGCCCGCAGATGCGATCGAGGCTCTTAGAAGAGCGGCGTGCTCATGCACAGCGCGCAAGACGGCGGTTAATAGGGTGAGGAAAAGAAGGCTGTTTTCTTGTGGATCTAATAAATTGAGGCCCGTGTCGGTGGCCATGGACCAGTTGTTGTGTTTTCCAGAACCGTTGATCCGCATAAACGGTTTTTCATGGAAAAGACAAGCGAGATCGTGTTTTTGCGCGTAGCTTCTCATCAATTCCATCAGAAGAATATTATGATCGATGGCTAAAGAGGCCCGTTCGAAGAGAGGGGCCACTTCGTGTTGAGCGGGGGCTACTTCATTGTGTCTTGTTTTTACAGGGATTCCGAGCTGCAAGGCAGCTCCCTCGAACTCGCGCATGAAGGCCATCACGCGATCTTTCACTGCGCCAAAATAGTGATCTTCCAATTCCTGTCCTTTGGGTGGCTTCGCTCCAAACACAGTTCTACCGGCTAATACGAGATCGGGTCTAAGGAAAAAGAGGCTGCGGTCGATCACAAAATATTCTTGTTCTGCGCCCAATGTGGAAAACACTCGGGTGGCATCGGTTCCTGTCAATTTGCACAGTTTCAAAGCGGCGCGATTTAATTTCTCATCGGAGCGCATCAGGGGGATTTTGTGATCGAGCGGCTCCCCTTTCCAAGAGAAAAAGACGGTGGGAATGCAAAGAGTGATGCCATCTCCTCCTTCCCACAAGAAAGGGAATACGGTTGGATCCCACGCTGTGTAGCCGCGCGCTTCATGGGTGGCTCTCAAGCCGCCTGAAGGGAAAGAGGAGGCATCGGGCTCTCCGCGGAGCAGCTCCTTGCCTCGGAATTTTTCTAAAACGGCGCCATTGGGTCCCCAGTTTAAGAAGGAGTCGTGTTTTTCTGCGCTTGCGTGGGTCAGTGGCTGAAACCAGTGCGTGTAGTGGCTGGCGCCATGCTTCATCGCCCAATTTCTTAAGGCCTCTGCAATCACATCGGCGTGGGCTGGATCGAATTTGGCTTTTCCATCCAATACATCGAGCCAATTGCGCGCCGCCTCTTTGGGCAAATTTTCAATGAGTGCGCGATGGAAGACACGCGTTGCAAATTGAGCTGAGGGCTTAATCTGATACGATTCTGGGAGTTTTCTGTTCCGCTTGCCGATGTTTTTAATCGCTTCGAGCCGTGCGTTCATGATGACCTCTTGAAAGCTTAGAACCTATCTAAGTAAAATTTTTCTAGGTTCCTGAGGATCATGTCACAACGGCATATTAACTTTCAAGTTCGGCGATTTTTTGTTCGATTTCCGCAATGGCGGCGATGGCTTTTTCAAGTCGCTCTTTTTCTTGTGCGATGAGTTCTTGATAATGCATCGCTTTTTCGAAATCGAGATTTGAGCCGCCGAGCGCTTTGCGGTACACTTCGAGTTGATCTTTGATTTCTTGGCGCCGCTTGATTCGCTGTTCCAGTACGACCTTGAGATTTTCGAGCACTTTTTTATCATCTTCGCTCAGGTTGAGGAGAGACTGCTCTTTTTTCTCATGGATCAGATCTTTCAGCGGCCTGAACGAGCGTTCGATCTGCTGTTTTTCCATTTTAGAGATGTCGAATTTCGCGAGTTCAGCTTCGACTGCCGCTGTTTTTGCGCTCAAGTCAGCCAACTCCATTTGAGGGCCTTCTTTGAGGAGAACGTTGATGTTCTCTTTGAGAGCTGCGAGCTGTTCTTTTTTCACGCGCAATTTTTCTTTTTCGATCTCGAGCAATTCTTTCGCTTTTTGTTCTTGAGCGGCTTTGTGCGGTTCGCGCAGTTTGTAGAGTTCTTCGCGCAGGTATCTGACGTCGTCTCTCTGGAGCGCCACTTCACGGATCTCATTGGAGATGGCGTCCATCGCCTGATTGAGTTCGTGTATGGAGAGTTCTTTTCCTTTGAGGGCGTCGATCTTGGCTTGGATGGTTTCTCTTTGCTCTGAGGAGGCCTGTCGTTTTTCCAGCACCTCTTTTTTGTGTTCTTTTTCTAACACTTTGACTTTGTCCCAGCATTCGCTTAAGGCGAGTCTTGTGCGTGTGAAGACGCCGCTGCTCAGCGTGAAAACTTTCGCCATATTTTGCAATGATTTGATCTCTTCTCGGATGGCGAAGTAGGGAGCGCCAACCACTTCATTGCCTTGGAAGTGGGCTTGAATAAAGCCGTTCACATCTTTTTCGAATTCGGCGCTGATCGCCTCGATGAGTTCTTTCCGTTTTGGGAAGATGTGATCGCCCAGTTCGGAGAGGCGTTTAAAGAACTTGGTTTTAAAGCGGATGCGCATATCGGTTTTGATGATTTCTTTCCGGAGCGCGTTGAGTCGGCTGGCGAGGGTGTTGAGTAAATTGAGTTCTCGTTGGATCTCGTTGTAGGGGCCTGTTTTTTGCCGAATGGTTTCCGAGTGAGGGAACACGATATCGCCGGCCGTTTTCAAGAGTGCATCGATGCTTGCGACCTCTTTTTCCATGGCTTGGATGGCTAAATCGATTTGTTCCATGGCAAAAGCGCTTTGCTCTTCGAGGATTTCTTTGAGTCTGCGAGCTTCGACTGTCAATTCCACATATTCGTTCCACAAATTAGAGCGGATGGCGGAATTTAAATTTTCTTTGAAAAAGGCGAGGATGAGCCTACGTCCTTCCCAAAATTCTCGAAAGCGAGGGCTTCCTTCCTGAGAAATCGAGCTGCGCATGAATTGCAATCCGAATGCAATTTTCTCCTCCGGTGTTGTTAAAGAAGCCAGCTTTTCAGCGAATTCCTTAAAAAGAGGGCTCTCTTCTCGTGGGGGTGCGTCTGTTTCGGATGGAACGGGGGTATCTGGGGAAGAAATCATATCTCTTAAGCCTTGAAAAAAAAATCAGAATGCATGAAGCAATTTAACGCATCGACGGATTTATTGCAAATGTCCGCTCAAAAGCGAGAGAACAGAGAGGGCCACGCGGATTTAGATGATCAATAGAGGTTGGGGTGATTTGATAGAAGTGGGTGTGATACACATGTCGGGGACAAAGCGGATCGCCCCACTGACGTGGGGCCCGCGATCCGTCCTTGTCCCCCGCTGCCCCCTTGCGCCTAACTACGACTGCGCTAAATCGCGTGCTCGGCGAGGGGGTGTGCGCAGCACTACCCCCATCGCCCCGCAAAGCGGGGCTTCGCCTGCGCTGCGATTTCGCTTTGTCGTAGCGGCGGCGGGCTGCGCCTCGGAGGCACCCCGAAACGGGGCCCCACCTTCCGGTCGCAGAACTCGGGGAAGGGAAGCCCTTCCCCGCATCCCCATCCCCAAGAGAAATACGGGCTGCGCCTCGGAGGCACCCCGAAGCGGGGCCCCGCCTTCCGGTCGCAGAACTCGAACCTCCAATGGCTCTGTTGTAGAAAGCGCTGTCTAAGATGATGTGCATCTGTGTTTGAACTGAATGAGGTGTTGGGGCCTCGTCCTTGGGATGGGGAAACGGGGAAGGGCTTCCCTTCCCCGAGTTCTGCGACCGGAAGGCGGGGCCCCGTTTCGGGGTGCCTCCGAGGCGCAGCCCGCCGCCGCTACGACAAAGCAAAATCGCAGCGCAGGCGAGAGCCCGCTTCGGGCGGTGGGGTAGTGCTGCGCACACCCCCTCGCCGAGCACGCGATTTGGCGAAGTCGTAGTTAGGCGCAAGGGGGCAGCGGGGGACAAGGACGGATCGCGGGCCCCACGTCAGTGGGGCGATCCGCTTTGTCCCCGACATGTCTATCAACCTTTATCAATACAATACCTTGATCAATCACGCCTATAGACAAAATTATCGCCACTTTATATAAGAATCTTTTGACACGTCAAACCAAGAGGTTCCTATGCGTATCCCAGATTTCTCTTCAAAA
>JAGWZL010000011.1 GCA_018968815.1 Verrucomicrobiota bacterium | reverse complement strand
AGCTCAAACGGTTTTTCGTCGGCATAAAGTGAGTCGCCCCTAAAGAAAAACCCCTTGGAATAATCGTCACTTTATCGACAGGATCGCTATATTTCACGATGAGGCCCGCAATCGCATGGCCCGATTCATGATAAGCCGTCGTCAGTTTTTCATTTTGGTCCATTTCCAAGCTGCGCCGCTCTTTTCCATAGCGCACCTTATCCGCCGCCTCGCGCACTTCCGCAGAGGTCACAGCTGACCTGCCTACACGCGCCGCTAACAGAGCCGCTTCATTCAAAATATTTTCCAAATCAGCTCCAGATGCACCCGGCGTGCTGCGCGCGACATCATTGAGGTCCACAGACTTATCCATTTTGATCTTGCGGGCATGCACTTTCAAAATCTCCAGCCGCCCTTTGACGTCGGGCAAATCGAGGACCACGCGTCGATCAAAACGGCCTGGGCGCAAAAGCGCTCGGTCGAGAATGTCGGGCCGGTTGGTGGCAGCCATTAAAATGACCCCCTCCTTCGTATCAAATCCGTCCATCTCCACAAGCAGCTGATTCAAGGTCTGTTCCCGCTCATCATGGCCGCCGCCAATCCCCGCTCCCCGGTGTCTCCCCACCGCATCGATCTCATCCATGAAGATAATGCAAGGCGCATTCTTTTTCGCCGTGTCAAACATATCGCGGATCCGGCTTGCGCCCACACCCACAAACATCTCGACAAAATCAGAACCCGAAATCGAAAAGAAGGGGCGGTCCGCTTCCCCAGCCACCGCTTTCGCAACAAGAGTCTTTCCCGTTCCGGGCGGCCCTACAAGCAAAACCCCTTTGGGAATACGGGCTCCTAAAGCGGTAAATTTCTGCGGATCTTTCAAGAAGTCGACAATCTCTTTCAACTCCTCTTTCGCCTCTTCCGCGCCAGCCACATCCTTAAACGTCACCTTATTGGTCTCTTTAGTCATCAACTTCGCAGGCGATTTCCCAAAATTCATGGCAGATGACCCCACCCCTTTCATTTGGCGCGAGAAAATGAAATAGAGGAATAAAATCACAAGCATCACAGGGAGAATCGTGAAAATATAGCTGAAATAATTGGGAGCCGGCTCCTGGCTTTTGAAGGTTTTTTCAAGCACCGTATTGCGCGGCTGATCGGGCGCCCGGTAGTTCAGCCCTTTATTGTTGTCAAATGAGCTCCACTCCTCTTTGGCCTGCGCAAACCAGTGGCTAAACACTTCCGGATCTTGCTTTTCCAGCGCGCGCGTCGACAGCTCTTGGTTGTTGAAAAACCAAATCGCCGAGGCCACTTTCGTTCTCGACTTGTCGAGAAGCGCTTCGTGCTTTTCCAATTCGGTCACCACGTGGCTATATTCATCCAACGCTTCCATATAGCTGCGCACACTGCGCAAAGAGGTCAAACGGACACCCTCCGTTTCACGGCCTAAATTTCCAATGAGCGGCGTCAGCTGATTGATGACATTCCGGTACGTGCGCAATTGGAGTTCGGGAGAATGATCCACAGCAGAGGAGAGTTGGGTCGCAATCGTCTTCAGCTCCTGCTTGATCGACTCATTGCCAATCCCCAGAGCGGGCGATCGGAGAAGAGCCACGAGATCGCGCAACTCCTTCGATGCCGCCTCAATCGCTTCCATCGATTGCGCTTGATTCGCAAAACTGACACTTCTTTGCACAAAGGCCAAACTCGGCACATCTCGATCCGATAGACTATGCAAAATAATCGCATTGTCCCGATTCAAGGTGTTAAAGAGGGGACTTACGACCACATATCCAGATCGAGGCAGAGTCGCTCCACTTAAATGCAAATACAAATCGGCCGCTTCCGTCACATTTTTTTGCAGCGACTCCAAATCCTGAGAAAGCCGGTTCGCAGCCAGATTCAGCTCATGCACCTTATTCAAATGCTCTAAGTAACGGAATCGATCTACACTCTCTTCGGGCAGCTCATCTCGAAATTTTCCCGTAAAAGTCACCAAATTCTCGTTCTGAGCAATTTTGCGGTTCTCTTCAGGAACAGTGAGGTTCAGGTTGGTTAAATGCTCGGCCTGATGGCTAAACGAAACTCTCCCCACTGCAGAACTCGTAAAGGTCTGCACCCCAATGATAATGACGATCGCCGCTAGGAGAAATGCAAAAAATCCCCCGGGAAACCCTTTTTTCGGAGTCGGTCTCATTTTGGCCATAACTGACTTGCTCTCTTTATGTTATAAATTCTTCTAAACGGATTAATTAAACCACTTTTTCTGCTTTTAGTAAAGTGCCAGAGCGGCCCCTTTGAATACGCCCTGGAACTGTCCACATAGCAAAAAAAGAATAAATTGTCTTTGCTTTATCTTTATGATGTTGATTGTCAGTCCGTTGAAGGATCAAAAACAATCCACACCCGCCCCCTGTCAATAGAAATTTTTTTTGTTTTGTGCGTGTAAATTTTTGATTTTTCCCCTTTTTGCAGCCAAGTGAGGAGGGTGTCGAGTTGATCGCGGTTCAAAAGGATCGATTCGAGGGCCGCCATTTTTTGGAGAAGGTGGCGCTGTTCCACGGGATCTAAGCCGGAGAGGTCGCAGAGAGACCCCCAGGGGCCTTTCTGAATGGGGATAGGGGCGACTTTCCGGTCGAGATAGTCTTTCAGCTCGTGAGCTCTTGTGGAGAGAAGGCACAGATTGCGCCTGGTCTCTTTGCCAAATTGGGCATTCAAATAAGGAAAGAGAGAAGTTCTCATCCGGGCGCGCAGGTAGGCAGGGTCTTGGTTGGAAGCATCTTCAAAGGGACAAAGCTCTTTGGATTGGAGATAGTCAAGGATCTCTGGGCGCGTCAGTGACAAGAAGGGGCGCCAAATCGTCATGCCAAATTGCGCATCTACTTCTCGCATGCCGCCCAAACGGGACAGATGAGCCCCTTCCAGGACTCTCTTTAATACGGTCTCAGCCAAATCATCCGCCTGGTGGGCTAAAAGCAGAGCGGCATAGGCAGGAGCCAAGCGCGCAAAAAAAGCAAATCGCTCTTTTCTCGCTTCGTCTTCGCTCCGCTCTTTGGGGGTCAGCCTACAAGTAAAAAAGGGGCATCCTAATTGGCTCGCCTCTTTCTCAATGGCAAGAGCCTCTGCCCGGCTCTCCTCTCTCCAACCGTGATCGACATGGGCAATATGGGGTTGAATCCCCTCTTCCAAAAGAGCGTAGAGCAAAGCTTTTGAGTCAGGACCTCCTGAATAGCCCAGTAGAAGAGGCTTTGCCCGATCCCAATGGACGCTAAGAAATCCTTTTGTTACACTCGGTACATGTCGATTTTGTGGCGCTACGCTTTGCACAGTTATGCTCGTGTTTTTTTGCTGTCCGTCAGCACGTTCATCGCAGTGTTGATGATCGCCCGCTTTAAAGAGATCGCCCGCTTTACAGCTCTCTCGGGCGACTTTTCCATGACTGGACTGTTTATACTTTACCAGATTCCCACCATTTTGCCGATTGCAATTCCGATTTCCACCCTCATCGCCTCTTTACTCCTGTTTCAAAGAATGAGCCGGTCTTTTGAATTGACCGCTCTACGCGCTGCCGGCATGAGTCTGACAAAAATCGTAACGCCCCCTCTGTTCGTATCGATTTTTTTAGCTCTTCTCAATTTTACCCTTTGCGCCGAAATCGCCCCCTTTTGCAGACGCGCCAGCAAAACCCTCCTCTACCATGAAACGACCTCCAATCCCCTCCTCCTTCTCCAAAGACAAAAACTGGTCAAACTCAAAAACGCTTTCCTCGATATGGATGTCAAAGACGACGAGACGATCAAAGATATGACGCTCATCGTCCCCAATGTGGGCACCAACCGCCTCAGCCTCATTTCCGCCCGCAAGCTGCTCCTCGAAGAAAATACGCTGATCGGAAAAGAGCTCGCCCTCATCTCCTATCTCCCCACCGAGTCCGGTTTTGACCCTCTCATGATCGAAAATCAACAACTCATGTCTACATCGGCCCCGCTTCTTTCGAAGGCCTTGAAGCGCAATCGCTCCCGACTTGATGTCAACGTATTGAGCTTCAAAATGTTAAGACTCTACTCCAAGGTGCAGCAGGCGCATATTGAGTGTTTACGCCGCATGACGCTCTCTTTGGCGGTATTTAGTTTTACTTTTCTTGGGTGTGCGTTTGGGATTGAAGAGGGGCGCACGCCTTCGAAGAAAAATTTATTCTTTGCGCTCTTGCTGACGCTGAGCGTGTTGATGAGTTATTTGATGGGCAAGGGGTTAAAAAACTCGGTTGTGCTTTCTGTGACTGCCTTTTTATTGCCTCATCCTTTTATTTGGGTTTGTTCGAGTCTCCATCTCTATCGGATTGCGAGGGGAAGAACCTAGCTGTGAAAATTTGGCAAAAACACATTCTGATGAAGTTGCTGAACACATTTTTGTTTTTTTTGCTGTGTCTGTTTGCGGTCTTTATCATTGTAGATTTATCTGCGCATGGGGCCCGTTTTTTTTCTAAGACGGGACTGGGAGAAATTCTTCTCTATTATTTCTATACTTTTTCGGCGAATCTCGAATTATTTTTTGGACTTGTTTTTCTATTGGCTGCATTGCGCGTGCTGTTAGATTTGGCCCATCATCGGGAGGTGGTGGCGTTGCAGATGGCGGGGCTTTCTAAAAAGCGGTTTTTAGCTCCTTTTTTTCTGTTTGCTGGATGCATTGCGCTGATCTGTTTGATCAACAGTCAATGGTTTGCGCCGCATGCGGGGGATGTTTCAGCGGGGTTTAAAACGGCCTACAAGCCGAATCGGAAGCCCTCGACGAAGAAGTTGTACATCGTTTCTTTGGATGACACGACCTCGATTGTATACAGCTGTTTTGATCCGCGGCGCCAAGAGTTGATCGATGTGTTTTGGGTCCGCTCACCGAATGAGTTTTGGCATATGAAGTCGTTTTCGATCGACCGGCGAGAAGGGTATTTTGTCGATCACCTCATGCGAGACAGCGCAAAGCTGTTTGCAAAAACAGAGAGTTTTGAAACCCGTTATTTTCAAGAAATGCCCTGGAATCACGAGGTGATTTTGCATCGTTGTATTCCTTATGAGAGGAGGTCGCTGTCCACCCTTTTCTTGCAAGCTTGGAGCAAGCCGGCTGATGCGCGCGTTGTATTTTCCCATCTTTACTATAAGCTGGTCATGCCCTTGTTGCCATTTTTCATTTTGATTGGCATTTGTCCGAGCGTCTTGCGCTATACGAGAAACCCGCCGACGCTGCTCATCATCGCTCTTTCTATTTTTGTATTTTTAGCGTTCAAATCGGTCATGGATGGGATGTTGATTTTGGGAGAAAATCAGGTGCTTCCCTCGTACGTTGCGATTTTCTTTCCGGTGGCCTTGATTCTGTGTGCGAATCTGCCTGCCTTTATCAGGTTGCGATGAAACACATCGATCGCTTATGATCCCGCTTACATGAAGCCGCCTAAAGCGTTTACCGATTTACGAGAACTGTCGACTGAGATTCATCGTCTCAATTCTGTGTTGTCTCTTTTGCATTGGGATCAAGAGACTTATATGCCTCCTGGGGCTTTGTCGCCTCGCAGCGAGCAAATCGCGCTTCTCTCGGAGCTGGTGCATGAGAGGAAGACGGGGCGCAAATTCAAGACTTGCCTCGAAAAGCTGACGAGTCTCTCTACAGGCAAGCTCAAAGCGAAACATCTATCCAAGCCGCAGCAGATCATGGTCCGCGAGTGGGGGAAAGACTTTCGGCGGCTGAACAAACTGCCCACGGAGTTTGTGAGAAACTTTTCACAAGTGACGGCTGAGGCAACCCAAATTTGGAGCACGGCCAAAAAGCAGAACAATTTTTCCATTTTTGCTCCCTTTCTCGATAAGATTATCCATTTGATCAGACAGAAAGCGGAATTCTTCGGTTTTGAAGAGCATCCGTACGATGCGCTTGTGGAAACCTATGAGCCTTGCATGACAGTGCGCAAGCTAGAGGCTCTCTTTGATGGGTTGAAGAAGGATCTCTGTCCGCTTCTCAAGAAGATCCGTGAAGAGGGAAGGCGCGTGGACGATCGTTTTCTGCACCACAAAGTGGATGCAGCGAAGCAACACGAAATCGGAGCTCTTCTTCTCGCTGAGCTTCCGATGGAATCGGCCTATACGCGGATGGATCTTTCGAGCCATCCGTTTTCTTTAGCTCTGCATCCGCATGACAGCCGGATCACGACCCGCATTTTGCCACACCGCTTTATCAGCAATGTATTTTCGATCCTGCATGAGGCGGGCCATTCGATGTATGAGATGGGATTGCCGCTCGATACGTGGGGGACTCCCCTTTCCGAAGCGGTTTCTCTCAGTGTGCATGAGAGTCAATCGCGCTGGTGGGAAACGCTCATAGGCCGCTCGCTTCCATTCTGGAAGAATTTTTATCCCCGTTTACAAAAAACGCTCCCTGCCCGCTTGAAAGCGGTGCCGTTGGACCGTTTTTTCCGTTCGATCAACAAAGTGGAGCCTTCGTTGATTCGCGTGGAGGCGGACGAGGTGACCTACTGTTTGCATGTGATCGTCCGTTTTGAACTGGAAAAAGATCTGGTGACCGGCAAACTCAACGTGCACGATCTGCCGATGGCGTGGAATGCGAAGATGAAAGAGACGCTGGGCATTGAACCGAAGAGCGATGCGGAAGGGTGCCTACAAGATATTCATTGGTCACTCGGCGATTTTGGCTATTTCCCCACTTATGCGCTGGGGAACATGTTGGCGGCGCACCTCTTTACGGCGTTTGCCAAAACCCACCCCAACTGGGAAAAGCGGGTCCAATCGGGCGATTTTGGCTTTGTGCGCGAATGGCTGAAGAAGAACGTGCATCAATGGGGCAGAACCTACAATCTCGAGGAAATCGCCAAGAGGGTCACCGGCAAACCCTTCAGCGAACACGCCTACACGAGCTACCTCAAAAAGAAGTATGGGGAAATCTATCAATTGTGAACCTATTCTTAAAAGGATCGCGCTCAGCGCTGAGTGAGGCGGTGTTGGCGCCGCTTTTCGGCCGCTTTGTAGCGAGCGTGCTGCTCGGATGTTTCGGGGATCACTGACACAATCTCGATCGGTTTGTTCTCCTCGTCCATGGCCACAAAAGTGAAATAGGCTGACAGGATATCTTTCTGCTCTAATGTGCGAAAATCTTCCGCGATCACCTTCACCCCAATTTCCATCGAGGTGCGCCAGGTTTTGTTCACTGAAGCCTTGCACACCAAAATATCCCCGTGGCGCGCTGGATTGAGAAAACGGACCGAGTCGATGCCCAACGTGACACACACCCGCCCGCTGTGGCGCTTGGCCACAATCGCAGCCAGATTGTCCACCACTTGCATCAGTCTGCCCCCAAAAAGGGTCCCGTGCGGATTCAAGTCGTTCGGAAAGACTTCGACCACTTGGTCATCAATCGCTGAGGCAGATACAGGTTTCCCTTCCATACTCTCCCCCATACCAAACGGCTGAATAAAACAAAAGAGCCCCGACGCGGATCGCCCCTCCATGGCAGCTGAATAAAAAAAAAGAGCCCCGACGGGACTCTTTTTCGCACTGAGTGGCAATAAACGCTTATCGTTTAGAGAATTGGAAGCGCTTACGGGCCCCTTTACGGCCATATTTTTTGCGCTCTTTCTTGCGCGGATCGCGAGTCAGATAGCCAAGCTCTTTGAGCTCAGATCTCAGTTGATCGTCTTCCTGCACAAGAGCTCTGCTAATCCCAAGACGGGTCGCCTCAGCTTGCGCCTCAAGCCCCCCACCCTTAATCCGAATGATCAGGTCCACTTTCTCCGGATTGGAAAATTTTTGCAGCGGCGCCATAATCAAATCTCTTTGCAGCTGAAGAGGAAAGTAGGTGTCAAATTTCCGTCCATTGACGTCGATTTGGCCCGACCCTCTTTTCATTCTCACTGCTGATACAGCGGTCTTTCTGCGGCCAATGCCAATGATTTCTTCTTGTTTTGCCATAAGATTCCTTTACAGATTCACGGGAATGGGTTGTTGCGCTTTAAGATCATGATTCGCCCCCTTAAAAATGCGCAGCTTTCTCACTTGCTGCCCACCTAGGCGCGTCTTCGGCATCATCCCCTTGATGGCCCGCTCAAGGACCATTTCAGGGTTTCGTGCGATCATTGTCGAATAGGGAATTTCCCTCATCCCGCCAATAAAACCAGTATACTTGCGATAGATCTTACGGGCCCTTTTCATCCCCGTGACAACAACTTTTTCAGCATTGACGATCACAACGCCATCGCCACAGTCCACATGCGGGGTATAGTCAGGGCGGTGCTTCCCGCGGAGAATTTTTGCCACCTCAGCAGCAAATCGACCCAAAGTCTTTCCCGTCGCATCGAAAAGATACCACTTCCGGGACTCGAGAGCCTCTTGTTCTGTAAGGAGCTTAGTCTTTTGTTTTTGGTTCATCGGTTTCCTAAAATTGAAAACAACATCATACTCAAGAATGCGATTTTTTGCAAAGACGATTTTTTCTTTGGAAAAGTAGCCTCCGGTTCGTTAACATAGATCTCTTATGCACGAGCCAAAAACATATTTTATTCGTACCTACGGCTGCCAGATGAACGAGCTCGACACCGAGATTATGGCGGGCGGGCTGCAAAAAAAGGGGCTGACCCCAGCCGCCGACGAGGAGAGCGCCGACCTGCTCATCTTCAACACCTGCTCCATCCGCGATCTGGCTGAGCGCAAAGTGATGGGCAAGCTCGGCCGGATGGGCAGGGCCCACAAACGGCACCAAATCATCGGCGTCACCGGCTGCATGGCCATGGCCAAAAAAGAGTCGCTTTTCCGCAAATTCCCCCATCTCGACTTCGTCATCGGCACGAACAATATCACCGATTTGGGGCCCGTTCTCGACGAGGTCCTCTATACCAACAAGCAGATCGTCAAAACAGATGACCGGTTCGAAGAAAATTTAGACTATCTAGTCGCCCAACGGGACAACAAAATCAAGGCCTTTGTCTCGATCATCCGCGGCTGCGACAAGTTCTGCACCTACTGCGTGGTCCCCTATACTCGAGGCAGCGAGGTCTCTAGGCCGCCCGCAAGCATCGTCGAAGAGTGCCAAAAATTGGTGGACGCCGGATATAAAGAAATCACTTTGCTCGGCCAAAACGTCAATAGCTACGGCAAAGATCAGCCCGAATGGAATTGCCTCTTCCATGATCTGCTCTATCAACTGGACAAAATCCCCGGCATGGAACGGATCCGCTTCATGACCTCCCACCCCATTGATATTACGCGAGAGCTCATGGAAGCCATCCGCGATCTGCCCTCTCTGTGCGAATTTGTCCATTTCCCCATTCAAGCGGGCTCCAGCCGCATTTTGAAAAAAATGCACCGGATCTACACCAAAGAGCAGTATCTGGAAAAAGTGGACATGCTCCGCGCGATCGTGCCCGACGTCTCGCTCGGCACCGACATCATCGTCGGCTTCCCCACAGAAACAGAGGCCGAATTTCAAGAAACCTGCGATGTCTTAAAACAGATCCGCTATTCGCTCGCCTTTATCTTCGCCTACAGCCCGCGCAAAGGGACCCCCGCCATGCGCTGGAAAGACGATATCCCCGAAGAGGTCAAACTCGACCGGCTGCAAAGACTCACCGCCATCCAAGACGAAATCAGCAACGAGGAAAGGGCCCGCATGTTAGGAAACACCTACGAGGTGCTCGTCGAGCGGTTCAACAAAGACGGCAAAATGCTCAAAGGACGCACCCGCTGCTGGAAAAAAGTGATCTTCGAAGGCGAAGAATCACTCATCGGCTCCGTACAAAAGATCAAAGTGCACAGCTTCAGCCATGAAACACTCATCGGTGAACGAGTGGGTAAGCGCCAACAGTTGTTGACTTTATCAAATTCAATATAAGCGATAATTTTAGTTTTATTTTATTTGCGAATCAGATAAAATATTTTATGCGCGAATTATTGCTATCGAGAATTACTAAAGATTTTTTGAACCTGGACCCAGATGTTGTGCCGCCGCGACAGCGGTACCGAATGGGGTGGAGCGGCTCTGTGCTGGCGTCTCAGGGGGGGGAGCCCAAGAAAGGGGCGGCGGCGCAGCTTCTGGCCATGCGGGAGAGGTTTGCAAGCCTCTTTGATGGGATCGAAAGCAAGCCGATCCCGTTATCGACTGCGCCCAAGCTGACCCCGCCTGTGGAGCCGCCTCCGGGGAGCCTGGCCCCGCCCTACTATTTTTCTAGGGGGGCCCTAGATAGAAAAAATTTGGAACCGATCTCGTATTTATTGATCGAAACGCATGAACTGGCGAAAGCGCGGCCTGTTCCGGGTAACAGCCTCTTATTCCGTTCTCTTTGCCGCGGAAAAGGGGTGTTGAGAAAAAACGGACTTGGCCTCGTCTATTTGGACATCGACAACCGGTTCATCACCATGATGCTCCCCTATTTGAGGGCGCAAGGGCTAATCCGTCCTCCCTATTTTAATTTGTTTGAGAGCCCAGAAGGGGCTCACATTCCAGTGATTTCTGCGCGAGAAGCCTCCTTCCACTACCTCGACGACGAAATCGGAGAGTTAGGGCAAGAAATTTCGTTTGACATTGAGGGGCTCTATTCCATGGAACCCACCACTTGGCCTGAAGTCGAGCAGGTGTGGTTTTTCAGGGTGCGCTCGCCCGAACTGGAAGCGTTTCGCCAAAGACTCTTTCTCACTGCGCATCCGGGAGGCCACGACTTCCACATCGCAGTGGCGATTAAGCCGAGAGTGGGAGACGCAAAATATGGGCAAAAAGCGCCTCTCATGAGAATCAATATCGCCTTTCTTGCCGCTTGATTTAATCCCTCGAGTCTCAGATAATTTCTGTCCATGACCATAGCTCCTGTATCGACTGCGCTTTGGGTGCAACAGACTCCAGAGAAGCCGCCTATTTGCGAAATCGTAAAAGAGATCGTCCTCAAAATCTTGAAAGAATCGGCGATCACTCTTGGTTTGGGAACCATCGTCTGTCTTTTTGTGCCAACGCCCATGGGTCTATCCATGATGGTAGGCGCCACGATCGTTCAGCTTCTCGTCAGCACTTTGTTCCATGCACTGGGGGCCTTTGCCAGCTACCACAATTATGAGACCGTTGCGACCGCATGCAGCTGGATTACGGGCGTTAATTTCGGATATTTGACAGGCCGTAACAGCCAAACCATCCTTCACGAGGCGGGCCACGCTCTCGCCTCTTTGCTCGTCTACAAAAATCCTCGCCCCGTTATCGAGGTTTTCCCTTTTCGCGGCGGACATACCAGCTACTATAAAACGGGACTCACCTCTTTTGGCCATAAACTAGGCGCCGCCGCCGCCAATTGTTTGACCATTGCGTCTGGACCTGCTTTGACGCTACTCGTCTCTTCAGCGCTCTTGGCCGTTGGGATTGCGATCCTCGAGGAATACCCAGAATTTGGAAAATATCTGATCGCTTGGGCCTCCATCGATTTCCTGCACCACGCAGAGTATGCCTATTCTGCGCTCAGGGTAGAGAAGTGGAACTTGTCGAACGATTTTGCCCATTTATCCATCTTTGGACTCCATCCCGTGGACGCAAGCATCGTCATCCTGGCCATTCCGATCGTCATTACTTTAGGGATGTACTTGTGGAAAAATAAAAAGCCGCCAACCCATGGGCTGACGGCTTCGTAAGGGAGAGAGAATTAGAACTCGATGGCGCCTTTCAGCGTCATCCCTTGGATGTACATGTTGGCAGGAGCTCCAGCAGGATGCGAAGAGATGCTGGAGGTCAAGCTAGCCAGATAACGCATCATGTTTTGCTCCCAGAATACGGAGAAATCGTACGTTGCGCTCAAATCCAAGTGAATTCTACGGCAGTAGAAATAAGATCCCCACCCGAATCCCAAAGAGAGATCGAGATTCGGACGCAATGCGCCATAATCATCGAGTTCTGTGCTCACGGGTAAAGAAGTGATATCAGGGCTCTGTACGTTTTGAGAGACTTTCGTATAACGGGTATAGAGCAAGCTCGCGCTCCCATCTCCGATCAGCCGCATACCGTAACCCAAATGCCAATTCCCGTTCAAACCAGCCCGGGGTCCAACTGCCCAAGAATGGGAAGTATAACGCGCCTGTCTTTGTGCAGGAATAGCGCCACCCAGAGAATTGTGGATTGCATCCGCGCGGATGTTCATGCTCTGCCGGATCCAAAGTCCTCTTAAACCACAAAATGGCTCCAATGTAAAACGGGTCCCGATATAGGAAGGCCTTGCCAGTTGTAGATCCGCGATATCCAACGCATAATGCCATTTCGAAGAGATCGTTGTACAAGCATTGGTCAGATACACATCGGGCCACCAGCTCGTCGGGAAAAAAATGGCAAATTGCGGAACTGTTACACCACCTGCACTGGTAGCGCCTGGCGCAGGAGCAGAGGCAGATGTGTGCGTTGTTCCACGCACCCAAGTATATTCCCCATAAAGACTCCATCCATCCCATCCGCCAGTCCATCCAAATCCAACTTGGAATCCTGGTTTAAATTGATCGTCTTGAACAAGAATATCTTGTCCAGTTGCTGAGAACGATACAGTTCCGACCGAAGGCGAAATGGCCGTCGCTTGACCCGGAATTGCTAAATCCATTCCCCCTTGCATCACTTCCCAGTAAGTAAAATTCGCCGTGAAGTAGATATCGTTTCCACAACGCACATCGAAATTCGCAGGTTCTGTAAAGGCCGCAGGAAGACAGCATCGGCTCGTCTCATGCCCTTTTTCAAAACACACAGGCGGACACACACACGGGTTGCATTTACAAGCAGGCTTGCAAGGACATTTCGGCTTATTCGAGCACGGCTTTGGAGCGCACGGGTTGGCGCATGGCTTTGGGCACGGCTTAGCGCAAGGCTCAGGGCACGGCTTTGGACATGGCTTAGCGCAAGGCTCAGGGCATGGCTTTGGACATGGCTTAGCGCAAGGCTCAGGGCACGGCTTTGGACATGGCTTAGCACAAGGCTCAGGGCATGGCTTTGGACATGGCTTCGGGCACGGCTTTGGACAAGGCTCCGGGCATTTTGGTTTTGGGCAACAATCGACTTTTGGCTGAGGGCAAGCGGAAGGCGGCCCCCAATGTTCGCGCGCATCGCTGCCTATCACCAGGAAGAAGGCGGCTGCGGCTAGGAGTAGGTTCTTCATAAAGCTCCAATTGAGTTGTGTATGTCTACACTTCCCAATACAGTAGCAAACAAAATATTTTAAAGCATTTTCTGAAATTGTTCTTCGGAAAGCAGGGTCACGCCCAGCTCTTTGGCTTTTTCATATTTGGAGCCGGGATCCTCTCCCACAAGCACGAAATCGGTCTTTTTGCTGACCGATCCAGACACTTTGCCCCCCCGCTCTTTTACGAGAGAGGCAGCCTCATCGCGCGAATAGTTCGCAAGCGTCCCCGTTAAGACAAACGTTTTCCCTGCAAAAGCGTGGCCAACCCGTTTCTCTTTCATTTTCTGAGGGACCACTCCATGGCGAAGAAGAAGCGCGATCTCTTCCCGATTTTCGGCCAATTGGAAAAAGGCGACGATCGCAAGAGCTGTCTTCTCTCCAATTCCCTCAATGGCAAGAAGTTCCGATGCGCTCATGTCCATCAGCCGTTCAAGCCCGCCCGCCTCTTCTGCAAGCAACTCCGCAGTCTCTGCCCCCACATACTTGATCCCAAGGCCCATGATCAACCTCGCAAGCGGGCAATGGCGCGAAGCCTCGATGCTTTGCAATAGGTTGTGGATCGACTTCTCTTTAAATCCTTCGAGCTGTGCAAGATGCTTTTCATCGAGCAAATAAATATCGGAGATGCGCGCGACGAGCCCTTTTTCGACGAGCTGTTCGACCACTTTTTCCCCCATATGCTCAATATCCATCGCATGTTTGGAGGCAAAATAGATGATCTTGCGCATCTTTTGGGCGCCGCATTTTGGATTCGGGCAGCGGACAGCCACCTCTCCAGCATGGTGCACCACATCCGCTTGGCAAACCGGACAATGTTTGGGCATATGCCAAGCCTTGCTCGATGCGAGGCGCTTTTGAAAATCGACTTGGACCACTTGTGGGATCACGTCGCCCGCCTTTTCGATGATCACCGTATCGCCTACGCGGATATCCTTGCGCGCCACCTCTTCTTGATTGTGCAAGGTCGCTCTTGCAATCGTGCTGCCCGCGAGAAAGACCGGCTCTAATTCGGCCACCGGCGTGAGGACACCCGTTCTTCCCACCTGCACGGTGATCGCCTCTACGCGCGTGCGCGCCTGCTCGGGCGCAAATTTATACGCAACGGCAAACCGAGGCGCCTTGCCTGTCATACCGAGTAGATCGTGGTATTTCAGCTCATTGACTTTGACGACAATCCCATCGATCTCAAAGGGGAGACGATCTCTTTGTTTTTCAATCCCTTTGGCAAAATCGATGATCTCGCTTAAATCTTTGCACACGGCGATGTGGCCTGCTTTCGCAATGGGCAGTCCCCATTTGTGCAAAATGTTGTGCACCTCATCTTGCCGTTCGATCCCTTCATGATTCGCGATCCCGTACGCGATGAGCTTCAATTTTCGTTTGGCCACCTCTTTGGGGTCGAGCAGTTTTAAAGAACCTGCCGCCGCATTGCGCGGATTGGCAAAGGGTTCAAGTCCCTCCTCTTCTCGGATCTCATTCAAAGCATGAAAAGTATCCAAACTCATGTACACTTCGCCGCGCACTTCCGCCACTTCAGGAAAATGGCTCCCCTGCAATTGCAACGGGACCGATGGAATCGTCTTGATATTTGCAGTGACATCATCGCCCATTTTTCCATTGCCGCGCGTCAAAGCGTGCACAAGATGCCCCTTCTCATAGCGCAAAGAAATCGAGGCGCCATCCATTTTCAGCTCAGCGCAAAATGTGACCTCATTTTTCTCCAACAATTTATGCACCCTTTTCACAAACTCGCTCAGCTCTTCTGTCGAATAGGTGTTGTTGAGCGACATCATAGGAACAAGATGCGCCTTTTGCTTAAACCCAAGGGTCGGCCCTTCGCTGAGTCGTCTAGATGGAGATTGGGGCAAAATCTGATCGGGATGCTCTTTCTCATAGGCGAGGAGCGACGCCATTAACCGATCATATTCATAGTCGGAAATAACCGGTTTAGCCTCATCAAAATACCGCTTATCATGCTCGAGAAGCGCTTCCACGAGCTCGATGTATTCTTGTTGGTTTTTCGGCTTCATACTGAGGTTTTAGTCTACCTGAACCCATTTTACCCATGCAATAAAATTATAAGTCATTCATAATAAATGATATAAAAATTTGTTTTAGAAAGGGCTTTTATGATATAATAGAGGTATGGAAATCCAACCTCCATCACTCTTTTCACAGACCCTCATGCTGGCGAGGCAGGTAGGCGGCGAGCTCAGGAAGATCTCGACTGCGATTAAGGCGCTGTCTGAACAAGGGGCGACCGAGTGGGTCGCGGGCTACAAGAGGAAGCTGAAGGAAGAGCATCTCATTGAACCTGTGCCGGAGGAGCTTGAAGAGGGCGATCCCGACAACCTCACTCAAGAAATCATCAAACGCAACCCCTTTAAAAACCCCCTTCAGTAATATATCGAAGTTTGGCTAAACTGCACTGCGTGCAGATCATTTGTTTGATTTTTTGCTTTCTCACGTCTCTGTATGCCGCCCACTGTTCCCAGGAAAAAATCCTCATTTGCGGCGTCTGTAAAGATGTGGAACAAGCGGTTCCCAATACGATCTGGAACGTGGAGCGGTTGGGTTCTTTGTTTGCGGGGTATACGGTCATTATCTATGAAAATAACTCCACGGATCGGACCGCTGCACTCCTTCGAAAATGGGCGGACACAAATCCGCATGTAGTTTTCATCAGTGAAACGGTTGCGGAAAGCGATCTGCCCCGTTCCCGAGAAGAGCGGATCGCGCGCGCCAGGAATATTGTTCTCGCAAAGGCCCAAGACTATGCTGACTGTAAATATTTGCTCATGGCCGATCTCGATTTTATGCATCCGTGGCCGGTTGACAGGATCATAGACACCATCGAGAGTGGGGATGACTGGGACTGCGTCAGCGCCAATGGTCTCGATGAAAAGGGCGATTATTACGATCGGTATGCGTTTCGAGATGAAACATTTCCCTTGGGACCCGAACTGGTCAACGATTGGTGGTGGAGAGACATCAGGGCGAACCGATTCTCTTTTGTAGAGGGGGCATCGATGAGGCGTGTTTACTCTGCGTTTGGCGGATTGGCGATTTATCACACGAAAAGCATTTTGCCATTCTCTTACTCGGGGACGGTGACGGAAGATCTTCGCGCTTACTACAAAGAGATCCTGATCAACCATCCCCTCTCTTTTCTTCATACTGGCTGGTTCAGACCGTTTGTGAAAAAGTGGATGAATCATCACATGGCCCGCTATTTGAGCAAAATCAAAATGAAAAACCCATCTCAAATGGACAAGGTGCCGATCGTTTTTCATCATCCATTGAACCGTGGCCCTGTCTGCGAACATGTCGCCCTGCATGCCGCCATGGCAACACATGGGTTTGACAAATTTTATGTGAATCCGAACATGGTGATCCGCTATGCCCCGCCTCCCACCCACTCCAAGGAAAAAATCCTCATTTGCGGCGTCTGTAAAGATGTGGAACAAGCGGTTCCCAATACGATCTGGAGTATGGAGCGTTTGGGCTCTTTGTTTGCGGGGTACACCGTCATCATCTACGAAAATAACTCCACGGATCGGACCGTTTCACTCCTTCAAAAATGGGCGGATACGAATCCGCATGTGGTCTTCATCAGTGAAACAGTTGCGGAAAGCGATCTGCCCCGTTCCCGAGAAGAGCGGATCGCGCGCGCCAGGAATATCGTTTTAGCCAAGGCGAGAGACCTTCAATATGCCGATTTTAAATACTTAGTGATGGCCGATCTCGATTTGATGCATCCGTGGCCGATTGACAGCATCCTCGAAACCATCGAGAGCGGAGATGACTGGGACTGCGTCAGCGCCAATGGCGTCAATGAACGTGACAGGTATTACGACCATTATGCTTTTCGAGACGAGAGGTTTCCTTTTGGCCCCGAACTGATCGGCGATTGTTGGTGGGAGGACTTAGGCAAGAACCTCCTCTCTTTTGCGGAAAACGGACCGATGAGGCGTGTCTATTCCGCTTTTGGCGGACTAGCCATTTATAAAACGAAAAGCATTTTGCCCTTCTCTTACTCGGCAAGGCTGACGGACGATCTTCGAGAGTACTACAAAGAAATCCTGATCCATCATCCACGCTCTTTTTTGCATGTGGGCTGGCTGAGACCGTTTGTGAAAAAATGGAGGAATCCCCACATTGCCAGTTATCTGAGACGGATCAAAATGAAAAGAGCGCCTCAGATGGAAAAGGTGCCGATCGTTTTTCAGGATCCATTGAACCGTGGCCCTATCTGTGAACATGTCGCCCTACATGCCGCTATGGCAACACATGGGTTTGGCAAATTCTATGTGAATCCCAAAATGGTGGTCCATAACAAACCGCTCTTGCCTTAGATGGTTGCGTACAGGGGGTCCCGGGCTTTAGCCGCCTCTTCCGCAAGTTGCCGCTCAATTTTCGCATAGAAAATTGCAGACTGTTCTCTCCGCCTTAGCACATCTGTTGCGGAGCTTTTTCGTCGGTCGCGCAAATGCTGGACAAACGTCAAGGATTGCACTTTTGCGTCTAACGCGTTTGCCCCATATTGGTGTATTACACCATAGACTGTAGCGAACCAAGCTACCCAAGAGGACTTGCTCTGAAGATCGTGGAGAGTTGCTCTCGAGTTAAACACGTCCCATTGCATCTGGCCACAATCGTACAGCGTTGCATCAGGTCGCGGCCAACAACGGGCCTCAAACTGCTCCAAAGTTTCTTTAGTTGGGTCCCAACCTGGTTCTGCACAAACCTTATAAGTGGCCGATAGGTGGCGCTCCACCTCGTAGCAATGGTCCACAGGCTGTTGAAGGGAGGAGGCCATTTGGGAGGCGCCGAATGCCACTACCGCACCGCCGATTGCGAGCGCAGTTGCTCTAGGATAAGCTTCTACAACGTCCTCAAAGGCTGTTCGTGTTGTGTGTAGCAGCTCCTTTCCAGTCTGTGTTCCAGCCATTACAACGGCTTCAACTGGCCGTCTTCTCCTACGCAATGTAGATGGAGCAGGGAGGGAGAACTGGTCGTCTAAATGCTCCTTGAATCGCTGGATCAGAGGCGCTTTTTTTACAGCTGTTGTTACGTTCTTGGCGCCCGCCCATGCCGCCCGTTTCATGGATTGAGGGATACCTAAAGTGAAAGCCAAGACCCCTAGACCGACAAGACAGACATTCAACAAGCGCTCTGAATCATGTGCTAGAGAGGCAGCGTGTGGGCTATACTTACGTGTCACAACACACTCATCCTCAGTTACACAAGGCGAGTGCGCGTTCTGCGCCAAGCAAACACGCCTCCTCACCCAAAAATCGGGCTCATCACAGAGACCCTGTACCTGATCACAGTGCTTTACAATGGCCATGCAATGATTGAAGGATCCCAGCAAGAAGGAGCTCTTCTCTGCCACTATAGATTCTAGTACAACGCATGTGACGGCTGTAGCCGCGGCAATAGTCGCAGCAATGGGATGATCTTTGAAGGTTTGTATAAGGCTGTACCCTGCTTGTTTAATAGATCCTAGTACAACGCATCTGACGGCTGTAGTCGCGGCAATAGTCGCGGCAATGGGATGATCTGTGACGGTTTGTATAAAGCTGTACCCTGCTTGTTGAATGGATCCTAGTACAACGCATGTGACGGCTGTAGCTGTCGTCGCGGCAATAGTCGCGGCAATGGGATGATCTTTGACAGTTTGTATCAGGCTGTACCCTGCTTGTTTAACCGCGTTTGGCACAAAACCACTTAAGGTATCACAGGCAGCTCCTGCCAAGTCCCTCATATATGTAATCGCTCTAAAACTGCAGCACATCATATTCAACCTATTATTAAATTTTATCGAAATAATTATATACTTAATATATTATTACAATCAACTAAAAAAATAAATTGACAATCTGATAGATCACACAACTATCCACACAAACACAGAAGCTGACTTCATGGGCAGCCCCCTAATAGGTCCATAGCCAGTTTTCCTTAGTATATCCGTTTTTTCTGGATATATTGAGGAAAATATGCATAATAAGGCTTATGGATTTTGAGCTGTTCAGGAAAGAGGTTAAGACTGAAGTGTTTGACTACCAGCTTCTTGCGATGTATTTAAAAGATATGAAAAAACCGCTCGCCAAAGCAGCGTCGCTAGTAACTGAAGGTAAGATAGTTAGGGTTAAAAAGGGGCTTTATGTCTTTGGTGAAAACTGGCGCCGATCCCCTCTCTCCCTTGAGGTGGTTGCTAACCTGCTCTATGGCCCCTCCTGCATCTCCTTTGAGTACGCTCTTACCTATTATGGCATGATCGCCGAGCGCTCTTTAGTCATTACTTCTTTGACCATTGGTGATACCAAAGCCTTTCAGACTCCTCTTGGTTTATTTGAGTATCGAGCGATCGGTCGGGAAAAATTTAAGGTGGGAATAGAGTATAGAGACTTGGGTCCAGAGGGAGGTTTCTTGATTGCATCGCGGGAAAAAGCGTTAGCCGACCTCGTTTATCGAACTCCTGGCATCCGCACTTTAGAACAACTTCGCCATTACCTTTTTGAGGAGATGAGAGTGGATGAAGAGATGTTCCGAGAATTAGATAGGAAGAAATTACGCGAGATCGCGAAGACTTATAACAAAAACAGCTTATACATGATAGACAAACTATGAGTAGCGTTATTGAAGGGATGTTAAAAGCTTACACACCTCAATCCAAAACGGAATATGAAGGAGCGATTCAAGAAATCATGCAAGAGATCTCGCTTCTGGGCCTTTGGAGGGCGAAATTTTTTGAGCATGCAGCTTTTTATGGGGGGACTTCGCTGCGTATTTTACATGGCTTGGGCCGATTTAGCGAAGATTTAGATTTTTCCCTTCTTAAACCTGATCCGGACTTCCGACTCCTCCCCTTTGTAAAAGCAATTGAAGAGGAATTGGAAATTTCGGGGTTAAAGGTCAGCGTCGATCACAAGATTAAACATTCAGAAGGGTCGATTCGCTCTGCTTTCTTAAAAACGGGCACTTTGGAGACGTTCATTCGAATTGGACTCGATCAACAACTGCAACGACATACGCAATCCAATGAGGTGATCAAAATCAAGCTGGAAATCGATGTCGATCCTCCACCTGGTTTTGAGACTGAAGTTCGCTACCTGACAAGACCCTTTCCGTTTTCCGTGCGCACCTATGTCCCAGAAGATCTATTCGCAGGAAAAGTACATGCGCTTTTATGCCGCCCCTATAAGGTGCGCGTGAAGGGTAGAGATTGGTATGATTTGATTTGGTATGTTTCCAAAGGATTTCGACTGCACCTATCTCACTTGGAAAGCCGGATGAGACAATCGGGACATTACAAGGACGCAGCTCCACTTACGCCGCAAATATTCTTAAAGCTCATAGAAGAAAAAATAGCCGGACTTGATGTAAAAGCTGCCCGGGAAGATATCCGGCGCTTTATTTCCATTCCCAGAGAAATCGAGGGTTGGTCACAATCCTTTTTTTTAAGTCTTTTGCCTCGGATTCAATACAAATAGAGAAGGTCAATGACTTAAAATACAACTTCCAGAATGTGCGTGGCCAAAGGCGCGAGCGCCATAGAAAAGCCCTCTTGTTCGATCTGGATGTCTGGGTTGAGCTGATTGGAGCCGCCATATTTCGCATGATCGGTGTTGAACACCTCTTGGAGCTTTTTTGCATTTTTCAATGGGACCCAATAGGCGCTATGAAATTCGGGCGTAAAATTGTGGATGACAGCCAAGTGTTTGCCGTCGCCCTTTCTTAAATAGGCGATCACGCTATGTTCGGCATCGGCAAAGCTGATCCACTCGTACCCTTGCCAATCAAAGTCAAAGGTCCAAATTTCAGGGTGGCTCAGATAGAAATGATTCAGCTCTTTCACCATCTGATGTACGCCGTGATGGAAGGCATACTCCAAAAGATGCCAATCGATATTGGATTTGCAATTCCATTCGTGCCAGGGCGCGAGTTCAGAACCCATGAACATCAGTTTTTTGCCTGGATGGCACATCATATAGCTATACAGAAGGCGCACATTCGCAAATTTTTGCCAGTCGGGGCCTGGCATTTTGGAAAGAAAGCTCCCTTTTCCATGCACGACCTCATCGTGAGAGAGGACGGCAATGAATTTTTCCGAGAACACGTAGAGCATGCTGAAGGTAAGATCATTCTGATGATACTTGCGATAGAGCGGATCGCGGTGAAAATAGCGGAGCGTATCATTCATCCATCCCATGTTCCATTTCAAATCAAAGCCGAGTCCATCGGAGTGGGTGACGCCTGCAAAAGAGGAGGACTCTTCGGCAATCATCAAGGCGCCCGCGCATCGCTCATGCACGATCGCATTCAGGTGCTTTAAAAACTCGATCGCCTCAATGTTAAAATTGCTCCCATCCGGGTTGGGAATCCACTCGCCCTCTTTGCGCCCATAATCGAGATACAGCATCGAGGCGACCGCATCGACGCGTAGGCCGTCAATGCGCATTTTGTCAAACCAGAAGAGAGCGCTCGCAATGAGAAAATTGGACACCTCTTTGCGGCCGTAGTTGAAAATCGCCGTATGCCAGTGAGGGTGCATCCCCTTGCGCGGATCTTCATGTTCGTAGAGCGCCGTTCCATCAAACCGGTTTAAAGAATAATCATCGGTTGGAAAATGGGCGGGCACCCAATCTAAAATCACCCCAATCCCCTCTTGATGCATGTGATCGACGAAAAATTGAAAATCAGAGGGGGTTCCATAGCGGGACGTCACAGCAAAAAATCCGGTGACCTGATAGCCCCATGATTCGTCGAAGGGGTGTTCCATGACCGGCATCAGCTCCACATGGGTAAATCCCATCTCTTTGCAATATTTGGCCAGATCGACGGCGATTTCCCGATAATTGGGAAACTCCTTGCCCGTCCATTTCCAAGAGCCGAGATGCACTTCATAGACATTCATCGGGCCATTCAGCGAGGGTTTTTTCCAGTTCTTGGTTTGCCAAGAGTAGGCGTTGAGATCGTACACGATCGATGCGGTGCGGGGACGCAGCTCAGCAAAAAATCCAAAGGGGTCGCTTTTGACGCGCAAATACCCTTCGCGGGTTCGGATTTCAAACTTGTATTTTTCCCCTTGCCCCACACCCGGAACAAACAGTTCCCAAATCCCCGAAGCGCCCATGCTGCGCATCGGACAGATGCGCCCATCCCAGTGGTTGAAATCGGCCACAAGGGAAACCGCTTCCGCATTCGGCGCCCAAACCGCAAATTGCGTGCCCCCCTTTTTGATGTTGGCCCCGAGAACCGCATAGAGATCGTAATGGCACCCTTTGTTGAAGAGAAAGGCGTCCATGTCGCCTATGGCGGGCATTTGCGCATAAGGATCGTGCGCAAGCGCGCCGTTCGGGTAATAGACGCGGTAGTCGTTCGGCCCGATGGGTTTTGCGGGAGTATAGGCAAACAGCCCCTGACCATCCACCTGAGCCGCTTCGACGATGTGGCCGAGCACCTCCAGGTAGATCTTTTCGGCGCCAGGCCTCCATAAACGAATCACCCCCTCATGCAGCCCGAGAAAGCGGTGTGGATCATAGTGGCGCCCCTCGCTTAAGAGAAGAAGATCTGTTTTCATTTCTCGAACCGGTCCAGATGGATCGTTTTCCCAGCTTCCAACAAGAGCGGTTCCCCTTTTTTGAGTTTCTTTTTTTTGTTTGCGCGAAACGTCTGAATCTCCTTTTGCAATTCCAAAATCACTTCCCCTGAAATCTCTGCGCGGATGTTCACCCTGCGTAAGAGTTTTTTCGACCATTCGAAATCGAGTGTCCCGATGCCAGGCGCGATGAGGCCCACCATTCTTCCGGCATCGAAAGAGATCGGCAAATGGGGCAAAAAGGAGAGGCGCCTCTCATTTTGTTTGAAAAACAGGCTGCGAATCATTTTGGCTCCCTCAGCTAAGAGAAAAAAGGGATTTCCCTTCTCGACCGATGCGGGAATGAATCCTTGATGCTCATCATCGGTGAGCCTGGGCACAAGCATCCCCTTGAATCCCGCTTTGACAAACGAGAGCAACGCCCTTTCCAGATCTTTGCGCTCATCGGGGAGTTTGAGCAATTGAGCCGTGCCCGTGAATGGCTGCGGCGGAATGAAAGGCACTTTTTGTCCGAGACAAAAGAGGACCGGCAAAATCTCTTGCAAATCCATGCGCCGTTTCACCAGATCCCAGTCTTGGGCTTTGTGGCTGCCTAAGGAGAGTCTTTCGCATGGCTTTTGCAGAGAGAGCTGGTTTTCCGCCTTGATGAGATCGCTTTCCAACGGCCCTTTTTCCGATTCGATATGAAACCCATTGTCATGGGCCTCAATGCGGAGTCGGAAATAGCCCTCTTTGGCTTTGCCAAAGACGTAGACGCAGTCTCGTTCCAGGTCTTGCTGCAAGGTAAATCCGTGGACGGGGCCTGTGAGCGGCATCTTCCATTCGATGTCATGGATGCGCAAAAGTGTTGGAAAAGCCTGGATCACCCCGCATGATCTAGGGATGACGCAGCTCATGCCCGGCGTGTGCGAGAACGGCTTGAGCCTTGCTGCAATGTGAATTTTCATAGCCTACTAACCCATCTGGTTCATTGCCCACAATTTGCACGTCGATCAATGTATTGGGCTGGATAGAGCCAGCGGGAACCCAGACGCGCAAGAAGTTGGCTGTATGACCTGCAATATAGCCAGGTTTTGTTTCATTTTCCAGTAAAACCGACATTGTGCGTCCGATAAACCGATTTCTCAATGCGAAGGCGTTTTTTTCGGCACAGCGGAGCAGCCGCTGTTTCCGTTCAGCGATGATCAGCGCGCTGACTTTGTTGGGGTAAAGGGCGGCCCGCGTCCTTTTTCTGACGCTGTAGGGGAACATGTGTACTTTGGCGAACTGGACGCGCTCGATCATTTCGAGGGTTTCTTCGAAGTCGCCTTCCGTTTCGCCGGGAAACCCGACGATGACATCGGTGGTGACTGTGAAATCGGGATTTTGAGCGACCATTTTTTCGACTGTTTCGATGAATATTTGGCGCGTGTATTTGCGGTTCATTCTCTTCAAGGTGACATTCGAGCCGGCCTGCAAAACGATATGCATACTGGGGCATGTTGTTTTTCCGTGCAACACAGCATCTGCGAGATCCTCATCGACCTCATCTGGGTCGATGGAGGAGATGCGCAATCTGTGGAGGCCTGGGATGGCATCGACCGTGCGCACCAGGTCAGCGAGTTTTTTTCCGCCATCCTCGAAATCGCCCACGTTGATGCCTGTTAATACAATTTCTTTGTAGCCATTGGCGATCAGCCCTTCGACCTCTTTGACGATTTCGCCGATTGGGCGGGAGCGGGACCTCCCTCTTACATAGGGGATAATGCAATAGGTGCAAAACGAGTTGCACCCATCTTGCACTTTGACAAAGGCGCGTGTGTGGGCGTCGAAGGCCTGGATGTTGAACTCGGGGAGGTTTTCCTCTTCGGGGAAAACCTTGTCGATGAGCGACTCTTTTTCCCGATTGGGCACAATCTGGATGCGCGCGTCCATCTGCTGGAGCGCATCGGCAGCGCTTTCGGCCATGCAGCCGGTGACCATGACTTTGGCGTTGGGGTGGTCGCGCAAGGCGAGGCGCACCTCGTGGCGCGACGAGCGATCGGCCCCTTCGGTCACTGTGCAGGTATTGATAATGCAGAGGTCCGCCTCTTCGCCCTCTTTCGCGAGGGTATACCCCATCTGGCGCAGCTGATCTGCATACCCTTGCGACTCATACTGATTGGTCCGGCACCCGAGGGTCGCCACTTTAAATTTTTTCATGATTGACGTGGGCCAGTATAGCACGAACCGTTGCAAAAATCCAAGCCCTTGGATATGGTGCCGTTTATGATGCAGCTTCCGTCGGATACCAGCTTCGGGGCCATTACGGCCGCCATCTTCTTCGTCCTCAACGCCACCGGCCAAATCCCCCTGTTTTTGGGACTCCTCTCCCAATTCGACCAAAAACGGCAGCTCATGATCATCACGCGGGAACTGGTCATCGCCCTAATGATTTTGTTGCTTTTTACCTTCTTTGGGGATTTTATCCTGCGCATCTTAGGGATCTCTAGGGCGATCATCGCCATCGCAGGGGGCGTTTTGCTGTTCCTGATCTCACTCACGATGATTTTCCCGAAAGCGACAACGGACACCAAGGCGCTGAGCCAAGAACCGATGATCATTCCGCTCGCCATGCCGCTCATCGCAGGGCCAGGCGCTATCTCAGCCGTGATGCTCTATGCCCACGATACGGGCAGGCCCTTCCTCGTCGCAGGCGCCGCCATTGCCGCCTGGCTCCCCTCCCTCATCATCCTACTGCTCGGATCTACCATTAAACACATCCTCGGAGACAAAGGGCTGATCGCCGTCGAAAGACTCGGCGGGATGCTCGTCTGCCTCCTCGGCACACAAATGCTCACCAACGGCCTCATGCACCTCGTCAAAGAATATTACAATATTGCAACCTAAAACAGGTTATTAATAGGGAGCTCGCCCTAAAACAGCAATTCTGTATGCAGGAATAGACCCATCAATCCCAATTCGCGTATGTCCTTCACCTTTGTGCGGCTTAGAGGTAATCGAAATGTTGATATCTTGCCCCAGTTTGTTTAGAAATCGGAAAAGCCTTTCCAGTGAAAAGTTCTGGAAATAGCCACACAGAAGTTTTGAGACTTTGGGTTGACTGATCCCCAGAATTTTAGCAGCTTTGGCTTGTGTGAGCTTTTTTTTCTTAATCGTGATGTATATTTGCCGAACAATTTCAGCTTTTGCTAAAGTTTCTTCAGGGTTTTGAATCCCTATATCAGCAAATATATTTCCAGAACTCGCGAATTTCTCTTTTTTACCCATAGTCTTCCTTCAGTTCTTTAAAGCGCTCTTTATACCGAGAGTGATTCAAAAATTGGGAAATGCCAAGGAGGCGCCCTGTTTTTGGGTCAGGCGAAGCCGGCGCCGAAGCAGCTCAACTTGCATAAGTTGAGCGATGCAGGCGGATCCCAAAAACAGTGGCTGCCGACGCTGGCAGAACCAATTTTCGAATCACGAGCGGTATAGCTTCCTTCAAGCGCGTTTTGAGCAATTCCTTATCCTGTTTCGACATTTCCGAGCCTTTATGAGACTTTTTGTGAAAGGCATGCAAAACAAAAATATAATCTTCAAATTCCACCGTGTATATCACTCTATAAGTACCACTCTCACACCACTCTCGTATTTCTACGATTTTAGCGCTTCCCATCCCGCTCAACGTTTTCATGTGCGGATGCTTGATCCCTGTCTGAGCCAAGTACAAGGCATATCCCATTGCATGACGAATGGTTTTAGGAAAACGGCTCAAATCATCATGACTAGATCCTATCCAATCAACGCTCTTCATTGTTTTCCGTATAACTCAATTATACCCGAACTGGGTATAACACTCAATTCTATTCATAAACACCTGCAAATCAACACGTTCTGAATTCTGATAGACAGATAGCACCGTGTACATTTTTGTTAGCGTTAAATTATGCCACGCCAAGAGTTTTTTAGAAAAACTGAATCGGAGACGTTGAGAGCATAAATGCCCTTGCAAATGACGCAATTCGATCAATCACAGAGAGAACCCTCTCTTGATCCCATTCAAAGCGCAGACAACCCTGCAATTCATGTATATACATAGCCTTATGGCAGCAGATATTCTCCGCATTTTCAAGCCTAATCTCCGCATTTTTGCGGAGATTAGGCGAATATTCTCCGCAGAAGCATTTTCAAATAATTTATCGTTAGTTACTTACGTAATGCAAAACTGTAGGGTTCAAGTGGAGTGCCGTGATTTGCAACCCTTCATTTTCACCCCGTGCACTGTTGGATATTGCAGCCATGTTGTCTTCTCTTTATGGCTCAGTTCTCAGGTAGTATGTCATGCGACAGCACGATGACTGTTGCTATGCCATCGGGCATCCCATCCAACATGGTCTGCCGGATTGGATCGTAAAACCATTGATCATAGGTCTCTCGGCAATTTGGATTGACTCGAGTATCGCTGAGCAACAATTGTTCAATCCCCAGATGGTCACGTGAGTGAGCCCAGACGAGTGCAGCTCCCATTAGAATGGCGGGATGGACTCGGGGATCTGCCAATAGAGCTTCCACCACATCTCGTCTCCCATGAGCGCTCGCCATTACAATGGGTGGTGCGCCGGCACCGCGATTGGGATTCACTCTGCGATCGGCCAACAAAACTCTTGCAACAGCTGCATTTCCAGCATGAGTGAGGGCTTGATTGTCTCGCACAGATGGATCCATTTTTAGCGAAATGAGTTCCACAATATCAGCATGGCCATTGCTTGCAGCAAGGAATAGAGGAGCATATTCCCTTACTGTTAGATCGACATCCTCTCTATCCACGAGTTGTGTAACAACTCGGGTCCACCCCCGTTGACAAGCGCAAGTGAGCAGGATATTACCCCTTACTCCGGCGTTGACCTTGGGGTATGTCTCCAACACCTCGAGCACTGCATCTTCTCCCTGATCCAGGCCCCGCATCAGCAGACGGGTTATTAACGCTTCATGATCGACATCTTTTCTCTTTAAGAGTTCCGTGATCACCCGGGTCCACCCAGATTGAGCAGCGTTACCGACAAGGATCTCGCTCTCTTTAGCGTTCATCTCATCAATATGTGGTAACAACGCGAGAACCATATCTTCTTTCTGACTGAGGAGTGCAATGCCAATCAGTCGAGACTTTTCAAGATTGAACTCTCGTCTCTTCAAGCACTCTGTAACCACTTGGGTCCATCCCCGGTCACAAGCTGTGAAAAATAGGATATTGCCACTTATGCTGGTGTTGATCATAGGATTTTGCAATAACCCGACCACTGCCCCTTCTCCCTTCTCCATTGCCTCAAAAACCAGAGTGTCATGATGCTCTCTGACCATTGCAGTCATTTTGGCTTGGAGTTCTGCGAATTGCCCTAAGATTGCAGAGTCATGACTCCTTGGAAACGGTGGTGTTGCAGGCTCTCCTATTGGAGTGAGTGGAGTGCTGCGTAGATCTGTGCCTTGGACTGATTGTGTCATAATTACCTTATTTTTTTGGTCCAGAAGAATAACACAGGTTTGCGTTTATATAAAAGTGATAAATTATTTCAACTCCAGATGGGTTTTTAAAATTCACTCATATAATTGAAAACTTTCCGTTCCAAGTGGTGGGGGATTTCGATCTTCAGGAGGATGTCGTTCTCTTCATATTCACAGGACAAGACGTGGCCCTCTTGCTGGAGTTCGCTGACGAGGGCATAATGGCTTTGGGGGATGCGGAGTTTCACGACTTTGCGTAGGAGGGAGATGCCTTGAATCATCCGTTCCATGAGCAGATCAAACCCTTGCCGCTTCAGGGCGGAAATTTCGACCGTTTTCGGGTATTTGAACCGCATTTTTTGCACCATGAGCCGATCGGCAACCTGATCGACTTTGTTGAGGACGGTGATGAGGGGGCGGCCCAAAGCTTTGAGTTCTTTTAAAACCTCAAAGGTGGCCTCTGCTTGAGCAGAGGCATTGGGATTGCTCACGTCGATGAGATGGATCAAAATATCGGCCTGGACAGCCTCTTCGAGAGTGCTCCGAAAGGCGGCCACGAGCTGGTGAGGGATTTTCCGGATGAATCCCACCGTATCGATGAGCAAAATCGGCTGTTTATTGGGCAGGATAAATTTCCGAATCGTGGGATCTAGCGTGGCAAAGAGTTTATCTTCGACAAGAACATCGGCATCCGTGAGGGCGTTGAGAAGAGTTGATTTGCCCGCATTGGTATACCCGATGATGGCAAACGTAGGGATGCGGGTCTTTTCTCGCAGCCGTCTTTGCGTTTGCCGCTGCTTTTTAACCTCTTCCAGTTCATGTTGCAATTTGTCGATTTGCTTGCGGATGATGCGCCGATCGATTTCGATCTGCTTCTCCCCCTCTCCTTTCACTGCGCCGCCGCCCGCTCCGCCCGATCTTTGTCTGTGTAGGTGGGTCCAAAGACGCCGGAGTCGCGGCATCTGGTACTGGCAAGTGGCCAGCTCGATCTGAATTTTTGCCTCACGCGTTTGCGCCCTTTGGCCAAAAACCCCCAAAATGAGTTCTGTCCGATCGATGACGACGCATGCGAAACTCTTTTCCAAATTGCGCTGCTGTTGCGGGGAAATCTCATCGTCAAAAATGACGATGTCGGCTTTGTGCTCTTGGACAAGCCCCCGAATCTCCTCCACTTTGCCTTTGCCGATCAATGTTCCCGCATCATAAGTCCGAATGGGACACGGCAATTGGAGGACCGTTTGCAAGCCATAGGTGGCGCCTAAATTTTCGAGTTCATCGAGCTGTTCGATGCAAATCTCTTTGTCTTGTTTATAAGTGCCGACTAAAATCGCCCTTTTCTCACTCTCCATGAGTTCGTGCAAACGCCCGTGGCCTGTTTTAGGCTTTGTGGTCAACATCGAAACTCCAGTTTGAGCCCATCATAGGCAATATGAAACCCATGCGGCAGCATCGCCTGCATCTCCGCATGATCAAAAAAATGGCCCAGATGGGTAATATAGGTTTCGTGAGCTCCCACCCATTTGGAAAACGCAATGGCCTCCTCAAAAGAGAGGTGAAACGGCGACGCCTCAGGCCTCAGGGCGCTCAATACTAATTTGTGCACGCCCTTCAAAGCCGTGAAGATCGATTCCTCATACTTTTGAATGTCAGAAATATAGGCAAATTCTCCCACCCGAAAACCGCTCACCTTCATATCGGTCTGATAGAAATTGCAATAGCCGATCTGAAGGCCGAGAAACTCTGCTGTGCCGATGTCGTCATCAAAGGGGAAAAAATCGAATTTAGCGCTCAATCCCTCTACATTGAAAAAGTAATAGTAGCGCTTTTTGATCTCTTCCAAACTGGAGCGGGACAACATGCAGGGCAACGATTTTTTTTGCCTCACATTGAAAATCCTCGCCTCATCGATGCCGGCAATATGGTCGTAATGGGTATGGGTGAGCAGCATCCCGTCGAGCGTATCAATGCCAAATTGAAGCGCCTGGCTCCTGAAGTCAGGGCCCATATCAATGACAATGGCTTTGCCATGCGCCCGGATCACGCCAGAGGGGCGATAGCGTTTGTTTTGGGGAGAAGAGGAGGCGCACACTTTGCATTTGCAGCCAATCACAGGCACACCCGCCGATGCTCCCGTACCTAAAAACTGGAATGTGCCTTGCATAATGAACGATTATGCCTGATCGCCTCTCTCGCCGCAAGGGCGGAGGAACCTATGTCAATAAAAATATTGATATTTTGTAGGTTGCACCTGTAAGATGAAGCGATATGAAGATATTTACATTGTTGCTTTCTGTAGTCTGCATGATGAACGGTTATTGCGGAGAGGATGAGCCTACTGCGTCCAATGACACGGGTCCTACAATTGTGGAGACCATTGTAAGAACTCTTAGTGATCCAGGAGCTGCTTTTGGCGGCGACCGATAACTGTTTGCGTGATTGTCATATAGAGGACTCCAGCAAGGCAAATGCCTGCGCTGAGTAAAATCACGAAAGCGGGCCCACAACAATGGCATAAGACTCCGCCGATGGCCGGAGTGATCGATCCCCTCAGCCCCACCATTAAGATATTGACCCTTGTATATTGAGCGCTATCGGCCTCTTTGGCAAACATGGGTCCCGATAGATTCCACAACAGGTGGCTGCCCGCCTGAGAGAGGCCATAGAGAACATAGGCCAGATAAAAAAACGACACCTCAAAATACGAGACGCATAAACACAGTAAATAGAGAGAAAATCCAAGGAGTACATTGCGCAAAATCTGATCGATTTTTTCCATCGCAATCATTTTTTTCCAAAAATAGGCGGACACAGCCACGCCAATTCCCATGAGTACGGAGCGTCCCAAAGTGATGTCTGTATGGGAAAGAGCCAAAATATCGACGCAAAATAAACTTAAGCTCGGCGCCGCCAACATCAGACCCACGCCACCGAACATAAAGCCGCATTGAACGCGGAAAAAATGGGGGTTCGATCTTAATAAATGAAAAGCATCCCTCCAGGGATGTAAGATCTTCTCCGACCAGTTTTGCTCCACTATGGAAACGGGATAGGCTGCGATAGGAATACGAAATTGTACAATGATACTGGTTAAACTAATCAGGGCCGCCATCCCAAACAGGGTTTGCCACGGCAATAAATGATGACCTAGCGCACTCGTGACGACAAACCCAAGCAAAATGCTTTCTAAAAAGCTAATCACAAAACATAAACTGTATACCTGCTCTCGGGGGTCTTTTTTCAAGTTGATTTTTAAGATCTCCATGAGAGCTGGATTGCCAGATCGATTGAGAAGCTCATAGATTGCACAACAAAACACGACATACCAAGCATTGTGGACCCACGGCACAAACAAAAAAGGAAGAC
Organism: Verrucomicrobiota bacterium; assembly: GCA_018968815.1. Classification (GTDB taxonomy): domain Bacteria; phylum Chlamydiota; class Chlamydiia; order Chlamydiales; family SM23-39; genus REEB52. The sequence continues at coordinate 23,634 of JAGWZL010000011.1, read as the reverse complement.
GTGCCAGTCCCCAAGCGCTGATTAAATTGGAACGGAGCCTGTGCTTTTGGCGCGTTAAATTGGCGCTCCAATAAAATGAAAAAATAGACAACACCGGCCGCAAGGATGCAAGAATCGACAGTTGCACTAAAGAAGCATTGAGGTCTTTCCTCATGATGAAAGGAAGAATCGCATACAGAACCACAAAAGGCTCATTGGAAATGCTCATCCACAAAAGAGCCCGAATGGTTCTTGAGCTACCTGTTTGAATATGCGTGCTCATCTTGGATTAATTCTACCTGATTCGCGAACGCAAAGTAAACGGTCATTGCCTAACGGGGCGGTGAATTTTGAGAACAATGCCCGTCGCGATACGGGTTTTGTCCACTAAATCACTGGCGCGCGCCACATTTTCTGCACACTCACTTTGCAACTGTTTTTGTTCCACCAACGACTCGGCGCGAAGCGCCGCGCCTACAGCGCCTGCATACGTCTGGATAATGACCGCAATGGTTTCAAGATTTTCTGAAGTAAACTTCTCAGGCGGTCCTTCCAACTGGATTTGCGTCGTTTTCTCTAACTGCCACAAACTCCGCACGAATACGTTTTCATGAACTAAGACGTTTTTACGGATCTTTTCCGATGTACTCTTCCATGAATAATAGGGAATGATGGACAAATAATCGTGCTCTGCAGAACGTGGCGATTGCGTCCATTCAGGATGCCCAACCAAAGACACGGTCATACTCGCAGTCATATCAGCGCTCCTCAGAGGGTGCCTACAAAGTCAGGGTTCGTCATTTTTAGGGATTATTTGTGTATAGCCGTGGGGCTGCCTCTTTGTAGACACCCTCTCATAGTCAACCTCTTGTACGGCCAGCCATTACAGCATAAGTAAAAATTTTACGCTACTTTTCGGATGGACTCGAATATATACACCCTATTTTACAATCCCATTAAAAAACTGAGTTGATTGTTATCATTTGTTTTTTTATAATATTTTAAAAACAAAATATGGTTAATATGAGTTCGTTTGCAATTACCAATAAAGGAATACCGTCATCTCGTGAAGACCGTTTAGAACGGCAAATGGAGAAGCGGCTGGCAGAAGCAGAGAAGCGGCAGGCAGCAGCAGATAGGCGGCTGGCAGAAGCAGAACAGCAGCAGGCAGCAGAAGCAGAGAAGAAGCAGACAAAAGCAGATAGGCGGCAGGCAGCAGCAGAGAAGGGGCAGGACCTGGCATGGTATAGTCTGTTCTGCCACGGCGACCTAGCACATGCAATACAGAGTAACTCCACCGAGTCCGCCTTCATTATTAATCAAAAAATGGGCGAGTCATTTGCTCGCAACCCGGGGCTGCGTGCATTGGCGCGCGAAGCGTTACCCATAAAGGGATCGGCTATCGGTTATTATCCATGTCTGCAGGAGAATGGCGCAACAGAGAAAGGGGAGCAGGAAGAAATATGGTACAAGCAGTTCTGGAACGGCAACCTACGACATGCAATCCTACAAGATACAACACAGAGTAACCCCACCGAGCAGTCCGACCTCATTGATCAAAAAATGGGCGAGGCATTTGCTCGCGACCCGGGGCTGCGTGCATTGGCGCGCGAAGCGTTATCCATAGATGGATCGGCTATCCGTCATTATCCATTTCTGCAGAAGAATAGCGCAGCAGCCATGACAGCTGTCCGCGCACATGGTCTCGCTCTACAGCATCTTACTAAACGGTTGAAAGCAGACCCTGCAATAGTCGACATGGCAGTTGAGCAAAATGGCCTTGCTTTGGAACATGCTGATGAGTCGTTGCAAAAGGATCCTGCAATAGTCAAAAAGGCAGTTGAGCAAAATGGTCTTGCTTTGAAACATGCGCATTGGTCGTTGCGAAAGGATCCTGAAATAGTCAAAATAGCAGTTCGGCAAAATGGCCTTGCTTTGAAATATGCTGATGAGTCGTTGCGAGGGGATCGAGAAATAGTCAAAATAGCAGTTCGGCAAAATGGCCTTGCTTTGGAACATGCTGATGAGTCGTTGCAAGAGGATCGTAAAATAGTCGAAAGAGCAGTTCGGCAAAATGGCCTTGCTTTGAAACATGCTGGGTCGTTGCGAGAGGATTTTGCACTAGTCCTAGCAGCAGTTGAGCAAAATGGCCTTGCTTTGCAATTTGCTGGTTGGTTGTTGCGAAAGGATCGTGAAATAGTCCTAGCAGCAGTTACGCAAAATGGCCTTGCTTTGCAACATGCAGGGGCGTTCAGAGGAGATGATAACATAGTCCTAGCAGCAGTTAGGCAAAATGGCGAGGCTTTGCAACATACGACTTCTTTGTTGAAAGCTAATCAGAAAATAGTCGAGGCAGCATTGGAGCAAAATCCCAAGTCTTTGAGATATGCGAATTGGACGTTGCGAGAGGGCGTTCAAAAATGATCGTGGAATAGTCCAACTAGCCGTTCAATCACATCCCTATGCTCGGCAATATATCGTGATTCCCATCCCTCCACGTGCATTGAATTCAGATGGGGAGACAAGACGCTAGCCACTTCCCAAATAGGGCGTGATAAATCAGCCCGCGCGAACCAAATCCGGTGAGCGCCCATGTTGTTGCATCTATCTTCTGCATGAGTGGCTTATAGCCCACTTTGGGTGAGATCCGCGTCCCCGATAAAATATCGAGCACACGGAAAGTTTTCGCCGGCGGATAAAACTGCGCCACCTGGTCGATGAGTTGCAGCGCTTTTTGCGGATCGGGCCTCTCTGTATGTTCATAGGTAGAACCAACCAGACAAATCCCCTCTTCTTCGGTCGGCGTGATATGCCCTTGGCCGAGCAGACTGACGGGAATCGGTTCATCGCATCTGCAAACAAGACACTGTCCAATCGTTTTCTTGAGAGGAAGAGAAGCCCAGGAAAGGGTCTCAGCGCCGGTTGTGAGCACAATCTGGTCAAAATCTGCCAGCTCTTCCAAACGGCTCACCCAATGTTGGACATAGACAACGCCCGAACACGCCTTTTTAAGGCCCGCCAAATAGAGCTTGGAAAACACTGTGACCCCTTCGGGAATCATCTGCCGCTGACCGGAGAGAAAACGGACAATGCCGTTCCGCAGATGCGTGTGGCGGCCGGCCGCTTCCAAGAGCTCAAGGGCCGACTCCATCCCCTCCTGAGCTTTCCAGGTGGGCAGCGCCTTCCGGCCAGGCGCCGGATGCAAAAGCCCTGTCGATACATGGGAGGCCCCCACCCCGCCATCAAACACCGTAATCGCGTGCTTTTTCCGCAGATGCCAAGCCGCAGCCAGACCCGCGTATCCCGCCCCAACAATCGCGATTCTCATGGCACATTTTTGGGATGCAGAAGCTGATAGCTCTCAGCTGCAAAATTAAAGAAAAAGATCACCGCCGGCGTCAAAACGGCCGCAAACGGCACCATGATAAAAAACCAAGCCATCGCAATCGAAAGAGGCCCCACCGGCGCCGCATGCGTCAAAACGGCCGACAAGGTGAGCAGCCCCACCACAAGCAAAATCGGGGCTAAAGCTAATAGAAAAAGAGCAATATTGCTCAAAATACGCCCTTGAAAAAGGATGAGAATACGCTTAGATAAAGAGGCCCGCTTAAAGGGCTGAAAAGCTGCCGCCGGAGCCACAAAAAAAAGGAGCCCCAGATTGAAAAGACAAAGCAATAAAGAGCCAAAAATCAGCAAAAAAGGCCCAAACGCAAGAACCACAGAAAAAAAATCCCCAATCCCCGGTATCTCCCGTAAAAGAAAGAAAAGACCCAGCGCCACCCAAAGCAAAAGATAGGCCAAGATCGGCGGAATCGCCAAATAAGAGGTCCCCATGATGAGATCCACCGACCCCGCAATCAGCCGACGAAACCCCAAATGAAGCTGCTTCACCTCATGCATATGTATCCGGATCAGCAGCACCCCTAAAGCTAAAAGAACCCCAGACGAAAGCAAAATCGGCAAAAATCCAAGACTCATCGCAATCCAGTCGCTCGCGCCAATCGCCACCGCCCGACAAAAAACAACAAAAATCCCACACAAAACTAAAACCGGAAAGGTGAGCATCATCTTTTTTTTTGAAAACGAAAATGCCACCGCCCTACAAAACGACCTCTCAACATCTGCCCAATTCATAAAAACATTGACCTTGAGTTTGGCTTTCCATTATACTTCACACAGAAGTTAGAGTCCAACATGAAAATCTAAGTCTTTTCTTTGCCAGCCTCAGCAATGGGGTTCACTATTTGTTCTCAGTCCATTTGATACGACGTTACAGGTTAAGTCTGTGTATTATTTAAGCGTAAAAGATCTCACGAAAGTATACGGCAAAAAAAAGCCGTTCATCGCTGTGGATCACATTTCTTTCGATTTAAAACCGGGAGAAATTCTCGGCTTTTTGGGACCCAATGGTTCTGGAAAAACCACCACCATCCAGATGCTTCTCGGCACATTGAGCGCCACTTCCGGCTCCATTGTCTATTTTGGCAAAGACTTTTTTAAACACCGCTCAGAGGCCCTCCAATCGGTTTCTTTTGCGAGCACCTACACGAGTCTTCCCTACATCCTGACCGTACAGGAAAACCTCAGATGCTTTGGCCTCTTTTACGGGATTCAAGATTTTGCAAAACGGACCGATCCCCTCCTAGAACGGTTTGGAATTTTGGATAAAAAGCATGACCATATCTCCTCGCTTTCCGCAGGACAAATCACAAGGCTCATGATCGTCAAAGCGTTTTTCACGAACCCAAAGATCGTGCTTCTCGATGAGCCCACCGCATCGCTCGACCCCGACGTCTCGCAAGAGGTGTGCAGATTCCTCCTCGAAGAGCGAGACCGCACGGGACTTTCCATCCTATTCACTTCTCACAAAATGGAAGAGGTCGCCGAACTGTGCGATCGCACCATCGTGTTAAAAAATGGCCACATCATCGCCGATGATTTGCCCGAAAATCTCGCGCACAGCGTCTCGCTCTATCAGCTTCGCCTCACGATCATCGACGGGATGAAGCGCGCCGTTGCGCTCGCTGACAAATTCAAAGTGGCCTATCAGCTCGAGCATCGAGTCATCTCGTTTTCATTAGACGAAAAAGAGATCCCTAAGTTCTTGAATCAACTCATGCAATCAGGCGTCTCCTACGCCAGCATCCAAGTCCAGGAACCTTCCCTAGAGGACTATTTCTTGAAAATCGCGGAGAAATCGGTATGAATCTACTTAGAATCTACGGAGTGTTCCTACGCTATTTGTATGTCGCAAAAAAAGGCATGCACCAACTGGCAGATCTCTTCTACTGGCCTCTCGTCGATATCTTGATCTGGGGCCTCGCCTCCTTTTGGATGCAATCGCAAAGCCATATCACAGCGCTGCCTCTGATCCTCATGACAGCCCTCATTTTCTGGCAAATCGCTTGGCGCGGATCGATCGATATTTCGGTCAGCCTCTTGCAAGAGTTTTGGCACCGCAACCTGGTCAATCTCTTCTCGACCCCCTTAAAACTTTCAGAGTGGATCGCGGGACTGCTTCTCGTCTCTCTTTGCAAACTGCTCATCACCATCGCCTTCGGATGTATAGTGGTCTATGTGCTCTTTGCACTCAATGTATTTACAGTGGGATGGGCTTTTATTCCTTTCGCCATCTCCCTTTTGGTGTTCGGCTGGTCGGTTTCTTTTCTCTCTTCTAGCCTCATCATCTATTGGGGAAGCAGGGTCGAAGTGTTTGCCTGGATGATCTCCTTTGCGTTCGCCCCTTTCAGCGCAGTCTTCTACCCGCTCGATGTTCTCCCTGGATGGGCCCAAGCGATCGCCCTTTGTTTGCCCACCACCTACATCTTTGAAGGGATGCGCTCCATCTTAGCCACAGGCACCTTCCCCGCTCACTATTTTTGGATTAGCGTCGGTCTCAACATCGTTCTCCTCATCGCCTCCGTATCGATCTTTAAAATGATGTTTGAAAAAAGCAGAGCCAAGGGATTGTCGCGACTCGTTTAACCCGTTCATAAAAAGGAACTTGACTTTCACCGACCCCATGTTAAAATAGCGCCACTATATATGCAGCTGCTGCCTGTTAACGAAGAATGGTGTCATTCATATATCCTTGAGCCTTATGCTGAAGGAGTTGAATATCTCAATCTCTTTTGGGAAGGGGTCGATCGCTCTTTAGAAAAAAATTGTCTTTCCCTGACGGATCGGGTGGTCTGTCTATTGAAGGGGACCCTGTTGATGATCCCTCTTCTCAATACAATTATTTGGATTGCTTGGAAGACATTTGGGCATCCTCCGATGCTTGCCGACCCCTATTGTCCTGATGACAGCTCAAGCGCTTTGGAAATACCTGAACCGCCTTCCCTGCCTCAGACCAATAGCTTAAGACCCGAAGGCCGCACTTCACACAGTTTTGAAGCGTTTGGGTTTATTGAAAAGGAGGGCATCGAACGTCCGGTCCAAATCGCTTGGCGTCTTGAGAGGTTCTGCGATGTCATCACTGCGACTCAAACCGCCCACACGTATACCACCTATTCGATCTACGATCTCGACTTTAACCTGAAAGAGCTCCACTATCAAAAGGGCGCTAAAAGAATCGATCTCTCGCGGCGCGATGCCGACGGGTGCAGTCAGATTACAATGCAGATTGCAGAAGGGCCAAATCCTCCATTGATATCGACTGTGGAGCTGCCTCGAGATGGCAGACCGCTCATTCAGCAAAGACACCTTGGATTTAGACCCTTTATTCTCTCAGATGCAACAGAACTCGAATTTTATGGGCTGATTCCCGAATTTCCTGCTTTGGGTTGGATCTTACGCTGGCTGGACTCACCTCCCTTTCTATTGCCAGGCAAAGCGACAAAAAAAGGGGTTGAAGAGGGTCTCATGAAAGTCGAAGTCTTGCCGATGCGAGGCTGGCCTTATAACACGGCTAAGACGGAACTTTGGTTCGATCCTAGAACAGGTGTTTTAAAAAAATTCAAGGACTCGGGAACTTTCCTGCCTACGAAGGAAGGCACAATTGTCCAAAATAATCGGTCGCCCGCACCAGCGCGTCTGTGATCCCCGGTTCGCTGGCCGCATGGCCCGCATCTTTGATGATTTCTAACGTAGCGCTTGGCCAAGCTTGATGCAATTCCCATGCCGCTTCCATGGGGCAAACAATATCGTAGCGCCCTTGGATGATGGTTGCGGGGATCTGTTGGATCTTGCCAATCTGTTCAATCAGCCAATTATCGGTTTTAAAAAAGCAGCGATTGACAAAGTAGTGGCACTCGATGCGCGCTAAGGCGTCAGCATGCGCATCTTCTGTAAATTGCAAAAATTGCTTCTGGTCGAAAATGAGTTTTAAGGCGGCCCCCTCCCAGCTCGACCACGTTGAGGCAGCCCGCTTCCGAATCGACGGATCGGACGATGTCAGTCGTCGATAATAGGCCTGCATCAGATCTTCCCTCTCCTCGACTGGAATGGGATCGATGAATTTGGCCCATTCATCGGGAAAAATATGGTGCGCGCCAAATTGATAAAACCACCTCAGTTCTTTGGGCCGGCCCAGAAAAATGCCGCGCAAAATCAGGGCGAGAACACTTTTTGGATAGGTCTCGGCATACGCTAAAGAGAGAGTGCTCCCCCAAGAGCCGCCAAACACGACCCATTTGTCGATCTTTAAATGGACTTTCAGCCTTTCCACATCTTCGACTAAATGCCAAGTGGTATTCTCATGCAAACTGGCAAACGGTTTGCTTTTGCCACACCCTCGCTGATCCATGAGGATGATCCGGTACACCGATGGATCGAAATAAGACCGGTTGCCAGGATCGATTCCTGAGCCAGGCCCGCCGTGCAGAAAGATCACGGGCAAGCCGCGCGGTTTTCCGCACTCTTCCCAATACAATTGGTGCCCACCCACGTCAAGAACGCCTGTTTGATACGGTTCAATCGGCGGATATTTGGTTCTCATTTCAACAAGCCCCGGACCAAATCCCTCTCCTCGATCAATTCTTTTTCCGTCAGCGCCAGCTTTTCTTTCAGAAAAGCATCGATGGCAAGACCCTGGACGATTTCAAAATCGCCGCGCCCTTTGGAGCGGCACGGGAAAGAGAAGACCAGATTCTCATCGATGCCGTAGGGGTTGCTTTTGGAATAGACAGCGGAAGAAAACCACTCGCCATGAGGGGTTGGCTCCAAAAGGGCCTTCATCGCGCCGAGCGCAGCTTGAGCTGCTGAAGCGGCAGACGATTTGCCTCGTGCCGCGATCACTGCCGCCCCGCGCTGCTGAATCGTAGAGATAAACTCCGTTTCGAGCCACTTGCGGTCGAGTTTTTTGTCTGCGGGCGCTCCGTGAATTTTTGCATTGTGAAAATCGGGCACCTGTGTAGCAGAGTGATTGCCCCAAATAGCCAAGTGGGTCACTTCACGCAGGTCGACATTGGCTTTTTTGGCCAATTGAAAGAGGCCCCGATTTTGATCCAGGCGCGTCATGGCATGAAAATGATTCCGAGGCAAATCAGGTGCGTGGTGCATGGCAATCAAACAGTTTGTATTGCAAGGATTGCCGACGACCAAAACACGCACATCTGGACTGGCAGAGCGATTGAGCGCTTTTCCTTGCTCGACAAAAATTTTCCCGTTATCGGCTAACAGGTCTTTCCGTTCCATGCCAGGGCCACGCGGTTTTGCGCCGATCAAAAACGCATAGTGGACCCCTTCAAAAAGAGCTTCGGGTTGAGAGCCAATTTTGATTTCTTTGAGCAAAGGGAAGACAGAGTCCTCCAGCTCCATGCGCACTCCTTTCAACGCCTCTTCAAAAGGGGGCAAATCGAGCAAGTGCAAAGCAATCGGCTGATGGGGTCCCAACAAGTCGCCGCTTGCGAGCCGAAATAGAAGACTGTAGGCGATTTGTCCTGCAGCGCCTGTGATTGCAATCCGTTTGAGGTTCATGCTCCGCAAAACTTCTCCATGAGTTCTCCCTTGCAAAAGATTTGGAAGCAGGTTTCAGCCACGTCATGCGCCTCTTCGAGCCAGGGGGTGAAGCTGGCGCTATCTGCGGGAGCTAATTCTCCAAACGATTGGATGAGTGTTTGCTGGATGAAGGCGGGCTTCCCTTCAAACTGGCCCAAATTAGCGGCGATTCCCAAATGGCCCATCGGCTTATCGAGCACGAAGGAGAGATTGAGCCCAACGGCATTGGGGCGATCGTGGATGGGGTTGCGCTCGAAAATTTCTGGGTCCAGTTCCAATTTCATGTGGAGCTTGTCGGCCAAGAAGGAGATGGGATTTTCTCTCGCGAGATCGAAGCGGATGCCATTGACGAAGCGCAATTCGCTTTTGGTGAAATTAAGAGGGATGGAGTGGGTGGGATAGAGATCGATGACCGATTCGACGATCCGCAAGATGAGGGAGCGGAAGGCATCCCAAGCATATCCTTTTGACAAGTTGACCGTTACGATGCCGGGTCCCACTTGGATTAAGGGATACGCATTGCGGTCTTTGCGCATCCGGTGGCGGGGGATGTAGGGGGTCGCCTCGGGGTGAGCCTGAACGCTCGGCAAGTCTTCAATGACGGGGAAATCTTTTTTCATCCGCTCGTACAAGCTTCCATACATCATTGGGTAGGAGGGATCGCGCATCCGTTCGCTTTGCGGGTCGCCCTCGATCTCCCAGCGCAGCTCAAAAATCGCTTCGATGATGGGAGGGTAAAGTAAAATGGGGGTTTCCTGTTTTTTGCTTTTGTCCGCTTTAAAAATAGCCATACCGACTCCAAATTTGCACCCTAAGCTTATATCGCAGAAGGAAAATTGTCGCATCAAAATTCTCATTTCGGTATGTAAAAAATCATGCGTTACCGAGCGGAGAAGGATAGTTTTGGCCTCTTGAAGGTGCCCGTCGACAAGTACTATGGGGCGCAAACGGCCCGATCGCTTCTGTTTTTTTCGATCGGAAACGATCTGATGCCGATGGCTCTGATTGCCTCTTTTGGCCTCTTGAAGAAGGCGGCAGCTCTTGTGAACCACAAGCTGGGCAAGCTGGACAAGAGGCGCACGGATCTGATTGTCCGCGCGGCGGATGAGATCATTGCGGGCCGTTTACACGGCCATTTTCCTTTGCGGATTTGGCAAACGGGAAGCGGCACGCAGACCAACATGAACGTGAACGAGGTGATTGCCAACCGCGCGATTCACATGGCGGGCGGCAAGCTCGGGAGCAAGGATCCGATTCATCCGAACGATCATGTCAACATGTCGCAATCTTCGAACGATACGTTTCCGACGGCGATGCACATATCGGCCGCCCAAGAGATTCACAATGTGCTGATTCCTGCGCTGACTCAGTTGCGCAATGCTCTGCATAAAAAGGCGAAAGCATTTGCCCGCATCATCAAAATTGGGCGTACCCATTTACAAGACGCTGTGCCTCTCACATTGGGCCAAGAGTTTTCGGGGTATGTGTCTCTTCTGGATCGGGACATCCAGCGATTGAAAGAGGCCCTCGACGGGCTTTACGATTTAGCCATTGGCGGGACGGCCGTGGGGACGGGTCTCAACACGCATCCGCAATTTGCGCATCTTGCAGCAGAGCAGATCGCCAAACTGACAGGTCTGCCCTTTCGTTCTCATCCGAACAAATTTGCCGCCCTTTCTGCGCATGACGAGATTGTGTTTGCAAGCGGGGCTCTCAAAACGACCGCTTGCTCGCTCATGAAGATTGCCACCGACATCGCCTGGCTTGGGTCTGGACCTCGATGCGGCTTGCATGAGCTGGCGCTTCCTGAAAATGAGCCGGGCTCATCGATCATGCCGGGGAAGGTGAATCCGACGCAGAGCGAGGCGCTGGCCATGGTGGCCGTGCAAGTGCTTGGCAATGATGCGGCGATTGGGTTTGCGGGATCGCAGGGCAATTTTGAGTTGAACGTGTTTAAGCCGCTGATGATTTTCAATCTCTTGCAATCGATCACTTTGCTCAAAGACGCCTGTCATCATTTCCGCAAATTTTGCGTTGAGGGGTTAAAAGCCGACAAAAAGCAACTCGCTAAATATGTGGCAGAGTCTTTGATGCTGGTGACAGCGTTGAATCCTCTCATCGGCTACGACAAAGCGGCCAAGATTGCAAAACTGGCCTACAAAGAGGGCCTCTCTTTAAAAGCAGCCTGTCTCAAATTGAAGTATCTCTCCGGAGAGGAATTTGATCGGGCTGTCAATCCGAAAAAAATGACCCATCCGCATTAGATCATTCTCTGAGAATCTCTTCTCTGATCGTCCGCATCGTCTCCACCATGAAATGCAAGTTGTGTACCGTCGCCAAAGTGAAAAACGTGAGCTCCGCTGCTTTGTAGAGGTGGTGCAGGTAGGCAAGGGTATAATGTTGGCAAGTCCAACAAGTACACTCCCGCTCAATGGGGGCAAAATGGTTGGCGTGCTCGCTGCGTCCCACTTTGATGCCCCCCTCGTGGGTTAAAAGAAGGCCGTGGCGCGCCGCACGCGTTGGATAAGAACTGTCTAATGTGTCGATCCCCAAAGGAATACATTGCCTGAGCGATTCCAGATCCCCAATGCCCAGCAAATGGTTCGGCCTCTCTTCAGGCAATCGAGGCATGAGAGCGGTCAGCATGGCGATCATCTCCGCTTTGGTTTTTCCGAGAGACCCTCCAATCGCAAACCCATCAAAGGGATGCTGCGACAGTGTGTCGCAACTCAAGTTTCTAAGGAGTGGATCCACCCCGCCATGAATCACCGCATACATCGCCTGGTTTTGCCGGTTTTGCAGGTGCTCTTGCAAGGAGCGAATCTCCCAACGATGGGTCCGGTCAAGCGATCTGCGGAGCGCTTCGCTCCCAATGTGATAGGGCGGCAGCTCATCGAGCGGAATGATGATATCGGCGCCCAGCGCTTTTTGCGTTTGAATCGATGTCTCAGGAGTGAGAAGCACTTTGCTCCCATCCCGATAGGAACGAAAATGGACCCCCTCTTCGGAAATCTTGAGGACATGCCCCCCATGCTTTTTGGCTCCCCGGCTCTTCAACTCATCAGCCACCGATCCGTAAGCTAAAGAAAAAACCTGAAACCCCCCGGAATCGGTAATGATCGGCATCTGCCGATTGATAAATCGGTGCAAGCCGCCCGCCCTGCGAATCACATCAGGCCCCGGTTGCAAGAGCAGATGATACGTGTTGCAAAACATCAGCTGCAAACCAATGGAATCCACCATCCGGTTATCGAGCGCTTTTAGCGTGCCATTCGTGCCTACCGCCACAAAGTTGGGCGTGTCGATCACCCCGTGCGGCGTATGAATGCGCCCCACCCGCGCACGTGACTTTTTGGACTTGTGGATGATCTCAAATCGGAATTGCATTTTTGACAAACCTCTTTGCAAACACAGTGAACGGCGCACTCACCAAAATCAGGAGACATTTGATCAGAAAACTCATGAACATAATGTCAAACAGGGACTCGACAAGCCCGTACAGCCCCAGAACGCTGAACAGCGCCGTATCGAGCAGCTGCGACAGGAAGAGAGACAGGCCCACGCGCAGGGGCAGCTTGCCCTTGAGATAGGGGAAAAAACGGACATCCCACTGCTGCACAAGATAGAACGTCGCGAGCGACGCAAACACAATCCGCAATGAAGAGGAAAAAATGTCCTGGAAAGCGCCATGCGTCGCGTCAAACGGAGCCGGCTGGTAGAAAAGATGGATCTGCGACATCAACGCAAAAAACAGAAGAGCGCCTAAAGAGATGTTCACCGCCCGTTTGGCCGCATCTTTTCCAAAATACTCTTGTAAAAGATTGAGAGATAAAATCCCGCCGATGGAAAATACATCGCTGCAAGTGACAGTCAAGCCAAAAAGACTCATCTGCTTGACGACAAATAAATTGGCCAACACTCCCTGCAATCCAATGAAAGCAGTGAGAGCCGCTTGCCCAAGCCGCAACGCCCCTAAAGCAAAGGCGAGGACAATCCAGATGTGGAGAAAAAAAATCAGTTCGTTCACAAAAAAAATGATTGATACGAGGGGTAGTATACTGCAGTAGAGAGTTAAAAATCACGCGAAATAGACATTTTTTGAGAAAATATGCGGTCTAGCTTGCGCTATTGCGCCTCCTTTGCTATTCTACATCCCATGTCTATTTGGCTTGTGATTCTGATGTACGCTGGCTGGTCCAGCATGTTCTCGCTGGGCAAAATGGCCCTCGAACATTCCCCGCCCCTGTTTTTGACCGCTTCCAGAATGCTCTTGGCTGGGGTGATTTTGCTGGGCTTCCTAGCCTTTAAAAACAGAGGCGCCTTTAAACTCACTGGCAAGCAATGGCTGTCCATCGTGTTTCTGGCTCTATTCAGTATTTATTTGACCAATGCTTTTGAGTTTTGGAGCCTACAGCACATGACAGCAGCCAAAACCTGCTTTATCTACTCCCTCTCCCCTTTCTTCGCGGCCCTGTTCTCCTACTGGCATTTCGGCGAAAAAGCAACCCCCCGAAAATGGCTTGGCATGGCCATCGGCGTGGCAGGCATCATTCCAGTCCTCATGATCCAAAAAGGAGCAGACCAGCTGTTCTGTTACCTTTCTTGGCCAGAACTGGCTATGGTAGGCGCCTCTATTTGCACGGTGTATGGGTGGGTGCTTTTGCGTCTGGTGGTCAAGGATTCAACCATCTCTCCGCTGACTGCCAATGGCCTGAGCATGTTCATCGGGGGATGCTTCGCTTTGCTGCACTCCTATCTCGTCGAACCATGGAATCCGCTCCCTGTCGCTTCCTCCGCCTTCCCCTCTTTTGCACAGGGCCTACTCATCATGACGCTCATCTCAAATATCATCTGTTACAATATCTACGGCATGATGTTGAAGCGCTACACAGCCACATTCCTCTCTTTCATGGGAGTGCTCAGCCCGATCTTCGCGTCTCTTTGTAGCTGGTTTTTCTTAGGTGAACCCATATCGCCTGTGATTTTTCTTTCAACAGGGATCGTCTCTTTGGGTCTGTGGCTGATCTATAGCGCAGAACTGCGCCAAGGCTATATCGCGAAAAATGCGAATGAAGAGGCCCTAACGACGCGTTAGGGCACCTAAATTACTTGCGTCCTTGCGCCCACAAAACAATACGATAGATGGCTGATAAGCCAATCAATACATAGATGATGCGAGTTAAAGGCGACATCATTGAAGGATCTGAATTAAAAATCATACCAATTAAATCAAATCCAAATGCTCCGACTAATCCCCAGCATATACCGCCAAGCAGGACAAGAAAAACCGAAACATTCTCTAAGAATTTAGTATTCTTCATGAAAGGACCTTCCTTTTTTTAGTTCCTATAATTCCCTAATAAAAGGAGATCCGTAATTTTGCAAACTAAAAATAATCAATGCGGTTACCAAGACTTGAACTTGGGACCTCGACATTATCAGTGTCGCGCTCTAACCAACTGAGCTATAACCGCGAAGATTCTTGGAATGGAGACTAGGAGATTCGAACTCCTGACCCTCTGAATGCAAATCAGATGCTCTACCAACTGAGCTAAGTCCCCCGATTCATCCGAAAAAGAGAAACGTTTATCCCAAACCCATAAAGTCTTAGGAAAGGTATACTGTACAACAACTGGAAAATTTCTTGCAATCTTAATCTAGCTTCAAAGAGGCGACAAAGGCCTCGTGATGGAGGCTCTCCGGCCCAAGAGAATAGGTCCGGAGCTTGAAAAGGTATTCCCCCGACTGAACGACATGCTCATGCACCCACTTGCCATCTAATTCATAGGTAGAGTCCCCTGTCTCCCCTGCCCCCTTCTGCACGGTCCACTCAAAAATCTCCCCAAAGGCCGCCGCACGAGCCATAAACCCGCCCTCTGTCGTCCGATAGACTGGGTCGACCGGAAAACGGATGCTGCACTGTTTCGAATCCAGCCGCTTCATAAAAAGAACCCATATGCTCGGATCAATATCCACCCTCTCTTCTTGCCCTTTCGCTGGCTGGGTCACAGGAAACCACCCATCCGCATCTGTAATATGGGGTGCGTTCGCGAAAAAAATAAAACCAATCAATAATTTAAAAAACACAGTATTTAATTACCACATAATTTTTAATTTCAACAAATAATAACACAACCTAAATTAAAACAAAATGCGTTTTCGAGGGACGTAAAAAATTTTTTGAGGCAAATTATGTCCTTATTTGTTAAAGAAAAGAGTAGAGGAACCAAATAGGAGCTTTCTCTATGTGTTTATCTATTTTTTATGCCCAAGTCGTTGGACTTTGGCTATTTTTAGTAGGACTTGCGATGGTGGTCCACCATGGACGTTTTAAGAAAACGTTTGGCGAGACGCTGAGCAATTCCGCTATCATGACTTTTTCTGGCCTAGTGGCCCTAGGTTTGGGGTTGTTGATCATCACCAGCCACAATATTTGGGTACAATCTTGGCCTGCTTTGATCACGATCGTGGGTTGGATACTCATTATCCAGGGGATTATGAGACTATTCTGGCCGGAGGCATTTGCCAAAACGATGAGAGATCTGATGGCTGGGGCTGGCTATACAGTGATGTCTTGGGTATGGCTGATCGTAGGTCTTTATCTGATCTGGGTTGCATTCATGAGCTAATGGCTGTATGGACGAGACCCCCACAAATCCCAAGAAAACAATCTCTTGGAAAATGCTCTTCAGTGGGCTGGGGGTTTTTCTTATCGTCCTAGCGGGAATTGTTTGGTATCTACATGCGCGAAAATACGTGTGGACCAACGATGCCTATCTCGACGGCTATCAAATTCAAATCAGCGCCGATATTGAAGCGCGCATCATCACTCTGTACGTCGATGAGGGAGATACAGTTCGCCAAGGAGATCTTCTTTGTCAGCTGGACGAGAGCATCTACAACTCTCAACGAGAAGACGCCCTCACGAATGTCGACCTCTTGCAAGAGACGGTGAAACTGCAAAAAATCGAAATGGAAAAGCTGCGCGATATTTATCGTGTGGCCAAGCAAGAATATGACAATCAGATTATTTCCTATATCGATTTTGACAAGATTGAAAAAGACTTTCATTTTGCGATGGCCAATTTCAAAGTAGCGGAGGCGAATCTCAAAAATGGGATTGCCAAACTTGGCGTGATCGAGGAATGGCTTCGCCATACGAAGATCTACGCCCCTCGAGACGGCGCGATTTCCAAACGCTGGGTCGTGGCGGGCGATGTGGCGCAAATTGGCCAACCTCTTTTTGGCTTAACCGATGTGAACAATATCTGGGTCACTGCCAATTTGGAGGAAAATAAAGTGGGTCATTTACAGCCGGGAGACCCCGTGGAGATCCACATTGACGCCTATCCGGACCGGACATTTACAGGTTCTGTCTTTGTCGTTCGGGCCGCTGCCGCCTCGCAATTTTCTCTCATTCCTCCCGACAATGCGACTGGCAATTTCACCAAAGTCGTGCAAAGATTGCCTGTCAAAATCTGGCTCAATGTCCCAGAGTCCAAGGAACCGCTCTATCTCTATCCGGGGATGTCCGCTGAAATCCACGTGAAAGTGCGGTAGGATGAGAGCTGTAAGCATTTTTTCCCATGATCACCCTTTTTATCCTGTCCACATTACACTCAATGTGATTCTCACCTCCTTTTTTGCCATCATCACAACGATCTCCACAACGATCAGCAGCACAGCGATTCAAGGAGAGCTCGCCTTGAGCAATACGGAGGCGCTTTGGCTCACCACCTTGAATCTTTTGGGGCTGAACATTATGGTTCCAGCAGCCAACTGGTTTGCCAATCAATACGGCATTCACAGGACCTATACCATGGGCGTTGCGATTTACACTGTGGCCACTCTGATCGCTGGATTGTCGACCAATTTCCCGATGATCGCCACTTCGCGTTTGATTGAAGGGGTGGGAGCCGGTTTTATTTTCCCCGTTGGACTCTCTCTGATTGCTCAAAGCGTATCGAAAGAAAGAACGCCGCTGGCCATCAATCTCTACATCGGGATCGCATTTGGACTCGGGCTTGCTGTCGGCACAACTTTTGCGGGATACTCCAGCCAATTCTCCTCGTGGCGCGACATATTTTTCATCATCACCCCTCTGACAACCTTGGCCGCCATGTCTTGTTGGTCGTGCCGACCCCCACATCCCACTCTCCATCAATCGCCCTTCGACTTATGGGGCTTTCTTTCGTTTGCCATTTTTTTTTCAACGCTGCTCGTCGCGCTCACACTCGCTCCGATCCGTTCCACTCCCCAAGGGTGGGTGACCCCCTATATCCTTTTGCTTTTCGCGATTGCCGCTCTCGCTTTCGCGGTTCTCGTCCTGGTTGAAAGCCGCCACCCCAACCCGATGTTCCCGCTCCATCTTTTTAAGGACCCCATTTTTTCGGTCAGCTCGGCGGCCATCTTTCTCTTGGGGATGTCGGTCTTTGCCAGCGTCTCTGTCATTGTTCAATATATGCTCAATGGTCTCGCCTACGAAAGATTCATCATCGGGAAAATCGCCGCTTTATATGGCATTTTTATCGGCCTTTTCAGCATGATCGCCAACGGACTGACCAAAATCATCCCCGTTCCCATCCTCACATTTAGCGGACTGTTTTTACTGAGTTTCAGTTTCTTTTATAATAATGAACTGAGCTGGCTCACAGGCTACAAACAGGTCAATCTCATTTTACTGATCCGCGGCATCGGCATCGGCCTCTCCCTGGGCCCTACCACCCTCATGGCGCTGCAAGGGGTCCCCGCAGGCCCCGATAAATCGGCCGCAGCCACCATCCTCACCTTCTTTCGACAAGTCGGAGGCACCTACGGCTCCACCCTCATCGCCATCTTTAGCATTCGGCGCACCATCTTTCATACCGCCCGCTTTGCAGAGCAAGTCAACCCTGAGCTCCCCGCCTACAAATACACCTACCAAAACCTGCTCGATCAATTCTCCGATCCGCTGCAAGCCAAACTGGCGATTATAAAAAATATTACTACCCAAGCCGGCATCCAAGGCCTGAACGATGGACTGTTCATTTTCGGATGGGTCACTCTCATTGTGGCCTGTATTCTTATCATTCTAATTGGTTATAAAGCGATTAAGAAAAGAATTCAGTTGCCACATAAATAATTAATGCAGTTGCCTTTGAACTTATTTCGATGTATAATATCTGGATGGGCCGCGATATTCATTTAGTTACAAGAGCGCATCGTCTTTGGGAAGCCGTTCTCCCTGAAGAGGCCGTGCTTATTTCTAAACAAAAGATTACTAGCCAGTTATTTTTTGAGTCGAAGCGGCAGGGCGCTTTGGAGCATCTCTTTTATTCGTTTGTGGAGCTCTTTTACCCTAGGTGGATGGAGAAAAAGGTGGAGGCCGGCTTATCTGCCTATAAATTTGATTTAATCGCATCAGGGCAGTATCTGTCGCGGAAGCATCTCTTTTCGAGGCGCGAGCAATGGTTTATCGACGAGAAGCTGACCGAGGTATTCAAACATATTTTGACTCGAAAAGCCCCTCCGGATAGTGAAGCAAAAGCGGAGCGTTGGTTGAGGAAGGTGCAAAAATATTCTTTTAATCCCACCTATTTGCGCGGTCAATTTCTCATGTCTCAGGTCGCGGCAAAAGCTCCCAACATGAAAAAGAAGCTGGCTGTCTTAAAAACGCTCCGTCTTGTAGATGTGGCATCTTGTTACAAAGACATATTTGCGCATTTAGCAAAGGAGCATCCGGACGTTCTGCAGGTTGTCACTCAACACCTTGAAAAACCCATCGATCAGAAACAGCTCCTCTCTCAAATCGCCGCTGAGGTTTCTTATCGTAAAACGAAAGCAAAAGTGCGCAAGGCAGTGCGTTCCGCGCAAAACTCAGTGTGCAATGCGGCGCGTTCCGCACAAAACTCAGTATGCAATACGGTGAGTTCGGCGCAAAACGCAATGTGCAATGTGGCGCGTTCCGCGCAAAACGCAGTGTGCAATACGGTGAGTTCGGCGCAAAACGCAGTGTGGCGCGCGGCGAACACCGTTTCTGGCTATGCCCAACGCAGTTTTTCGCCCAAAACACAGTGCGGCGCAGAGCCAACACCGCTTGTGGCTACATCCAACGCAATTTAGTCTCTTCCCTAATTTAGAAGTGTCAGGCATATTTTGGGGATCATGATCTGGAAAATAGCAGTGACTCCGGAAGAGCTCAACCACAGGTGTCGAGGGACTCTCGTCGATCATTTGGGGATTGAGTTCATAGAAGTGGGCAAAGACCACTTAACAGCTCGTATGCCTGTAGACAAGCGCACTGTGCAGCCGGCTGCGATTGTGCATGGCGGCGCAACGGCTGCTTTAGCCGAAACGGTAGCGAGCGCAGGAGCCAATTATTGCATCGAAAAAGAGCGCATGGCTGTCGGTCTGGAGCTCAATATCAATCATATTCGAACCGTTCGGACAGGCTATGTGATCGCTGTTGCCAAGCCGCTTCACTTAGGAAAGAGTACACAAGTTTGGGAAATCAAGATTACGAATGAAGAAGGGCAGCTGATATCAGCTGCCCGTTTGACGGTTGCCGTCATGGGTCGGAATTAATAACGGTTGTAGCCGCCACGATCGCCGCGTGATTCGCGTCTTTCGCCGCCCCAGCCGCCTTCGCGTCCGCCGCCGCCGCCTTCTCTGCGTGGACGGAATTCGCTTCGCTCACGACGCTCGCCGCCGCCGCCTGCTGGTCTGTCGCGCTGTTCTGTGCGCGCCCAATCGATCACGAGAGCTTTGCCTTGGAATGGCTGCCCATTGAGAGAATCTTTTGCTTTGCCAGCATCTTCAGTTGATACCATGCGCACAAAAGCAAATCCACGAGATCTGCCTGAAAAACGGTCCATGACGATTTTAACTTCCTGTACTTCGCCAAATCCGCTAAAAAGTTCACGGACTTGATCCTCATTCGCATCAAAGTTGAGGTTTCCAACATACAGTTTTTGATTTTGTTGATTCATTACTTTTCTCCAAAAAGATATAAAGAGTCTAATGTTCTACGGCCAAATTTTTTCAGGATTTTGTTCTGAGAAATAGGGACCAAGACAAGATTCTTGAGTTATGGTTCTTAAGTCTAAAAAGCAACCAGGCCTATGCCCGCTATGCCTTTTAGATATCTCTATTGTACCTGGAATGGGCAAATCAAGTCAAAAGGGTTTTTTGCCTTCCTAAGATCCTGAACCTATCTCAATAAAATTTTTCGTCGATTTTCTGGATTATTTTGAGAGATTTTCGATTATTTTGCGGGGGGTCATATACGGAAGCTGATATGACCCCCCGCAAAATAATCGAAAATCTCTCAAAAGAACCAAGAAAATCGACTGAAACTTTTTATTGAGATAGGTTCCTCTCATAAACTTCTCTTGAGACAGATATCGGGATACTCTATGATCCATTTTATGGATAAGTGGGACGAAGTGAAACAGCGGATGGAGCGGCTGGGGATTTTTGAGGGGGATCTGCTTGAAAAATTCATCTTAGGCTCTGGTAGCGGGGGTCAAAAAATCAATAAGACCTCCTCTTGCGTCTATCTCAAACACCTTCCTAGCGGTCTGGAGATCAAGTGTCAAAAGAGCCGTTCGCGCGACCTCAATCGCCTCTATGCGCGCAGGGAGCTCTGTGAGCGCGTGGAGGGGCAGCTCTTTCAAGAAAAGAGTGAGCGGCAGCAAAAAATGGAGAAGCTGCGCCGTCAAAAGCGGAAGCGTTCCAAGAGGGCGCAAAAGAAGGTGCTTGAGGCCAAAAAAAAATTATCGACGAAAAAGCAATTGAGAAAACCCCCTTCCGAATAGTATACTGTCTGGGCATGGAATACATTGTCCCTAAAGAAATGTCTCTCATTGAGGCGCTCCGTCAAATTTTTCCCGACAGTTCACGTCGCACGTTGCAAAACTGGCTGAAGAATGGCCGTTTTCGGCTCGATGGCAAAAAGGTGGAACGGGAGGATATTCCTCTGCAAGCGGGTCAAACTCTCGCTGTCAAAGACACGTTTCAAGCGCCTAAGGTTCCGGGCCTCAACATTCTTTATGAGGACCGTTTTTTCATTGTGATCGATAAGCCGGTGGGGCTTCTCAGCGTCCCGCTTGATGAGAGCCAGAATAAAAAGCATGCATTAGGGCTTCTTCGGGAGCATTTGGGGACCGATCAGATTTATGCGGTTCACCGGATTGACCGGGAGACTTCGGGCATTCTGCTGTTTGCTCGCGGGAAAGACTCTGAGGAGAAATTTGACAAACTCTTTGAGCAGCACGACATCGTGCGCGAGTACTATGCGATCGTCGAAGGAAGGGTCAAAGAGGAAAAGGGCGTATGGCAAAGCAAGTTGCTCGAACTTCCGTCCTTGCATGTGGTTGTCTCTGATATGGGCAAGGATGCGATCACTCACTATGCAGTGATTCGCAGGTCCGCCAAATACACCTATCTGAAGCTTCGATTGGAGACGGGGCGCAAGCATCAAATTCGGGTCCATTGCCAGATGGCTGGCCATCCTGTTGTGGGCGATGTTCGCTATGGTTCGGTGCAAAGTCCGCTCAAGCGGCTGTGTTTGCATGCGTGTACGCTGGGCTTCGAGCATCCCTTTACACACAAGCCTGTCGAATTCATCTCTCCATTGCCTGAAAGCTTTAAGGTGTTGGGCGGCGGCGGGTCAAAGCGGGATTTTTTTTGAGGGTTTTGCCCCTTTCCAATCTTTTGCAAATTTTTGCAACCGTTCCACTGTATCTTCATGGTCTTGAATCCAGGCAGCGAACAATGCGGGGTTGAGTGTGATGGCGTCGGCGCCTGCGTCCAAGCATTCTTGCACTTGTTCTGTCGATTTGAGTGAAGCGGCGATGAGCTTGGCGGGAAATTGATAATGGCGCAAGAGTTTGAGCATCTTGTTGAACTCGCTGACGCCTGTGGGGTCGGATTCGCAGATCGATGAGAAATAGGGGGCGACGTATTGGGCGCCAGCGCGCAGGGCGAAGAGAACTTGGGGCGATGTGAAAACGGCTGTAGCCATGATGGGCACTTTTTTTTGGCTTAAGGCGTAGATGGCTTTCAGTCCCTCTTTTGTGACGGGGACTTTCACGATGATCCGATGGGAGAATTGATGTAGGGCCAACCCCTGTTCGATCATTTTGTCGCTTTGGCTGGCGGTGACTTGAGCTGTGACGGGGCCATTTTGCGCTTGCAAAAGCTTTTCCAACGCCTCTTCGGCGCTCAATTTGGATTGAGCGAGAATGGAAGGGTTTGTTGTCACGCCATGGAGGATGCCCATTTCTTTCGTTTGTTCAACGAGTGCAGCATCTGCAGTATCTAACCAAATCTCCACCCTGAACCTATCCAAGTAAAATCTTTCATCGATTTTGCGGATTATTTTGACCGATTTTCGATTTTTTTTCGGGGGGTAATATCATTGTCCGTATATTACCCCCCGAAAAAAAATCGAAAATCGGTCAAAAGAACCGAAAAATCGATTGAAACTTTTTACTTGGATAGGTTCTTGAAGAATACTCCATGATCTCCTAGAATGAACATTAAATGGATCTCGCTCAATTCGTCAATCACTTTATTGGGTTGCTTGTGATTGCAAACCCTTTGTCTGCGCTCCCGGTTGTATTGAAGATTACCCGGAACAAAACGATTCCTGAGAAGAGAAGAACGGGAGTGAAGGCGGCGTTTGCGGTGGGTCTGATTTTTCTGATTGTGACGTGGATTGGGGGGCCGCTGCTCCATATTCTCGGCATTAATATCCCTGCCTTCCAAGTGGCGGGGGGTGTGATTGTGTTTATGTTGGCGCTTTCTTTGTTGAATGCGGAAGAGAGTTCCATCAAGCACAATCCGGAAGAAAATGAAAAAAACTCTCAGCTGGGCGCTATTGTGCCTCTTGCGATGCCGATCATTGCGGGGCCTGGGGCGATTAGCACGATCATTGTGCAAGTGGATCGCTTTCCGACTCTTTTCAATCAATTTCTGATTAGCGTGGCGTCTCTTCTCGTGGCTTTTGTGATGGGAGTTCTCCTCTATTTTGCGGCCGATTTAGAGAAGTTGTGTGGGAAATCGGGGATCAACATCATCAACCGTTTAAGCGGTTTGATTTTGGCGGCGATTGCGATTCAGATGCTTGCGAGTGGGGTTTTGGGGCTATTTCCCATTTTAAAGGGAGATCTTCCTTGAGTGAGGCCTACAAACCCCTGAAGCTTTCCGATGATGAGTGGAAGAAGAAATTGAGTCCGGAGTGTTATCATGTTTGTCGGGGCAAGGGGACGGAGCAGCCTTTTGCGAACAAGTATTGGGACTGTCATGAGGAGGGTGTGTATCATTGCATTGCCTGTGAGGCGCCTCTGTTTAGTTCTAAGGACAAATATGATTCGGGCTCTGGGTGGCCGAGTTTTACTCGACCGATTGACCCCAAAAACGTTGTCGAAAAGACCGATGTTTCGCATGGGATGGTGCGCACGGAAGTGCTTTGTGCGGCGTGCGATTCTCATCTTGGCCATGTATTTCCGGATGGGCCGAAGCCGACGGGCCTGCGCTATTGCATCAATTCAACAGCCTTGGATCTCAAGACCTCCTGAGAGGGTGATTTAAGCCGATTTGCGATGTAAAAATGGGCTGATCGGACAGATTGAAGAACTCTCCCTTAAAAGTGGAGAGATTCTCCTACTGCCAAGGGGCGGCAAGTGCCTTGCCGCAGAGGAATAGATAGCTCGGCTAACTCGGTCCTGAAGG
>JAGWZL010000036.1 GCA_018968815.1 Verrucomicrobiota bacterium | reverse complement strand
CACAGAATATCATTGATTTAAATTATAATTTGTAATACAATATATGCACAAAAAATAAGGAATTAATAATGGCTTCCAAGATCAAAGGCCCTCCGCCGATAGGCGAGTATGTCCCTACCAGGGCGCCAGCTCCAGCGCAAGCACCGCACAGTGATGTAACGAAACGAGTTGTGTTATTATCAGACAGAATAATACCGATGCCAACGTATCGCCAACAAAATAAGACCCGGCCAAGCGACACGACGCCCACACCTCTGTCTGCGGGGCCGCTGCCGTGTAACCCGACAATAAAGGATGCCTTCCTCGGTGCCAGAAAGGCCCTCGAAGACCATCTTGCAAACAACGACTGGGGTAGTCTCCAGGAAGAATTGCTTCAATTAGTCCCACTCTTGTGGCGAACTACGGAGCTCTCGAAGGAAGATGGACTCGACACCGTCTCCGCTTGTTTAGAGCCATTTCAATACTTAATAACGCAGTCCACAATACGTACACTATCAGACCAGGACCCTGATTTCAGAAATACTGTATGGTCTGTGCTATTCGGGACGTTCTGGATGGTGGGTCACTTCGATTCCACACGCACCACACATATTGGCCTTTTCTTGCAGTTTCCATTCCTTCCAGAAATCACTCCTGAAATCACTCCTGCAACCACCGAAAGCATCCTGTGTGTATGCAAGCTGATGGCGGCACGTAGAAACCTACTATCCATGCAGCAATACATGATACCATTCCAAAATATGGTGCGCGATTTACAAAAAACTCATTTGAATTGGACGCCGACAAACTATCTCAATAAATTAAGCAGCAAGATTAGCAGTTCCCCTCGAAGCCGGTCAAATCCGCGCCCTTACTCAGAATCCCTTGACATGCCTCTCCTTTATGAATTAAACGAAAAGATTGGCGCTGCCTTTGTAAACCTGTCAAATCAGCTCCCTTACCAAGGACCACCCCCTGAAATGTATCCCCTTTCTGGGCCAGGCGGGCCGGCACAGTATGGATTAAACGAAAGGATTAGCACTGCCTTTCTAAACCTGTCAAATCCGCCCCCTTACCAAGAATCCCATGGAATAAATCCCCCTTCTTACTCAGGCGGGCCGGCACAGTATGGATCGTAAAATCTTTGGGATCCAGTCCATGTTTCACCTCACTCCAAGAAAGAGGGGTCGAAACGGGCGCTCCCGCAAACCCTCTCACTGAATAGGGAGCCACTACAAGCTGCCCCTTAGAATTTTGCAGCGTGTCAATATACACTTTCCGATTGCGCTTCTTCGGATTGCGCTCCAGCGAGGTGATCGCAGGGAGCGCTTGATGCACGCATGCAGCAATGATTTTTGCATAACGACGCACCTCTTCATAAGAATATTTCCCATTCACCGGCACATAGATGTGAAGCCCCGTGCCGCCTGAGGTTTTGCAAAAGTTGGGGATTTTCAATTTCTGTAAAATAGCATGGATCGCCAGCGCCGTGTCCACCACCGCATCAAACGAAATCGCTTGCGGATCTAGATCCAGCACCATGTAATCAGGAGACTCCAGTTTCTTCACACGCGAATTGAACAGATGCATTTCAATCGATCCCAGATTCGCCACGTAGAGCAACGTATTCACATTTTGACCCAAAATGTAATGCACCTTCCGATTGGCATGCGAAATAGTAGCCCGCTTCACAAACGAAGGAACATCCAACACATCCTTTTGATAAAACCCCGGCTCCTGAATCCCATTCGGAAACCGGTGCATCACCAAGGGCCGATCTTTCGTGTAACGCAATAAAGTTTTAGCCACCTTCGCATAGTATTTGAGCATCTCCCCCTTGGTGATTTTGCCCTGCGGCCAATAGATTTTGTCTAAATGTGTCAACTTCACGCTCACTCCCGCACCACCCTCTTTGCCGATTTGTCATAACGCATCCCCTTGAAAATCGGATGACGCAATTTCCCCTCCTTCGTCCACTCAGTAAACTCCACTTCACACACCAAGGTCGGCTTCACCCAAGTGACCGATGCGTGCGGAGTGGGCACTATTTTGAATGGACATTGCAGAGAAATGACCTTCTGCAAAGCCGCATACACATCGCCCAAAAGCTTTTCGTTAAATCCTCCCCCCACACGCCCCGCATATTCCAATTTTCCTTGACGATACACCCCGATCAAGAGCGCTCCAAAACGCTTGCGGCTCCCCTTCGGCGCCGTAAAACCACCAATCACCACCTCTTGCCGATTTTTGGTCTTGATCTTCAGCCAATTTCTCGTTCTGGCAAACTGATAGGCGCTATCCCCTTTCTTCGCAACAATTCCCTCCAGCCCTTTTTTCTCGGCCAGCCTGAAAAGAGCTTTCCCATGCGTCAAAAGATGCTTGCTAAAACGAACATGCCGCATCCGAGGCAACACTTTTTTTAAAATCTTTTTCCGCTCCAAAAGAGGCAAACGTTTTAAATCCCTCCCGTTCAAGCTAAGAATGTCAAACACATAGAAATAGGGAGTGCCCACTTTGGAGGTATAATAGTTTTGCAGCATTTGGAAATTGGACTTCCCCTTTTTGTCCAAAATCACAATCTCCCCATCCAAAATAAAGGAGCCACGCATTTTGGACAGCTCCGCCACCAGAGTCGGAAATCTCTGGTTATACGATTTCTTCCCTCGCGAAATCAGCTGCACAGATCCATTCTTCTTGGCAAAAGCCCGATACCCATCCCACTTGATTTCAAAAATCCACCCCTTCTCATCAAAAGGCTCGTCCACTAACGTGCACAGCATCGGCGATAGGCTTTTCATATAGATTGCCTCCTGTTTGGGGCGCGGGTTAACAATCTCGGAAGCTGATATAAACCCTCTCAATGCCGTATAACAGAATGATTGTTTTGTTGCAGTTTAGTTCTCACGGCCACTATAATTGGTACCCGTATGATATCGCCTGTCGCTTTACCCGCTCAGCCAGTGCTTGCATCGACTACCCCTGTCGACTGCATGCCCGCTTTCCTGCGCGACGCCTTTCAAAACATCAGGAACTTTTTTGCCAACCTGGGTTGGATCAACCTCGCCGGCTACACACTCATCGCGCTCTCAACCTACTTCTTTGGACCCATCATGGGCGTGGTGAGCGCCGCTTTATTCGGTGGATATAAGTGGATGACCCAGCAGCCTTACAGCTCGCCTGCCACAGCCCCTGCCCCACCTGTACAGACTGTACAGATCGAACAGCTCCCCCCAG
This sequence comes from Verrucomicrobiota bacterium, assembly GCA_018968815.1. Classification (GTDB taxonomy): domain Bacteria; phylum Chlamydiota; class Chlamydiia; order Chlamydiales; family SM23-39; genus REEB52. Next base: position 10,971 of record JAGWZL010000036.1, on the reverse strand, counting down.
GCACCGTGCGCTCCCGCTACCATCAAGGCAATATCGCCCTCTCGGACCCCTCACTCCCTAGAAATACCCAGACTTGCGGCGCCATCACCGCAAGTCTAGCCAACTATTTTTATGAGCACGCAGGATTTGCGGGGCTAACGCCTGAGGTCCTCGATGGCCTGCTCGCTCAAGGAACAAGGCTCGATGCAGTAGCCAGACAGCGAGGAGGGGTTCCCTTACAAGAGGGGATCGATATCAACGATTTCTTCCGCGGGCTGCCACCAGGAGCGTTGCCTTATGCGCAACTCCCTCAACGAACGATCCCATTCCACCACGCTAACTTCCAAGCTCTGCTATATGAATGCATCGCCTTTTGTGCAGATGGGCCCATCGCAGCCATATTGTGGAGCCGCGGACATTTTACCGGATTATACATCGCCCGCCGAGCCAATCGCGAAATCGAACAAATCTACGTATCCGAATCTGCCTCCCATTTCCCAAATGGATTTCCCCATGTAAGCGGAGGCGCTACGGTGATCCCTCTCGGCAACACCATCGAAGAGGCCGCGGAGCGCCTCTCCCACTATTACAACAACGATCCAGGGGTACATCTCTACCCCATCACACGATCTCCTGCCGGTCCCTGATCGAGGCCCCGCACTGTAATCGTAGTGGACCCGTCTGGCTGCTTGGCTTGTGTAAGCACTGTCCCTGGCTGGAGCTCTACATGGAAGTTCACAACATTGTGGATCGTGTTATTGCTGCTATTCTCTACAAGAGACTTTGTGCAATATCGATACACCAGGGCCGCTGTGGCTAACATGCCTAATCCAAGAATGACGGTTTGCGTCGCAGGGATGATGCTCGATACAACTCCTAAAGCTCCATGCGCAACCGACGCCATCTCTGTCACCATATTGCCCATTGTAGACCCTCTTTCCCCAATATCCTCCGCGCCATTCTGCGCGCGCATCAGGCTGCGTCCCAATTCATATCCAATCCCCGCTATGAGAGGCGCGATCACGTGCGCTGCTTTTTTGAGTGTGGTCGGCGATTCAGTGGGTTCAGTCACAGGAGGGCGTTTGCGACAAATTTCCCAAAGCGCATACGCAACATAAAGGCCCATCCATCCATTCGTAGTCGTCATCATCTTTTTTCACTCCGTTTTGAAGGACCAAAGAAGGTACCATGAGACGCTAAGAAACGCAACAGAATGTTTTAGTATACCATTGAATTGTTTTCAGCAGCCCCTCTTTCAAAGAGACTTTCGGTTTCCAATTCAGTTCACGCTCAATTTTTGTCGTATCCAGAGCATAGCGAAAATCGTGTCCCGGACGATCTTGCACAAACCGAATCAAGGAACGGAACTGGCCCGCCCGTTTGGATTCCATGAGATCGATGAGAAGATGGAGCAACTCAAGATTAGAAAGCTCCGTTTTCCCCCCAATATCGTACACTTGCCCCGCTTGACCCCGTTGCAAAATCGCCCAGATTGCCTCCGCATGATCGTCGACATACAGCCAATCACGCACATTCGCCCCCCTGCCATACACAGGAAGAGGTTTCTGCATCAAACAATTGTGAATCATCAGAGGAATGAACTTTTCTCGATTCTGACACGGCCCATAGTTATTGCTGCAGTGCGAGATCGTTGTCGAAAGTTGATACGTTTGGGTAAACGCACGCACCAAATGATCAGAGGCCGCTTTGGACGCAGCATAGGGCGAATTGGGGCGGTAGGGCGAGTGTTCGCAAAAAGCGCCGCTTTCTCCAAGCGATCCATACACCTCATCGGTAGAAACATGATGAAAGTGCAGACGGGGAAACTTTCTCGCCGCCTCTAACAAAGACAACGTCCCTTTCACATTGGTCTCCACAAACACAGCCGCAGAAGCAATGCTCCGATCGACATGCGTTTCGGCCGCAAAATGGACAAGCGTATCGACCTCTTCCTCTAAAATCAACTTTTCAACAAGCGCCTGATTGAGAATATCCCCCTGGACAAATCGATAACGGGGATGCGCATGAAACCCATCGAGAAACGAAAGATCGCCCGCATAGGTCAACAGGTCATAATTGAGAATTTTGCCGGTAAATTCCGACTTCCGAAGCAGAGTGCGAATGAAAGCAGATCCGATAAACCCTGCGCCACCCGTTACAAGTAAGCTGGCATTTGTTCGCATAAAAATTCCTTGAGCGCGTCCCGCCAATGTCTGATGTTCACAATTCGTTCCATTTTACTCGTATCAAATGCCGAATAGATCGGCCTTTCGCAAGGAGAGGGAAAACTCGCTCCAGGCACAGAGAGAATTTCATCCGTTACAATCGGATAACCCAACGCACAGGCCTCTTCCCGCATCGCAACCCCAAACTCATACTTGGTCGCAACGCCCCGATTGGCATATTGATACAACCCTGTCCGATCCAATACACTCAAAATCGCCTGCGCTAAATCGGGCGCATACGTAAACCGGCTCCACTGATCGTCCGTGAGACGAATCTGTCGCTGCGTCTGGAGGAGTTTCAGCAGTTTGGAGACGAAATTTTGTCCCCCACTCCCAAAGAGCCACGATGTGCGAATCACACAAGCCCCCTGTTCTAACACCTTTTGCTCCCCTTCCCACTTCGTCTTGCCATACGTGTTCAAAGGCCCTGTCGGCGCCGTTTCCACAAGAGGCGTTCTCCCTTTCCCATCAAACACATAATCGGTCGATATGTGAATCAACTTCGCCCCCATTTCTCGCGCCACAATGGCCAAATGGCCGGGCCCTCGCGCGTTCGTGTGATAAGCCATTTCCTTAAATTCTTCAGCTGCATCCACTTGAGAAAATGCAGCGCAATTGACTAGATGCGTGATCCCGGGATGTTTTTCTGCAAACTGGCGCACAGCCGCGAGATCGCCGATATCGACCTCTTTGCCGGTGGCCAATACAGCCTGGCGGCTTGCGCGCACGAGCGCTGCGCCCAAAAGGCCTTTACATCCTGTGATCCACAACATCTTGGTTCATCTCCTTCCAATAGGGGCTGATCTGATCGCGCGGCGATAAAATCGGCGTTTTCGTGGGCCATGCGACATTGAGATCGGGGTCATTCCAGCGGATCGATTTTTCTGTTTCTGGGTGATAAAACGAACTGACTTTGTAATGGACAAGGGCCTCTTGGCTCAACACGCAAAATCCGTGCGCAAAGCCAACCGGGATATAGAGCTGCTGATGCGTTTGATCGTTTAAATGAACAGCTTCCCACTGCATAAACGTCGGAGAATCGGCGCGAAGGTCCACAGCTACATCCCAAATTTCCCCTTTGAGGCAGCTGATCAGTTTGGCTTGACCGGGCGCCGATTGAAAATGGAGGCCCCGAATCGTATGTTGGCGGGAGAAGGAGAGGTTATCTTGGACAAACGGCGGCATCCCCGCATGGCTGAGGGCGCGATAACTTTCATAAAAATAGCCTCTTTCGTCCTCGTAGACGCGAGGCGTAATCAGTTGGAGTCCTGGTAATCGCAATGTTTGCATTCAGAACTATTTGAACCTATCCGAGTCAAAAGTTTCAATCGATTTTCCGGTTCTTTTCTCAAATCAGCCATTCAATGCAACGATTGTTCCGTTTCTCCCCGTCTCTTTTTCTCTGCGGTACGAAAAATACTCTTTGTCATTGCACTGGGTGCAGATCTCCGAAATCTCAATGTTCTTCTCGAGAATTCCGAGCGCGCTGAGCTGTTTTCTCGCGATATCCCAAAGATTGAAATAGTTGGGTTTGATTTGAGATCCCCAAAATTCTTGCGGAAACTCTTGTTTATAATTTTTAAATTCAGCGTGATCGGGGCCCAGCGAAGGAGCGATGCAAACTACGAGATTCTGGGGTCTTGTGCCGATATCTCTTTGCATGGCTTCCAATGTCCGGGCGTAAATATTTTGCACAAGCCCTCTCCAGCCAGCGTGCACAATGCCAACCGCTTCATGGACGGGATCATAAAAAATGGCCGCCTGGCAATCGGCATGAGTCACACCCAGCGCAATATTTTTTTCCGTTGTGAACATCGCATCCGCCTGCACCGGCTTATCGAGGTTTTTTGCGGTAATTCTGGCTACAGAGGCTCCATGCGTTTGGTGAGGGAAGATCAGTTTAGGGATCGACAAAGCCTCTTGGACCCGTTTTCGATTGGTCTTATAGCTGTCGGGATGATCCCCTACATCGCCGCTCAGATTCAACGATGAAAAGGGTCCTTGGCTCATGCCTCCATGCCGCAAAAACACGCCATGGACAACATGCGTGTAGGGCGCTAACAGGTCAAATTCAAGCCATTCCATTTTTCCAGTATCAGGTTCCATATTTCCCTTTCTCCACAGTCTCTTACCCTATTTACCAAAATCGGATTTAATATATGATAAAAATGCATGGCACGTGAAGAAAACTCTTCTCATTTAGCGCTTGGGATTGTCATTTGCCTGTGTGCGTATGTCTTTTTTGTCACTGCCAGTTCTTTGGTTTGGAGTTTTAAATCTGCCTTTCCGACGATTCAGATTATTTTTTTTCAAAACTGGGTTAGCCTTCTCTGTGTATTGCCGTTGGCTTTGAGAAAGGGGGTGCGCCCGTTAAAAACCGACATTCTATCGATCCATTTGGTGCGGGATGTGACGGGAGTGTTGAGTTATTATCTCTATTTTGTAGCGATTCGCTATCTCAACTTGACCGATGCGACCACGCTCAACTATACAGCGCCGGTTTTTGTCCCGATCATTTGGTGGATCTGGACCCAAGAAAAGATCGATCGGCATGTTTGGTGGTCGATCCTCATTGGCTTTGTGGGCGTCGCCGTGATTTTGAATCCCTCGCGGCACATTTTCCAAGAGGGATTTTTATTCGGTCTTTTAGCTGGCGTTTTGTCTGCGGTCGCCTTTGCCTCTTTGCGGATCCTCAATTTGAATCGCGAGCCGATGAGTCGCACGCTGTTTTATTATTTTCTGTTCGGCACCCTATTTAGCGCTCCGTTTGCGATTCTCTATTGGGTGACTCCCACTGGGGTACAGTGGTTCAAAATTATAGGCGTTGGGCTGGCCACAGTCATGGCGCAAATGCTGCTCACTGTGGCGTACCGTTATGGGACGGCCTCTTTTTTATCTCCTCTGGGCTATTCCACCGTGATTTATGCGGGGTTGATCAGTTGGCTGCTCTTCCATGTTCCTCCTTCCCTGCGCACAATCCTTGGAACGGCGCTGATCGTCGTTGGGGGGACGCTCACCTTTCTTTTGCAAAAGAGGCCAAAAAAGTTGGCGGATACACTCACAGTTCCCGATCCTAAAGAAAAACCTCCTCTTTAAATCTCGGATTGTGTATCATTTTTTGACATGCGTTGGGTCGTTGTTGTTTTGGTAATGGTCGGCCATGTGTTTGGTCAAAGCGACTATCTTTTCCGCGGCAAGCATTTTTTTGCGAGCTATCTGGGTTGCGATGTGAATCAATTGAGCGATGTAGAGCGTCTCATGCAAGCCATGGATCGAGCGGTCGCAGCTTCAGGCGCAACGGTTTTGAATCAAACCTTTCATCGATTTCCGCCGCATGGCTTGACGATGCTCTATCTGCTTTCGGAGAGCCACGCCAGCTTGCACACTTATCCGGAACATGGGGCCTGCTTTATTGATCTTTTCACTTGCGGGGACCATTGTTCATCGGAGAGGTTCCATGAAGCGCTCATGGAGTATTTGCAGCCCAAAGAGGTGACTACTCGTTTTTTTATACGCACCGATTCCGTGGATGAATTGCCGTTTCCATGATGAGAAGAATCCTTCTACTCTTAGCTCTTGTGTTGGTTTGCGTCGAGGTGGGCCAAGGTCTTCACGCGCTGAAAAGCGGTTTTAGCAGTCGGCGGATTCAGAGCTTATCCAATCCTGCTTCGGAAGAGTGGAGTGAGGAGGCGGATCAGGCGTTACAGCAAACTTTTCGTTATCTGGGCAGAGGGCGGCAATGTTTTGCTTTTACAAGCGAGGATGGAAAATATGTCCTCAAATTTCCCCGTACAGACATTTATAAAACTCCGTTTTGGGCCAAGGCGCTGCCTGTCAGGGCGTATCGGGAGAAGCTCGAAGCGGAGCACAAAATCAGGGAACAGTTTATTTTGACGAGTTTCCAGATTGCTTTTCAGGAGTTGAAGGAGCAGACGGCTCTTTTGGCCATCCATTTGGGGCAAAGCAGTTCGAACCGTTTTCTCACTGTGATTGATTCTGCTGGTTGCAAACACCGGTTGCCTTTAGGCGCCACTTCGTTTGTGCTCCAACACAAGCATCCGCTGTTGATGAAGGCCTTTTCTGAGGCCTTGACCCGGGGCGACGAACATGAGGCGAAAAACATTCTGAATGCGTTGTTTGCGGTCATTGATGAGAGGGCAAGCCTTGGGATTTTGAATCGGGACCGTTCCTTCTTAAAGAACTATGGTTATGACGGGACAAGGGCCTATCAGATTGATGTGGGCAGTTTTTTCAAAAGCGCCGATTTGCCCTTCGAGAGAGCCCGCGAGAAGTCGATTCGGGACTCGACAGATCCGGTCGATGAGTGGCTGACACAAAACGCTCCCGAGATGCTGCCGGATCTACACACGTTCTTATTTAAGAAACTGTGAACGTGTAGATATAAGGGGTTTCATAAGGGTGGGCCTTGCGAATGGCTTGCAGTACGGCGGGGAGTTTGTCTTTGTGGCACATCGTTTCAATCCGCTCTTCGGTGCATGATTCCATTTTTCCTGCCGAGCCGAGAAAAGGGTTTGCTCCGGCCAAAGGCAAAAATCGCCCTGTCCCTTTCATCGAGAAGCTGCAAAAGGCGTATTCGCCGATGTGGCCCGCGCCTGCCTGGCCCATGGCCTCTCTGACGGCGTCAGCATGGGTTTCGGGAACGGTGAGAACAATCACACAATAGGTCATGATTTTGTCTTTCTGTCTGCGGAAGGCCAAAACATGCCTGGCCACTGTTCTTGAGAGAGGCGAAAGCCTTTTGTTTCGTAAAAGGAGATCGCGTCTTTCGTAGCAAATAGGCACACAAACGCATCGTGCGGGACGTTGGCTTGGATAAAGGATTGAATGCGGTCAAAAATCAGCGCTGCGATTCCTTGCTCTTGATGCTCTGGGTCCACGATCACGTCTGTAATTTGCACCACAGAGCCGCCATCCCCAACCACACGCCCCATGCCGACGAGTTTTTTTCCTTCGCGTACAGTGACCCAGAAGAGGGAGTTAGGGATTCCCTTGCGAGCGCTTGCGACAGTTCTGGGGGGCAGCTTGACGGCCTCTCTTAAGGAGACAAATTCTTCAGGGGTAGGTGGATGGTTGCTGATTTTCACTTCTGTCATGGCGTATTACGTGTGGGGTGGATTTGCGGGAAGACGGCGCACCAGGCTCTTTCAAAGATGCGGCATAGGGCTCCGTTGGCCATGACGTTGGAGCAGGTGATGATCGGGTCGAGGATCACATTAAAAGCCAAAATAATCGCGATCATCTCGGGGGTGAAGTGCAGATAGGTTTCATAGATGGGCAGCATGATGAAAATGGCGCCGCCAATGATGGCAGCGGTCGCAAACCGGGCCAGCACAAACACCGCACTGAAGGGCAGCCATATTGAGAGGGGGGGTGGATGGCCGTTGAAGTGCAGATAAATCAAGAAACATAAAAAGGCGTTTGCGATGCAGTCCCCGATCTGTTGGATGTTGGTCGTGGCCGGAATGACGGCCTGAGCCAGATCGGGGTTTTTCAAATTTTTAGAGGTGCCTTGAATCGTCCAAGGCATGGTGGACAGACTGCACCCTGAGCTGAAGGCAATGCCAGCTGCGGGCAGGAGATTTTTGACGTGTCTGAAAAAAATGGGCAGGGAAAAACCGCTGCCGACCCAAAAAAGGAGCGCCATGTACACAGCTAAACTGAGTACCAATCCTAACAGCACATCGGCATATTGGGTAAACATCTGATCAAACAGCCGGGTCTTATACATTTTCGCTACGAAGCCAAGAACGAAGAGAGGAATGAGGCGCGAAAATAGTTTCGTCAAGATTTTTTCCGCGACCCCTTTGCCCACAGCGATTCCTTGACGGAGATAGGGGAGCTTCAAAATAGCCAGAAGGCCTAGAAAGATGCCCACAAAGGTGCCTTTATCGGCGCCCCACCAAGCGGGCCTGGTCAAAGGAAGGCGCCATAGAGGGCCAAACGCGCTGTTCAAGATTTCAGGCGCGCTGGCAGGGAGATACATGCCAGCTACATGACCACATCCAAAGGCATACCAAATGCTGAGAGAGTTCGACACCGCTTCAAACAGAAACAGAAAGAGAATGAACAGAGGGGCCTGCTTCTCAAACGAAGAGATCGCATAAGCGATGAAGAGGCTGACTGTGATGGGGAGCATCCAGAGCAAAACATCCTTGATCAACAGGCTGATCGTGTATAAGCCCTGATGCATTTCCATAGAGAGAAAAGGGGCACACATTAAATACAGACCCACCACAAGGCAAACCTGCATGCTACGCGACTTCAGAAAAGCCAGTCCATACAACATAACAATCGATAGTACCATACCTTTTTTTTTCGCCCATCGAAACTTTTTTTATTGGGATAGTTTTATAGAGACAGCCTGTCGCAAACTATTTATTTTAAATCACTTAATATTACATAAAACACACCAAACTAAAGATTGCTAAAAACCATATAATTATGTAAAATATTATAAATTTTTATAGGAGTTTTATATGATCAGTATTGGCATGACTGAACCTGGTATGGGCAACGTTCCATATGGATGTGGAGCAAATGAACAGATTTCAAACAGAAGATTGTGCCAAATGGCAGTCGTGACCGCGCTCGCCGTATGTACTATCCTCATGGATCCGTCATTGACCGCTGCTTCCCTGCAATCCCCCATCACGCCCGCTCCTCAGACATCCTTCTCCCTGACTCAGCTCGTGTGTAGAGTGCTGGGAATGTAAACAAGCTTTCCCGTTTCAAGGGGGCAGCCTGTCTTTCACTTGGCGCAAAGTCTCAACCATAGGTTCTTGGTCGCCAAGTGTAACTTTTTTGCAACTTGAACACTTTTCTAGTTGCGACAAAATCTTACTTAGCAAATATTTGTTCGATAAAAATACGATCCCTCTCAGGAGTACTGCTGATGGACTTACGAACCATATCCATTTTGAAAAGCCTTACGTTTATTTTCTTCTTGGTGCTTCCGAGCTATATGATCGTGCCGAAAATGCTGTACACTTGGGATCAGTGGAAAAAGACCAAGAAGACGCTGTATCTTTCACATACGCTATTTTTCGGTGCTTTGTCAGCGCTTTCTTATATCGCAGCACTGCTTATCGTAATCATGAGATTTTTGGGATTAGCATGAAAAAAGTGTTCGTTTTTCTTGGATTGCTGTTGTTTTTAGGGTCTGGGTACGCTGCTTGCTCGACAGTACCAGAATCAATTAGATCTGAATATGCATCAGGTATGTTTGAAGCTTTCATTACACAGTCTTATGGAAAATCGACGATCGCTTTTTATCAGTTTGATGTTGCCAGGGAGAAAGCGAAAAAGGCTGGAGAAAATCCTCTCAAGATCATTGCTATTGAAAGATTGTTCTATTGGTATCGGACGTACGCATCTTCTTTAAATCTATACAACAAGCGTCCAACCGGTGATGACCGCATTAGAGACGAATATAAGCCATATTCGAGTAACCACCTCCTTGCAGCTTTGTATGAATCGGAGTGGGGCAACAATCCGGAGCAAGCAAAGCTAGTTCGGGAATTCATGTTCGGAGTCGGAGAGATCGTTTCAGGGGTATTTTGCGTGAGTGTGGGCGGAATTTTCTTTTCTATTGGCGGCGGCAGCCTTTTGTTTGATGGTGGCTCTCGCATTTTCACTTCTCTAAATTCTCTATGGGCCAACCATCAGGCTGAACTGCAGGCATTAAAAGAATGGGAACAGACGACCTTAAAACCCGCAGTTAGCAACTAACTGATAGGAGGCAAGTCATACATCATGTTAACAAAATGGGGTCCTCAATATCACCTCACAGGAATGACATGAAGTCCGTTTGCGTATAACATCAATCAGTAGGCCGTAGAACCTCTGAGCTTCTGCCTATGTATACAACATTTTTCGTAAAATCTAAAAACACAGCATGTTCATTGAAGAAATTCATGCCCAAAATCCCATCAGAATCCTTGAAATCTGGACTGATGTCCAAAAGATATAAAATCTGCTTCCCAAAGTCTGTCCCTCTTATGAGAAACTTCGAACTCTCATACACAGGCATGGCATTATGAAAGGCAATCTTCTCCGGAATATCTATATTTCGGATAACGGAAATTGTCGATCCTGTGTCCAGAAGGAATCTTTTGGCGCCTATGTCCGTATCCACTTCAATCACAACACCATCGGAAGTCATATGCATGGGAGTTTGTGTGAAGCGATCCAGTTGATAATCACTTTTCCGAAGATCTTGCACATGAGAGCAGATGAAACACACCAAACGATGACAATCTAAAAACAGATTATGATGAGAGAAAAGATCTCTGCCAATCCTGCCCGCTTGCTGTTCCGCTTGGCACGCCGAATCTTGTACCAAGATAGACCCGTGATTGGCAAAATTTCCCGACTCTTCTTTTGAAGAAGCATTGTGAACGGAGAAATTTCCTATTTTAACCTCTTGAATCGAATATTTAGGCGTTTCATATTTCTCTCCCTTAACATTCATCCAGCGAGAAGTTCCGGCAGACGTTTTTTTGATTTGCTCAAGAACACTTTTATGAAGAGTCAGGGCGGTTTTAGATCCTAAATCAATCTCCATCGCATATTTATGTCCTTGTATTTCGACATAAGTAGTGGGAATCTTATATGCTGACATCCCTAGGGGTATACCGAAACAACCTGAAGAATCGGTTTTTGGCATCGTCGAGTTTGCCTCAAAATGCGCCTCCTCACTCGCGCCTTGCCCGAGGGCAATGGTCGCTCGCTCCGGAGACGAATTTTG
>JAGWZL010000035.1 GCA_018968815.1 Verrucomicrobiota bacterium | reverse complement strand
CCCCCCCTTTCGAAAAACATCGTCGGCGATGTTTTTCGTTCACCGGGGCCCCAACGATACATCATCAGAAGGGGTGGTCGAAAAACCGCCGAGCTCGCCGCTCCGGAAGCTGATGGGGCAAATTTTTTGGATTACCTCAAAGAGGCCCATCGATGTTTAAAGCTGGATGGGCATCTATGGATTGCTTAAGCAACGTCTAGAATTGCCAACATAGAGTGCTTTAAGGGACTTCTATTTCGCTTGGGTTTCGATGTGATCCGGATTAATGAGATAGGGAAATTCACTTTTATCAAATCTATGAAATCAGAAAGACATCAACATGCTGCGGTTTTGAATCAAGAAAGTATACAAAAAATACTTGTCTGAATTATACTGAAAAACTTTTGAAAAATGGAGGTGCAATGTCTTTTTCGTGTTTCAGGCGATTGATCGAAGGCCCCTTTTCTCGCAGCGAACTAAGATCGTTCAAAGATGAATATCGCGAATGGCCGGAGTGTTTAAAAGCAGTTTTTAGACTTAAATGGCGGATTGCTCACTGCATGGAGTTCGTTCCGCACTTTGTCGATCGAGATGATGGGGCGCCACTCAAACATCAGCTTGAGCTGGCGGTTAGTGAGGCGTTTGCTAGGCTCATGCCTGCTGGTAGTACTCAGCCGCCCCAGTTCAAATAAAAGATATGTGCCTAAAAATAAGCAACATACATCCAATTTCCTTCTTTTCGTGAGTTATAGGAAGTTGCTCTATAACTCATAAATGTGGTAAAATGTGAGTTATAGGGGATAGGTGTATTGCTCATGAAATGGAATTGGCAGCTGCCGCAATGGCCAAAATTTACGTATGATTCCAAGGCGTTTTTGGCTTTGGAGAGGCAATTCCTCTTAGCTTCAGGGGGGGCGTTAGCGATGTTAAAAACCCTTGATGAAGACAAAAAGAAGCTGTTCACGATTGAGATCCTTTGTACTGAGGGGCTCAAAAGTTCGGCAATCGAAGGGGAAATATTGGAGCGGGAGAGTCTGCAATCTTCGATTCGTAGGCATTTTGGTCTTGTTGTGAAGGACAAAATCCCTGCTAAAGAACAAGGGATGGGGGATTTGTTATGGAATATGTATAACACGCATGAAAAGATGCTCACCCATCAGATGTTGTTTGAATGGCATCAAATGTTAATGGACGGGGACTCTAGAATTTCGGACATAGGGAAATATCGGACTCATGCAGAGCCTATGCAGATTGTGTCGGGCAGATACGACAAACATCAAATCTTTTTTGAAGCTCCACCATCCCACACAGTGCATCAAGAGATGAGTCGGTTTATCCAGTGGTTTAACGATTCAAAAGAGAAAGAGCCTGCCTTAGTCAGAGCGGCGATCACCCATGTCTATTTTGAAAGCATACATCCTTTTGAGGATGGCAATGGGCGCATCGGGCGCGCGCTGGTTGAAAAAGCTCTTTCGCAAGGTTTAGGAAGTCCCACACTACTAGCTGTGTCACAGGGGATCGTGAGAAGGAAAAAAGAATATTATCAAGCGCTCGCTGCGTGCAATCGAACCTTGGATATACAGAATTGGATTCAGTTTTTTGCAGAGGTGATTTTAGAGTCTCAAGCAGAATCACTCTCGTTAATCCATTTTTTAATAGAAAAGTCGAGAATTCTGAATGAATTAAAGAATCATCTGAATGAAAGACAGGAAAAAGTTTTATTGAGGATGTTTGCAGAAGGGCTGAAAGGTTTTTCCGGTGGATTGAGCGCGGAAAATTACATTAAAATCACCAAAACATCCAGAGCCACGGCAACGAGAGACTTGAACGATCTAGTAGAAAAAAAGGCCCTCTATAAAACAGGAGACTTAAAACACACTCGCTATTGGTTGAACATTCAACGGAAGGAACGGTATACGAATCTATGAATGTATCCCGAAATTCTTAATATCGGAATACATTACTCGGGCGGATATGATCTATGTTTCGCGAGTTCTTTTCATCAAATTATTTTTTGTCCGGTACAGAGAGGGAGTGTACTGTAAAGATTCTTAGCGACTGAGATTGAGAATCTCTGGATCCCATGCCAGCGCTTCACCCTTCAAAAATTGATGGGAATCTACATGTGTTCCTGTTAGACGGTCGTTTCTTCCTAGTTTCCTGAGTTGTTCAGCCCAATATTTTTGCACCTCAGGGCCGGGGCCTGGACCCCCATAACCACCATCATGGTGGCCTGTATGACGGTGGCCTGTTGTCAAGACCAGTAAGTCTCCCGGAGAGGCTATATCTCGCATAAATTGTTCAGTGGAGTTAATTCTAAGAGCTATAAATCGCTGGGAAGAACCGTCGGCAAAATCTAAAATCATATGTGTTTCTGTGGCGTTTGACCTATAATTGAAAGATCGAGTAACCGATCTGACATTTTTCAATATCGCAGGGGAATGCGACAGGAAATGGACAGGATATCCATTCTTAGCGATCTCAAGAGTCTGATTTTGGCTATTTTGAACGGATAGAACCGAGTGTTCTGTTTCTTCTGTCATCCAGCTGTTCTGTGGCGAGATCCCGCGCATATCGATTGTGTGCTCCATTGTGACATAAAGTGGATCTCCTTTTTTCAGATGGAGGTCATTTGCCGGCAAAATGATGACAAGCTGCGGGAGTTCTTTTAAATATGGGATGGACATATTGAGTATATAGAGCAATTGTCGACTGTCTGCGGGTCCGAAGGGCAGGATATCTTCTATAAATGCTTCATGAACAATGGTTCTCTGCGCTTTTCCAGCACGGTATAACCCATGTACTGACATACGAGCGAGTAAATGTTCTCTTAATGGGCCAATCAGATCTTCCGCAAAGTCTTCTGCAAAGACGGGGCTGTCTTCTGTTTTTGTATTCTGCAAAGCGTCGAAATGAACCGGAGAATTTGATTGTAAATAATTAATTTTCATAATTAAGCACACAGTTTGATTGTTTATTTATTATGCACTTTATTATATTTTTAGTAAATCTTGAAATTTTGTTTATTACATTAAATATTTAAACACCAGGCCCCCCTCAAGATATACCGAAACAACCTGAAGAATCGGTTTTTGGCATCGTCGAGTTTGCCTCGAAATTCGCCTCCTCACTTGCGCCTTGCCCGAGGGCAATGGTCGCTTGCTCTGGAGGCGAATTTTGAGGACTCTCCTTTCCAAATTCTCGACTCTTCAGGTTGTTTCGGTATAACGCAAAAAAGCACCAGTCTTGACAAATGGCATGTAGGTATCTATAGCCAAGTTATGCTCAAACAGTTTATTCGAGATTTTTCGCCCTGGATTTTGTTTTCTATTCTGATCGAATTCAAAGTTTTCACGATTCCCATATCCGCGCTTGTTTGCCTTGCGGCTTTGTTCATTGTAGCCAGAAAACACCTATGGAAAAAATTCATCCTCGACTGGGGAGCCGTGGTTTTCTTTGCGTATCTCAGCATGGGCCCCTCTATGCCCCTGTACAACCAGATCGAGGCGCACATCAACTTGGCCTCCAATGTAGCCCTGATGGTCATCGTCGGAGTGTCCATCCTGGTGAGAGTGCCATTTACGATCCAATATGCAAAGGAACAGACTTTAAAACCCTTTCACAAAACCCCATTCTTCAGGCGCGTGAATGATATTCTCTCCCTTGTCTGGTTTGGGGTATTTGCTGCTCTATCGGGCTGTAGTATATTGAAAGATTTCTACTGGCCTGGCAATGTTTGGCTCAGCTCCTTTCTCCCGATCCTTTTCCTAGGTCTGGGAGTGGTGATCACCCAATGGTTCCCTGAATATTATAAAACCAAAAAATTGCAAATTCCCAATGTGCCCAATACCAACATCAAACACCCCATGCAATTGAGCCTAAAAGATGGCCGCACAATGGTGTGCCGGCCCGCGACCGCAAAAGATATCTCTCGGATTGCCCCATTGATTCAATTGGCCAGTGGAGGGATTGAAGAGTTTTTGCTCCATGACCTTGATAGTGAGACCTCTTTGCAGGATTTCGTAAAAGATGCGATGTCTAACAAAATAGGAGAAATGTCTTACCGCCATTCCACTGTCTGCGAGGTGGATGGGAATGTGGTCGGACTCCTCCATTGCTTTCCGCTCTCCTTTCATAAACCGCCCAAAGTGACTATGGTCCCCAAAGAGCGTTTTGAATATTTAAAGCCGTTTTATGACGTTCACATACCCAACAGCTTATACCTTTTTACGCTCGCAGTGATCGGGGAATTTCAAGGACAGGGCATAGGAGCGCAGCTGATATCCATTGCCAAACTCCGCGCTCAAGAACACGGCTTTACAAGCCTCTCTTTACACGCTTGGGCCGACAACCAAAAAGCCCTCGAGTTGTACAAAAAATCTGGGTTTAAGGTCGTCAAACAATGCGCGATCCCCAGACACCCACTCCTCCCTCACGACAACGGCATGGTTTTGATGCAGTGGGCACCCGATCCAAGTTCAAATATATAAGTAACTTACAGTCAGTTTCACTCTTTTCGTGAGTGATAGGAAGTGGTTCTATAACTCAAAAACAGGGTCAAACGTGAGTTATAGAAAAGGGTTCTATCACTCTCACGCGCTTTTTCCGGTGGAACGGGTATAGACAATGTGGAACAGTTGGTGAGCGGTCGCGACATCTTTCAATAATTGCGCTCGGTCTGTGTGGGCCAGATACACCAGGTAGGGGAGGTTGAAGAGATGTTTGGTATAATCTATCTGATCTCCCGGATGTATGTATAGAACATGGCGCACATACGACGGTAGAGCTTGAATTTCCTCGATGCCTTCAATTTTTTCGACTGTTCCGCCCTGTTGCAAAGGACACATGACAACAGCTAGATGCTTCATTCGAATCGGTTGAGGCAGTTTGGTTTTTCCTTTTGTAAACACTTCAATCGTAGAGCGGAATGGATCCCAGTTACTGGTTGTTCGCAACAAAAGGGGCACGCCTGCTCCTGGGAGGCGGACGTTAATTTCAATGAGGGTAATTCCTCGCTTGAGATCGTCCTTGAGTTCGAAGTGCACAGCCCCTTTTTGGATTTTAAAGGCGTCGCATAAACGCAAGGTGGCAGCAGAGAGTTTTTCAACAATGGGATCATCGAAGGGAAGGGAAATGATATTGTAGTAGATATTTTTCAAATCGCGAATGGAGGTTTTGTCGTAGAACCAGACATCGGTGATATGAATCTTCTCTCCATCCGCAAAGACATCGACGATATATTCCGTGCCGCTCAAAAATTCCTCCACAACAGCCTCTTGGACCCGTTGACCGTATGTGTTGGGTTGTTCGCAGATTTCCCGGAAGTGGAGGAGGAGCTCTTCCTCTGTAGTGCAGATGAAGACCTGCTCTGAACCGGCTCCTTGAGGCGTTTTGATCACCAATGGGAATGTGTGCGATCGAGCAAAATCTCTCACCTCCTCGGAGGTATGACATAGAGAAAAATCAGGGCAAGGCAAAGAGCACTCCCTCAATCTCTTACGCATAAAGCTCTTGTCGCGATAATAGGGGAGCATGTCGATCGGATTCCCAATCAGATGCAGTCGATCGCTGAGCCGCATAGCGACGCTCACACTCATGTCCAATGTCGGAATACAACCCTGGATCGAGAACGGGAGCGCCTTCAAGGAAGGAACCAGGGTATCAATATCTGAAGAAAAAAAGACTGCATCGCAATCATGTTCCCGAGCCGCTCGGCTTGAGTGGTGCTTTTCATAGATGTCTTCTGTTTGCGTGTAGATGCCGATCACTTTATAGCCCATCTCTCGGGCCGTCGTTTTAAACGGTTCTCCCGAAGAGAACGGATCCACTAAAATGAGCGCCCATTTCTTCAGCCTCATACTGATCAGGCCAGCGAGGATGATCAACCCCATCCCTATCAGGAGAGAAGGACTGGGCACAACATCCCAAATCAACCAATCCAGCAACCCTGAAAAAGGGACGACGAGGTACAGCAAAGGCGCGATATGCTGCGGCGTTAAATGGCGCAAAGAGAGCGTGAAGGTATATTGACCGACGAGCTGCGCGAGTCCTGCCGCCCCAGTGAAGAGCAAAACGTGCAGAGAGGGAAGGTGCGGATGAATCAACAGGCCCGGACTTGCTGCAAGACACGCGATGGCCGTGTAATAAAACAAGATTTTATACAAAGGTTCATGAGCGATTTTGCGCGCTGCGATGACGAGCAAAGCTGTAAAAAGCCCTGAGATGAGGGCGATCGTACTGCCGTTTGCCAAGAGCGCTCCCTCGGGCCGCAAGATGATAAAAATACCGATAAATCCCAACACAAGGCAGGGCCAAAGACCGTGAGAGATTTTGTCCTTGAGCCACAGACGCGCCACAAAGGGCACGAGCAGAGGCGAAATGTTATTGAGCAACGTGGCTTCCGCCACCGAAATCGTTTTCAGAGCCCAGGTCATGCTGTAGACTACGCCAAAGCCTAACAGAGAGCGGAGAGAAATGAGGCCCAATTTCGCTGTTCGAAGACTTTTCCCCAAGCAAAACGGGAGGAGCAAAAGCCAACTCCACAGGCTCTGATAAAATACCACTGTAGCGTTAGAGGCTGTTTGCCCGGCCAGTTTATAGCAGGTATAAAGGCAGGCGAAACTGAACATGGCAATACAGGCCGCGAGATATTCTGGGTATTGTTTCCTCATCATCCCAATCTATATCGCAAGACATAGAATGAGCGCAAGCCATGCCCTCTGAGGCGGGAACTGGCTTAGAAGAACCCTAAAAAGGACGAACTCTTACTTTGGTAGACACCCTCTCAACGCGATCGGATCTCTTTCCGGTATTTGCCGTGCTGTGGTTGTTGGGGGCGGCCTCCCTTTTTGGGATGAAACTTCTTCTGAGAAGAGGGTGGACGTGGACCATAATGCCTTCTCCCCAGACGAATCGGTTCAGCTCGAATGGATGGATCTGGCTCGTAACCGGAAATCACTTCCGCCGGAATTTTTTGCTTGAGTAGACGCTCAATGTCGGAGAGCATGCGCCGCTCATCAATGCACACCAATGAATAGGCTTTGCCCGTATTGCCTGCACGCCCGGTTCGGCCAATGCGATGCACATAGTCTTCAGGCACTGGCGGCAACTCAAAATTCACAACATGAGGCAGCTGATCAATATCGAGTCCCCTCGATACGATGTCGGTCGCAACAAGAACTCGTACGCTGCCCGATTTGAAAGCTCTGAGAGCGCTCATGCGCGCGCCCTGGCTTTTATTTCCATGAATGGCGTCGGCCGGAATGCCGTCGTCCCTCAGTTGCTCCGCTAACCGATTGGCAGCATGCTTCGTGCGAGTAAATACAAGAACTTGCTTCCATTCTTGCGATCGGATCAAAAACGAGAGCAGTTCTCGCTTGCGCCGGCTATCGACCGGATACACAATCTGAGAGACGAGATCCGTCGGTGTATTGTGCGGCGCAATTTCAATCGTTTGCGGCGCTTTCAAAAAGCTTTGCGCCAATTGCTTGATTTCCTTGGAAAACGTCGCCGAAAATAAAAGGTTTTGCCGATTTTGCGGCATCACAGCCATAATCTTCCGAATGTCAGGAATAAAACCCATGTCCATCATCCGGTCCGCCTCGTCCAAAATAAAAATCTCCACATGGCGCAGATCCACCACCTTTTGAGAGACCAGATCCAACAGACGCCCCGGAGTGGCAATCAAAATGTCGGCCCCTTGCCTCAGCTTTTTGATCTGATTTTGCATGTTCACCCCACCAAAAACAGCTTGCGCCTTCAAGGGTAAGTGCTTTCCATACGTCATCACGCTGTCCGTGATCTGCGCCGCCAGTTCACGGGTTGGCGCCAAAATCAGCCCCCGTACTTTGCGCCCCTTCACGTCGCCCCGATGGCCTTCCATCAGCCTCTGGAGCAAAGGAAGGGTAAACCCAGCCGTCTTGCCCGTGCCCGTTTGCGCCCCCGCCAGAAGATCTTCCCCTCGCAAAATCATGGGTATAGCTTGTATCTGAATCGGAGTGGCTTCCGTATATCCTTTATCCTCAATGGCTTGAAGTAATTCTTTTCGAAGAGAGAGATTTTTAAATGACATTGTTGTCCTGGGGGTCATGGGTTTTTCATATTCGATCGGCAGGAAGTTTATCATAGATCGGCATTTAGAGGGTGCCTACAATTTTCGAATCACGCGATATATAAAAATCTTGTGAAAAAGAGCGGGGTTCTGTTATAAATTTTGCTTGTTTTTTACGAGGTGGATCTGATGTTGAAATGTCTATTCGTGTTTTTCTCGTGCGCAATGATGGCGGCGCCAAAGATTCTCGTCATTGGCGGGGGGCCCGCTGGGTTGGGCGCTGCGATCGAGGCAAGGCTTTCTGGAGCCGATGTCGCTGTCGTGGAAAAACGGGATGTTTATACTCGGCAAAATACCCTCTTTTTGTATACGTCAACGCTTGAGCTGTTGGAGCGCTGGGGCGTTCATGTCCCCCTCATGCAAGAATTGTACTTTCAAGGGGAAAGACGCGGATATGTTCTCATCAAGGATCTGGAAAATGCTTTGTCTCAAAAGCTTGCAGATCTTGGCGTAGTCCAGATGCGCGGAGAGTGTCATCGTGTGCAGGGACAGCAAGCTTGGATTCAAACATCGGAAGGGGAGCTGCGGATCCCTTATGATCTTTTAGTTGCAGCTGATGGAGCGCACAGCCATTTGCGCGAGCAGCTGGGCATCCCATCGATCCATTATGGGGAGGCGCTGGCGGGGGTGGTCATGATTCCGGCCGTCCATAAAGAGGGCCTGATTAGCGTGCAAATTTTGAATCATCCGCAGGTATACATCAAAAAAGTGATGATTCCTTCAGCGACAGTCTTCTTTTTTCAGACACGCCCTGATGCTGCAGGAGGCCCAATAGGTCTTCATGAATGTGTTCAATTTGCCGAAGATATGGGGCTCGAGGAAGCTGAGCTCATGAAAAGCCATTGCTTGTTCTGCCTGGACAATGTTCCGATCGATGTGCAAAAGATGGAACGTTTTGCGGATCCCATGCAAAACATGATCTTTCTTGGGGATGCTGCTGCAACCTCCAGTTTCTATCTAGGAACAGGAGCTAATTACGCATTTAAAATGACCCAGGTGGCCAAAACGCTTTTCCAACATTTTTCTCAAGAGGGCGCTTTTGCACAGTTTGACGAGGAGATGAGGCCTGTTTGCGAAGAACTCGTGCAGCTCAGTGTGCCTCTTTTTTGTAATCATCGTAAATGACGCATTGGAGGTCATGAATGTCTTATCAAGCATCTGTGAAGCGCTTGGTTGGTTTAGCCGCAGTTGTGACTACGTATCAGATCATGAGGAATTTTTATTTCCATGAACGTCCTGATCTACCTCTAGATACTCGCATAGAAGAAGCGGTAGCGGTCACTTTCCAACAGTCCCAGAATTTCACCGGCGCTGTATACAACCAAACAGTCACAATATGGCACCAAACAGTCACAATGATAGGCGGAACGAACCCAGAACTCAAGATCATATTGACTGCAATGGTGATAGCGATGGCAATATTCAATTGGCCGACTCGGCCACTTCCAGAAGCGCGCCCCTCTCCACCGTCGTCCGGAGCATGACGCATTGGGGAGGATGGCCCCCCTGCCCGCTACTGTGCATGAGATGCAGCTGGCATCGGGTGGGCAGCTTTTTGGCTATTGGCGATGAGTAACCCGGCGATCAGGAATAACATCAACCGGCCTTGCTGGAAAAGAATGGGATAGAAATCGCACAGCCCGATGAACAGGAAGGCGGCCGAAAGGGAAAAAAACAGTGTTGTTTCCGCGGTCCGAGGGGCGCGGAGAAATTTCCAGAGGCAACTGGCCAGAAAAATAAGAAACGCTGCCAGGGAAATCAACCCCGTTTCGCAGGCGAGGAATAAAAAGATATTATGCGGAGCAGTTGCCCGTATGTACTGCGGCAGAGTCTGATCAAAGTAGGATGAGGCCCTTTCCGAAAATTGCGTAAAACCCACTCCAAAGAGCGCATGCGCTTTCGCGATTTGTACTCCCGTCTCTTGTTGCACCTTGCGCACATTATCCGAGTATTGCACCCATTCGTTGTAGTTGGCGACGCCGCCTCGATGCCAATAGGGCTCATAGAGAAAAATGGCCGCCAGACACACAGTCGCCCCCATCACAGCAGCTAAAATACGCCGCTCCCTGTTCAAACAACACCACAGCAGGCTTGCAATCCCCCAAGCAAATAGCGCGGCCCTCGAAAAAGATACGGCTAAGGCAAAGAACTGGAACGGGAGCGTATAGAGCCAAGCTCTGCGCGTCGACAGATAATAGGTGGCCAAAATCGACAACACCATAAAGCCCCCCAACACATTTGCATGGGGCAAGGTGCCTGCGGCTCGCATCAGAATCACATTCGCCGCTTGATAGCCAGTGAGATGGTCCCATAGCCAACGACTCCCATCCGCTGTGTAAAAGATGCTCGTTTGATTCGTTTCGCCAAACAGCCGAAGCCCCAGCGGCGCCTGATGAAAATATTGCCCAATTGCCACAACCGTCTGCAATAACCCGGCCGCCACAAGACTCGTCAAAATCACACGGGTCACTTTTTGCGGCTCTTCTAGGTGCGTGAGAATCGTGACCAGGGCAAATGGCGTAAAGAGTTGCAACAGTCGAAAATAGGGGATTGGGTAGGACGCAAAAGGGGATACAACGATCGAAACAAGGGCGCAAAGCCACACAATCCAAAGAGGATTGCTGAGCCACCGCTTTAGAGGGGGGCGCACAATACAGCAAAGCGCGAGGGCAATCAGATCAGAAACATAAAAATAGATTTTCTTCTCGTATTGCGCAGTGACATTAAGCCCATCCGGAATCAGCGTCAGAGAATAAAAACGGAACACCTTGTCGTATTTATGCTCGATCGGAATGAGAAACGCGAGCAGCCCTAACAACGAGACCGCTACAATCCATTTTTTCGACATCTGAACCTTTGTACTTGGATAGGTTCCTCAACGAGAATGCCGCTTGCGCTCGTTTTCCGTCAAATAAACTTTGCGAAGCCGAATGAAATTCGGCGTCACTTCGACCAGTTCATCATCAGCGATATAGTCAATGGCCTGTTCCAGGGTAAATTTGCGCGGAGGAGTCAAAATGATGTTCTCATCGCTCCCAGCAGCGCGTACGTTGGTCAGCTGCTTCGCTTTTGTGGCATTCACCACGAGATCATTATCTCGTGCATGCTCGCCCACAACCATCCCCTCATACACCTCGTCGCCAGGCTTCACAAAGAGCGACCCGCGCTCTTGCAAATTGAACAGCGCATACCCATTGGCCTTGCCAGGACTGTTCGAAATCAGAACTCCGCGAGCACGGCCCGCCATCTCTCCTTTCCAAGGAGCAAAGGTCTCAAAAATCGAAGTGAGAACGCCCAACCCCGATGTGCGCGTCAGAAAATCGTTGCGATACCCCATTAAACCGCGGGTAGGCACCAGAAACTGCATCGTCGTCAGACCATGCTCAGAGGTCTCCAGAGAGCGCATCTCTCCTTTTCTTTTGGATAGATCCTCAATCACTGTCCCCGAAAATTGCTCGGGCACTTCCACGTGCACCCGCTCCATCGGCTCCATGACCACTCCATCCACTTCTTTGGTGATCACCTTCGGCTTCGAAATGGCCAGCTCATATCCTTCTCGGCGCATCGCCTCGATCAGGACCGCCAGGTGCAATTCACCTCTGCCGCACACTCGAATCGCATCATCGCGCCCCGGAATCTCTTCAATTTTTAGCGAAATATTCGCCCGCTTTTCCTTTTGCAGGCGATCTCGCAGCTTGTTCATCGTCACATGCTTGCCATCTTTGCCGACAAAGGGACTCGTATTGATCGAAAACTCCACCGAAACGGTCGGCTCAGCCAGTGTAATCGGCGGCAACTGATGGATCTCATTCGGATCGCAAAGGGTGTCCCCAATTTCAATCTCTGGAACGCCAGACAAGACGACGATATCGCCCGCCCCCGCATCTTCCAGCTCGATTTCCTTCAGCCCCAAATGCCCCTCAATCCGGACAATTTTGTGTTTGGTGTGGTTGCCGTTTCGATCGACCCTCGTCACCATGTCGTTCTTCCGGATTTTGCCTTCCAAAATACGCCCGCACGCTTGTCTGCCCACATAATCATCGTATTGTAAAGTGGCCGCCTGCATGAGAAAAGGGAGATCGAGGTTGCCCGTCGGCGCCGGCGCTTTTTTCAGAATCAGCTCGAAAAGCGGCGTCAAATCTTTCGGCGTGTCTTTCGGGTTTTCAATGGCATACCCATTAAACCCAGATGCATAAATATAGGAAAAGTCCAGCTGCTCATCATTCGCCCCCAGTTCCAAAAATAGATCAAAGGTCAAATTCAAGGCCCGATCGGGGTTCGCATGAGGCCGGTCGATCTTGTTCAACACCACAATCGGCTTGAGCCCCATCTTCAAAGCCTGCGAAAGGACAAACCGGGTCTGCGGCATAGGCCCTTCCTGGGCGTCGATGAGCAAAAGAACCGAATTGACCATCCCCAGCACCCGCTCCACCTCGCCCGAAAAGTCGGCGTGGCCTGGAGTGTCGATGATGTTGATTTTAAAATCTTTGTACATCACACAGGTGTGTTTGGCAAAGATCGTAATCCCTCGCTCCTTCTCTTGATCATAGCTGTCCATGACCCGTTCGGGGACTTTTTCATGTTCGCGAAAAATATTTCCTTGCTTCAGAAGGGCGTCGAGAAGAGTGGTTTTCCCGTGGTCAATGTGTGCGATGATGGCGATATTGCGTATTTTTTCTGGGTCATGCATATGGACCTCGATACTAGATGATTGTAGGTTTAATTTCCAGTGTATATTATACTTTGGGCATGGATGAGCAAGAGACTGAATCCCAGGTAGGGCGCATCGACGATCTGCTCAAAGAAAAGCTCGAAAAGGCTTTTCATAAGCAAACGTCGAAAGTACGGCTGCACGATATCGCAAAGATCGCGTGCGAACACTCCCCTATAGACCTCGCCTATGCCGCCTCTCACTTGCCCCCGAATGTCCGCCCCGTCTTATATGAAAACCTGCCCACGCGCGACGACAAGATCAAATTCCTGATCAATACCGATAGCGACACCCGCCTTTCCCTCTTTCGGGCGCTGGATGACCTGGAGTTAAAAAAAATCTTTGACAGGATGCCCACCGATGAAGCGGTGTGGGTGGTCGATGATATGCCTGAAAGGCGTTTTCGCAGAGTGATGGATCTGATCGATTCGAAAAAGGCGGGTCGGATCCGCGAGCTGAAAACGCACGACCGAAAAAGCGCCGGGCGGTTGATGACCTCTGAATTTTTTGCTTTCACGATGGATATGACCATCGGAGAGGCGGCCGACTATATTCGGGACAATCCAAGAATCGATTTTACCAAAGGGATTTTTATTTTAAACGACGCGGGCGAGCTGCAAGGTTTTGTCCCTGCCCGCAATATGATGATCAATGCCGGATCGACTCCGCTGCGCCAAGTGATGCGCCCCGTCCTCCACAAGGTGACGGTCGACGCCACTCGAGAAGAGGTGATCGATATCGTCGAGAGGTACAAGATCTCCTCGCTGCCCGTCGTCGATATCGACAATGAACTCATTGGGGTGATCGCGCATGAAGATATTGTCGAAGCCATGGAAGATTTAGCCGATGAGACGATTGCGCGCATGGCCGGTACGAATGGAAAATTTACCTCTCACGATCCCATTTTAAGACGTTTTTTGACCCGCGCGCCTTGGTTGCTCGTCACGCTTCTCGCAGGGCTTGTCAACGTAGGCGTCATGTCCTCTTTCCAAAAGCATGAAGGGGGCGTGTTGACCTTTGCTTTGTTCTTTGTCCCTTTGATCAATGGTATGTCGGGCAACATCGGATTGCAGTGCAGCACCGTTTTGGTGCGGATCATGGCTCTCGGCGGGCTCTCTGTCGGCAGCCGCAAGGAAATCATTCTCAAAGAATTGCTCAGCGGCCTTTTTACAGGAGCCATTTTTGGGGTGGGATGTTCTATTTTAATCTATTGGCTCGACTGCGTGTGCGGCAGTGCGATTGGCCCCACGACTCCCGCAGCTGTGGCCGCCATTGTCGGCACCGGCTTGATCGGAGGCTGTTTTGCCGGAACCTTTTTAGGAGTGTTTTCCCCGCTGTTCTTCTCAAAAATTGGCGTGGATCCAGCGATTTCGGCGGGCCCTATTGTGACCGCTTTCAACGATTTCTTGTCCATGACGATTTATTTTGTCATCGCTTGGGGCATTAGCAATCTATTCCTTTGAGAGGGTGTCTACAAAGTAAGGGTTCGTCATTTTTAGGGATTATTTTGGCCAATTTTCGCCTCAAATTCGGGGGTCAATATCAGCTTCCATATTGACCCCCGAATTTGAGGCGAAAATTGGCTCAAAAGAACCCTAAAAA
>JAGWZL010000034.1 GCA_018968815.1 Verrucomicrobiota bacterium | reverse complement strand
CTGATGAACCGCGACTCCTTTGAGTATCGAGTGAGTGATGCATCTGGTATCGAATGGCTGTCTCTGCAATGCCTGTTCGAGAAATGCCGCAGCACAAAATGTGTATTGAGCCGGCTTCACGGGATTAGTATGTGGGTTTGTCTGAGCTACAATGAGGTCAGACTGTTGCGTACCCTGTTGTGCTGGAAGCGTTCCAGATAGATTTGCTGGCGCTGGACTCGTCTGTAGATAACGGGTTAGATTCTGAACTCTTTCGTTGAGGGCTTTGTATTGTTCTCGTCGATCAGGAGAAAAGCCACTTATGGTCTGACCGATCTCACCAAGCTGTGTCCTCAAGCCCTCCCACAGCTCTCGTAGACTCTTTTGTGCGGCCTGATCGAGGCGTTCTACGTCGAATTTCGCTGCCACGATACAACCTTCAATAGCCTGGCACTGCTCATTCCCTAGTTTTGTAAGGTATTGCTTCAGCCCTTCATCTGTAGAAGGTATTGAAGGTATCATAAGACGTGCTACTCCTGCCATTGTATTCCTCCGTTTTTATTGGGCGCACAATTTACATGAATCGTGATTTTTATCCAAACAAAAAAAACTCATTTGGAGAAGCGTTAATCCAAAACTCGATGGGGGAATTGGCAGGCAAAGCCTTCGGCTTTGATCTTATGATTGGAGACTCGTTTATAGCTCCTGGGCGCGATTCATCTCGGCCGTGAACGGCCGAGATTTTTCGCGTCTAGCAGATAAACTCAAAGCTCTGGGTTCTCAGTGCTTAAGCGTATGGAGGCCGCCCCAAGTCCGTTCCTCCACAGGATGTACAATAGCCCGAGCCCGCTTAGAGCCAAGCCTGCGACTGCCATTGGTAGATATGCGCGGTCAGCTTGGGCTTGGGCTGGGGCTGGACGCGGATTTGCTTGGGCGGGGGCAGGGAGAGCGAGGGCGCTAGGCTGTGTTCCTTGGCTCTCTTTTAGCGTAACCCAAGTCATTTCGACCATATTGGGATTATCTCGTCCTGTTTCTGGGTTAATATCATCATTAGGATAATCAGGAAAGTCGAGGAACTTGAATGCAGTGCTTAAATATTGACTCAGCTTCTCGGCAGATGGAAAGATTTTGATATAGGCTCGATTACCGATTTCTGGAGATCCGTGAGGATTGAAAACAACGTACCCATCCTTGAACCTGTACACCGCCACGGTTAGAGGCGCTTCGATGACATCGGACTTGTACACCGCAGAGGTTGGAGGCGCTTTGGTGAGAATGGCAGCCTCGCCAACAGCAAAGCGGTTCAATAGGTCTTGATAAAATGTTTGCTGAGTATCAGCTGATTGGGGTCTGCCGCCGAATATTGGGCGTGCCGCAAGTTGAAGATTTAACCAACCGCACGTTAATACCTGAAGAATCGTAGGATTGGTATCTGGCCGTCTGCCACTCGCTTCCTGATGAACCGCGACTCCTTTGAGTATCGAGTGAGTGATGCATCTGGTATCGAATGGCTTTCCCTGCAATGCCTGTTCGAGAAATGCCGCAGCACAAGATGTGTATTGAGCCGGCTTCACGGGATTAGTATGTGGGTTTGTCTTAGCTACAATGAGGTCAGACTGTTGCGTATCCTGTGCTGGAAGCGCTCCGGATAGATTTGCTGGCGCTGGACTCGTCTGTAGATAGCGGGTTAGATTCTGAACTCTTTCGTTGAGGGCTTTGTATTGTTCTTGTCGATCAGGAGAAAAGTCACTTATGGTCTTACCGACCTCACCAAGCTGTGTCCGCAAGCCATCCCACAGGTCTCGTAGAAACCTTTGTGTGGCCTGATCGAAGCGTTCTACGTCGAATTCCGCTGCCGCGATACAACGTTCAATAGTCTGGCAATGCTCATCCCCTAGTTTTGTAAGGTATGTGTTCAGCCGTTCATCTGTAAAAGGTGTAGGACGTGATGATGTTACTGCCGATGTTGCTGCCATTGTATTCCTCTGTTTTTATTGGGCGCACATTTTACATGAATCGTGATCTTTATCCAAACAAAAAAACTCATTTGGATAAGCGTTAATCCAAAACTCGATGGGGGAATTGGAAGGCAAAGCCTTCGGCTTTGATCTTATGATTGGAGACTCGTTTATTGCCGGTATGGAGGGGTGTGTGGGTTGGGTCCCATTTGACCTTGGGGAGCTGGAATTTTTGCGAAATGGCGTCGTAGAGCTCTTTGCGGGTGGGGTGTTCGTCGTCAGAGAGGTTATAGATCCCTTCTAGATGGTGGCGCAGGGCGTAGTCGAGGGCGGAGGCGCAATCTTTCTCGTGGACCATATTGGTGTAATGATCTCCGCTTCCGGGAAGCACGTGCCCATGGAACTGTTTGACTCTGCGGGATAGCTCTCTGCCGGGGCCGTAAATTTCAGCGAGACGCAGGATGCAGGGGGTCCATCCGATCTCCTCAAGAGACAGGTATTGCTGTTCTGTTTCTATGAGGATTTTGCCCTGATCAGAGGTCGCGAGCAGCTCGGAGGTCTCATCCACCCATTGCCCTTTATGATCGCCATACACCGAGGTGCTGCTCGTGTAAATAAGATGCCGCGGCATATCCATCTCCAAAGCGAGATGCCGAATGAGCTGCGCAGTGTTCAAATAGGCGCTTTCATATTGGTCAGGACTATCTGCTCCAATTGTCACGACAATCACCTCATTGTCTGCAATCAGCGGCACCAGTTCCTCCGCATCGCCCACCTCCTTCAAAATCACCGATTTCTGAGAGACCTTGGAAAGAGCGTCGAGTCGCTCCGGATGGCGCGTCGTCGACGTCACGTGCAACCCTTTCTTTTTCCAAATGGCAGCTGCCTCCATGCCGATATACCCACAGCCAATAATGACAATATTCACGCCAATACTCCCAGTTTTTCAAACGTCTCTTTCAGCGCCGCATTTTCCTTTTTGTCGAGAGCCCCTTCTTTCAACAGCCAACGAATATACTCTTTTGGCACTTCTGAGAGAAGCTTCCCCGCATGTTTGCCAAAGGGCATCCTCTCTAGCTGCCGAGTTTGGCTCAGCAATTTGAGAACGGTCTTCATCTCCAGATCATCCACCATGCGGGAAAACACCTGGTGCAAGACCAGAACATCGTCAAGCGCGCGGTGCGCCTGATTGGCCTCAATCCCATACGCCTCTCGTAAAAATTGCAGACTGTGGCGAGGCAGATCATTCCTATATTTGCGCGACCACTTCAGAGAATCAATAAAGATCCACTGCGGCATCGGTAATCCCGCACGCGTAAATTCCGCCTCCAAAAAGAGCTGATCAAAAGCATCGTTATTATGAGCAATCAGAACCACATCCCCTTGGCAAAATTCTATGAATGCCGAAAGAGCGTCCCGAATGAGCGGCGCATCTTTCACCATCTCGTCTGTAATGTGGCAGATCGCTGTTGACTCGGCGGGAATCGGACGCTCCGGATTCGTAAAGGTACAAAAGGTGCGGTTTTCGCTCGGATCAAAGGCCGCAATTTCAATGATCCGGTCCTTGCCAGGTTTCACCCCCGTCGTCTCAGTGTCGTAAAAAATAGGCTTCATAAAATTCCCAATAAATAGCGTTCAGTAGACCGAATTTTGACTTTTTCCTCAACTTTTTTGGTAATCTCCTGTATGATAGGTCCAAAAAATAGGTGTATATGATCCGTTTTTTTTGCTTAACTCTTTTAACTCTAGCAGGCTGTTTCCAAGCCTATAATCCGGACGATGATCTCAGAACCGTTCCGGTGACCAATAATCCCCACGTCGTTCCCAACCACGGGAGCGGTCTGCCAGGAATTGGCGGGGGGAGCCAACAGGGGCCCTATTGACAACCCTGCTTGAATCAGATACTCTAACCTTAAGGGTGAACATGAAACCGGAGTACCATTTTTATAAGGCTAACCCCAAGCAGGTCATCGCCGAATTGGGCCGAGACAAGCTCATCGAGTACCTTACGAAAATGCTCCTCATCCGGAACTTCGAAATCCGCGGCGAACAGGCCTACCAACAGGGGAAAGTGGGGGGGTTTTACCACTCCTACATGGGCCAAGAGGCGATCCAAGCGGGATGCCTGGCTGCGGCCGGCTCCCATCATTGGTTTACAACGACCTATCGCTGCCACGCTTTGGCCCTTCTGCTCGGAGTCACCCCTAATGAGGCCATGGCCGAACTCTACGGCAGAGTCACCGGCAACGCCGGCGGACGGGGCGGTTCCATGCACCTATACGCCAAACAGATGCTCGGAGGCCTTGCCATTGTGGGGGGACACGTCCCCATTGCGACAGGCGCTGCCTTTACGATCAAGTACCTAAAAGAAAAAAATAAGGCCAGTTTCTGCTTCATGGGCGATGGCGCGGTGGTTCAGGGAGCTGTCCATGAATCGCTCAACCTAGCCGCTCTTTGGTCTTTGCCTTGCATTTATGTGATTGAGAATAATCAATGGGGCATGGGGACAGCGGTCGCTCGAGCCGTTGCTGTACAGCCGATTGCGGAAAATATGGCCAAATCGTACGGCATCAAAGCCTACACTGTGAATGGAGACAATTTCTTCGATTGCTACGCGATGTTTAAAGAAGTGGTCCGAGAGGTCACTCAAACAAGCCGGCCGGTATTGATTGAGGCGATGACCGAGCGTTTTCGGGGCCACTCGATTTCTGATCCAGCGTTATATCGCTCCAAAGAGGAGCTCGCCTGCATCATGAATGAAAAAGATCCCATTCATATTCTGAAAACATCTCTGATTGAGGCGGGACTGCTCACAGAAGAGGAGTTCAAAGAGCTCGATCGAGCGCAAAGGGAGATTGTGGTCGCGGCGATGAAATTTGCGGATGAGAGTCCGTGGCCCGATCCGATCACTTTAGAAGAGGGCGTGTTCGCGCCAGAGGATCCAAAATAATGGGCATGCAGACGGTAGAAGTTCGAGAAGCGCTTCGACAAGCGATCGATGAAGAAATGGCGCGCGATGCAAAAGTGTTCATTCTGGGCGAAGAGGTGGCCGAATACAATGGCGCATATAAAGTGACCAAGGGACTGCTCGATAAATGGGGCCCAGAGCGGATCATCGATACCCCAATCGCAGAAAACGGATTTACGGGGCTTGCCATCGGCGCTGCGCAGACAGGGCTGAGGCCGATTGTCGAGTTCATGAGTTTTAACTTTTCCTTTGTGGCCGCCGATCAACTCATTTCCAACGCTTGCAAAACCTACTACATGTCCAATGGCAGGTTCAAAGTGCCTATCGTTTTCCGCGGTCCGAATGGAGCTGCGGCGCAAGTCTCTTGCCAACACTCGCATTGCGTAGAGGCCATTTATGGCAATTTGCCGGGCTTCATCGTCATTTCTCCGAGCAATGCATATGATGCGAAAGGACTTTTAAAATCGGCCATTCGTTCCAATAACCCGGTGATCTTCCTCGAAAGCGAGCTCATCTATGGCGATAAAATGGAGATCCCGACCGAAGAATATCTAGTGCCCATCGGACAGGCGAAAGTGGTCAAAGAGGGAAAAGATGTGACCCTCATCTCGTATAGCCGCATTTTAAAAAATTGCGTTGAGGCGGCAGCCGATCTGGCGAAGCAGGGGATTTCTGTGGAAGTGATCGATCTGCGCACGATCAAGCCGCTGGATATTGCAACGATTGCTGCGTCGGTGCGCAAGACCCATCGGTGCGTCATTGTCGAAGAGGGACATGTTTTTGCCGGCATCTCTGCCGAGATCGGCTTTCAGATCATAGAGCACTGTTTCGATGATCTCGATGCGCCGCTCATCCGGGTGTGTCAAAGAGAAACTCCGATGCCTTATTCAAAGGTGCTCGAACGGGAGACCCTCCCCAATAAAGAAAGAATTTTAGTTGCGCTTCAGGAAGTCCTCGCTTAATATAAGCGATTGAGGTGCTTATATGCCATTTACTGTGACGATGCCAAAACTTTCTCCCACTATGGAAGAGGGGACGATTGCGAAATGGCATAAGAAAGAGGGTGACCGCGTTGAAGCAGGAGAGGTGCTCGTCGAAGTGGCGACCGATAAGGCCACTGTGGAGTACAACGCGCTCGACGAGGGGTTTTTGAGAAAAATTCTCGTCGGCAATGGAGGCCACGCAACCGTCAACCAGCCGATCGCTATTTTCACCGTCAAAGCAGACGAGAGCATCGAAGGGTATCAACCCGAAGGGACGATGCCGAAACAGGCGGCGGCTCCTACAGAGAAAAAGGAAGCGGCAGCTGCGCCTAAAGCAAGCGCCGGGGCGCCCACTACAGCGATGCAGCAACCGGTTTTTGCGCCAGAACCGCCCCTGACCCATTACGAATTTGCGTTTCCTACAGGCTCACCGAAAAAACGGATGGCCGCCTCGCCGCTCGCCAAGAAAATCGCCCAAGAAAAGGGTCTCGATTTGAGCAGTGTGAAAGGCTCTGGTCCGGGCGGACGCATTTCCGCGCGCGATTTGGACCTTGCAGGGCCCGATTTGACCGTCTCGTTTGGCAAAAGAGAGATGCCGACAGAGATGCCTGGCAGTTTTGAAGAAAAGGCGATGAGCCCGATGCGCAAAGTGATTGCGCAAAGGCTGCAGCAGGCCAAAAGTTTTATCCCCCATATTTATGTGCGCCAAGAGATCGATGCGGAGCCGCTTTGGCATGCGCGCGAGCAACTGAAAGCGGGGAATTTAAAAGTCACCTTCAACGATTTTGTGATTCGGGCCTCGGCGCTTAGTCTTAGAGAACATCCCGATGCGAATAGTGGTTTTGATTCGGGAAAACAGGCGATTATTCTGTTCAAGACGATCGATATTTCTGTGGCGGTGACCGTGGAAGGGGGGCTGATCACTCCGATCGTGCGCCACGCCGATTACAAGAATCTGGGCGAAATTTCCCTCGAAGTGAAAGAACTGGCGACCCGCGCGAAATTGGGCAAACTCAAACCCGAAGAATATAAAGGCGGATCGTTTACCATTTCGAATATGGGCATGTTTGGAGTCACCGACTTTGCCGCGATCATCAATCCGCCGCAAGCAGCCATCTTAGCGATTGGAGGCATTGAGGATTGCGCCCGTGTGAAAAATGGGCAAGTGGTGGCGGGCAAACGGATGAATCTGATCCTCTCTGCCGACCATCGAGTCCTCGATGGCGCAGAAGCTGCCAAATTCATCAAAACCATCCAAAAGTACCTCGAAAATCCGTCGTTGTGTCTCGTGTAAGATGTCTTATTTATGGTGGATGCAATCCAACATGAATTGGGGCAGGGTGAAAGAGGCCTTGTGGATTGCGGGGGTATAGTAACGCATGGAGCCCTCGATGCGCGAGAGCCGCTCCGCTAATGTTTTTTCCGACACTTTGTGTTTCTTGTCAGAGGCCCAGCCAATCGTTAAAAAACCGCCCGTGTACGTGGGCACTGCGGTGAGGTAAAAACTCACCTCTTTAAAGTGGGGTTTCCGGTTTTGATAGCTCCCCTTGAGTTCCTCTTTCTGGAGAAAGGGGACCCCATTTTGATTCACCAAAATGCCCCCCGCCTTCAAGACCTTTTTGCAGTCGCCATAGAAGGCTGCGCTAAACAGCTCTTTCGCGGGCCCTTCAGGGTCGGTTGAATCGACAATGATGACGTCGAAGCGCTCGTCGGTCTCTTTCACATATTGCCATGCGTCTTGAATGAGCACTTTGGCCCTTGGGTTCTCATAGGCCCCATTCGATACAGACGGAAAATACTTTTTCGACATTTCGATGATGCGCGCATCGATTTCTACTTCGATGATGCGGGTGAGATCTTTGTGCCGCAGCACCTCTCGTAAAATGCCCCCGTCGCCGCCGCCCACAATCAGCACCGACTTTGGATTCGGATGGGCCAGAAGCGGCACATGCACCATCATCTCATGATACGCATATTCGTCTTGTTCAGTCAGTTGGACCACCCCATCCAAGGCCAATACACGCCCAAAGATCTGGTTTTCAAAAATGAGCAGATCCCAATGGTCCGTCTTCTCCTGGTAGACCACCTTCTCCACCGAAAAGGCTTGCGGCCAGTCGGGAAAAAGCGCTTCCTGAAAGTGGGTCAAAAGAGCGGTGGCGATCAAATAGGAAAACATACAACTTCTAAAAAAAGGAACAATGGTAAGTCATATTTTTTTTTAGAGCCAGCGATTTTTGCGGAATAAGATGACCGCCACGATCGAAAAGGCGAGCGTGATCGCCATCAACAAGACAAATGCATAGGCTTTGCCTTGAAAGGGAAGCGCCACGTTCATGCCATAAATGGAGGCTACAATGGTGGGGATCGTAAAAATAATCGTGACGGCCGTAAGGAGTTTGATGGTTCGGTTGACGTCATTGGTAAAAATGATGTGGTACGAGTCTCGCAAACTCCGGATGCTTTTGATGTTGACGCTGCACACATCTTCAGACTGGTGGACGGCAATCATCAGGTCTTCGAGAAGATCGAGGTCGGCTTCATAGAAATTGAGGTATCTGCCAGAGGCCATGGTCTCGAGCAGATTGCGCATAGGCACTAAAGAGGTCAGATATTGATTCAAAATCTCCTCGTTCTTGGTCAGCACAACAATCGAATGGCTATCGACAACCTTGGGCGGCTCCTCGGCTCCTAAGATGCTGGCTCTAACCCGTTTGATATTGTTGGTATAGTCTTGTGTGATTTTCAGCAAAATATGCAGAATCAGTTTCGATTTTTGCGTGGTCCCTAAACTGGTATTGCTAGCAATCAAATTCTCGATGATTTCACTGCGATGAGGGGAAATGGCAATCACATAGCTATGGGTCAAAATCATGGTCAAGGTTTCCGTATACAGGCCAAGCTCATAATTGGTGGGATGGCGGATGAAAAACAGGACGTTGTCGTCGATATGCTCCATTCTGGGCAGTTCGTACTTATCGAGGCTATCGCGTAAGTCATTGATGTCGATATGGGTCGCTTCCGCAATCCGGGTGAGATCTTCTAAATTGGCATCCTTCGCATAGACCCAACTGCCTGGGCGAAAATCGTTGATTTGCGAAAAAGGAGAGTCGCGGGCGGTTTTCCAATAGAGCTCGATCATACCCTTCATCTACGACAAAAGAACAAAAAAGAGAAGGGGTTTTAGAGATTGACCACTATACACAAAAAAATTCAAGGGTTGGCCCAAAACCAACTTTTGAGTCCATTTGTGTATATGTCGCTTGTTAACTCAGCATGAGGCAGCTCCTCTTCTTTTTTCATCGTTCTTATCGTTGTATCGTTCCTACCGTTGATGTTGGCCATGGATGCACACAGTTCAGGCCAACATCAACGGTAGGAACGATACAACGATAAGAACGATAAAAAATTTACGGAGAAGTCAAAGATGATTTTTTCAGATTCTGTTCTTCTAACAGTTTCAGCCGCTGCACATACTCTTCGAGTTTGCGCACATGCACTTCTTGCCGATGGTACTCCATGAGAGGCATCGCTGGGCTTCCTCGATATTTGCCCGCCTTCAGCGACTTGCTGACTCCTCCGCGCGTCGCGATCTGCACATGAGCGTCCAGCTCGACGTGCCCCACAATGCCCACTTGCCCACCCATGATGACATGCTTGCCCGTCTTCGCAGACCCGGCAATCCCCGTCTGGGCCGCAATCGCATTGTCCTCGCCAATTTCCACATTGTGAGCAATTTGCACCAGGTTGTCGATTTTTGTGCCGCGGCGAATGAGGGTGGCCTTGAAACGAGACCGGTCAATCGTCGTGTTGGCCCCAATTTCTACGTCATCTTCTAAAACCACAATCCCAAGCTGCTCCAGCTTGATAAACCGCCCCATCTTGTCGGGCGTATAGCCAAATCCACAGGAACCAATCACCGCGCCCGGCTGCAAAATGACCCGATCGCCCAACTTGCACCGCTCTCTCACGACACAGTTCGGATGCAGTTGACAATCTGCGCCAATGTCCACCTCAAACCCAATCGATACGTTGGCGCCGATATGGGTCCCCGCGCCAATCCTCGAGTTCCGGTCAATCACAGCGTGAGGGCCAATGACCACATTCGGGCCAATGATCGCTGTCTCATGAATCACAGCAGTGGGGTGAATGCCCGTAAAGCCACTGGATGAAACCTCAATTAAAATTTCAGCGATTTGCTGAAAGGAGCGCGATGGATCGGGCGAAATAAAAAAATACTTCCCCTCAGGCAAAGCAAGGCCCGGAGCTACGCAAATCACCCCAGCCTTGGATTTCTTCATCGCTTCGCTATAACGGGGGTTGGCCAGAAAAGAGGCATCCGAGGAGAGAGCCTCCTCTAAGGTGTTCACACCCGTAATGCAATAGTCTGGATCGCCGATCAATTGGGCGCCAATTTGAGCGCCCAGTTCTTTGAGCGTAAAGGACTTCATTAACCAGCCTGATCGATCATGGTTTCTTCAATCGCATGGATCTCAGAGTTATCGGTTACTTTTTTGGTTTTCTCTTCGGCTTCAAACTTCTTATCCAGTTCGGTAATCACTTGCGCCGTGACGTCGAGGTCGGGGCGGATATAGAAGCAGGCCTCTTTGTTCATCACATAGTCGAGATGTTTTTCAAGAGCGATTTTTTCGGCCGCTTTCGCGATGGACCCGCTCATTTTGTGCAACATTTGCATCTGTGCGTGGTTCATCATTTGATAGAATTGGTTTTGATAGCGGACAAGATCTTCTTGGCGCGCTTGAAATCTGCCCTTTAACTCCTCCTCGGCTTTGGGAGAGAGGCTGTCTAAATATTCAGGATCTTCAAATCGAGCGCCCATTTCTTTCAGCTCTTTATCGGTATCTTCGATTTGAGCAGTCATGAGTTTGCGCATGGCTTCTAAATTTTCTTGTTCTTTTTTTCCCGTTTTAGAATCGGTGATGCAGGTCGCAAAGTTCACGACGCCAATCACAGGTGTTTCAGCGGCGATGACAGATCCACAAGAGAGGGAGAGGATCGTGGCTGCTGAGAGGAAAAACTTACGCATAAAAATAGCTCCTTTATATTGTGTTAAAATTGTCCGCCCATCGAGAAGAAGACTTTCTGCCATTTTTCACTATTTCGGTCTTTTTTGACTAGAGGAATGCCATAACCGACCATAATTGGCGTCCGGTTTCCAATGTCAAGCCGCAGGCCGACGCCCGTAGTGGGCCTCACTTGGGAGATACAAAATTCCCTAAATTCGACGCTGCCCACATCGAGAAAGGCGAAGACGTCGAGCATTCTAAAAACTTCTTGGTTGTACTCCAAAGAGACGAGCGATGAGGAGAGGCCGCCCAAAGGAGTTTGCGTCGGGACGAG
The DNA here is from genome assembly GCA_018968815.1 of Verrucomicrobiota bacterium. Classification (GTDB taxonomy): domain Bacteria; phylum Chlamydiota; class Chlamydiia; order Chlamydiales; family SM23-39; genus REEB52. Next base: position 3,664 of record JAGWZL010000034.1, on the reverse strand, counting down.
CTGGTTGGAGTCGTTGAGCAGTTCCACGACAGGCCCCAAGAGGAACGGTTTATAGCCGCGTACCGTCGTCTCGCCGCCGAGGAAGAACCTTTCGCTATAGGGCACCCCATTTTTCTTGGTCTTCCCAAAGGGGACGATGTACTTGAAATCGCCTCTCAGTTTCAACGTTCCTTTGCGCCAAACGGGGAAATAGATCGAATTGAGATAGCTGATTTTAAAGAAGTCGTAGCTTCCGCCCACCCCAACGACTTCGCCCTCGAGATAGGAGCGCCAGCCCCGATGCGGTTTAAAGGCGTTGTCTGTCGAATCATAGCTCAAGTTGCCGCTAAAGGCTGAAATGAGGCCATGCTGGTCGAGGGCTCTCTTAGCGAGGGTCACAGAGTCCAGGGCTGCGGTCGTTGTGCCTTTGGCCTCCAAATGCAGATCATCTTTGGAGTGCCTCAGGCGTTGGCGCATGCCAGCTGTCCAATAACTGGTCAGCGGATAATTGGCATAGACCGAACCGCCATACGTGACGACGACCATATGTTTTTGCAATTCGCTGAAGGTGCGGCTGAGCTCCACGCCCAATCTCCAGAGCGAATCATTGACGTATGGATTCATCCAAGAGATCAAAATATTGTTTTGCTTTTTGCCGACTGTGCCGCGCACGTGGAAGAACTCGCCGCCCCCTCTGAGAGCGGAGATTTGGCCGCCGAGTGCTCTGCCTAACCCGCGCAAATTGAAGTTTCTCTCTGTTAAATCGAGGCCGCCGAACACATCGTCCATCGAGCTAAAGCCCATGAAGAGGCTCACATTGCCGGTCGTCGTCTCTTCCACTTCGATATAAACGTCTCGATAGGTTTCGCCCAAACATTCGTCATCGGCCGTTCTGACGGCATATACGTTGACGCTTTTAAAGTATCCGATCGCCTCTAATCTCTGCTGGGTCGCCTTCAATTTTCTCGAATCAAATGTCTCCCCAGGCACGAGGAGCGATTCGCGCAAGATCACATTGCTGTTGGTGGAAGAGTTGCCAAAAATGTGGATGAGCCCCACTTTGTATTGTTCGCCCTCCTCGATGTAATAACGGACATCGAAAACGGGTTCGTCTTCTCTGAGCAAGGTTTCATATTGGACGCTTGTATCAATGTATCCTTTTTGGCCGTAGAGCTCCTTAATGGCTTGGGCCGTGTCGCGCTCCTTTTCGGGGGAGAAGGTCTCTCCCTCTTTGACCATGGAACGTCTGGCGATCTCTTCATCGGTAAAGAGGGTATTGCCTGTAAACGTCACCGTACCGAAGGAGTAGATGGGGCCGCGCTCTGCTGTAATTTCGATGATCAACTTGCCGCTTGCGGGATCTTCTTGCAAGTGAATCTGCACTCTGGCATCGGCATACCCTTTATTATGCAGATAGTTGATGATCGTCATCTTATCTTGCTCGAGCGCCTCGTCGCGGTAGATGCCGGTGCCGGTGATCCAGCTCAGGAGGAAGTTGTATTTTTTCAAATACATTTGCTCTTCGATATCGCTCTCTTCCGATTTGGTAAAGCCATTGAGTACGATCTTGCGGATATGGCCGGGGCGCCCCTCTTGCACATCGATGAAAATGTCGATTTGATTGGAGCCGGCGATCGGCTGAATGGAGTAGCACAGCTGCGATTCAAAGTAGCCCTTTTTGAAGTAAAATTCCTTAACCTTATTGAAGGCCTTGTTGAACTCTTGCCGATTGAAGACGGTGTTGGGCTGGATATCGAGCTCTTTTTGCAGAGCGGATGTCGTGCACTGAACGTTGCCGCTCCACACGATTTGGTGAATGAGCGGTTTTGGAACAACGTGGATCGTGATGTAGACCTTGCCGTTTTGCAATTGCAGAGTCGGTTCCACTCGATCGTATTCGTCGGCCAAGCTTTTCAAATCGCTATCAAACGTGAGCTGAGAAAAATCATCGCCCTCTTGCGTTTTGAGTCGAGACAGAATGGGAGCGGAGTCGAATTGCTGTCCATCCTCGCAGTCGACCACGATTTCGACGTGGCCCACTTTGCGCTCATCAAAGATTTCCACTCCCATCAAAGGGGCGGTGTAACTTGCAAGCAGAATCGAAAGAAGAGCATAAGATTTGATCAGTCGCATAGTCGCTCAATTATAGGAAGGTGCGACAATTTCTGCAATTAAGAACCGAAAAGTCGATGAAAAATCTTAGTTGGATCGGTTCAAAGAGTTTGTCTTCCCGCAAAGGAGCGGGCCAGCGTTCCGCCGTCGATGTGTTCCAAACTGCTGCCGACAGGCAGACCAAAAGCTAAGCGTGAAATAGAGAGATTCATGTGGCTGAGATGATTTTTGAGATAAAGGGCTGTTGTGTCGCCTTCTAAAGTGGAATCGAATGCGATGATCACTTCGCGCACTTGATGGTCTTCGATCCGTTTTTCAATCCGGTCTACGCGGAGTGTATTGGCGTGCCGTCCATCCAGAGGCGACAGGAGATGTTCAATGACATGATACAAACCTCGATATTGCCCTGTCTCTTCGATCGCATAGGCGTCTCGGGCGGAGGCCAGAAGACAAAGTTGGGAAGTGTCGCGGTTCGCGCAAAAAGTGCATCGCCCCTGATCTGCCAGACAGCCGCAAGTAGGGCAGGGAGGGACCTGTTCTTGTAGATGCAGCAAGGTTTGGCCTAAGGCCTGTAGATCGGTTGGATCCCACTTCAACAGTTCAAAGGCGAAACGCTCGGCTGTACGCGTGCCTACGCCGGGCCATTTCTTCAATAAGCCGATGAGTTTGAGAAGCTCTTGCGGAAACCTGTGGGCCATGAATCTATCCCTTCTGAATATTCGATTTTTGATGCATTTTTTTGTCAGATTTTGAGACCGCTTCGCAACCCATACTTTTAAGTATGGCCAAGAAGCGGTCTCGAAATATGGCAAAGAAGGCGCAGAAAGCGAATATTAAGAATATGTGGGTAGTTTCATATGCTTCATATCCTACAAACTATTTTAAGAATTGTCAAGATGACATAAAAGAGAAGAATGTGATACCCTATTCGGGCGACAAAAGGAGAATGAGTATGGCGCATGTAACTAATAGTACAGCACCCGGTTCTGTTTCTCTGAGACCTGGAGAGACACCAGCAAACCCACTTACCCCTGAGGTAAGAAAGACCATCCAAGCATATCTAGACTTTTTAGATACGCCAGAGGGGCGGTCCTTGATGCCTTTACATATGCTCGGTTATTCACTTGAGAAGATAAAAACGTATTCGGACTATATTGAGAGAATTCGGACCGTATTCAGAGATTCTGCTCATCAACTTGCCGACTTGCTGCCTATGCAGCGCTCCCTAGCGGAGCGAATCGTGAGATTCACCTTAACTGAATACGACCTATTAGCATCGGCTGTGCTCGACAAATATGGCAAGGCTTTGAGGGATGAATTGCTCCCCCCTTATACACCACCGACTCTGGAAGAGCTAAAACAGGGGACAACGAGAACCCGACATGTTGCCGAATTCCTGGCGACCCACCCGCTAAGAGGATGTTAACGGATTCGGATTTCGTCGATTGAAGAACTCTCCCTTAAAAGTGGAGAGATTCTCCTACTGCCAAGGGGCGGCAAGTGCCTTGCCGCAGAGGAATAGATAGCTCGGCTAACTCGGTCCTGAAGGACCGAGACTGCGCTCGAGCAGCAG
>JAGWZL010000033.1 GCA_018968815.1 Verrucomicrobiota bacterium | reverse complement strand
TGGCATCGTCGAGTTTGCCTCAAAATGCGCCTCCTCACTCGCGCCTTGCCCGAGGGCAATGGTCGCTCGCTCCGGAGACGAATTTTGAGGACTCTCCTCGCCAAATTCCCGACTCTTCAGGTTGTTTCGGTATATTGCTGCTTTACATTGGGCCCCTTTTAGTGAAAGATCGTGATGTCCTCATCCACCAATCCCTTTTCGCGGAATTCCTGTTTGTGATCGATGATATAATGAGGATAAGTATCGTCAATTTGACAAAGTTGATAATTGTTTAGCATTTGCTTGCTAAATTCGAACCTGCGAGCTTCCTCGGTATTATTTAAGATATGCGCCTGCGAATCCAACTTTTGGAGAATGGCTTTATGCCCCCCGAGAGAGGTAAAATGCCAGCCGGTATCATGCGTATTGGCAAAGGCCCATTTCTTGTTCGGGTGTTTTTGTTTAATTTTATCTAACACTCTAAAGCCGCATCCTGCATGCCCTCTGCTAAAACCACTCAGGTTTTTTAAATCTTGTCCGGAGACAATGTATTTCGAAAAGGTACCATAAGAAGTGGCTATGCAAAGACACCACGGTTCCTTTCCTTGACGATTAAGAAAATAGGCATAGGGCGTAAAAGTGCCAAAGACCAGGTCGTTTTTCTCCTGATCGATCAGTTTCACAATCTCATCGATTTTTTCTCTGCGAACGATTTCATCGCAATCGGTGAATAGAACGATATCCCGTTTATTGGGGCGACACGCTCTGAGCGCGATCCTGAGGCGATCCCGTTGGAAGTTTTCGAGTTCCCACCAATCTTTATCTGTGCTCACGGGCCCAAATTCAGGAAACTTATCGACCACAAAATGGACAATTTTATCTTTAAATTTCGCGTATCTTTCTTTGTTTTCAGCAAAATAGAGAGGCTTAGGTTTATTTTGATAGGTTCTGGTCGCCTCGATCAAGACAAATTTTTCCACTTTATCCTGCAGCTCGTGCAGGCGAACATCCAGCAGATCAAATTCATCATAGAACGGAAAGCAGTCATATACTTTCGGCTTGTAAGCAGGCTTTACAAGAAAGCCGACTCCTGAGCCAACAGCAATGGCGGCGAAGAGAAGAAAGATTTTTTTTCTCATGTGTGTACATCCAGTCTTGGTTTTTTGAGAGCGGTCCAGCCGAGCAGAAGCATTCCAGTCACGGCAAGGCATCCAAAGATAAAGATTTGAGTTAATGTTGCAGCTAATACCCCAGTCGCTGCGGAACAGCCCGCCGAAAGGAGCGAGATCCCAAATGCAAATTGCAACGTTCCGAGAAACCCAGGAGGGGATGGAAGCAACGTACTGAGACTCACGACTCCGACCAGCAACAGGGTTTGGAGCAGCGTCAATGCAATGCCTATTCCTCTGACAATCGCCCAAAGACTCAATCCCTCCAACGTCCACACGCATAGACTGAGCCCGATTGTCCCCATCAACGTAGAGAGAGGCACCTCCTGCACTCCCTTTTGAAAAGGGAGCACCCTTGCCAGAAGTTTGGGCCAATTGCGCAAAAGATGCGCGAGAGAATGGCGCCTGAGGAGAAAGAATATGAATAAAGTACCGAAAAAGAGAGGTGTTCCTATGAAAATCAGCCCTACCACCTCCTCGTGGTGGCTGAGGCTGTTCATCGAAAGAGCTCCGATGATCAAACACGAGACCACTGTCACTCCATCGGCAATCCGCTCCCAAATCAGGGTCGCGAGCGCCACCGAACGAGACAAAGCATACCATTTCTTGCATAGATTGACCCGAAACAGTTCTCCCAAACGGGCGGGCAAAACGACATTCATCGCATGGCCAACAAGAAGCGCTTTGAATACTTGCCAATAGGTCAAAGGGATGAAGGGGAGGAGGAGTTTTTGCCAGCGAAAAGCACGCAGATGCAGAGCCGCCGCAGATAAAGCAATGGCGAGCCCAATCAATGTAAAATCGATCGGATAGGTAGCCAGTTCGCGCAAGTTCACATTTTGGACGACCCAAGCCGAGAAAAAGGCTCCGATGAATACACTTGTAACCAACTTAATGAGAAAACTTTTCACGCAGGCGACTCACGATTTTCCGAGTATGCTCTTTCCATGAGTAATGATCGATCACTTTTTTGCGAGCGGCGCGCCCGAGCCGGTCCCGCATCTGAGGATCGTCTATCAAAGTTTTGAGAGCAAGCATTAAGCCACCCGCATCGCCAGGCTTTGTCAGCAGTGCAGATTCGTTGTGCTCTAGAATTTCTCCGATTTGATCTAAATCGGACGCGACGATCCCTTTTCCCATCGCCATATACTCGAATAATTTAGTTGGAGAGCCGAAAAATGGGGTGCCATCGCGATTCGGAACCTGCGGAGACACCAAGAGATCACAGGCTGCTAAATACGCGGGCCCCTCTGTTTGCGGGATCGCTCCAGTCAAAATGCATGAGTTGACAACATTCCATTTCTGAAGGGTCTGTTTCACCTGGGGAAGGGTCGTTCCTTCTCCGATCATCAGAAGCCGCACCTTGTCGCGATATTCGGGATAAGTTTGCAGCAATTTCCCATACGCTTCTGCCAGTATTTCGGCTCCATGCCATCTCCCGAAAGTGCCGATAAAGCCGATCACTGTTTTATGCTCGATCTGCCACGTTTTGCGGAGCTCAGAACCGTCGATGTCAGGGGAATAGCGATCGGGATCTACGCCATTTGGGTTGACCAGGATTTTGTCTTCGGCAATGCCCTTTCGCACAAGGTCATCCTTCAGCGGTTGACTGACCACTACAATCAATTGAGCAGCTGCCAAATTGGCGGTCTCAATGTGCTCGGATACCGTTTCGTATTTCAAAGGGTTGCCCCAGTTGCGAGCGATCCAAATCTCAGAGCCATTGAATTCTAAAACAAAGGGCACTTGATAGTGTTTGGCCAGTTTCATGCCAGAGTAATTGTTGTGGCTATATCTTTGATAAATGAAAGAGGGCGTTCGGTCTCCTAGTTTCTTCAATGCCTCGCGGACAAAGATGTGATTATAATCAAAAGCGGGCAGTTCACTAAAATCCCAAAAATGCTCGCCGGGAGCAATGACATGCGTTTCCCATGCAGCGCTCACTGTAGGGATCCGATCTGAAGTGAGAAAGATGGGCGGTTCTGTAAACACGCTTAAATGATTCAGTACGCCTGCAATATGGCCGACAGACCCTCCCGCCTGAAGACCGAAACAGAGATCCGTTCTCAGGTATACAGGGGGATTGGACAGATCCAGTACCTGTTTGTCGATATGCGACAAAGAGTCGACTTCTTTCCGGATGTTGTACATCAATCGGTTTTTTGTGAAACAGTCTCTCACAAATTTGATGAACAATGAGACCAATAACTTGCCGGTAATTTTTTGAACGGTTGTTTTGTCGTGGACATAGGCTTTTCCTCTAGAAAGCAATTTTGTCAAACAGAGCAAAACAAAAGGTTTTGCCATGAGGCGCATATCAGAGGCCATCAAATGCACTTCGGAATACTGAAACAAGTGAGTGATGATGTGTCCCGACTTCACCAATTGCTTGAACTCTGCAAAGCTCATAGAGGGGCCGGTCAGCGCCTCCTCAAACGTCTCTTTTCTCACTGTGTAAGGAGAGGTGTAAAAGAGAGTCAGTGGATTCGTTTTATTTAGTGGCATAAGCAACCAAATACCAGCCTAACCAACGCTCGAGTGGCTTTTCTAAAAATTTGGGGCACAACCACCCAAATTTAGACAAATGTTCTCGTTTAAAATGCCCCACCTTAAATCGCACTTGGGAAAAATCGGAGAGCATGCGTTGCAGCGCACGTATTGTGTAGGTTTTTACAAGTGGTTTAATATGAATACCGTCCGCTCCTTTTTCCAGGGTCGCAAGCAGACCGCGATAGCCCAATTGCTTCAGCTTTCCTTGGCATACGCCTTCAACCAACAGTTTAGCAACGAGGTGGAAAGCGCTGTATGTTCTATACATGGAAAAGATCAATTGCCCTCCTGGCTTTAACACGCGATAGGCTTCGGAAATGCATCGGACTGTATCAGGCGTATGGTGTAATACGCCGTGGGAATAGCAAATGTCAAAAGACTCGGAAGGGAACGGGATGTGCGCTGCGTCTGCAATTTGCAAATGGGCTGGTTGATTGTGTGTTTTAAAATTGAGTGTTGCCAATCGATAATGTTCTGGGGTTAGATCGATGCCGTACACTTCGGCTCCCTCCAAGCGCCAGGTGAGTAAATCAGTGCCCATGCCAAAGCCAATTTCCAGCACTTTTTTGTCCTTCCCCAAGGCAAAAGGGATGAGTTCTTTCATCCAGGGGTCAGTACTTTCATACTGGATTTTCCTGAATGCATCGAAAAACTCTAAAGAGCCTGGCTCTAAGAGTGGCTCGACATTCGCGCTGCCGCAGGGAGTGGTATTCCATTGTTGGATCGTATGATCTTTCAACTGCTTCTCGCTGTTCATCACGAGAAGAAATATGCCATGTCGTCCCAGAAATGTAAAGGCAATACACCGCCCCAAAAACCGGGCGGTTTTTGAGGTCCTAGGTCAAATGTAAAGCAGCAATACACCGCCCCAAAAACCGGGCGGTTTTTGAGGTCCTAGGTCAAATGTAAAGCAGCAATACACCACCCCAAAAACCGAAGCGGTTTTCGGGGGCCCCTAGGTCAAATGTAAAGCGGCAATACACCACCCCAAAAACCGAAGCGGTTTTCGGGGGCCCCTAGGTCAAATGTAAAGCGGCTTTACATTGGGGGCGTGATGAAAATTTGTCGATCTTTGAGATGATTGCGCAAGGCATACTGATATACACGACGATACCAAAAGGCAGTGTCGTAAAGATCGTATTTCCGTTCTCGGTAACGCGCATCAGGAGACAGTTTGGGTGTTGCCAGTGCAGGATTTTGTAGCACATCCATGAGAGAATGAGGAATCAGGGTATTTGCCATAGGATCAAAAATCATTTCCTTCTTGTTGATTGTCACAAGAAGCGCTTCGTGAGAATCGATTGCGTCGCTTCCTCGGCCTCGCGGATGGTTTTTGGCGTACATCGTGAGCCATTGGACGGCGTACCCTTCATTCTTGAGCAGCGTGCCCAGGACGACCGCATACGTGATACAGAGCCCTTTCCCGTAAGCCAATAAGGTTTTGATATCTATCGATTCAAGGGTAGGTCCCGGTTGGATGGTATGGTAGACCCAATCCATGGCCTCCAGGGCCCGTTGTAATCGATCGCATGTTACGCGCTCTTTGTGGAGATGGGCAGATCGCGTCTCTCCTAGCTCTTTTTGGGCAGCGATCGCCATTTGAGATAATGTCGTAAAACAAAACAGATGTTTTTCCTTGAGGATGCTGAATTGTTGTTCCATCGAGGCCCAAAAATGATCCCCTTTGGTGTGGCCGATCATGACAAAATATTGATGCCCAGAATTCATCTTGTGTCGAAGGGATGTCATGCGTTGCGCGAGAGAATTTGGCAAAAATTTGCGTAATAATCTCTTCCACTCAGTACGCAAAGAACGATCTTTTCCGAGATACTCCGTGAGGCGCTTGGCTATTTTGGTCGCATCGGCGCCATCTAAAGACCATCTTGCTCCAGGCGCATAGGTGAAAATGGGGATTTCTATGAGCTGTCTTTCTGCATCATACGCTTGCAATTGGGGATCATATCGGCTCGCCCAGTAAGGCTGATGGTTAGAATGCGCTAAAGAATAATCGTAATCCCGTTCTTGCGAGACGCCATATTGAAACACGGATGTATCGCACAAAATGTCATTGGCTACGAGAGCATCGTAGAGTCTGGAAAAGGGACGTGTTTGATAAGCCCCCGCACGGAAAGAAGTCGCGCGATAGTCAGGCGCGACCTTTTGCAACAGGCTCTCTAAAGCCTGCTTACAGGTTTTAATAAGCTCAGTCAGGTCGCCAGGATAGTCGGCGGCTTTTCTTTTGGACCAGTCCCAGTCCCAGTTGCCTTGGGTACAGCGAGCGCCTAGTTCAGGGAGCCAGTTGGTGTGTAAGTGGAGTTGTACATCGTGGCCATAGCGAATCGCCTCTTGCCACTGCGTCTCCATTTTTTCAGCTACATGAGGCAGCGATTGTTTAAGCCAAAAATATTCCCCCATCTCAACCATAAATGTAAAAGGAATGTGTAGGCGGTTTCCCAATTGCATCATCCGTTCGCACGGTTGAAAGATATCGACATCCCAGTCAATGACCTTTCCTTCGGGGATCGGATGCCAAGTTTCATAATCTACTGTGATGGCCACATACAACTGTCTGGGCCTACAGAGAAAAACGGTATGCCCCGAATCGAGCAGGTGTTCTTCATCGATTGTAAAGCGGCGCAACACCCATTCTTTAAGCTCTTCATGAGTTAAATAGTCTCCTCCAGGCGTCCAAGCCGCTATGAAGGCAAGGCCTTGGGGGCGCAAATGATCCGCGATCCAGTCAAGGTGCGCTCTTTTTCCTTTGTCATCGAGATAATAAATGACATCGCTCGATAGGATCGCACTTGCCTGTGGAGGCAAATGGGGAATCGCCTCCAGGTGGTCTGCCGACCCTTGAAAAAAATCGATATCGGGGTGCTTTTGTTTTCCCTTTGCAATGGCAATGCGGCTCAGTTCCACCCCGATCAGTCGATGAAAATGATCTTTAAAGCGCGCTAAAAAAGAGCCAAATCCACATCCAATATCCAAGATCGAAGATCTGTCTTTTGCATATTGTAAAATCTTGTCATGGTAGAAATTGTATCTTGAAGAATCGGCGTTTCCAATATTCCAGGGATCCTCTTGCTCGCTATAGACCCGATCAAAATTTCGTACGACCCTCATCCAGTGACCGTCGGCAACTTGTGATATAACTCAATTCCCTTTTGTAGATCGCCCCAGAAAAGGCATTTCCCTTGATCGAGCACCAAAGATTTGTTGCAGAAATTTTCAAGAACTTGCGTGAAATGCGAAGCTAGAATGAGAATTTGACTATTATGAACCAAATCTTGCAGCCTTTTCTGCGCTTTCTGCATGTAATTTTGATCGCCCACCCCAACCACTTCATCCAGAATGATAATGTCAGACTCAATGCAGGTTGCAATCCCAAAGGCCAGCCGAAGTTTCATCCCGTTTGAGTAGGTGCGCACAGGCAGCTTAAGATAGTCTTTGAGTTCAGTAAATTCCTCAATATCAGCAAATTTGGCTCTCATTTGCTTTCTCGTCTTGCCATGCAAAATACCCATTAAAATAATATTTTCATAGCCTGTAGCATCAATGTTGAGCCCTACGCTGATATCCAGTAACGAGGAAATTTTTCCTCTGGAGCTGAGCGTCCCTCCTGTCGGATGATAGATCCCAGACAGAATGCGCAAAAGAGTGCTTTTTCCAGATCCATTTTTTCCAATTAAGGCGATGCGATCACCCTTCTCGAAGGTGAGGCTAATGCCATCTACAGCGCGTTTGAGTCGAATGATCGGTTCGTGGTGACCTGTGAAAAGATTGATAGCCGATTTAATCATCGTTTTTTTTAGATTATACTTTTTGTAGTAGAAATAATCTAAAGAGACATTGTCGAGTTTTATGAATGCATCTGTCATGTTAAATCCAAAAGATGACCCTGCGGATATACTTTCTGATGGTCGGAATAAATACCATAAATCCGCCCAGAGTTAAAACACAAAGGCCGATTTGTTCGCTTGGAGTAAATCCGATGCCTAAGAGTGGGTTTCTAATGAGCGCTACGAAGTAGGAAAAAGGATTCATGAGAAGATAGAGCTGGAATTTTTCGGGCAAATTGGAAGGAGACCACATAATGGGGGTGATGAAGAAGAGCACTTGCAAAAGGCTGGAAACAATAGAGCCCACATCGGGGAATCGAGCGCTGACTAAAGCGATCAGTGTTCCGTAAAAAACCGCATTGAGACATAAGATGATCAAGCTGGGAAAGATCAATAATAAATGGAGATTCAATTCCATCTTGTATAATAATGCGATGGAAATAAACACCGGTATATTATGCATCAGTATGATCAGGTTTCTGACCAGCAATCTGCCAATATAGACGAGGCTGGATAGCTGAATGTTTTCCATGTAGTGTTTGGAATCGATAAAGATCTTGGTGCTTTCATGGATGACCATCGAAATGAAGGTCCAGGAGATAATCCCTGTCGTAAAATAAGGGAGATAGGAAGAGCGGTCGATATGAAATAATGCGCCGTAGAGGAATCCCATGGAGTATACAGTAATGGCGGTGCTGATCGTGATCCAAAAGGGTCCTAGAACGGATCCTCGATATCGAATCACAATGTCTTGGAAGGCGAGCGAACACCAGATTCGCCAAGACCCAAGGGCGATCTTAAGTTCTTGTATTCCTGAGGTTTTTTCTTCCATAAGCTAGGAGGCGATGTTAATAAACAGAGCAATTTTATGTCAATTTGAGGCTTAGAGACTGTTAACGAATTCGGATTATTTTGACCGATTTTCGATTTTTTTTTCGGGGGTTAATAATACCCCCCGACAAAAAATCGAAAATCGGTCAAAATAATCCGAAAATCGACGAAAAATTTTATTGAGATAGGTTTCAGAAACATCATGAAACTGCGCTGGTTTTATCCACAGTTCGATGAAAAAGAACAAATTGCCGCAATGAAAGTCATTGAAAGTCAATACATCAATGATGGAGAAGTCACCGCACAGTTTGAACAAGCGGTGGCAAACTTTATTGGGTGTAAACACTGTGTCGCTGTCACAAGCGGAACAGCTGCCATCGCCCTCAGCCTGATGGCATTAGGGATCGGTCCCGGCGATGAGGTGATCGTGCCCGATTTCACGTTTATCGCAACAGCGAATGCAGTGCGACTGACGGGCGCCGAAGTAAAACTCGTGGATATTGAACCCGTGCGGTTTACAATAGATCCAAATCGAATCCGCTCAGCCATTGGACCGAGGACGAAAGCGATCATCCCCGTAGATGTGAATGGGAGGGGGGCTGACTATGCGGCCATTGAGAGTATTGCAAAAGAATGCGGTCTTGCCGTGATCTGTGATTCGGCAGAAGCATTAGGCTCCAAATATCAGGGAAAGTACTTGGGAACCTATGGAGATGCCGGTTGCTTTTCTTTTTCTGCGAATAAAACCGTCTCTTCTGGCCAAGGCGGGATGGTCGCAACGAACAAACCAGAAGTGTATCACCGTTTGAAAGAACTGAAGGATCACGGGAGGAGATTTGGTGGCACAGGAGGCAATGATCTGCATCCTGTCATGGGATATAATTTCAAGTACACCAATCTACAGGCAGCCATCGCTCTCGCACAATTCGGAAAAATAGAGAAACGACTCCAACATTTCCAACAGAGAGACCAATGGTATCGAACAGCCTTAGAGTTTTGTGAGGGAATCACTCTCCCCCTCTTACATACAGATACAGGAGAAGTACGCCAGTGGACAGATCTGCTGTGTTTAGATCGCTCCCGATTAGAAGAGCTCTTTCACAAAGAGGCCATTGATTGTCGCCCTTTCTGGTTGCCGCTGCATCGACAAAAGCCATATCTGCTTCCAGATGTGGGATTTGAGAACACCATTCAAATTTCAGCACAAGGGTTATGGCTTCCCTCCTTCTTTGATATTACCAAAGAAGACATCCATAGAGTCGCCGCTGTGATCCATCAAATATCGCAAGTCGCTGGAGTTCAATGACAAAATCGATGATCGACAGTCAAGTGCCTCATGATTTTCCAGACCGAAACATCTGCATTCTCGGTTTAGGGTTTGTTGGGGTGACGCTGGCCACCGCTATGGCTGAAGTAGGGTTTCAGGTCACGGGGGTAGAGATTCGGGACGATGTAGTGGCCAAGCTGCAATCGGGCAGCGCCCATTTTTTTGAGCCAGGTTTATCGATCCAGCTTAAAAAAGTGATTGAAAACGGCCGTTTGAAAGTGTTCAACAAGATTCCCGAAGATTGTCAGGCGACTGTGTTTATCATCACAGTGGGAACGCCTCTCGATGAACATCAAAAAATCAATCTGACGAGCATTCAAAATATTTCTCAAGACATTGGAAAGCGGCTCAAACCTGGCGATTTAGTGATTTTACGTTCTACAGTCAAGCTAGGAACGACCCGATCGGTTGTTCGAGAAACGCTCAAGACGGCGCAAGTGAACTTTGAAATCGCCTTCTGTCCAGAGAGAACGGTAGAAGGGCAAGCCATGGCGGAGCTCCGTTATTTGCCTCAGGTGATCGGCGCTGATAGTCTCGCAACAAGCGTGCGAGCAGGTCATATTTTCCAATTTTTAACCCCCACTGTTTTACGCGTGAGCGATATTGAAACCGCTGAGATGATCAAACTGATCGATAATACAAAAAGAGATGTCATATTTGGGTTTTCGAATGAGGTGGCTCGCCTATGCGATGCATCTGGGCTCAGTGCAGAGGAGGTGATCAGCGTAGGCAGGTTTGGGTATTCGAGAACGGATTTACCAAGTCCTGGGCCTGTGGGGGGCCCCTGCCTGTCCAAAGATTCTCATATTTTAGCGCAAAGCGTGAGCGCATTTGGGATCGTTCCAGAAATCACGCTCGCCGCTCGAAGAGTCAATGAAACACAACCGCATGAAGTGGTCCGTTTTCTGAAGAATTTGATTCAACAGAATCCGCAATTCCCTTCAAAAATCAAAATTTCTCTGCTTGGGATCGCTTTTAAGGGGAAGCCTGCCACTGATGATATCCGCGGAACCACAGCCAAGCCCATTTTAGAGGAGTTTAAAAAATCTTTCCCAATGGCTGAATTTTTCGGGTTTGACCCCGTTGTGGATCCAGATGCCATTCAAGGTTTTGGATTACATCCAAAAACGGACGCGCGTGAAGTCATTGTGCAGTCCCACTTGAGTTTGATTTTGAATAACCATCCCTTCTTTGCATCTTTGCCTTTGGAGCAATGGTCGAAAGAAATGAAAGGCCCTTCCATCATCTATGATTTTTGGAACAATTTTGGCCGCAATCTCAGCTTAGCTCCCGATATTTACTACATCGCTTTAGGCAGTCATAAATTTGCCAAGGAGATCGTGTGAAAAAGACAAAAATTCTCGTGACCGGTGGAACCGGCTTTTTAGGAGCCGCTTTAGTGCGAAAACTCGTTCAATTAACGCTTCCCGTTCGGATCCTTGATAACGGATTTCGATCCTCAGCGACCCGCCTTGCCGATGTATTCGATCGCATCGAACTCATTCAGGGTGATATTCGGGATCCTTCCATCGTTTCTGAAGCGATCCGCGGAATGGATGCCGTCATCCATCTGGCAGCGGTCAATGGAACTGAGTTTTTCTATTCCAAGCCTGATCTTGTTCTCGATGTGGGCGTACGGGGGATTTTAAACGTGATCGAAGGATGTAAGAAACATGGCGTAGGAGAACTCATCGTCGCGTCGAGCTCTGAAGTGTATCAAACACCCAAAACGATCCCATCTGATGAGACAGAGAGTTTGATCGTCCCTGACGTCCTCAACCCTCGCTATTCATATGGGGGATCAAAAATCATTACAGAATTGCTCCTCATCCATCAATGTCGCGCCGATTTTAAACGGGCCCTCCTCTTTCGACCTCATAATGTGTATGGCCCAGCCATGGGTTGGGAGCATGTCATTCCTCAACTCATCGTCCGAGCTATCGATCAGAACCGCGCACATCCAAAAGGTCCTCTTCCTTTTCCTATTCAGGGAGATGGGCGTCAGACCAGAGCCTTTATCCACATCGACGACATGATCGATGGGATTGTCCTTCTCCTTGAAAAAGGAGAGCACTTGAACATTTATCACATCGGCAATCCCGAAGAGACCACAGTGGCAGATCTTGCAAGACAGATCGTCCAGTATTTTGGAAGGGAATGCCAACTCATCCATGGCGCATTGCAAAAAGGCTCCACCGAAAGGCGTTGCCCCAATATCAATAAGATGAAGCTTCTTGGATTTCATCCCAAAATCCCTCTTCGTTTGGGTCTGCCCCCCGTCATTGAGTGGCATATTACAAATCGCATCCAACACAATCACCTCGCAGGAGTTTCCTCATGAACCTTTCATCTTTAGATTCTAAGCCATTGACTCAATGCCAAATTTGCGGGTGCTCCCATTTAGATTCGATCCTTTTTTTAGGGTATGTGCCCCCTGTCAATGAAATGCTGACCGTTGGAGGCGTCCCCAATGTCGAGATGCGGTTTCCGCTCGAGCTGATGCGATGTAAACAGTGCACACTTGTACAAATCGGGTATGAGGTAGACCCTAGAATTCTTTTCCCTCACTCCTACCCCTACCTGAGTGGCACAACAAAAATTTTGCGTGAAAATTTCAAAAATTTAGCCCAAGAATCCAACGCATTGTTTCATTTGTCCCAATCAGATCTCATCATTGATATTGGAGCCAATGATGGAACTCTACTGGCTCCGTTCCGAGATTTAGGTGCAAAAGTTTTAGGCATCGAGCCTTCACAAGCCGCCGATGTAGCGAGAACCAAAGGGATCGAGATGGTGAAAGACTATTTTAGTCAGAAAACCGCCCAACAAGTGCGAGCCCACTACGGATCTGCAAAAATCATCACTGCGGCCAATGTATTTGCTCATATCAAGAATGTTCATGAAATCATCGAAGGCATTCTTCATCTTCTAAGCTCTGATGGAGTCTTTATTTCAGAATCTCATTATCTTCTGGATCTTGTGCAAACGCTTCAATATGACACCATTTATCATGAACATTTGCGCTATTACGCGTTGGGTAGTCTCATGAAGCTATTCGAACAGCATGGGTTAGAAATCTTCCGTGTGAAGAGGATTGCGACTCATGGAGGGTCGATTCGGGTCTACGCAGCCCGCAAAGGTCAATTCCCTATTCACACTTCTGTCACACAAAGTCTCAAAGAGGAAGATGAGGCAGGCCTTACAGACGGCGCTTGTTTCAGAACATTCCGACAACGGGTGATTCAGTCAAAGCTCGATCTGATCTCTTTGATCACTGACATCAAAGCACAGGGACGCCGCATTTATGGGATCGGCGCGCCGTCGAGAGCGAGCACATTGATCAATTATGTGGGATTAGATGATGGCTTGATCGATGCTGTCATGGAAGTGGCCGGTTCTCATAAGCTGAACAAATATATTCCTGGCACTCGGGTTCCCGTGCTCGATGAGCAAAAGCTGTATCAAGATCAACCTGAATATGTGCTTTTTTATTCATGGCATATTGCCGAAGAATTGGCTGCGAATTTGAGAAAGAAAGGGTACCTGGGTGAATGTATTGTTCCATTGCCTTCACCCAGAATATTCTCTACTGAACCTGTGTATGTGTGATGCAGAAGACCAAAATAGCGCTTGTTGGGGAAGATTGGGATGTGATTGATTTGATTGAAAATCTACCTCATCTAGAGCTTGTTGGCCTATTTGCCCCGACCGTTATTCATGGTACAGAATTGCGCCACTTAGGAAGTGATGCAGATTGGAAAGCGGACAATGCAACGAAAATTGTTATTGCTGTCGATCTACCCAAGGTGCGGCAAAAACTTTTTGATCATTACTGCGATATTCTGACTCTCGTTTCGCCTAACTGCTATGTGTCTCTCCGCGCTCATATAGGAGAAGGTTGTATTATCCAGAGGGGGGTAACTCTGATGGCCCATGCCAAACTAGGGCGTGGTTGCAAAATCAACCTCAACGCAACGATTCATCACGATGTCAGCATAGGCGACTTTTGCACGATTGCGCCAGGAGCCATCATCCTAGGGCATGTGACCATCGAACAGGGGGCCTACATTGGGGCTGGGGCCATCATCAAACAGCGTTGCCGTATTGGATCTCATGCCATAGTGGGGGCAGGCGCCGTCGTTGTACGAGATGTTCCTGATCACACGACAGTCGTAGGCGTTCCCGCCCAACCCAAAAGTGTTCATAATGTATAGGTTCACATCAATCTTGAGTTGAGCCAAGTCTGAATACCATCCTCAAATTTTGCTCTTCCATACTCAGTATCATTCTCTTGAGCACAAGGATAATCACGAATTAAACGCCACCCATTTTTCTTCAAAAGACTTCGAAGTGTCGCTTCGATTTTATGGCTATGGGTTCCGATATGGAGTCTCTTCACTCGATTGTTAAGAATGGCCAATGATTCATCAATCACCTCAGCCTCTGATCCTTGAATATCAAAATCACAAATATCAATGATCGGTTGACGCACTAAATTCAGAAGATCGCTCAGCTTTTTCTGTCTAACCATAACAGCGTCATATCCTTGCATTGTGCGTCCTACTTGGCGTCCCATGTAGACTGTGGGTAACCATTGGATCATTTTATCCTCTTGAAAAACAGCTCTTTGTCCAAACCAATTCCGCACATCTAAATTTTGCCCTTGATGTGAAATATAGAACATCACGTCTTGTTCAGTAGATCCAACACAATAAGGAAAAATTGTATATTGGCTTTCGGGGATATTATTTTTTTGCATCTCTAGATGAATACTCTCTTCAGCTCGAGCAGGCTCCCCTTCAATAAAGACTAAATGATAAGGAATTCCGCGGGCCTTTGCTGCAGTTGCAGCATCTCTTCCTCTATAGCCAAGCGCTGCTCCAATTTCGACCAAAAGAAATTGATCTTTCGCTTCATCTACAGCTTCTAAAACATCTATCCACTCAAAATATGCTTCACAAGCCACTTGGGCAATCTTTAAAGAGGGAAACTTTGAAAAAATCTGACTTTGTCCCATTCTTTAGTCCAGTCTTAGTTAGAGGTTCCGGTTCATGTTTCGTCTTCCTTAGCTACCTCGTTTGGGGTTTTGCCTTTCAAGGAGCTGTGAGGACGTCGTTCATTGTACTCTGCTCTCCACATTCCTACAAGCCTCTTTGCTTCATGCAGATTGAAGAACTCTCCCTTAAAAGTGGAGAGATTCTCCTACTGCCAAGGGGCGGCAAGTGCCTTGCCGCAGAGGAATAGATAGCTCGGCTAACTCGGTCCTGAAGGACCGAGACTGCGCTCGA
>JAGWZL010000010.1 GCA_018968815.1 Verrucomicrobiota bacterium | reverse complement strand
GCTGATCCCATTTGTCGCAGCGGTTGTCGTGATGACGCTCGATCCGGCCAGGGTCACAGGAGCTGCAGGCGTGATAGTGAAGGACGTGGCTGTGATATTAGAGCCGATACTGACAGCATTTGCACTGCTCACAAGAACAGCACCTGTAGCGACTGAATTCCCGATCGCCCCGCCAAACGTCACGGTACCGCCCGTTCCTCCCTTGAGAGTCAAAGGTTGCGCCCCATTCACAGTGGAACTGCTCCCCGAAAAGAGAATGGACGCTCCGGCGGGGTTCGTATTCGTCGTATCGATCGTCACAGAGCCAGTCAATGTGACAGATCCTGTCATTGTCACAGAACCGACGTTCGTGGTGATATTCCCATGCACACTCGATGATCCGGTGTAACTGAGCAGGCCTGTTAACTGCACAGTGGAGCTTTGGACAATACTGCCGCCTACAACAGTCAATGAAGCAAGAGGGGTGATCCCTCCGACCGCACCCGTAAAGGTCTCTGTCCCCGAGCCTCCTTGGATGAT
Organism: Verrucomicrobiota bacterium; assembly: GCA_018968815.1. GTDB lineage: Bacteria > Chlamydiota > Chlamydiia > Chlamydiales > SM23-39 > REEB52. The sequence continues at coordinate 59,250 of JAGWZL010000010.1, read as the reverse complement.
CAGCGCATTGCCTCCATCCAAAGTGGATCCGAAAGTCACGGACAGAGGGGTCGCTGAGTAGGTCATGGTGCTAGACCCATTTAACACAACGGCGATCGGCAAACTCAATAGATTAGCGCCCGTTACAGTGACGTTGTTGCCGATTTGGAGTTGGTTAGTAGTGCCCGTAAAAATCAGGTTCGTCGGAGGGGCCGAGCCGCCCACGGCTCCTGTCCAGATCACGTTGCCCGCGGTGCCTGCGCGAAATGTTGCGCTTGTTGCGCCGTTGAGTGTGCTGCTGAACGTGATTGTCGCTCCTCCTGCAGAGGTCCCCCCATTCGTCGTATCAAAAGTGGGAGCTGATGCAATGGAGACGGGGCCATTCAAACCGATTGTGCCGCCGGATGTGGTCATGTTGCCGCCAATGGTAATCAGGGAAGGGGAAGTGGAGGTATAACTGATGGATCCCGTTGTGGTGACCGCGACGTTTTGCGTCACCGCCAGACCTGTCGCCGTCAATGAAGATAATGGGGTCGTTCCCCCGACTATGCCATTGAACAGAGCCGTTCCTGTTGTTCCGCACGTAAGGGTGAGTGCATTGGCCCCATTCACCGTGCTGCTAAAAGTAATGTTCGCGCCTCCAGGCGATCCGCCCGCATTGGTCGTATCGAGCGTAGCTGTGGCTCCAATTACGGCTGAAGTGGAAACGAGGATGGGGCCACCGCTCGTCGTAATATTCGCTCCGATCAAATTCCCTCCAGCGGTCGCTGTTCCGCTTAAGGTCACGCCTCCCGTCCCCGTTTGGGTGATTGCTTGAGCGACATTCACTCCGTAGCTCGCTCCTGTACTGCCGCCCGATCCGGTGAGCGTCATCAAGCCACTGGATTCAGCCGAGAGCGCAGAAGCAATCGTCACTCCATGGGACCCTGCGACAGAAGCGGTACTTGTGCCGTTGACGGTGATCGTGCTCAGCGCAGAAGAGAGGACTGGGGAGGCGCTGGACGCCAAATTCACCCCGCAGCTGGCAGCGCTACCGCTTGCAGTGCCTACCAGAGAAATGGCCCCATTGGCCGTGACCACTTGCGGTAACGTGCCGGAAAGATGGATGCCATGAGAAATGCTGCTGCTGCTTCCACCTGTTCCTGTCAGCGTAATAGGAGAACTGGTTCCTACAGTGCTGATGGCGCCGCCTGTGAAGGCAATGCCATAACAATTGCCTGTCGTGCCAGTGGATGTCGCTGTAATACTGATCGAGCTATTATTTCCTGTTGTCTCGAAATTGGCTGTAGACGCAAATCCAACGCTGCCTGCAGCGGAGGCTGTAATAGACGTTGGGCTGGACGTTGCGACAGCGCCGTTGGTCGTGAAGTTGCTCGTCAAGTTCACTCCATTGCCTCCAGCGCTCCCTCCTGTACAAGTGGAAAATGTCACATTCCCTCCTCCAGAAAAGAGAGACGAGAAAAAGAGGCCATGACTGGTATCGGTAGAACCTCCGGTTCCAGAAAAAGTAATGAGACCTGAAGTACCCGGCACCCACGGCACGGCCACAATGACGCCATGGGAAGCCGTCCCAGAGGCAGATGCAGCAAGTCCCGTCACATTGATGGGCCCTGATGTAGAAGAAACCATGTTCGATCCTGCCGCAAGGTTCACCCCATAACAGGTCCCACTTCCTTGGGCCGTTCCCGTTAAGGAAATAGTTCCGCTTGTGCTGGAAACCGTTGCATTGCTGGTCAGGTTCACCCCATGCGCGGTTGATGTGCCAGCGCCACCGGTTCCATTCAGGCTCAAATTACCGCTTGTGGTGCTGAGCGTTCCGCCTACGACAGAGATTCCGTGGCATGAGCCAGACGTTCCCCCTGCTGTGGCTGTGATACTCAAAGCTTTATTGGCGCCGCTTAAGCTGATCGAACCGCCGACTAATACAGCAGGGCCTGTGCAAGCAGACGCGGTGGTGATATTCGACATCGTCACATTGCCCGTTGCTGTGATGCTCGCTCCACTCGGGAGGTTGATGGCAGAACCAGAGCCTGTACTACAGCTGCAATTGGTAAAGACAAGATCCCCAGTACCTGTACTCAAGACAGCTGGAGAAACAAAATTCACTCCACTCCCCCCAGAACTCTGGCAGATGCCTGTGATGGTGACCGTATTGGATGTCGCGGTGCTCCATGTTCCACTGTAAGTGATCGAGATTCCTGCAAGATTAGCGGCCGTTCCAGAAGTCCCCGTGATCTGAATGCTGCCTGCAGTGCTCCGCACACCCGTCGCGCTCTGTAAAGCGATCCCTGTGGACCCAGATCCTCCGGTCCCTGTAATGCTAATATTGCCGCTTCCTGTCGTCGTATTGATGGAACCAGTAGAATTGAGAAATAACCCTTGAGCATTGTTTCCCGCAGTGCCCTGGCCGACGAGCGTAATGCTTCCTCCCCCTGTCGTGCTTAAAGTACCGCTGACGAAGATGGCGATTCCATTCGTCGTCGTGACATTGAAATTGACATTTCCGTTCGTAGACTTACAAGTATTCGCAATAGAGATCCCGAAATTTGCATTATTTTTCGCAGAGATTGTGCCCGATGTCGTGATATCGCCAGAAGTGGTGAAAGAAGAGGGGATGTCAACTCCATTTCCACCGCCCGTGGCTCCTAGACTATTTTGGAATACAACAGGCCCTGAACCGGTGAAAGTACCTCCCATCGAAATCCCTGCGCTGTTTCCGGCGGAACCTAACGCTTGTCCAGACAAAGTCAAAGTATTGCTCGTCCCTGGATTCCAGTTATTCGTATAGCCAACGCCATAAGAGTTTGCAGCCGTTGCATAACTCACCCCTGTGATGGTGATCGCTCCTGATGTGCTGCTCACCACGCTGCTCGTAGTGCCTGCAATATGAACCCCATTGCCCGCCCCAGAGCTCCCCGCGCCCGACGCTCCACTGGTTCCTGTAATCGAAATACTGCCAGACCCCGTACTCACAACGCCCACCAGAGAAACCCCGTGCGAAGTTCCTGTTGTAGCCAGTGATGTGCCATTCAACACGATATTGCCCGTATTCGTTGAGACGGTGACGCCGGTGGGAATCGAGATCCCAGCAACCCCTGATCCGGCTGAGGTGCCAGATGCCGTCATCGAGATGGTCGTGCCTGAAACACCGTTGTTTGTATTGGTGACTGACGCATTGACCGCGATGACACCGTTAGCAACGAGAGTCAATGCATTCGCGGCCGACCAAGTCACGGGATTGGAAATCGTGATGTTGCCTGTACCTCCAGTCCCAGTCCCTGACGAAGTATTGATCGTGACTTGAGTCATCGCGAGCTGATTTTGTAACGTCGTCGTATTGATCACAGCGGGATTGCCCGTGGAAGCCCAGTTGCCCGTCCCCATGTTGATCGAGCCATTGCTATCGGCGCCTGTCGAGATGGTGACATCGACCGGGTCGAGAAGCAAAAACCCGCTTTTTCCTAGCGAGCGCCCATCGACACAACCTCGGTAATCCAAATAGCTTCCGGACACCTCTGCAAAACCCCCATCGCCTCCCTCTACGCCCCCGCAAATCGCGGCACGCCCATAGAACAGCGTTGCCTCATCGCTCCAGAAAATCGCTGTGCCTCCATCGCCTTTCCCGCGCGCGCGCGCGTTGATCGCCACTTCTGGCCCCACAAACAGCCGTTGGGCATTGTACACGTTGGGGTTTTGTCCTTGGAAATCGCCGCCGCAAAGGAGAGTTCCTCCTCCCTTTTCTCCGGAAATGTCGATAAACGCAGGAGAGAGAAGATGAATTTCATCGCCCAAAATGCGCACCTCGCCTCCCACGTCTTGATCGACTGCGACAATCCCTCCCGCAATTTGCACAATCCCTTGGTTGGCCATCGCATAGACCTCTTTCGCATCTAAGAACCCATCATGCCGTATCGCGAGAGCATAGGCATTTTCGTCGAGGAGCGCCCGATCGATGGTTTCAGCGCAGTAGACATGTACGCGCGGCGTTTGGTCGGGACAAATCCACGCTTCAGAGGCGCTGAGAAGTCCGGCGCGGCCCTCTTCCGCCACGATTTCTCCACAATTTTCAACAGAGCGCCCAATCAAAAACACATCGCCTGAAGAGCAGTGAATCTTGCCTTCATGGATCACTTTTGCATCGCTATCCCCCGCAAAACAAAAGTTCTTCTCGCTCAATTCCTCACCCGTAAGATCGAGCGTCGAGGCAATGAATCCCGCGGTTTCAATATGAGCCTCAGAGCCGATCAATATGCCATTGGGATTGACTAAGTACACAGATCCATTCGAGCTGAGCTGCCCAGCGATCAGACTCTCATTCGGCCCGACCACGCGGTTGAGAATGAAGCTGTCTTGATCCAATTGCTCAAAATGCACATGCTCATGCACTTCGACAGAAAATCCATCCCAATCGACAATCGCTTGACGGCCGCTATGGATCAAATACGATCCATCTGCCTCTTGGACGGGCGGAGACGCTTCGCCTGACTGCAGCGCAAAGCCCGTGGGCTTGCCAAATAGGCAAGCCACCTGAAGACACAGAAGGAGCGCGCCTGCATTTTTTCTCATGCACATTTACCTTGGAAATATCCCTTGAATCCGTTAAAGTAAAACATTTTCTATAGGAGCGCGCTCTATGAAAAATGTGATGTTTTTTGCTGTCTTGCATATCACTCTGTTACAAGCCATTACATGGAATGGCCCGGTCCAACTGTTTTCTGGAACGAATCTCAATAGCATCAGCACAAAGACAGCCGTCTCGCCGAATGAGAATGCAGGGGAAGCCGCCTGGATTGTCTGCCATGAGGATGGAGGCACGGATGTCTACACTGCCTCTTACACGAGCGGAGTTTGGAGTCCTGCGGCAGCGCTTGCCTCCTCTATGCATACGCGCAACTCGCTCAGCCTGGTTGTGGATGCCATGGGAACTTATTCACTTGTGTGCGAAGTGCTGGATCAAACAAACCGGCGCATCGAAGCTGCCTATAACAGCATGGGGACGTGGAGCACGCTAGCTAAACTGCCAGCCCCGACGACTTTGACAGGGTGCTTTTCTTTGCATGTGGCCATTGCGACTCCCAGCACAACGGTTGTGAGTTGGATCAATCCGAATAGCGCCTTCGAGGGGATAGAATATGCAAGCGGCACCAACGGCACTCCCTATGCGATTAGCGCATCAGACCTGAGCGTGTTAAGCACACAGACCGCAACCAATCAAGCTATTTTCGTCACCGCCCAGGACACATACGCCTCAGCTCTCAATGCGAATACATCTCCTGTGAATACGCTTTTATTGCATCGCAGCTCAATTCCAGCTTCTCTTTGCTTAGCCACGCAAAATGACAATTCTCTCTTTGTCTTTCAAGATACGCAAAGCAATTTTTTGCTGTCGGTGATGAATCAAGCAGCGCATCTTTCCTATTTTTTGATTGCGGAACCGACACTGCCTGTCTCTCAAGCGCAAGTGGCGCTGAATAGTTCATCCAGCAATCAAGCTGCTGCGATCTGGCAACTCAGTAATGGAGCTATTTACGTCACGACATTTAACGGCCAAAGCTGGGCAAAACCTGCCACCCTGTTGTCGACGAATGGATCGAATCCCAACATCCTGATGGATCCTACCTCTGGAAATCCGATTGCCATTTGGGCCGATTTAAGCGCAGGAGGCACATCCAATGTGATCCGGTGCGCAGAATTGAGTTCTGGAATGTGGGCGGTGTCTACGATTTCAGCAACAGGCCTTACTTTTTCTGACGTCCATGCCTCAATCAACAGCGCGGGAAATGCAGCGATCATTTGGTGCCGTCAACCTACAGCGGACGCAGACAATGTGGTAGAGGCGACAACGAGTATGTAAAAAGATCTGCGAACCTGCCCGTGGAGCCAATGTGGAACAACCCGCATCATTGACGAAACTTGGCGTCGAGCGGGCCCGTTCATCCCGAATGGCAGCGATAGAAGCGCGGCCCATCAGGGTTAAACAGCAATCCCATGAATTGTGCATAGTACGTGTCGTATCGCAAAAACAGCGACAGATGATCGTAGTAAAATCCTACGATCAGCCTGTCAAATTGGCATTGTAATTCTCTATCCTCAGGGATCTGAGCGCGCGTTTGTTGATACGTATGCAACGCATCTTCCAAAAACGTCTCTTCCAAAGAGGCTGTTTCTGAGACGAGTGGAGCGGGCGATGAACGACTGGTGGGAATCTGCGTAAATTTCCGAATCGGCGCAGGTTCGATCGTTGTGATTTCGTGCGAAGTTGCGCTCTTTTGACCGATGGAGAAAACAACAAGAGCCACGCTCATGATGACCGCGATCCTCAATGCACATTTCACATTGCTTACATTGCAATTTGAGAAGAAATTAGACACTCCGCTTATTGCCATCATATTCACACTCCTTTAATTTAACATAAATCATAGATTTATAATATTGTAACAAAATCTTATGATTTTTTCAACAGAAATATATACCGCTCGTGATTCGAAAGTTGGTTCTGCCAGCGTCGGCAGCCACTGTTTTTGGGATCCGCCTGCACCCTGCCCCAAAGACGATGCGTCTTTGGGGGCCCCGTCGCTCAACTTATTCAAGTTGAGCTGCTTCGGCGCCGGCTTCGCCTGACCCAAAAACAGGGCGCCTCCTTGGCATTTCCCAACTTTTGAATCACTCTCGGTATACCGATATCCCGAAAATAGAGGTAGAGGTCCTGTGATTGCAAATAATTCCCTCATCTTTTATGGGATGGGAATATGAAGCAAGTAGTCGCTCTTTTCGGCGAGGCTGAAAAAGGGGCTTTTAAAACGCCTCACATGCTGCATCAATTGCCTCAACTGGTCGATGTGCTCGGCAATCCGCCGGGCGATAGCGAGGGGCTGTTTTTCGCAGTGCAATCCATTCTATACAATCGGGAGATTCTGTTTTTTCGAGTCGCTGAAGAGGGATTTAGCCGCATTGATTACATGAGCGGCCTCAAATATTTAGGGGATCGGGAGAAAGTCAAAAAGATGCATGCTCTTTGCCTGCCTGGCGTGGGCGATCCGGAGATTTTGGCTGCATCGGAAAGCGTTTGCCATGTGCACAAAGGGCTCCTGATCACCAATCAAAAAGATCTGTACGACTTTCTGACGTCGAGTTGATTATTCAGCAAAAATTTCTTTGGCTCGAATGAGCCAGTTTTCTTGGCCAATGGTCGTCTCGCCGCCGTGGCCTGGGATCACTCTCGTGTCAGCGGGGAGTTTCGCCAATTTCTCTAAGCTCAGCCACATCTGATTAGGCTGAGAGGTGGGCAAGTGAAGATTGCCAATGCTTCCTTGAAACAGGGTATCGCCTGAGATGAGAAGATGCTGCTCTCGCACATAGTAACAGACGCTGCCTGGAGAGTGGCCAGGGCTGTGGATCACATAAAAATGGAGACTGCCGACCGCAAAGGTATCGCCATCATTGACAAAATGATCGGCCTTCACAGGATGGATCGGGAAAAATAGGGGAATCCCGTCTGAGCCTGGGTGCTCGAGGTTCTTCGCATCGAGAAAATGGATAGAGATCGGGGCGCCTGTCTTTTCTTTCAGAAGATGCGCATCGGCAAAATGGTCCCAATGCGAATGGGTTAAAAGAATTTTTTCGATCTTTAACCCGAGTTCCGCCGCTTTTGCCAAAATGGCGTCCGTTGAACCAAGAGCCGGATCGACAACGGCCGCCTGTTTTGTTTGTGGACAGCCTATCAAAATGGCATTGGTCGCCAACGGACCAAAAGAGAATATATACAGAAACATCGCACTGGAGAGGATTCGAACCTCTGACCCCCTGGTTCGTAGCCAGGTACTCTATCCAACTGAGCTACCAGTGCCAAGTGTATCCATATTGCCTAACTAGGGGGCTAAAATGCAAGTTCCCAAAATCTTTTTTGTCGAACATGTTTGAGAAGCTCCTCCTCTTTCAAGCGTTTGATCTTCGGAGCGCCTTTCGCCTCAAACTGAGGCGGCTCGAAACGGATCTCAAAAGGGGGCTTGACCAACTGATAGTGATAGCCGTGGACGAAATCGGTCCCGCGGAAAGGCCCTGAAAATTCCTCATGCACTAAGGAGGCCCAATCCCGATCTCCTTTGTGTCCCCAAGCCTTCACTTTTTGCAGCATCTCTGCCTGCGTGCGCACCCAGCTGTAGTGGTGGAACATCGGTTTGCCATCCACGCCTGTCACATTGCGCCGCTTAGGGCCGGGCAAGAGATTATAAATCGCATCCCGCTCATCCTGGTGAAGAAGAATTTCCGATTCGAGCGCTTTTTTTTGAACCAAAACGACCGAATCTTCAAATTTGAGCGCTTGGTTCGCAGGATCTCGAAAATACCAAAAATTGGACAATTTTAACGTCGTATGCTGTCTGTAATCGCTGCAATCCAGCCACTGAGCGAATTTTTTTCCCTCAGGCACCTCATCGGCGTCTAAAAAGAGCACCGTTTCAATCTCTTCATCGAGAAAAGAGACCGCAATCAGCCGGGACAGACTATGCCAAAAATGGGCCAGATCGACCTTTTTCAAAATTTTTTTTGGAATTTTTTTCGGCAGATAGGGATATTCAATAAAGAGACATTCTGGAAAAGCCGAATAAATCGTTTCTAAAAGCGGCAGATTTTCGGGAGATCCATCGAAAAAATGGTCGCAAACAGGTACAATGACTTGTTTAGAAAACAACAGCGCCTGCTCCAGGGTGGCCCGAAGAAATCGGCTCTCGTTGGAGCAAAAATTGACAATGGTTGCGATGGGATGTTTTTTCATTTGCCTTAAAGGATAGCAGAAAAGAGGGTTATGAACGTAGTCATTTTAGGCGCTGGCAAAATTGGATCGCATGTCGCATCTGTACTTGCCGAAGAAGCGCACAACGTGATCTTGATCGACAAAGATGACAAGGCGCTGGTCCAAGTGGGGAGAGAAAGCGATGTAGCGCGGGTCCATTCTGAGGCAAGCGCACATCTTCTGTTGGAGCTTCTGGAGCAAAAACCCGATCTGTTTTTTGCGGCCACCGGCAGCGATGAGACGAATCTGACCTTTTGTTCGATCGCTAAAAACTTAGGGTTTCCGAGAACCGTTTGCCGCGTGCAAAAACGGGAAATCATCAACAACACCAAACTCGATTTTGCCCGCCTGTTCTTTGTCGATTATTTTTTGGGCCCAGAGGTGCTAGCGGCACAAGATCTTTGCAAAGTGCTGGTCCATGCAAAAGATTTGGCCGTTGAGCATTTTGCGCATGGCGCCATCCAAATGCGCACCATTCAAATCCCCGATCTATGGGATAAAGGAGGCACGCCCATCGCGAATCTGCAGCTGCCCGAAGATCTGATTGCCGCTTTGATTCGGCGCAAAAGGGCAGAGGGAGATGTCTTATTGATTCCGCATGGAGCGGACCATATTCTGCCTGGCGATCAGGTCACCCTGGTGGGAGAGACCAAAGTGATGCATCAGCTGCACGAAATTTTTCATTCGCCCAAGACAGAGACAAAGTCGGTCATTCTGGTTGGCGGGGCCTCCGTCGCCATCCATTTGACCCACTATCTCTGCCAGCAAAAAATCCATGTGAGGATCATCGAGAAAGACATTGCTCGCTGCCAAGAACTGGCTGAAATTTTGCCTCATGCGACGATCATCAATCGCGATGGGCGCGATCCGGAGCTCTTGCGATCGGAAAAAGTCCAAGATGCCGATGCCCTTGTGTCCTGCACCCATTTTGACGAAACCAACCTGCTGATTGCGGGCCTGGCGAAAGAACTTGGCTGTCCGAAATCGATCGCTCTGATCACGAACAGCCAACTTTTGCCCTTGCTGGAAAAATTGGGCATCACGGCAGCGCTCTCCCCTCGTGTGAATGTGGCCAACCGGATTCTATCGATTTTGGATGAAGAGACTACATTGACAGTCGCGTCGCTAAGCTCAGATACGGCTAAGATTGTGGAAATGAGAGTGGCCCCCACTTCCAAAGCGGTGGGCGTCCCTCTTGCCGATCTCGATTTGCCCAAAGGACTTCTCATCGCCGTCATTGAAAGCCGCGGCAAGGTGATGGTGGGGCGGGGCAGCCGGGTTCTGTGTCCTGAAGATATTGTGATTGCGATCTGCCATCCGATCCAAATTCCAAAACTGCAACAATTGTTTCATTGATGATTTTTGCCAAAATTCTCAGCCGCTATCTCTTCTATCTCAGCCTTCTCCTCTTGGCTCCGCTCGGGCTCGCAGCCTATTATCAGTACCTTTCCAAAGCCCACCCGCAGCCACACAGTTTCTATGCCTTTTTATGGACGCTGCTGATCTGTTTGGCCGTGGCGATGGGTTTGCGCATAGCGGGCCGCAAAGCGCCTGAGCTGCTCTATCGAAAAGAGAGCATTTTGCTCGTCGTATTTATTTGGATCATCACCTCGTTTCTTTCCTCGCTGCCCTTTATTTTCAGCGGCACGTTGAAACCGCTCGACGCCTATTTTGAGGCGATGTCGGGGTTGACGACCACGGGCGCCACCATGCTCGCGCCAAAATCCTATGATGTGACCACGGGAGAGGAAATTCCCTATCTTTTGACCCATCCGCACGTGCCCGAAAAGACCTATGTGTACTACGGCACCGTCCCGCCCATTCGCGATCCTGAGACAGGCCTGATTCTCCATACCGGCATCGAAGCGGTGAGTAAAGCGCTTTTGTTTTGGCGCAGTCTCATGCAATGGATTGGAGGCATGGGCATCGTGGTGATTTTCTTGGCGGTGCTTCCCGTATTGGGAGTGGGAGGCAAATTACTCTATCAAATGGAGGCGACAGGACCGATCAAAGATGAAATCAGTCCCCGAGTGAGAGAAACGGCCTCGCAGCTTTGGAAGCTCTATGCGTTTTTTACTCTCGTGCAAGTGGCCCTTCTCGTCTGGACCAATCGCGAAATGCCTTTTTTTGACGCTCTCTGCACATCGTTTGCCACGCTTTCTACGGGCGGTTTTTCGGTGCGCAATGAGAGTATTGCCAGCTACCATTCCATTGCGACCGAATGGATTGTCGTCCTGTTTATGATTCTGGGAAGTATCAACTTTTCCCTCTTCTTTCATATTTTGCGCTTTAAATTCTTCAAAGTGTATGTGCCCGATTTTTTTCTTTTTCTGGCCATTGCATTCGCCGGGTCGATAGCGGTTTCTCTGTTTTTAGTGCCCGATTTAGGATTTGGATCTGCCTTTCGATTTGGCATTTTTCAAGCGATTTCGGCTCAATCGACAACCGGTTTCTTTTCAGCCAATTACGATCTTTGGCCTTTTGCCCCGCAGATCTTGCTGCTCTTGCTCATGTTTGTGGGAGGCATGTCTGGCTCGACAGCGGGCGGCATTAAAACGCCCCGCTTTTACATCGCCTATAAGATTCTGTTACATCGATTGGAGTCGATTTTCCGCCCCGATAGTGTGCGCAAACTGTACATTGGCAAAAGCGAAGTCGATGACAAAAATGCTCTCACGGTGCTCACCTTCTTCTGCATGGTGGTGTTCTTCGTCGTGGTCGGCGCTCTTTTGTTTATTTTTGATGGGATCGATCCAGAAACTGCGGTCGGCCTGATCGCCTCTTTTCTCAACAACGCAGGGCTTGCTTTCCGCGCGGCGGGGCCGATGGAGACAGCGACTTTTTTGCCCCCTTTTTCTAAGGTCCTCTCCACATTTTGGATGCTCTTAGGACGCCTCGAGTTTTTTGTTGTACTCCTCCTCTTTCTCCCCACGTTTTGGAAGAATCGTTGAGGGGGGGAGAGGCAAAACCTCTCCCCTTGCGCGCGGGGATACGCGGGGCTCACAAATCACACGGATGTGTGATTACATCATGCCGCCGAAATCGCCCATGCCTCCCATACCGCCCATTCCTCCCATGCCCCCCATGCCGCCCATGCCGCCCATGCCGCCCATACCGGGTGCAGACATTGGAGCTGCTTTTTTGGGTTCAGGTTTGTCGGTGATCATCGCTGAAATGGTGATCAACATGCCCGCAATGGAGGCCGCATGAACCAGCGCGCTCTTGGTTACGAGCACGGGATCGATCACTCCATCTTTGACCAGGTCGGAAAAGGAATCAGTTAAGCCATTGTAGCCGAAAGAGCCCTCTTTTTCTGCGATCTTTTCAGCAATCAAGCTGCCCATTTTGCCGCAGTTATTGGCAATCGCGGTCGCTGGGGCATAACAAGCTTTGCGGATGATGTCTACACCAATCGCCTCATCGCCTGTGAGTTTGAGCTTATCGAGCGCTTTGGCTGCCCGAATCAGCGCAACCCCACCGCCCGGAACAATCCCTTGCGAGGTCGCCGCGCGTGTGGCGTGCAGAGCGTCTTCAATCCGATCTTTTTTCTCATTCGCCTCGGTTTCTGTGACGGCTCCCACATTGACCACGGCGACGCCGCCGGCAAATTTAGCGAGCCTCTCTTCGAGTTTTTCTCGATCATAATCAGAAAGATTGGGCTGCGCGAGCTCTGCCCGGATCTGCGCAGTGCGGGCTTGGATCTGCTTTGCCTTGCCAGACCCATCGACGATCGTGGTGTCATCTTTGCCAATTTTAACCTTCTTGGCGCTGCCCAGAACTTCGAGTCCAACGTCTTCCAGGTTGTATCCCATCTCATCAGACACAACGGTGGCGCCTGTGAGGATCGCCAAATCTTCGAGCATCGCTTTGCGCCGATCGCCAAAAGCAGGCGCCTTCACCGCACAAAGCGGGAGCCCCCCTTTCACTTTGTTGACCACAAGGGTCGCAAGAGCTTCGCCGTCGACATCATCTGCGATGATGAGGAGCGGCCTTGAGCCTTTTTGCATCACTTGTTCCAAAATCGGCACCAATTCTTTGGCATTCGATAGTTTTTTGTCGGTGATCAAAATGGCAGGATGGTCAAATTCGACGCTCATCTTTTCCCCATTGGTGATGAAATAGGGAGAAATATAACCCTTATCAAACTGCATCCCTTCTACGACATCGAGCGTCGTTTCAATCCCTTTGGCCTCGCCGATCGTCACGATTCCATCTTTGCCCACTTTCTGCATCGCTTGGCTGATGATCGCGCCAACGGCCGCATCGTTATTCGAAGAAATGCGCGCAATCTGCTCGATCTCCTCCGGCGTCTTGATCGGTTTGGCCATCTTGTCGAGAGCCTCGTCAATCGCCTTCACCGCTTGGTCAATCCCCCGCTTGAGATCCATCGGATTCGCGCCCGCACTCACATTCTTCACCCCTTCCGAAAAGATCGATTCGGCCAGCACAATCGCAGTGGTCGTGCCATCGCCCGCTGTCTCAGATGCTTTAGAGGCCGCCTCTTTCACCAGCTGAGCGCCCATGTTCTCATACTTGTCCTTCAACAGAATCTCTTTCGCAACTGTAACCCCGTCTTTGGTCGAAGAGGGGGAGCCAAATGCCTTGCCGATCACCACGTTGCGCCCTTTGGGACCCAGCGTCACAATCACCGCTTTCGCAAGCGTCTTTACACCCTTCAGCAGAGACTTGAGGGCCTCTTCATGAAATTGCAACATCTTCGCCATATTATCCCCCCAATACCGCTAACACATCTTCTTCAGAAAGAATCAAATAGTCGACATCGTCAGCTTTGTATTCTGTCCCAGAATAAGAAGAAAAGAGGATCTGATCCCCCACTTTTACATCCAAAGGACGGCTTTTTCCTTTCTCATCCATTTTGCCTGGACCCACCGCCATCACAGTGCCTTGACGCGGTTTTTCTTGCGCCGTTTCAGGAAGCAAAATGCCCCCTTTCGTCGTTTTGGCTTCTTGTCTTTTTACAACAATGCGATTGCCAAGAGGTTGAATCTTTTTCTTCATACGTTGCCTCCAATTTTTATGGATCATCATACGCGCGGGCCATATATTACGTCAATATTTTAGCAATCGATTATTCGATTTGCTAAGAATCTGGGTTAATACAGCAGATACTTCTTGCGGACTTCGAGAAACGCATCCCGTTCTTGTTTGTGCAATTCGATCAGTTTCCAGGCGGGGTATTTTTCGTTGACCAGGAGGTCATAGACTTTGTCTGTGCCGTTGGCTTTACAGAAGAGATCTTTCTTTGTGGATTCGGCGAGACGCTTGCTAAATTCTTGGGGGTATAAGCTTTTGAGAATGCCTAAAATCAGAAATTGGACAGCGAGCGGCTTGTAGATTTTTGGGTTGGTGATGTGGATTAAGATGCCCTGGCAATCGAGGCCCTTATAAAGGCCCCAAAAGGGGCGAAACGTGTAGGGTTGGAAGTAGACTCCAGGGAGTTTTTGCGCATTGAGTTTATCGGCAAAGTCTTGAGAATGGATCCAAGGAGCGCCCACCACTTTGAAAGGCAATGTAAAGCCAATGCCGATATTCAAAATGCCGAGTTCGCCTAAAATGCCTGTCGAAGGGCAAAAATAGGGGGTATCGGGTTCTGGCACATTGGGGCTGGGCGGAATCCAGGCGAGTCCCGTGTCGCGAAAACTCATGGAGCGGTTCCACCCTTTCATGGGGATGACTTTTAATTTGCAGCCCACTTTATATTCCTCATTGAAGAATTGGGCCAGCTCGCCGATCGTCATCCCGTGGCAATAGGGAATATTGATGTAGCCGATAAAGGAGCGCCATTTCTCTTCGAGCATGGGGCCATCGACAATGAGTCCGTTGATGGGGTTAGGCCTATCGAAGACAATCACTTCAATCCCGTGTTTCGCAGCCTCTTCCATCATATAGAATAATGTGGTCGGATAGGTATAAGCTCTCACGCCCGTGCACTGAATGTCATAAATGACCACGTCGAGATTTTCGAGCATTTCGGGTTTGGGTCTGCGCGTCTCGCCATGAAGGCTGTACACGGGAATGCCCAATTCGTTGCCATGGGCCACCGAATCCCAAGCATAGTGTTGTCCTTTCAATCCGTGTTCTGGGGAAAAGAGGACTGTGAGGTTGACTCTTTCCTTCAAGCGGGACAAGGTGGGCCGCATATTCCGATCGATGCCGGTGTGATTGGTGAGTAAAGCGACCCGTTTTCCTTCTAAACTGGCTACATGCTCATCTTCGAAAAAGACATCCACCCCTGGCCACACAGAAGCATGCGCCACAAACTCCAAGCAAAAAATCAAAAAAAGGATCGCGCGCATCATCAAAATCCATTATAACAGGAATCATGAGTTATCTTGAAGAAGCGATAGAACTTTTAGACAGCGTCAAAGGGAAACCGCAGACGATTGGAGAGCGCAAACGGTTGAGTATTGAACTGGCCGCGCTCATGCTGCAAGAGGCGAGCGACACCATGACGGCTGCTGAAAAAACCGCGCAAGAGCAACTCACTCGTTTGATGCACGACCCGGTGGGCAAAGCCTTTACCACGGCGATGACCGATGAGTGCTTCCGCAGCTCATCGAATAAACGGGTGGCCAATCAGATGATTTACCTTCTCAACCAATTGGGGGTGCCTCAATATCTCGATTGGTTCAAGCGATCTGAATTGTTGGCCTTTCGGATGATCGGTTCCAGTTGTGCGCAGTTTCTCGTCCCCATGGCGATGCGCTCTTTGAGGAAGCAGACTGAAAAAGTGATCCTTCCTGGAGAGCCTGCGCTCTTAGAAAAACATCTGCGCAAGCGCAAAAGCGAAGGGATTCGGCAGAACCTGAATCATTTGGGCGAGGCGATTTTAAGCGAATCTGAGGCCAAAAAACGGCTCCATGTGTATTTGGAAGACATGAAAAATCCCGACATCGACTATGTGTCGATCAAAATTTCGACCCTTTATAGCCAAATCAACCTCCTCTCTTTTGACGATACGGTCGATGCCACTGCAGAAAGGCTCAAGAAACTCTACCGGGCCGCTATGGCGTGCGATCCGCATAAATTTATCAATTTAGATATGGAGGAATACCGCGATCTCCATTTGACTGTTGCGGTCTTCAAGAAAGTATTGAATGAACCTGAATTTCACTCTTATTCAGCCGGAATTGTGTTGCAAGCCTATCTGCCTGACGCTCATGCCTACCAAAAAAACCTCACGGAATGGGCCAAATCCCGCATCAAAAACGGGGGAGCGCCTATCAAAATGCGCATCGTCAAAGGGGCCAACTTAGCCATGGAGCAGTTTGAAGCTTCTCTCAAGGGATGGCCGCAAGCGCCCTACACCCAGAAAGTCGATGTCGACGCCAATTATAAGCGGATGCTGATCTATGGCTGCATTTCTGAAAATGCCCGAGCTGTCAGACTGGGCATTGCGAGCCACAATCTCTTCGACATCGCTTTTGCGATGCTCCTTCGACTCGAGAATCAGGTGGAACCTTATACCGGTTTTGAAATGCTTGAAGGGATGGCTGAACATATCCGCAGAGTGGTGCAAAAACTGACCGGCGATATGCTCTTGTATTGTCCTGTAGCCACAAAAGAAGAATTTCAGCACGCGATCGCCTATCTGATTCGCCGCCTCGATGAAAACACCGGTTCGGAGAATTTTTTACGGCATGTGTTTGGTCTCAAGCCGGGCACAGATGCGTGGGAGAATCAAACCATTCTGTTCTCGCAAAGCTGCGACGAGCTCGACAAAGTGAGCGCTCATCCCAGAAGAGGGCAAAACCGTCAAATCGCCCCTCCTGTCTACGATCCGAAATTGCCCTTTGACAATGAAGCCGATACCGACTTTTCCTTGCCGCACAATCAAAAATGGGCCGAAGAGATCGCGAAACGTTGGAAACATCATCAAGAGAAACCGATTCCGATTGTCATTGCGGGCCATGAATTGCGAGACAACGAAGAGGGTCATGCGATCTCTCCCAACGACCCCAATGTAAAGCCGCTTTACATTTACACCAAAGCGCATAAGCATCATATCGATATGGCGCTCAAGTGTGCGAGGGAGCATGCCAAAACGTGGGGGGCCACCACATTTGAACATCGGAGCCATCTTTTAGGGAGAGTCGCTCAAATTCTGCGTCAGCGCAGGGGGGAGCTGATTGGGGCGATGATGATCGATGGAGGGAAACTCTTTTCTGAAGGGGATCCCGAGGTCTCTGAAGCCATCGATTTTGCCGAATATTATCGGCGGCAAGCGGAAAAAATGGCGTTGATGAAGGATATTCGGTGGAAGCCGAAGGGGACCGTTCTTGTGGTGTCGCCTTGGAATTTTCCGTGTGCGATTCCGGCGGGGGGCATGTTGGCGGCGCTGATGGCGGGAAATTGTGTTTTATTGAAACCCTCTTCTGAGACTGTTTTAGTGGGTTGGCATCTCATTCAAGCGTTTTGGGATGCAGGGATTCCGAAAGAGGTGCTGCAATTTGTGCCCTGTTCGGGCGAAGAGGTGGGCCATGAGCTCATCCGCGATGAGCGGGTGAATGCGGTGATTTTGACGGGCGGCACGGAGACGGCGAAAAAATTTCTCAACATGCGTCCTAATTTGGATCTCGCTGCGGAGGCGGGCGGGAAGAATGCGATGATCATCACGGCGCTTGCCGATCGCGATTTAGCGATTAAGGATTTGATTCACTCTGCCTTTAGCAATACGGGGCAAAAATGTTCGGCTGCATCGCTTGCGATTCTGGAAGCGGAAGTGTATGAGGATCCCCATTTCTTGCGCCATTTGCGCGATGCGGTCGCCAGTTTGAAAGTGGGGCCGAGCTGGGATCTTGCGGTGAAAGTGGGGCCTCTGGTGCATGAGCCTCGCGGCGCTTTAAAGCGGGCGCTCACGACTCTGGAAGAGGGCGAAGAGTGGCTGCTCGAGCCGAAGCAAGATCCGCACAATCCGTGTCTTTGGAGTCCTGGGATTAAGTTGCATGTGCGTCCGGGCGGCTTTACCCATATGACCGAGCTTTTTGGACCCGTTCTTGGGTTGATGCGAGCGGACAACCTGAATCATGCGATCGAACTGGCGAATGGGGTGCCTTATGGGCTCACATCGGGTTTACACAGTCTAGATGATCGGGAGCAATCGCAGTGGATCGAGCAAATTGAGGCGGGCAATCTTTATATCAATCGAGGGATCACGGGTGCGATTGTGCGTCGCCAGCCTTTTGGCGGGTGCAAAGCGTCCAGTATTGGCAATGGCGCCAAAGCGGGGGGGCCGAATTACACGCGGGCATTGATGATTGCGGAGCAAGTGGGCGTACCGCAAGAGAAATATCCGGTGAATGAGGCTGTGAACTCTCTCACGACTTTATTAGATCAAATGGAATTGACCGTCGAACAGCTGGGTCTTTGGACAGCGAGTTGCGCAAGCTACGCCTATTGGTGGAGGCGGATGAAGCAAGATCGGGATCCGTCGAAAATTGTGGGGCAGGACAATTTTTTCCGTTATCTTCCGAGGAAAAAGATGGTCTTTCGCATCAGCGAGCAGATCCAAGCCTTAGATATTTTGAGAGTTTGTGCAGCGGCGTTGACCTGTGGGGCGCAAATGGAGTTGAGTCTCGCTCCCGATTCGAAATTTGCCTCGCTGAATCCGGTCTTGCTTCCCATGATTGAAGAGACTGAAGAGGCGTTTTTGCATCGAGTGAGCCGGGGCGAGATTCATCGGGTCCGAGTGCTTGAGCCGGCAAGCGCGGCTCTTTGCCAGGCCGCTGCGGAATCGATGACCTATATAGCTGACGATCCTGTGATGACCAATGGACGACTCGAGCTGCTCCATTATCTGCGAGAAGTATCGCTCAGCGTCGATTATCACCGCTACGGGAACTTGGGTCTTCGTGAAGGAGAGCTGAGGAAGCCCATTCTCTAAGAAGCTGTACTAATACCTCATTTCGAACAATCGAAAGATCTTTTTGGCCTCTTTCAGTTCCCGCGCGGCGGCCATATGCGCGTCCCGATATTGTCCGCCGCGCGGGAACTGAAAGAGGCTCAAAAATATCTCTCGCTTCTTCGAAAGCAGGTATTAGTACCGCTTCTAATCCCAGCCATCGGCGGGTGCATCGGGCAAGCGGTGCGCAGCTTTTCTTCGATGGAAGACCAAGGTGGTGATGAAGGCGATGATCATCAAAAATCCTAAGACGAAGTGGACGGAAGAGAAGCTGATGATCTCGGCGATCCGCGCGCCCACTTTGGGCGCATGAAGATTTTGTTCAAATGAGATGAAAGCAAAAATGAGGGAGAGTCCCATGGTTGCCGAGAACTGTCGAAGCATGTTGATGAGGCCATAGGCGATCCCTGTTTTTTCTGGCGGCATATGGCTTAAGGCCATGGAGAGAGAGGGGGTGAATATCAAAGTCATTCCCATGCCAAAGAGCATCAGGGGGGGGAAGTAGAAGGCCAAAGAAGGCGTGGGCATGAATCCGAGCCAAAAAAAGGAGCTGATCACTCCCAGATATCCTAAGATGATGGGCAATTTAGGCGATACTTTATCAGCTAGATATCCGCCCACATAGGAGAAGAATAAGACGGGCAAACTGGAAATGGAGGTGATGAGACCTGCATTTGTGGGCGAGTAACCTAAAATGGTTTCTGTATAGACGGTTCTGAACACAAAAATCATCGCCACAAATTGGCACACGGACACGTTGATATTGATCGCTGCAAAAATGGGCCGTTTAAAAAGGTTGAGTTCCAGGAAGGGGTGTTTGGATGTTTTTTCTCGAATACCTAAGAGGACAAGAGAGATCAAAGCGATGGCGATCGAGGAGACGATTTCGGGACTCTTCCAACCCCAGCCCTCTCCTTGCATGAAGGTGAGGGATGCAAAAGCTGCAAACACAGCGAAACAGAGAAATCCCCATAGGTCTATTTTGCCCGGCGTACCGGCAGTATGCGGCACCAGAAAATACATCAGGAAGGCGCCAATGAGAGCGATGGGTAGATTGATCCAGAAAATCCATCGCCAAGAGAGCCAATCGGTCAAAAATCCTCCGATCATCGGACCGAGGATTAAAAAAACCGATCCTATGCTGACGAGGAGACCGATCGCTCTGCCTCTGCTATGCGGGGGAAAAATCGAAGAGATCAAAGCAATTTGCGAGGTGACCATGAAAGAGCCTGCGATGCCTTGGAGGCCGCGCGCGCAGATGAGCAGGCCAATATTCGGGCTCAAACCGCACATCGCTGAAAAGAGGGTAAAACAGACCATAGCAATGAGGTAGCTGGTGCGGTGGCCGATGCGATCGCCGATTTTGCCACCGAGAATGACGAACATGGTCCAGCCAAGTAAGTAGGCGTTCACCGTCCACTGTAAAGCTGCTGCAGATACATGAAATTCTCGTTGCATCACCGGCAATGCCACAGGCAACACCGATTGATCCATGTAGATCATCGTGATAGAAGGAACAAACGTCAATAGACGCAGCCACTTATTTCTATTCATATCTTGCATATGAGTCATTCTGCCAATTCCTGCAATAGCGATATTTTCGCCCCTACACACGTATGCCTCTCTCGCGGGGAGAGAGGACCTGAACCTATCAACGCACAAAATCTATTGCAGTTTTTTAGTGAGAGAATCTATCATTCCCCGTCTTCAACAACAAGAGGACCTATGGCCACAGAATTAATCTTAATGGGATGGAATGTTCCTAATGAAGATGCTTATCAAACGCGCACCACTTCTCAGAGGATCCATGAGTTCGCCGACAGTTTACAGATGCCTGCTGCCATGAGGACGTTTGATAATAAAGAGGCAGCCCTCATCTTACTCATCATGAAGGAAGCTGCTCAAGGTATTGTGAATGCAGTGCACCAACACCGGTACGTCGATAGCACGGGGGGTACAATCTCTCCTGATCGAGTGCAGACCGAGTTGGAGATTCTCGCTGACGACCTTGCCAAGATAGCGACAGTGTTTCGCGCGGTCTGGGCACCCTGCGAGGGGCAGACAGACTGGCCTCCCAATGTCGTATTGTGGGATACGCAGATCAACATGCAGGAGAGCATTGAAGAGCTAGACACTTATGCAAACACATTCAAGACCACGGTGCTTGACGCTTAGGATGAGCCCACGACCTCTTCTGTGCTGACCTCTCCATCATATGGAGGGATTCTGGCTCCAGAAACGAATATGGACCCTGTTGGAGTGTAATTCTAATTCGCAAAATATGAATCATTCTGCCAATTCCTGCAATAGCGACATTTTCGCCCCTACACACGTATGTCTCTCAGCGGGGAGAGAGGACCTGAACCTATCAACGCACAAAATCTGTTGCAGTTTTTTAATTAGAGAATCTATCATTCCCCGTCTTCAACAACAAGAGGACCTATGGCCGCGGCAGGATTAACCTTAACCTTAATGGGCGTGGGTGTTCCTAATGAAAATGATTATCGAACGCCCACCACCTCTCAGAGGCTCTGTGAGTACGCCAATTGGCTCCGGACGCCTGGTCAATATGATAAAGAATCAACAGCCACACGCTTCTTCGTCGTGATAGAAGCTGCTGAAGGTATTTGGCAGGCAATAGCCGGTAAGCAGTGCGTCAATAGAATGGGGGGCCGACTCTCTCCTGATCGAGTGCGGACCGAGTTGTACACTCTCGCTGACCACCTTACTGAGACACAGCGAGTATGGCGCAAGTTCTTGACGACCCGCGAAGAGACAACACAGTGGTCTTCCAAAGTCGTATCGGATAAGCAGCTTATCGATATACGGAAGAGCATTGCACAGCTAGCGACTTATGCAAGCAGATTCAAGATGACGGCAGCAGGCAATGCTCCTGAGGTATCTCTTTATGGCAGCCTCCCTCCCTCTAAGAGGATCCGTAAGTGCGCCGACTTTTTCCGGATGACTAGTGAGGCTGATATAGCAGCCACAGACAAACCCTTACTCTTCGCGACAGACGCAATCTTACTCCTCATGACAGAAGCTGCTCAAGATATGTTGGAGGCAGTGGAAGAGAACCAGTGTGTCGATAGCATGGGAACCCCACTCTCTCCTGAGCAAGTGCAAACCGAGTTGGAGGCTTTCACTAACGCCCTTGCCGAGGCACAGAAAGTATATAACCAGTACTTGGCAAACCCCGAAAAGACAATACAGTTGTCTTCCGATGTCTTAAATGAGTCGCGGAAGGACATTGAGGAGCGCCTTGAAGAGCTAGAGAATTATGAAAAGATCTTCAGGACAATGGTGCCTGACTCTTCGGATGATGCGCCTAGGCCCGCGCCCTCTAATCATATGGAGGGATTCTGATTCCAGAGAAGGACGTTGACCCTGTTGGAGTGTAATTCTAATTCGCAAAAATGGCCGGTTTTGACCTTTTCGTTGCGGAAGAAGCGGAGCAATCCGTTGCTGGTGACGCCCAAAATAGTTGTCCTTGGATATCTTGTTTGCAACTCATCGACCCATCTTTGCAAAGATTTCCGATGGTTTTCGTGAGCGCCTTGAAAAATGTGGGATTGCCACTTTGCCTCTCGGGTCCATTCGGCATATTCCTGAGGCCATTTGCGTTCGATCTCTTCTGCCGGCAACCCTTCCCAGAGGCCATAGTCAATTTCAGTGAGCGCAGGCGCGCTCTGCCATGGCAATCCAAGCATTGCGCCAATCACACTCGCCGATTCTGTTTGCCGCCTCAATCCCCCGGCAAAAATCGCTTGAGGCGCGATCCCTTTTGCCAATAGATAGCGGCCCATGTTTTCTGCTTGTACGAGTCCCGCAGCGGTTAACGGCAAATCGGTACGCGCCCCGATTTGCACGGCCACTTGCCCCTCTTCAAACGTATTGCCATGCCGCACCAAGATGAGCCGAGTCATAGGAGTTCCCCCTCTTTTGCAATGATCGATTCGACGGCTGCTACATCTTCAGGACGGTCCACTGAACCGTGCGTCCTATTTCGGTAGTCCACTTCCACCACGCGAATGGGAATCCCATTTTCAAGAGCTCTCAGCTGCTCTAACTTTTCCGCTTTTTCGAGCGGCCCTTCTGGCAAGAGGGTGAGGCGCTGCAACGTCTGCATCCGGTACGCATACAAGCCAATGTGCCGGTAGATCAGCCGATCGGTCCCATTTCGGTCATAGGGAATGAGCGCTTTGGAAAAATAGAGCGCATGGCCGCGCCGATCAAACACAACGGTCGTCCCCGTCGAACTGCCTTGTTGTTTCATTTGGATAAACTCTTGTAAAGCGGAGTCCTGGAGCCTCACAGCGGGCGTCGCCATTTGAATGGAGGGGTCTTTCAGCATCGTTTGGAGAACGGCATCAATCACCCATGGAGGGGTGAGCACGGCATCGCCCTGCAAACTAAAAAAAATCGTGTGCTGCTCCCATTGCCTGGCCGCCTCCGCAACGCGGTCGGTGCCTGTAGGACACAACGGGCTCGTCATCATCACTTGGGCCCCAAACCCCCGCACAAAGGCTGCGAGGTGAGGATCATCGGTGGCGATGATCACATCGCTGCCTCCAGGGACCGCTTTGGCAATGGACCAAACCCGCTCAATCATCGTCTTGCCTGCGATGAGAGCCATCGGCTTATTGGGGAAACGGGTGGAGGCCATACGGGCCGGGATCACAATCAGGGCGCTTTCAGACATGTTCCCATTTTACAGAGACCCAAAAAAAATAGCGATTTTCAATTTCTCTTTGAGTAGTATATTTGCACGATGTCACAACTCAACCCGCAACAAGAGATTGCTGTCCAGCATGTAGAAGGCCCTCTGCTCGTCTTGGCGGGCGCAGGGTCCGGCAAAACGCGCGTCGTCACGCACCGCATCGCGAGGCTCCTCGATTTAGGGGTCCCCGCCACCGATATCTTAGCCGTCACCTTTACCAACAAAGCAGCCGATGAAATGCGCACCCGGATCCGCACACAAAAAAATGCGCAGGTGCTCGCCTGCACCTTTCATAGCCTTGGCGCTCGCATTTTGCGCGAGTCGATCGGCGTTTTGGGATATAGCCATGACTTTGCCATCTATGATGAAGAAGATAGCGAAAAATTGCTCAAAAGCTGCGTCGATCGAGGCAAAGAGGACATGCGCGCCATCCGGCATGCGATTTCGGTTGCCAAGAATGATTTGATCCCGCCAGAAAAAGCAGATCGGGAATTTGCAGATATCTATCAGCTTTATCAGAGAAAATTGAGAGAGTGCAATGCGCTCGATTTTGACGATTTGCTCTATCTCACTGTGAAATTGCTCCAAGAACACCCCGATGTCAGAGCCTTCTATCAGAAAAAATGGCGGTTCATCCTGATCGACGAATATCAAGACACCAATTTGGCCCAATATACGATGGCCAAAATCTTGGTCGACGCCCATCAAAATATCTTTGCCGTCGGCGATCCCGACCAATCGATCTACTCATGGAGAGGAGCCCGCTATCAAAATATTTTAAATTTTGAACGCGATTTCCCCGGCGCGAAAGTGGTGACGCTCGATCAAAATTACCGCAGCACCAACCTCATTTTGAAAGGAGCCAATGCGCTCATCCAGCACAATGGCGATCGATACGACAAACAACTCTGGAGCGCACTCGGCGAAGGAGCCCCCATCGCCGTCTACGTCGCCCAAAATGAAAAACAAGAGGCCGAATTCGTCGCCAATCGCATTTTGAAAGAGGGCCTCGACTACCCCCTCAATGAAATCGCAATCTTTTATAGAACCAACGCCCAGTCGCGCATTTTTGAAGACGCGCTCCTCTCTCGCAAACTAGCGTATCAAATCGTGGGAGGGGTTTCGTTCTACCAAAGACGCGAAATCAAAGACATTCTCGCGTATTTGAAAATGGTCGTTTCCAATACCGACCTCATCTCTTTCTTGCGCACCATCAACTTGCCGCGCCGCGGCCTTGGCGCCTCAACCCTTGAAAAACTCGTCGAAGAGGCCGCCGCCAAAAATATGCCCATTTTCGTCTTCTGCGAAGAGGCCCTCGATCACCCCGCCCTCTTTAAGCTCGGAGCCAAACAGCGAGACGGCTTGAAAAATTATGTGCGCACCATCCATGAATTGAGAGCCAAAAGAGCCTCCCTCCCTTTGCACGCATTGATCAGCGAAGTGATTTCCACAACAGGATATTTGGCCTTTTTGAAGGAAGATCCTGATACAGAACAAGATCGAAAAGAAAACACCGATGCGTTGATGGGGAAAGCCGCCGAATGGGAACAGGAGGCCGAAAACCCGAGCCTGCTCAAATTTTTAGAAGAGCTCTCTTTGCGCGCGAATCTCGAAGCAAACAGTTTTGTTCCGACTGTTAAACTGATGACGCTACACAACAGCAAGGGGTTGGAATTCGATGTCGTATTCCTAGCGGGACTGGAAGAGGACTTATTGCCCCATATCAATGCGAAAGACGACCCTAAAGCGATCGAAGAAGAGCGGCGCCTTTGCTATGTGGGGATGACCCGGGCCAAACGAAAACTCTACCTTTGCTCCACGACCTACCGCTACATGTGGGGCACCTCCCGCTTCATGCGCCCTTCCCGCTTTTTGAAAGAAATCCCCGCCGCCTTTCTCGACAATCTCTCCACCGCCACCCTGCGCTTGGATACGCCTATGGAGGCAGAGAGCGCCTCCTTTGCCCCAGGCGATCAGGTCGTACATCAGGAATTTGGCCTCGGAACCGTGCAAAAAGCCTACGAGGGCTCCTTCGGCCTCACCTATGAGGTCCTCTTCCCAGATGTAGGGACCAAACGAACTCTCGTTGCCAAATATGCCAAACTTCAGGCATATCCAAGTTAACTTCACCAACGGTGTTATATGCTCACTTGGGCCCTGATCTTCTTCATCGTCGCCATCATCGCCGCCCTGTTTGGTTTCAAGGGCATCGAAAGCGCTGCCACCAAAATCGCAAAGGTCCTCTTCTTCATCTTCCTCGTCCTCTTCATTATCTCCGTGATTACAGGCCTTGCAAATCAATAACATAAACAAAACTAATGAAAAATAATATCAAATACTATACTTATAGTAATTAGAACGTTATTAGAGGCGGTCATGGAATTTTTACAAGATCTATTCTCATTGATTGGCAGGGTGCTGATCAGCGGCATGTTTCTCTGGGCGGCCTATGAGAAAATCACGCACTGGGATAAAACGGCGACGTATATGCGCACCAAAAACATTCCCTATTTGAACATCCTTTTGCCTGTGGGGCTTGGGATTAAAATCATTGGGGGTCTGATGGTGTTGCTAGGGTGGCATGCTCATGTTGGCGCGCTGCTGCTGTTAATTCTCTGCATTGCCTCTGTGCTGAGGATGCACAACTGGTGGAAGAAGCAAGGCGCTGAACGGGAGATGGAAAAGCTGTTCTTTTTGAAAGATGTAGCGGTCATCGGCGGCCTTTTCATGATTCTCGCCCTAGGCGCGGGTCATTTTGGCGTGAACTAAGAGGAGCAGTCTCTTAAGGTGTCTCTAAGGCAACCAGTTTATCGAACCCTTTTTGCACCTTTTTCACGGAGATGAATTTTTTCCAATGTCGATCTCGCAGTCGCAACCCCCGAATGTTGGGAATCCAGGAGCTGGGGGTGATGACGATTCCTTTATGGAAGCTGGGGGCCCACATATTGGCCCAGGTTTTTCTTCTACAAATGGTTAGGGTGGGCACTCCGAGAGCGGAGGCGAGGTGGCCGAGGCCTGAGTCGTTGCCGATCAAAAAGGCCGACTCATAGAGGAAGCGAGCCAGTTGATCCAGGTTGGGAAACAGGGCCACTTCAAAGCCGACCTTGTCCCATCCCTCTTGAGTTCCTGGAATGAATACCGGTTCAAAGCCCCGCTTTTTCAAGAAGGAAGCGAGCGCCAAAAACTTTTCTTTGGGCCAATTGCGAGTGGGCGCCGCACTGGTTGGATGAATGACCGCCCGTTTGGGATTCTTTTTATGGACGAGTCCTGTAGGGATAATAAAACCATTGCTTTTGGTGATTTTGGGCAAATGGAGCACTTTTTCGCACAAGAGCCGTAAGTTTTCTGCAATAGGAAGACCTGGATCGGTCAAACAATCTGCATAATAGGGTTCATTCACAATATTTTTGGATGGGTAGAGATAGATCACTTTCACCCGTTCAGGAAAGCGCCTTTTCCCCTCTTGGATGAGTTGTAAGACAAAAGGAAAGGTATCATTGTGCACGACAAAAAACCAATCATAGGAATGGAGGATGCGGGGCAATTCTGACAGTTCTGGATAAGGCAGCACGGCCAAATGGGGGAACCAGTTTTGCATAGATCCCATGAGATTGTGATAGGTGTCCACCTTCCAGCCATTGAGGTGCAAATGATTGGAGAGGACTAACGTATTGACCCCATCGCCTAATCCATTATGACAAAAGACTGCCGCTCTTTGCCCCATAAAATTGCCTCCAAAAGGATGCATTTTAATCGGTTGGCCCAAAGAGAATCAACTCCCTTGTTTTGACGCCCCGCTTCTGCTATGGGAAAAGAATGAACCAACGGCCCCTGTTACAGCTGACGCCCGAACGGCATATGACGCTGGCTTTACGCCAGTCGCTCGAAGTATTGCAAATGCCGCAACTGGAGCTTGCAGCCTGGCTCCTGAGTGAAATGGAGAAAAACCCTCTCCTCGAACTGGCCGCCCCCAAGCTACCCAAGCTACCCAAGCTAAAGGGGCGTTTTGAAGCAGATGTGGCCGCGCCGATTACATTGCACGAACACATTGCAGGGCAAATCCGCGATCATTTTGCAGACGCGGAAGAGAGAGGATGGGCCTTGGCACTGATGCACCAGTTAGATGAGAAAGGCTTTCTGCCTCCCCACATCGCAAACAGCCACATTCTCCACACCCTACAAACCTTCGACCCCCCCGGCATTTTCGCGAGAAGCCTGCAAGAATCCTTCCTCCTGCAATTAAAAGCCAAAGGCAAAGAGAAGACGCTGACCTTTACTCTGATTGAGCAGTGTTATGACGACCTCTTACATGGACGGTATGGACAAATACGAAAAAAACTGAAATCGGAGGAATTGAAAAAGGCCCTCCTCGATGTGTCCCGTTTAGCCCTTCGCCCGGCTCACTCCTTTCAAGAGGAGCGGGGCGCCTTTTTGACTGTGGATCTGCTCATCCAAAAGGTGGACGGGGGGTGGACGATTGAACTGATCGAAGACGATCTGCCTCGCGTGCATCTCCGATCTGAATATTTGGACGTGGAGACAAACGGCACAGAAGAAAAGCGGGCCCTGCAAGAATTGCGCACTCGGGCAAAATGGGTGGTGCGCTCTTTAAGCCGTAGGCGCAAATTGCTCTTAGAGATTGGCCGTCAGCTCGTCAAGACACAGGCCCGTTTTCTGGAGCAGAAGGGGCCGCTTGCTCCTTTAAGCAGCAGAGCGCTGGCACAAAAACTGGAGATCCACGAGTCGACCCTTTCGAGAGCGCTGGCCGGCAAATATGCGACCACGCCGCGCGGCATTCTGTCTCTCCGATCTCTGGTTCCGACCGACTCAGAATCTGAAAACGCGAAGCAGATGCTTGTCAGTCTCATTGCAGCAGAAGATAAACAGAATCCTTACACCGATGATCAGCTCGCAGATGCGCTCAAAGAAAAGGGGTTTCCCATCGCAAGGCGCACGATTGCAAAATATCGCAACCGATTAAAAATCGGTTCCGCTTCTCAAAGAAAAAATCAGATCACTTCTTTAAGTGTTTACTGAGGAATGAAGAGAGCTTCATCATATCGATCGGCTCTTTGCCAATGATTTTCGCAAGATCGGCATCGGGCACAATGCGCCGCTTATTGATCGGATCTTGCAAGTTGTGCAATTTGATATATTCCCAAATTTTTTTCGTGGCCTCTGGGCGGCTGATCTCCTTTTGCCCCACAATTTTGGCTAAATCGTTGGATGCCTTGTACGTGGGTTGAGCGATCGTCCTTTTCTTCTTCCCCCCTTTTTCCCCTTTTTTCTTCCCAAACTTTCCTTTCTTCACGTAAGCGGTTTTCGGATGATGGGCATCATATTTTTCCTCCAACTGATCCAGCGTAGAGACGATCACATCGCAGTCGGGGAAATTGGAGCAGGAGAAAAAGGTTTTGCCAAAACGGGATTTGCGAGCCATTAATCTGCCGTCGCACCCGATGGCAGGGCAAGCCGGAAGTTCTTCTGGCGCATAGATCTTTTCCCCTTTTTTCGGAATGTTGACGATCCCTTTGCATTCGGGGTATTTTGAGCAGCCCAAAAAAGCTCCATATTTGCCATGGCGCACCGTCATGGGCGAGCCGCAATTTGGACAGGGTTGATCCCAATTGAAATCGGCCGCATAGTCGTCTTTATTGAACTCGAGCGCCTCTAGCGGCGTCGTGAAATCACAATCGGGATAATTGGAGCAGCCATAAAAGTATTTGTTGCGCGACCAAATTTTTTGCAGTTTTTGACCGCATTTGGGGCAATTGATATCGGTGAGAATTTTGGGAACCACAGCCTCTTTTTCAGCCCGTTCCACGAGAGGAATAAAATCCTTCCAAAACTCTCGAATCAGCTCTTTCCAATTCTTATTATGCTCCGCAACCTGTTCCAATTGATCTTCCATCTGCGCCGTGAAGGTCACATCCATGATGGGGGGAAAATTTTCCTCCAACATCGCGCAGATCACCTTCCCCAGTTCAGTCGGCTTTAAGGCGTGATTTTCTTT
The DNA here is from genome assembly GCA_018968815.1 of Verrucomicrobiota bacterium. GTDB lineage: Bacteria > Chlamydiota > Chlamydiia > Chlamydiales > SM23-39 > REEB52. The sequence continues at coordinate 29,825 of JAGWZL010000010.1, read as the reverse complement.
ATTCGTATAGTCGCGACTTTGAATTTTATTCATGATCGCAGCATAAGTTGATGGACGACCAATGCCCAACCGCTCTAATTCCTTGATTAAGGAGGCCTCTGTAAAGCGGGGAGGCGGTTTCGTAAACGACTGAGTCGAAGTGACCTCTTGTAAATGCAGAGGCATATTGGGCTCGAGAGGCGGCAAGATTTTCGCGCTCTCATCATCCTCTTCTGGGGCGCCTCGATCTCTTTTCTCCTCGTAAGCTGCCAAATAGCCATTAAATTTAACAACAGATCCTGTCGCTCTTAAAATCACGTTTTGATCGGTCGCGATATCTGCGGAAACGGTGTCGTAAATCGCTGGATTCATTTGCGACGCGATAAATCTGCGCCAAATCAGGAGATACAATCTATATTCATCTTCATTCAAGTATTTGCGAATCCGCTCGGGATCGCGATGAAGACTGGTGGGGCGAATCCCTTCATGGGCCTCTTGCGCGCTTTTTTTGGAAGCATAGATCTTGGGCTGTTCAGGCAGATAATCGGGGCCGAATTGATCCATAATGTACTTGCGTGCATTTTGGATGGCCTCGGGCGCGATATTGACCGAGTCGGTACGCATATAGGTGATCAAACCTTCCGTCCCATCGGGTCCCATATCGATCCCTTCGTAAAGACTTTGGGCAATGTTCATTGTGCGCGACACGGAAAAACCATAATGGCGGCTCGCCTCTTGCTGCAACGTCGAAGTGATGAAAGGAGGAACGGGAAAACGTCGTTTTTCCTTTCGTTCGACGGTGGAAACGGTGTATTTGGCCCTTTTTAACTTCGCGACCAGATCTTTGGCGATCTGTGCATTGGGAATCAAGAAACAATCTTTCGTCCCCTTTTCTTTCTCTACTTTTAAGCCGTTCACAGAGTAGAGCGCCGCAGCAAAAGACTTGTCATTTTTCGGCGCGAGCAGAGCTCCGAGATTCCAGTATTCAACGGGGATAAAGGCTTCGATCTGTTTTTCTCGATCGACGACTAATTTGAGCGCGACCGATTGCACACGCCCGGCCGATGTGCCGTTGCGCCCCCTTTTGACGCGGCGCGTCAAGATGGGAGAAATTTTATAGCCCACGATGCGGTCGAGCAGTCTGCGCGCTTGCTGCGCATTGACCAGATCCATGTCGATATCGCGCGGATTGTCGAGAGCCTCTTGCACAGCCGCCTTCGTGATCGATTGGAACGCGGTCCGTTTGATCTTGGTCCCTTTTGGCAAAATAGAGGCGATATGCCAAGCAATGGCTTCCCCTTCGCGATCGGGGTCTGGAGATAGATAGACAATATCTGCCTTTTTCGCCGCCTCTTGCAGCTTCCTGATCACCTCTTTCTTGTCGGCAAGCATGACATATTTGGGTTCGAAGTCATGCTCGATGTCGATGCCGAATTCCCGTTGCGGCAAATCGCGGATATGGCCGACCGAGGATTCAAAAATAAACTGACTGCCCAAAAATTTCTTGAGCGTCTTGATTTTCGCTGGAGATTCGACTATGACGAGGGCCTTACCCATTTTTTGAGTCCTCAAAATCTGACAGATGGTAACCGATTTCCTATTTTTAGAGCTAGCGGACAGAAAAGATTGTCTAGATTGCTCATGAGATCCATAATGTTTCTTTATGACCGATCTGGAGCTTTTGCAACTCGATCACATGGGGTTCATTCCGGGGCCCGAAGAACAGGAAGAGCCCTTTTTGGCCCGTGTTCAAACCACCCAAGCGCAATATGCCCAGGCAGATAAAATTCCAGAGGCGCATTGGGACTGGGTCCGGGAATTTCTCGACCATCTTTTTCATGTAAAGCCGCTTTACATTTGCGCTTTTTACTCGAATCGGGGGCTGACTCCTTGGCAAGGGGGCGCGAGCTGGATTGAGGGGCGAAAGCTCAAAGCGGTCCAACTGCGCGAGGCGCTGAAAAAGGGGCATTTTCTTTGGCTTTACCGGCGGGAAGAAATTTTGGCTCATGAAGCGGTGCACGGGGTGCGGTGCGGCTTTAACGAGGACCGCTCCGAAGAATTTTTCGCCTATATGACATCCGAAAAAAAATGGCGCAGAGTCTTAGGACCCATCCTGCAAAGACCTTGGGAGGCGTGGCCTTTTCTGTTGTGCGCTTTGGGGGGGATTTTCTGGGCCCCCTTTTATTTAGGCGGGGCCATTTGGTCGAGTTTGGGGTTTATCCGTTTGATTCGTCAGCATCGAAGATTCAAAAGGGCGTCGGACCAGATTCAGCGCGTCACGCGCAACGCCCGGAGCACGCGCGCGGTCCTGTTTCGTCTGACTGATGAAGAAATTGAACAATTTTCAAAAAATGTTTCGATCGATCTTTTCGCGGCGCAGCAAACCTGCCTGCGGTGGAGAGTCATCCGACACTATTTAAAAGGGGAATTATGGCCAAAAAAATCGTTGTAGAAAATGGAGAATGGACAAAACCGGAGAATCAATATAAATACTGCGAAGAGCTAGAAAACGGCAATCTCCTCTTTTTCGCGGCTCCGCCTTTCCCGTTTCCTCAAGAGGAGATCGACTTTTTGCTGCAGCAGAAGCAAGGTGGATCTAAAGCGCGCAAAAACATTGCCTACAAGCCGCAAATCGATCAGATTACCAATCACGATACCAAAGATCCTGCCTCTGCCGCCAAGCTCAAAGAAATTTTGAGTCATTATTCGAAACGGGTGACCGCATTTTTATCCGTTCTGCTTTCTCCTTATGCTAAGGATTGGAAGCATGATTATGCGAGTTTTCGTCCCTTTCAGGAGAAAGGGCGCAATCTGCGGCTGCGAGCGAGGAACGATTTGCTCCATGTGGATGCTTTCCCGACCCGGCCGTTGCACGGTTCGCGTATTTTGCGATTTTTCACCAACATCAACCCGAAAGAAACGAGAGTGTGGAATACGTCTGACGATTTTGCCACCCTCGCCAAGCAATTTTTTGGAAAAGTGCCGATTCCCTCCTCTCCGGGGTACGATCTTCTGAGTCGCGCTCTCCGTAAAGCCAAGCAGCTCGTGCACAAAGCGGGCATCAAAATCGCGCTCCGCTCTCCTTATGATCATTTTATGTTGCAAATGCACAATTTTCTAAAGGAGAACCGGGAGTTCCAAGAAAAATGCCATAAGGACCGTTGGGAATTTCCTCCGCTTTCTTGCTGGGCCGTGTTTACCGATCAGGTATCTCATGCCGCTTTATCGGGTCAATATGCGCTGGAGCAGACTTTTATTGTGCCGCAAAAAGCGCTTCTTTGCCCGGACAAATCGCCTGTGTGCGTGTTGGAAAGGCTTTCGGGAAGGAACCTGGTCGATCCCGAATATCTACAAGCTATGGTCAAAAAGGTTTAGGTCGTGTAATATTGCCCATAAATTTGAGGAGTCATGACAGTAAAAAATAGAACAAATTACCGATGGTTCATTGCGGGTCTTATTTTTTTTATTACGTTAATAAATTTTATAGATAGATCTGCCATTTCATTTGTCATTGCTCCTCTGAAGCAAGAGTTTGGATTTAACGACACGCAATTTGGGATGATTCTATCGGCTTTTGCGGTGGGATATGTGTTTATGACCATTTTGGGTGGGTGGCTTGTGGATCGATGGGGGCCTCGGCTCGTATGGCCGATTGCGGCGATTGCCTGGTCTTTGTGCGTTGCGCTTCTGGGGATTGCTGCGGGGTTCTGGGGATTTATTGGGCTCCGGTTTCTTTTAGGGGTGACTGAAGGGCCCCATTTTCCGGCGATTACTCGCTCGATTAGCAATTGGCTGTCTCCGGAAGAGAGGGCGACTGCTTTGGGGCTGGGGCTGGTGGCGATTCCTCTGTCGGCTGTGATGGGGGCTCCAATTACCTCCTATCTCGTGGCCGATTTTGGGTGGAGGACGATGTTTTTCATCATTAGTTCTATAGGCGTTGTGTGGGCCTTTATTTGGTATTACTGTTTTACGGATCGTCCGGAAGATTGCAAATTTGTGTCTCCCGCCGAAAAGAAGCTGATTGCCACCCCCTCGCGCATGCATGCCGAGAGGAAGCAAGCGACCATTGACTGGCGTTTTCTCCTGACGCATCCCGCTTTACTGGCCAATAATATCGCCTATTTTGCATTTGGCTACATGCTCTTTTTTGCCACTCTTTGGCTGCCTGGCTATTTTCTGACGCAGCACAACCTCAATCTCAAGAGCGTGGGGTGGTATCTCACCATTCCTTGGCTTGTGGGAGCGGTGTTTCTCAAGTTTGGCGGCATTTTATCGGATTACCTGTATCGCAAAACGGGCAGCGGAAGGCTCGCGCGATCGCATTTAATTTGGGTGAGTCAGCTGCTCGCCGCGATCTTTTTTGTGTTGCTCAGTTTCACAACGACGCTTGGCCCGTCCATTCTCTTTTTGAGTTTAGCTCTCGGGTTCGGCCTGATGCCGCAGCCTGCATTTTTCAGCGTGAATATTGATGTGGCGAAAGAGAAAGCGGGAACCGCGCAAGGCCTCACCTCGAGCTGTCTTTCGTTAGGAGGGATCATTGGTCCGATCTTGACGGGAAGGTTGATCGATTTAACCGGCAACTATCAGGGGGCATTTCTGCTTTTAGCAGCGATCACAGGCGTTGCCGTCATCGCCGTCATCCTCTTCCACCACCCCGACCGAGAGCGAGTCAGAGCCTATTAATCAGAGGGTGTCATGCAAGTTTGATTCCCATCACCGCTCGGCACTCATCAGCTATGGCTCGGCACTCATTAGCTATGGCTCGGCACTCATTAGCTATGGCTCGGCATCCACCAACCACGGCTTTGCATAAGCACTCGCAGGCAACCACCCCGGCGAACACAACACTCGTGCATGCCACGGCTGCTACAACATCAGCAACAGAATGACAGAAAGCGGATGTATTAAACATCCAGACGGCATCTGTTGCAGCCCAACATGCATGCACTGCCATCAGTGTTTTGATTTGTGTAGGCGTACCCGTTTTTCCAAGCGCCTGCAGATATTTCATGTTATATATGTGGTAGCCCATTTGAATAAGGACATGACCCGAAGTATCCACGGAACGACCCATAAGAGGCTGAACGATATTCTTTCTCAGAATAAATCCCCCAATAACGAGCGCGATGAGATACATGCATGGCATAACAAGTCGACAGACCTGCCGTGCTATCACGTATACATGGTTTTCAGAGGAGATCTGTGTAGCTGCATTCCGCAAGGTACATACCGCCACAGGCGCTGCATAGATCATTAGAGGAGCGAGCACGCAGATCCATCTGTCCCGCACCCCCTTCCCTATGCCTTCCTCTCTAAATGAGTTAATCTCCGGAAACCACATAAAGTCTTCTGCACAGTAGGGCTCTCGCGCTAGTGGGGACCCGTGGACGAGCAAATTGCGACTCCCTCCAAGAAGGAGTCCTGCGACAGACCCTGCTGCCATAGTCATCAGCGTACGCATATCACCCAGAAACCCTGCATTGGCATTGCTAGCAATATTAGAAGTCATAAAAACAACAAATTAGTTAAATTTTGTTATAATTATAACCTAATTTAGAATAAATATCACTTTATTTTTTAAATATAAAACGCAACTTGTTGATTATCAATCTGTTGCAAAAACAAACATACCGTGAGGCATAGACACCCTCTAAGCCCTGAGCGGGAGAATCGCCCATTGATAAAGGAATGCCCCCAACGCTCCTCCTATTAGAGGGCCGATGATGGGGATCCAAGCATAACCCCAGTCTGAGGCGCCTTTCCCGGCAATGGGCAGCCAGGCGTGCATCAGCCTGGGACCTAAATCGCGCGCTGGGTTGATGGCAAATCCAGTTGGACCGCCAAGTGATAATCCAATACTGAAAATCAAAATCCCGATCATATAAGGAACAATCCCTGTCGCCACTTCATTATGCACGTTGAGAATGCATAAAATGCCTACAAGCAGGGCAGCCGTGGCAATGATTTCGGTGATTAAATTCCAAACGGGCGCGCGGATTGCCGGTCTCGTGCAAAAACAGAGTAATTTCAAAGTGGGATCGTGCGTCGCCCGCCAGTGAGAAAAATAGGACAGCCACACGAAAGCAGAGCCGAACATGGCTCCCACCATTTGCCCTGCGAGATAGTAGGGCACAAGAGCCCAAGGAGTGCGGCCGAGGAGAGCAAATGCGAAAGTAACAGCTGGGTTGACGTGTCCGCCACTCACCCAACCGATGGCATACACAGCGATGGCCACCGCAAATCCCCAACCGGCAGTGATGACAATCCATCCCCCCTTTTCCCCTTTGGATTGAGAGAGAAGCGCGTTCGCAACCACACCGTTACCCAAAAGAATGAGGAGCATCGTCCCGAGCAGTTCAGCAACAAAAATAGTCATATATCAATGTATACTTGATTTTTGAGAAAGTTTGCAATATGAGGATAGTATGAAAGTGTTACTCGCTTTAGATCAGGGGACCACCTCTTCTCGCTCGATTGTGTTTGATGCTGAAGGCAATGTTCTCGCTTTAGAGCAAAAAGAGTTCACGCAACATTTCCCACAGCCCGGATATGTGGAGCACGACCCTGAAGAAATTTGGGAAAGTCAGTTTTCGGTCGCCACAGAGGCGCTGAAAAAAGCCAAAGTCAAAGCTGAAGATGTTGCGGGAATCGGAATTACCAACCAACGAGAAACCACCATTCTTTGGAATCGCAAAACAGGCAAACCCATTTACCGGGCGCTGGTCTGGCAAGACCGAAGAACAGCTCCCCTTTGCCAAAAGTTGAAAAAATTTGAGCCCCTGTTTCGAAAAAAAACGGGATTGCTGTTAGATCCCTATTTCTCTGGCACCAAGATCCGATGGCTCCTCGATCATGTCAAAGGAGCGCGAGAGCTCGCAGCCGATGGAGCGCTCGCATTTGGCACAGTCGACAGCTGGCTCGTTTGGAAACTCACCCAAGGCAAACTCCACATCACCGATGCCACCAACGCAAGCCGCACACTGCTTTACAATATCAAAACAGGCAAGTGGGACGCACAGTTGCTCAAATTGTTGAAAATCCCTGCATCCATTTTGCCTGAAGTCAAAAGTTGCTCTGAAGTATATGGCACAACCCATCTGTTTGGCGCGCCGATCAAAATCGCAGGGATCGCAGGCGATCAACAAGCGGCGCTCATCGGACAGGGTTGTTTTAAACCGGGCCATGTAAAAGCCACCTACGGCACAGGATGTTTCCTGTTGATGAACATCGGAAACAAAATGGTCACATCGAAAGAGCGGCTGCTCACAACGATCGCCCTTTCGATCAAAGGCAAGGTGGAATATGCGCTCGAAGGAAGCATTTTCATTGCGGGCGCCGCCATTCAGTGGCTCCGCGACTCATTAAAAATCATCCACCAAAGTTCCGATGTCGATACGTTGGCAGCCTCCGTTCCCGACACAGGAGGCGTATACTTTGTCCCCGCTTTTACAGGTCTTGGCGCTCCTTACTGGGACCCCAATGCGAGAGGGACGATTTTGGGCATTTCCAGGGGAACCACCAATGCGCATATCGCACGCGCCGCTCTCGAAAGCATCGCTTTTCAAGCAGCCGATATCTTACAAGCCATGCAAAAAACAGCAGGCATGCAAGTCTCCGAGCTCCACGTAGATGGCGGCGTGGTGGTCAGCGATCTACTCATGCAAATGCAGTCGAATTTGATGAAAAAGCCGGTTCTCCGGCCTAAAAACCGAGAACTGACCGCTTTGGGCGCTGCTTTTCTAGCAGGTCTTGCAGTGGGCGTCTGGCATCAACCCGAAGATGTGTTCAAAACTTGGAAGTTGGATCGAAAATTCACTCCTCAAAAACAGAACCCGAAAACGATTTCGCAATGGCATCGAGCCGTCGAGCGAGCCAAAGATTGGGCCCGATGAATCGAGACCTCATGTTGCGCACTCTACAAACAACCAAGGAATGGGATATCCTCGTCGTAGGCGGCGGAGCCACAGGACTTGGCATTGCGGTGGATGCCGCATCCAGAGGTTTGTCGACAGCGCTTGTGGAACAAAGCGACTTTGCGAAAGCCACTTCCAGCCGCAGCACAAAATTGGTCCACGGAGGCGTTCGTTACTTAAAACAAGGCAATGTGAGCCTGGTCATCGAAGCCCTCAAAGAGCGCGGCCTACTTTGCCAAAATGCTCCCCACCTCGTCAGCCATCTCCCCTTTTTAGTGCCCAGCTATCACTGGTGGGAAGGCCCTTTCTATGGAGTTGGACTCAAAGTCTATGACATGCTCGCCGGCAAATTGGGGATTGAAAAATCGAGGCATCTATCGCGCGATGAAGTGCTCCAACAACTGCCCACCATCGAGCCGAAAGATTTGCGCGGCGGAACCATCTATTACGATGGGCAATTCGACGATGCGCGACTTGCGATTACACTGGCGCAAACCGCAGCCCATCATGGCGGCTGTCTGATGAATTATTGCTCTGTGATTCGTCTGATCAAAGAAGGCCCTCTTGTCAAAGGGGTGATCGCACGCGATGAAGAGACGCAGCAAGAATTAGAACTCCACGCCAAAGTCGTCATCAATGCGACAGGTATTTTTTCCGATGGTTTGCGTAAAATGGATGGACAAACAGATTCGGCCATCATCGAACCAAGCCAAGGCATCCACCTCGTGCTCGATCGCTCTTTTTTAGCCTCCGATACAGCTATCATGATTCCTCATACAGATGATGGAAGAGTGCTCTTTTTCGTCCCATGGCATCGGCATGTCTTGGTGGGAACCACCGATACGCCCGTTGAAAAAGCGGTTCTTGAACCCAAACCCATGGAACAAGAAATTGAATTCTTACTCACCCACGCCAAAAGGTATTTGACCAAACATCCCGCGCGCAGCGATATTTTAAGCGTCTTCGCAGGCTTACGACCTCTTGTGCGCGCAGGCCACGATGCCAAAACCGCAGCCCTTTCACGCGATCATGTCATTCTCGTCTCTGATTCGGGACTCATCACCATCGCAGGCGGCAAGTGGACCACCTATCGCAAAATGGCCGAAGACGCCGTCAATAAAGCCATTCTCGTCGGCCACCTTAAAGAAACTCCTTGTATCACAGAAAATCTTCCCTTGCACGATCCAGGACCCATCGGCGCCGGGGAAGCCGCTTTACACCCACGACTCGCGATCACAGCCGCTCATATCGCGGTTGCAGTCCACTCAGAAATGGCCCGCACCTTAGAAGATGTGCTGGCCAGAAGAACCCGAGCCCTCTTCCTAGAAGCCAAGGCCTCCATAGAGGTGGCCCCCATCGTCGCCCAACTGCTCGCTCAAGAACGAAAGCAAACGACCGACTGGGCTAAAGCGGAAATAACAAAATTCTTAAACATAGCAAAAAATTATTGCGCATAAACAATAATTAAGTATTATTGCGTAATAACACGCAATAAATTATACTTCCCGATAGTTACAACAATGTGTTGTAACCAAACAAAGGAGATAATTAAGATGCCTAGAATTAATACAGATCAATTGCTGCCAGCAGACTTCCATGTTTATGCTGGCCGCGGTGTAGTCGTCAACCACCCAGGTATTGGTTTAGAAGAAAAAACACTGCCTACGATCAACCATTACAAAGGGAAAAATGGGGGATACGTAGCGATTTATACCGGTAACGCCGAGAAAGGGGTGTACGGAGTGGGAGGCGGTATTTACGTCGTGGGTCAAGTCAGAGTGCCTGGACACTACGAAGGGAGATATTTCATTCCGGCTGGATATAATAGCGACGACAACATTAACCACGATCCTGAGATCCTGAAAATCTGCGAACAATATTTTCCAGATATGAAGGGCGAAATGTGGATCGGTGGGGACACTGGCGGATGGTTCGGAATCCAGTAAGGATCCCGTTCAAGAACCTATCCAAGGGCGGCCGAAGCCATTCGGCCCCCCTATTTTGCGCTGCCTGCTTTGAGCTGCTGCAATAGGGCTTTGACTTTTTGAGACTCGCCCTTTCTGCTGATGAGCACCGCTTCCTCTGTTTCGATAATGAGCAAATCATCCAAACCGATGGTGGAGATGATCCTCTTGCCTCCAATGATTAAACTATTCGTCGTGTCGATGGCAATGACACTGCCAATTTTTACGTTTTGATGAGCATCCTTAGCCAGGACATCATAGACGCTATCCCATGAGCCCACATCAGACCAGGTCATGGCCAGCGGACACACGAGCACATCCTGTGATTTTTCCATAATCGCATAATCGATCGATCGATCGGGCAGTTCAGAAAACGCTTCTACCGCATCTTTGCGTTGAAAATGGGTCCATATGTCTTCGGCGTGCCTCTTCAATTGGGTCCAAAATGTTTCGGCTGTCAATAAAAACATCCCCGAGTTCCAAAAGAAGTGCGAGTGGCCCACATATTGTTTGGCCGTCTTTAAATCGGGCTTTTCGACAAACCTTTTCACAAAATAGGTGAGAGAATCCCGTTTTTTCCCCATTTCGATATACCCATATCCCGTCTCTGGCTTAGTCGGGCGAATGCCAAACGTGACAATTTTGTCTTGCGGATGCAATTGTTCCAATGCGTTTAAGAAAATCTCTTCAGGTTCAATCAAGTGATCGGACGGCACCACAAGGAGGGGTTCTTGGGGATCTGTCCCCAATTGTTGGACAGCCAACGCGATGGCGGGAGCGGTGTTGCGCCTATGCGGCTCGATCAGAATGGAGCATTGGGCTCCCATTTTGCTGAGCTGCTCTTGCACGAGGGCCTGGTGCAATGCATTTGTGGCCACCAGGATCTCGCTCACAAAGGGGGCTTTTTGAAAGCGAGCGACTGTCTGCTGCAGCAACGAGTGTCCTGCCCCAAAATTTAAAAACTGTTTCGGAAAATCTTCCTTCGATAAAGGCCAAAGGCGCGTTCCTCCGCCTCCTGCAAGAACGATCACTTTCATGTGACTGATATACCAGAACGGGACATAGAGTGCAAAATAGAACGACGAAATTTCTCATTGAAATGAGATACAGAAAATTCTTCCGCTCTTTTGCGGCATGTGTGCGCATCGAATTCCATGGTTTCAAACGCTTGCACCGCGTGGATGATCGAAGAGGCTGACTGCTCCGGATAGAGCAGTCCCGTTTGTCCATGCACAACCGTTTCTTTCACGCCCCCTTTATCGAGCGCAATCACAGGAGTGCCGGCCGCCATCGCTTCCACAGGCGCAATGCCAAAATCTTCAACAGCCGCAAACACAAACCCTTTCGCCTTGTGTAGGTGCTGTTTCAGCACATGTTCGGGTTGAAACCCGAGTAGCTCGATATTTTTCCCCGCTTTGTTTTTGATCTTTTGCCATTCGGGGCCATCGCCAATGACCACAAGTTGTTTTTCGGGCATGCGGGCAAAAGCCTCCACAATGAGATCGATCCGTTTATAGGGAACGAGTCTCGATGCGGTGAGATAGTAATTGTCTTTTTTATGTTGTTCTTCAAATAAGTGCACATTGACAGGAGGATAAATCACTTCAGCCTGTCTGCCGTAACACTTTTGGATCCGTTTCGCGATATAGCGAGAATTGGCGATGAAATGATCGACTCGGTGCGCAGAGTGAGCATCCCATCCCCGCAAATAGTGCAAGATGAGTTTCGCCAAGAGGCCCCGCACGCCGCGATCGAGCTTGGACTGCCTCAAGTATTCATGCGTCAAGTCCCAAGCATAGCGCATGGGCGTATGGCAATAACAAATGTGCACTTGATCGGGACCCGTGATCACCCCTTTGGCTGCGCAATGCGAAGAAGAGATGACCAAATCATACGAGGTGAAATCAAAACGCTCGATGGCCAACGGGAAAAAGGGCAAATAACTCTGATAATGCTTTTCGGCCCTGGGAAATTTTTGGATGAATGAGGCATCGATCTCCAAATGTTCAAAATAGGTCCCTTTGAGTCCCTTTGCACTTTTCACAAGGGTATGAATCTTGGACGGAAAGAGACGGTGGATCGCCTCCAACACCTTTTCTCCACCCCCGATCCCCGAAATCAGCCAGTCATGGACAATGGCGCTACGCATGCAGCGCCTCCTGAAAGAGCGCGATGTGCCTTTCCGCTGTTGTTTGCCAATCAAATGCGCCCGCCCGCTCAAACCCTTTGGCCACAAGGGTGCGCTTGCGGGCCTGTTCGATGGCGAGAGCCATTGCGTCTTCGCACATCGGATCGAAATAGACGCTCGCATCGCCGCACACCTCAGGAATGCTCGCTGCAGAAGAGACCGCTGTCGGACAACCGCAACTCATCGCCTCTAAGGGCGGCAATCCAAACCCTTCATATAAAGAAGGATAGACGAACACCTCGGCCATGCTATACAGAATGGGCAGATCCTTCTCATCGACCGATTGGATGCCTGGCCCAATGGCAACCAGTTCCAAATCTTTGAGGGGGACCCTCCTCAGCCTCTGCAAATTTTTGTGCGGCTTATGGCTGCCGACAAAGAGGGCGAACTTTGGGGGCAGTCCCATTTTTTGCCGCACACTTTCGGAAGGCGGCTGTGGACTAAATCGCTCTCGGTTGACGCCGATGGGAATCACAGTCAAATGGGTGGGGCCAAATCGTTTTTCAATTTCCTTTTTTGAAAATTGAGAGACGGTGATGGCGCGGTGCGATTGTAACGCTTTTCCCATGACCCATTTGGCATAGGTTTTTTCCGCAAAAGACCCAAATACGAAATGACATGCGTCGTGAATGGTGACAATCCGTTTTTTAGCCCGAATCGGCAAAAGCGGCACATTGTAATGGGGGGACCAAAACAGGTCGCATGGAGGAATTTTAAAGGGGTATTGGATCTGCTCTTGCACAGAGTAAATCGGCGCGTTGAAAAGAATCTGCTCGCATCCCTCGCGCCAGGGACGATCGACCAGTAAAATCAGACGGAACGCAGATTGTAAAAAGGGGAGCAGTTCTCGAATGTAGGTGCCAATCCCGGAAGAAAAAGCCATGCGCGCATCAATACAGAGATCTCTCATGGCATTTGATGGTACCACAATTAGGGAAAAGAGTGGTAAACTGATGCTATGCCGATGCAAAAAATATTGATGGCCGCATCCAATGCTTGGAATTCTGTATTTCAGGTGGGCAGTCACCATTTAGCCCGTGAATTTTTGAAGATGGGATTCCAGGTCGCCTACATTTCCGACCCCATTTCTCCTCTACATGTATTCGGGAGCGGCGATTTCAAAGAGCGGTTGGCTCTATATCGCTCTGGCGGACTCTCTGAAGAGAATCTGTGGGCGTATGTTCCCGCCACCTTGTGTCCTCCTACGAACCGACTCTTGCTCCGCTCTGCATGGGTCTATCGCCACTGGCACACGTTGACGTTTCCTTCTGTCGTCACAAAAGCTCGTCATCACGGATTTGGCGAGGTGGATATTCTCTACTTGGATTCGCCGGTCCAGTCGTTTTGGCTGAACGAGATCCGCGCGCGCAAAACGGTTTATCGCATGCCCGATTATACGGCCGGCTTCAAAAAAGCGACGCCTGCTCTTCTCCAATTGGAGCAAGAGTTGATCGAGAAGGTCGATCTTGTGGTCTGTACAGCCAAAACCTTAGTGGACTCCATCCAAGGAAAACCGAAACGGGTGGAATACTTACCCAACGGCGTGCCATTGGCCCATTTTACAAAACCGGGCCAGTTGCCGGATGCGCTCGCAAGAATCCCTAAGCCGATTGTCATTTATGTGGGGGCCATCGAATATTGGCTAGATGCCCCGTTGATTGAGAAGATCGCGCGCGCGATGCCTCATCTCTCTTTTGTGTTTGTTGGGCCCGTCAAAACCTCTTTGACCGCGCCGCCCAATGTCTATTTCCTGGGGCCTAAACCGTATGCTGAAATCCCCAATTACTTGCAATTTGCCGATGTGGGATGGATCCCTTTTGATGTAAAGAACTATCCCGACCTCATTCACCATGTGAATCCACTGAAACTGTATGAATATATGGCATCCGGCCTTCCCGTAGTAGCAACTCGGTGGAGGGAGCTAGAAAATATCGGTTCTCCTGCGCATTTATACGACACTGGGGACCAATGTAAAGCAGCTTTACATTGCGCATTAGACGACAAAAATGGGACGCTCTTGCGAGACTACGCAGCACAGTTCGACTGGTCCTCTCGCGCCAAGCAACTGATGACCCTACTTACAGAGGCACCCGCGAAATCCACATCCGTTAACAGTCTCTGATTCCTAAACAGTTCGCGTATTTCTTGAGCGCTTCTGTAAACTTGGAGTCGACGCAAGCTCTTTTTTTCTTTAAAAAGTTGAGTGAGTCCTCCGCAGACAAGCCAAATCGACGAATCAAATAGGCAGCCAAAAGAGTGGCGCTTCTCGACATTCCTGCTCGACAATGGACTAATGTTTTTGTTTTGCCAAAGACGGCTTTATCGATCTGGGCAAATGTAGGGGCAAACCATTGCGTTACCGGTATTGCTTCCAATACACGCCTTTTTTGTTCATTCAGTTCCTTATAGGAGTCCGCATCTTCAGGTAAAGCAGTTTGGGCTAGAGGAGTCTCAGGCAATGTACAATCGTGAACCAAAGCCATCCACTGTTCTGAATCATCATAAATCACCCTCCCTACATGGAATAGCTGTACTGGATAAAGCGCCTTTGCTAAATCCTGTTCCATTAGATCAAGACAGTCTCCTACAATTTCACGAGTGGTGCATACTGTCACAATGACCTCGAAACCTTGTGGATTGGTATGTTGCCTCATAGGTCGATGCATATACCGATCATCGCGCAGCCGTAACTGAGTACTCTCAATCAAGGCCTGGCTACTTCCCAAGCACAGTTCCCCTAAAATAACGTGGCAACTCTGTGCTTTTGCGCGTTGAGCTTCTTCTTCTCTCGGAAGAGGACATGTCTTCAGGATGTTCTCGATCTCGCGTTTATGCGGGAGATCCAACCAAGAATCCAGTTGGCGATGCATGCCGTCGCTGATGTCTTGTATAGCTACCCTGAGGCTCATTTTTTCTCCATGAACTGCTGCTCGAGCGCAGTCTCGGTCCTCAGGACCGAGTTAGCCGAGCTATCTATTCCTCTGCGGCAAGGCACTTGGCCGCCCCTTGGCAGTAGGAGAATCTCTCCACTTTTAAGGGAGAGTTCTTCAATTCGGGGACAAGCATACAACCTTTATCACTTATCCCACATTAATTTTTACAAAAACCTTGAAATCAACGAGTTACGTTATTATTTAAAAATATTTAATATTGTGTTATAATATATTGCATGAAAAACTTAATTAGTTACTCAAATCAAGCTTTAAGTTACGCAATCCGTGGAGAATTTGAGCAACTCTCGCTAAAAATCGAAATGGTGGGGGAGTACAAAAAATACACTCTATTAACGTCGCAAGAACTGGAAAATCAGGGGAAAATTGCGCGTATAGCTCGTTGGGTTACTTCTCTTTGTGCATGTGGAACGAATGTGAGTTGGGGAACAGCCCGAGAAATAAAAGCATTTTGCAAGAACGTGATCTGCAAAAGGCTAGAAGAGAACTCAAAAAACCAAGCGATCCTCCGCAAATTTCTGGCGCTTGCCCGCAATGGGTGTCTTTTGGATCGAAAATACGAAGAGGAACTTCCTCATCTTCACCCCAAAGCACAAGGCCTCTCACTGTACCATCGCGAACTGATGAAATTATACGAAAAACATTGTCTGGATCCGGCTTTGGACATGGTATCATGGTACAAGACAGATGAGGGCCGCGCTCTACTGCTCAAAGAAAAAGACAATGCAGATATCGACATGTTTAGAATTTCATATTTATCAAAAGAGGAAAGAGCTCATTACGCTGTTGAATATAGAAAAACGCCCGATGGGAATGTCGCTTTATTTTTACAGGGGAAGCCTCTTCGTACAGTATCTGCCGAAGAAAAAACCTCGGAGAACTCTCTCACTATTTTTGTTATGGGACACGACGGGGAGGTATATATAGGGCCTCATGAAATCGGCGTTTTCCAACATTCAAGTTTTTTTTGTGGGTTACCCGTGATCAGCGCTGGAGAAATCATCACTGACGCAGAGGGGAAAATTATATATTTATCTAATCAAAGTGGCCATTATAAACCAAGTCCAAGATCCACACTCAGTTTATTAGCAAAGCTTCAAAAAAGGGGTGTTGACTTGGCCGGGATTACGCTACTGATGCATACCCCCCCTTTTGACAACCAGCGTAAACGTGGCCGATTCAATGCTCTTGCCTACTTGCAGAGTCAAGGCGAGTGTCTCCCTCTATCCAACGGTGTGTATATTCAGTTAAAAGATGGTTCGTTGCAGCCAGATCTGTTGATGTTGACATAAGAGTTCGTCAATTGTGTGATCTTTTTTGAATTTGGCTTTTTTGTCGCATCGGCTTATTCTAGATCGTAATGAAAATCCTTTCTGTATTTGGCACACGTCCTGAAACCATCAAAATGGCGCCCGTTTTAGAGAAGTTGAAACGGACGAAAGGAGTGGAATCGATCATTTGTGTGACCGCCCAGCACAGACAGATGCTCGATCAATTCATGCAGTTATTCGGGATCCAACCGGATTTCGATCTCAATATTATGCAGCCCAATCAAACGCTAACTGAAATCACGACCTCGACGTTACTCGGTCTCAAAGCGGTTCTGCGCCAAGTCAAACCCGACCTGTTGCTCGTGCAAGGCGACACGACGTCTGCGATGGCGGGCGCTTTGGCGGCCTTTTATGAAAAAATTCCGGTGGGACATATCGAAGCGGGATTGCGCACGGGCGATATGCATAGGCCATGGCCAGAAGAAATGAACCGCAAATTGATCGGTTCGATCGCAAATTTTCACTTCGCTCCCACCCAAACCGCAAAAAATCATTTACTCAGCGAAAACGTGGCTCCCAACACGATCTTTGTGACTGGCAACACAGTGATTGACGCCCTGTTCTTCACTTTACAAAATAGCCAAAGGCCGCGGTTTGATTTTCTCGACCCCAATAAACGGATGATTCTCGTCACGGGACATAGGAGAGAAAATTTTGGCGAAGGGTTTCAATCGATCTGCAAAGCGCTGCGTCAACTGGCGACGCGAGGCGACATTCAAATTGTCTATCCGGTTCATTTGAATCCGAATGTGCAAACTCCTGTCCGCTCGATTCTGGGAGGGGCGCCCAACATCCATTTAATAGAGCCGGTCGACTATATCACATTTGTGTTTCTCATGGAGCGCTCCTATCTGATTCTGACCGATTCGGGCGGCGTGCAAGAAGAGGCCCCCTCTCTCGGCAAACCGGTCCTTGTGATGCGCGAGGTCACGGAGCGAATGGAGGGCATTGAAGCGGGCACAGCCAAACTGGTCGGCACGGATGAGGCTGCCATCGTCCAAGAAACGAATCACCTCCTCGATGATCTGCAAGCGTATCAGGCGATGTCGCAAGCCCATAATCCTTATGGAGATGGGTATGCAGCGGAGAGAATTGTACAACATCTATTGGAGCATCATGCAGCACCCATTTAAAAAAGTATCTGTGATCGGTCTAGGTTATATTGGGCTTCCTACCGCAGCGATTTTAGCGACCCATGGGATTGAGGTTGTGGGCGTAGATATCAATCCCCATGCCATTGAGACGATCAACCAGGGAAAAATCCACATTGTGGAACCCGACTTAGAGGCCATGGTCCATTCTGCGGTGATGAATGGCAAACTGAAAGCAGTGGCCAAACCGGAGCCGGCGGAATGTTTTATCATTGCCGTTCCGACGCCTTTTAAAGAGGGGCACAAACCCGATCTTTCCTACATTGAATCTGCCGCGAAATCGATCGCCCCTGTGTTGAAACCGGGCAATTTGGTGATTCTCGAGTCGACATCGCCTGTGGGCAGCACGGAAAAACTGGCAGAATGGCTCGCGCCCCTTGATCTGGATTTTGCCTATTGTCCAGAGAGGGTGTTGCCCGGCCATATTTTACGCGAAATCGTGGGCAATGATCGGATCATCGGCGGTCTGACGCCCAAAGGGGCTTTGAGAGCCAAACAGCTCTACCAAATTTTCGTGAAAGGCGAATGCTTGATCACCGATGCGCGCACAGCCGAGATGACCAAACTCACCGAAAACGCCTTCCGAGATGTGAATATCGCGTTTGCGAATGAACTCTCTCTCATTTGCGATGAGTTGAAGATCAATGTCTGGGAACTCATCCGTTTTGCCAACCGGCACCCCAGAGTGAAGATTTTACAACCGGGGCCAGGCGTGGGAGGGCACTGCATTGCGGTCGACCCTTGGTTTATCGTTGACTCTGCGCCTCGCTCTGCGCGACTCATCAAAACAGCGCGCGAAGTGAACGACAGTAAGCCCCACTACGTGTTGTCCCAAGTGAAAGACAAACTCAAAAACATCAAAAATCCGACAGTGGCCTGTTTGGGACTGTCGTTTAAAGCCGATATTGACGACATTCGGGAAAGCCCCGCGCTCGAAATTGTCGAACATTTAGCCAAAGAGAAGATGCATTTGCTCGTTGTCGAGCCACATTTGGAAAAACTGCCCAAGAGCTTATGTCTGCCTCATGTGAAAATGACACGCCTCGATGAGGCAGTGCGAGCGGCGGATCTGGTGGTTCTGCTCGTCAATCACCGCAAATTTGCGGAACTCGATCGCTCATTTTTACAAGGAAAATTGATCCTGGATACCCGTGGAGTGTTTGCATGAAACAAGTGCTGATGAAACAAGGAACTGTGTATTTAGAAGAGGTGCCTGATCCCACGCCCGAACCGGGGTTTCGGATTGTGCGGGTGTCCCATTCTTGCATTTCTACAGGCACCGAGTTAAGCGGGCTCAAAGCGGCCTCTATGCCCCTTTGGAAACGGGCGCTCATGGAACCGGAGAAGGTGAAAAAAGCGCTGAAAATGTTTGCGGCGAAAGGATTTTCGAAAACGAAAAGCATTATTCAGGGCAAACTGACGGCCGGCTCGCCGACCGGCTATTCTGCTGCTGGCTTTCTCGATGGGACCGCGATCCGCGTGGCTTGCGCAGGAGCGCAATGCGCCCATCATGCCGAAATCATTCAGGTTCCCGAAAATCTCATTGTCCCCATTCCTGCAACGCTCGATTTTGCCTCTGCTTCCACGGTGGCTCTCGGCGCGATTGCTCTGCAAGGCATTCGTAGAGCGCAGCCCACGTTAGGGGAAACGTTTGTGGTGATTGGACTGGGCTTTTTGGGTCAAATTACGGCGCAAATGCTTCTTGCCAACGGATGCCGCGTCATCGGCATGGACCTCGATCCGCACCGCTTAGCTTTAGCCGAATCATTTGGCGTTGAGCTGCGCAAAGCAGACGATGTAGATGGCGTCATCATCACAGCGGCGAGCGCATCGAGCGAAGTGATTTCGAAAGCGTTTAAGCTTTGCCGAAAAAAAGGGCGCGTGGTCTTAGTGGGCGATGTGGGGCTCAATCTCAAACGCTCCGATTTTTATCACAAAGAGCTCGACTTTTTGATTTCCAGCTCATACGGCCCTGGCAGATACGACGATCGCTACGAGGAAAAAGGGCTCGATTATCCGATCGGATACGTCCGTTGGACTGAAAATCGAAACATGGAAGAATACCTTCGGTTGTTGGCGGAGAAAAAAATAGATATCGAGCCGCTGATCCATGCGATTTATCCGGTTGAACAGGTCTCGCAAGCCTATCAGGTCTTAGGTGAAGGGGTTCCCAAACCTCTGCTTGTGCTCCTTTCCTATCCGCACAGCGCGCATCAGCAAAAAACGGTGGCAAACCCTGAAGCCAGATCCGGAAAAAAAGATCAAATTCAGCTGGCGCTCATCGGCGCGGGCGGTTTTGCCAAAGAAATGCATTTGCCCAACCTGCAATCGATCCCAGACTTTCATTTGCGGGCTGTGGTGAGCCGTTCGGGCCATAATGCTGCAGCGGTCGCCAAACAATTTGAGGCGAATTATTCGACAACCGATTTTTTCGAGGTCTTGAAAGATCCCGAAGTAGACGCTGTGCTCATTGCAACGCGCCACCATTTGCACGCTGCCCTCGCGCTCGAGGCTCTTCGCGCCGGCAAACATGTTCTTTTAGAAAAGCCGATGGCCCTCAACCGAGAGGACATGCAAAAAATCCTCGATTTTTACGCCTCCACTCCCGATGCCCCCATCCTTCTCACCGGATTTAATCGCCGCTTTTCAAAATATGGGACGAGCCTTTTTCAAACCGTGCACAAACGGACTGGGCCCATGGTTCTCAATTACCGAATGAATGCAGGGCACATTCCCCGAGAACATTGGGTGCATGGAGAAGAAGGGGGAGGCCGCAACATTGGCGAAGCGTGCCACATCTACGATCTATTTACCTACCTGACCCATGCCAAAGTGGTGAAGGTCGATGCCCATTCCATTCCATCGCCCACGAATGATAATTTCATTGCGAGTATGACCTTTGATGACGGTTCTATCGCCACTTTGACCTACACCTCTCTCGGTTCGAAAGAGTATCCAAAAGAGCAGCTGGAGATCTTTGTGGACGGCAAAGTGATTGTGCTCAATGATTACAAATCACTGTCCCATCCGAAAATGGAAACGGTCCTCCACGAAAAGGGGCAAAGAGAGGAATTGATAGCCTTTGCCAAAGCGATCCAACAGGGGGGCGCTTGGCCGATTCCTCTTTGGCAGCAAGCGCAGGCCATGGAGATCGCATTCCAAGTCGAAGACAACCTATGTAAAGCTGCTTTACATTGACCCTAAAGGATTGATTATGTGTGGATTATCCGGTGTGCTCGTGTTTAAAGACAGTTCCTATCGCATAGAGCGCCCGCTCATTCAGGCGATGATCGACACGATCAAGCATCGGGGCCCTGATGGGGAGGGGATTTGGATTGAGGGCGGCGGGAAAATGGGCCTTGGGTTTCGGCGTCTATCGATCATTGACTTATCTGCATCAGCCAATCAACCGATGTCCAATGCGCAGAACACGGTCCATCTGGTGTTTAATGGCGAGATCTACAACCATGCGGAGATTCGGCGGGAGCTGTCGCACTATTCTTGGAAGACGGACCATTCGGATACGGAGGTGATTCTCCATGCGTATGAGGAGTGGGGGATTGATTGTGTGCACAAATTTCGGGGGATGTTTGCGATTGCGATTTGGGATGTGCGCACGCGCGAGCTATGGCTGATTCGGGACCGGATTGGGGTGAAGCCGCTGTATTATAGCATCCATCACAACCGGATCCTGTTTGCGTCCGAGATCAAAGCGCTGCTGCAAGATCCGGAACAAAAGCGGGCCGTGCACGAAGAGGCGCTGTACCATTATCTCTCTTTTTTGACGACGCCGGCGCCGCAAACGCTGTTTGATGGGATCAAGAAGTTGCCGCCTGCCACTTGGCTGCGTGTCCGTGAAAACGGGGAGATTACAGAGCGCCGTTATTGGGATGTTTGGGATCATACGACACCGCTCACGGGCGTCTCTGAGGATGAGATTGCGGCGCAATTGCTCACAGAACTGAAACGATCGGTGGCGTACCGGAAAGTGAGCGATGTGCCGGTGGGGATTTTTCTTTCGGGTGGGATTGATTCGAGCACGAACGCAGCCCTGTTCTCGCAAGGTGAGTCGGTGGTGAAGACGTTTAGCATTGGGTATCAGGGAAATTACGCATCCTACCAGAATGAGTTGCATTTTGCCAAAAAAATGGCGGCACAGGTGAACGCCATCTACCATGAGCGGCTGCTCACCGTGGAGGATCTCCTTGATTTTCTGCCTCAAATGATCCGTTTGCAAGATGAGCCGATTGCGGATCCGGTGTGTGTGCCGGTCTATTATGTTTCCAAGCTCGCGCGGGACAACGGCATCATTGTCGCGCAAGTGGGAGAAGGGGCGGATGAGCTATTTTGGGGCTATCCGAGTTGGAAAACGGCGCTCAAGTTGCAAAACATGGACAATTGGCCGGTGCCGAATTTCGTAAAAAGGCTAGGGCTACAGGCGATCCGGGCGATGGGCAAAGAGACTTCGATGCATTACGAGCGGCTGCGGAGGGGGTCTTTAGACCAGCCGATTTTTTGGAGCGGCGCCGAATCGTTTACCGAGGCGCAAAAGAAGCGGCTGCTTTCGCCCCGTTTGCGCGAGAAGTTTAAGGATCTCACCTCTTGGCAAGCGATTGAGCCGATCTATCAGCGGTTTCAAGCGAAGGCGTGGGAAAAATCGGCCCTCAACTGGATGAGTTATGCCGATCTCAATCTGCGCCTCCCCGAACTGCTGCTCATGCGCGTGGACAAGATGAGCATGGGGGTCTCCCTAGAAGGGCGCGTTCCCTTCCTGGACCACAAGTTTGTGGAACTTGCGATGAGCATTCCCTCGTCTGTCAAAACGAAAGACGGCATCAGCAAGTACATTCTCAAAAAAGCGGTGCGCGGCGTCATTCCGGACGAACTCATCGACAGACCCAAGCAAGGGTTTGGGGTGCCTGTATACGAATGGCTCTATGACAAACTAGGGCCGCGGATGCGCGATGAATTGGAGGCGTTTTGCAACCAAACCGATTTCTTAGACAGGAATGAAGTGATCCGTTACTTTAATGAGGGCCATGGCCCTCAAATCTGGTATCTGTTCAACTTAGCTCTTTGGTGGAAAGAGTTTATTGCACCTGCGTAGCGTCATCGATCTTCGCGCAGATCTGAGCAATGCGATCGGCTATTTTTTAAGGGCGCGCTCAAGGAACTCTGATCAAATCCGTTTCGATCATTGAGAGTTCATAAAGTTCAAAAACCACCCCAGGCAAATAACCGTTACGAAAAATAATTGAAAAATCTTCGGGATTGTGAATAGGGTAATAAGTAGTGAGTGTCTTGGAAGAAAAAGGAAAAATTTTGGTTTGTCGAACCATCTGCTTGTCCATAAAAAGGATTGCGAGTACGCCGGAACAAACTTTCATTCGAATCTTAACCCAGTACGATTTTTGATTAGGCGTATGTGTTGGCTGAATTGTTGCTTGAACAAGAGTCGCCCAAGGGATACGATTCCCTTTGATACGCACCGGAAATGTTTTCTTATACCACCATCTTTTAATCTTTTGTATTCGCTCCTTCAGTGTATCACAATAATATAAAGAAAAAGTGAGAGAGGAGATTCGTGATGATGATGGAGGTGTATCTATTGTGAGGTGCAACTGCTCAGCCTCATCACATAGCTTCATCATATAAGAGGAAACTCCTTCGAGCACAGTGAGTGCGTTCGCGGCCCAATGGAGAATGCCCGCTTGCGCTCTCACATGTTCCTTTTTTAAGTCATCGGATTTGTCAGAAAGAAAGCGATTTAGAATCAACAATTTATCTCTGCAAAATGATTCATAGAATTCTGCTCGACAGGTCATTGAAGTTCGATCAGCAAGGTTGGCCATGAGCAACTCCTGTTGATGGATGATCGCGCTCGGAGGAAAGCGGTGACCTATTCTCAGCCAGAACTCATAATCGGGACATGTTTTTAGCGTTTCATCATAGAATAAAGTATCGCCCAGCACTTTTCTATTCAAAAGCCCTGCAGTAGAAGGGAATAGCTCACATTTCATGAATTTGATTAGATCAAAAGGCTCTGGAATAAATCGTGAAACCTCTTTTCCTTGGCTATCCACGAGCAGCGCGCCTCCGTAGATCACCGCTGCGGAAGGGTACTCTTTAAACCACTCGAGAAGCTTTTCTAGAGTATGATCGAACAGACGCTCATCAGAAGCTGTTAAAAAAAGATAATCACCACGACATCTGGCAATGCCTCGGTTATAGGCCTGCCCAAGACCGGAATCAATCTGGGATTGAATATCGATGCTTGGAAGATCGTGAATGTTTGCTAAGTATTCCAATGTGCCATCTGTTGAACCCCCGTCTTGAATGATCAATTCAAAATGTTGATAGGTTTGACGTCGGAGCCCTTCTATTGCATTTTTTAAATGAGGAAGAGAGTTTTTTGTGGGTATCACCACTGAAACCAAAGGAGATAAGGAGCGATGCATAGTGAGTCCCTTAAAAGTTAAAGGGGAGTGATTCTTGCTTGTCGCACGAGCCACCCAATTTTTTAATCTGTTCATGCTAACAAGCAATCAAAAGCAAGTCAAGAATCGTGTGCCTATGTACTCATTAAAAAATGTGATTGCATTTAAGGTATCTCATCTCTTATATTGCTGTGCGTCAACAGGGAGAACGTGAGTGAAACTGTCTGTAGTCGGTCTGGGCAAGTTGGGATCACCGCTCTTAGCAGTTATGGCAAGCAAGGGGCATAACGTCATAGGAACAGACCTGAACCGAGCGTTCGTACAACGGCTGAATGAGGGGATCGCCCCTGTGATTGAGCCTAGCCTACAGGATTTCCTCTCAAAGTACAGATCCAATTTCAAGGCCGTGAATGATTACGAGTCGGCCATTCTCGCCTCTGATGTCACCTTTGTCATTGTTCCCACTCCAAGTGACCCAGACGGACGATTTAGCAATGAGTACATTCTTCAAGCGGTGCAGCAAATCGGTCATTCTCTGAGAAAAAAGTCATCCTATCATCTTGTCGTGATCACAAGTACTGTGATGCCAGGCTCCACGGGAGGAGTGATCCGAAAAGCGCTCGAGGAGGCCTCCCTTCGATCGGTGGGGCAAGATGTGGGCTTGTGTTATAGCCCCAAATTCATCGCTTTAGGATCGGTCATCAAAAACATGCTGTTCCCGGACGTGGTGTTAATCGGGGAATCCGACCCCAAAGCAGGCGATCTTTTAGAAGCTATTTATCGGTCTGTGTGCGAAAATAACCCACCTGTAAAACGAATGAATTTCGTGAATGCAGAACTCACCAAAATTGCACTCAACACCTTTGTGACGACCAAAATTTCTTTTGCGAATATGTTGTCTGATTTGTGCCAAAGATTGGATGGAGGGGATGTGGATGTCGTCACATCGGCCGTAGGACTCGATACGCGAGTCGGGCATAAATATTTAAAAGGCACTGTCGCTTTCGGCGGCCCTTGCTTTCCGCGAGACAATATAGCTCTGGGAGCTTTAGGAAAAGAGTTAGGCGCGCGCATGGATTTGGCCTACGCGACTCAAGAGACAAATCACTATCAGTCTCGTCGTCTTCTTGCGCTTGCCGATAGGTATGGTCAGAGCAAAACAATGGGCGTACTCGGTCTTGCCTACAAAGCAGGCACTCATGTAGCAGAAGCAAGTCAGGGCGTGGCAATCGCAAATCTCTTATTAGAAAATGGGTATGAAGTCTCGGTCTACGATCCGATGGCCATGGAGGAGGCGAAAACCAGGTGTCATCAGGGCATTCGAATGGCCGGTTCTGTGCAAGCCTGTGTCGAGGAGTCCGACGTGATTTTTGTGATGACGGCTTGGCCTGAATTTGCTCAGGAAATCACTCCCTCTTTTCTGAGAAAACTCGAGGGTCGCAAAGTGTTTATCGATTGTTGGAGGTGTCTCCCAAGATCGACTTTGGGCGACATTTGCGAGCTCGTCTACCTCGGGTGCGGCAATCACCTCTCTTGTCACGCACAGCAATCGATGGTCACGGCATGAACAAGGAAGATCTGATTCTCGTAGCAGGGGCCGGGGGTTTTATTGGAGGGCACCTTGTCGCTTCATTGATACGCGATGGATATGAGAACATACGAGCCATTGACATCAAGCCTCTTGAGGAGTGGCACCAAACATTCGAAGAAGTAGAAAACCAGCAAGGGGATCTCCGTTTGCTCGATGTCGCCAGGAAAGCCACCCGTGGCGTCAGCTACGTCTACAACCTCGCAGCAGACATGGGAGGCATGGGATTCATTGAGACAAACAAGGCGGCCTGCATGCTGTCCGTGCTTGTGAATACTCATTTGCTGATGGCAGCGAGAGAATTTCACGTGAAGCGGTTTTTCTTTTCGTCGACTGCATGTGTGTATGCCGCCGGTAAGCAAATGGCGCCCAGATTGCCCGCACTGAAGGAAGAAGATGCGTATCCTGCGATGCCTGAAGACGGCTATGGGTGGGAAAAGTTATTTAGCGAACGGCTCTGCCGCCATTTTAGAGAGGATTTTGGAGTGATCACACGCATCGCCCGCTACCACAACGTCTATGGGCCAAATGGGGCATTCGAAGGCGGCAGAGAAAAAGCGCCAGCCGCCCTCTGTCGAAAAATTGCTCAAGCTCAACTATCTGGGAATCATTCGATCGATATTTGGGGCGATGGAGAACAGACGCGGAGCTTTATGTACATCGATGACTGTGTTTTTGGAACCAAAGCGATCATGATGAGCGCTGTGGCAGAACCGCTGAATTTAGGCAGCTCTGAACTCGTCACCATCAACCAATTGGTGGACCTCATTGAAGAGATTGCGGGGATCAAAGTACAAAGAAAGTACCAGCTGAATGCTCCCCAGGGCGTTCGGGGGCGTAATAGCGACAATACGCGCATCCGAGAGGCACTCGGATGGGAACCTTCTATTCCCCTCAGAGCAGGTCTTGAACAGACATACCAGTGGATCTACGACCAACTTGTCTCTCGTGTCCCAGAATTGGCAGGCAGAAATGAGCACAGATAAAAGGTTTGCCGAGATTCCGGTCGAAGCGGTCAAGAATTTTTGGAATCGATGTCCCTGTAACCTGCGCCATTCTCCGGCGCCGGTTGGTACAAAGGAGTACTTCGAGGAAGTTGCAAAGAGAAAGTTCTTCGTGGAGCCCCATTTAGTTGATTTTGCCGATTTTCCATCCGTCAAGGGCAAGAAGGTGCTCGAAATCGGGTGCGGCCTAGGGACGACAGCCGTCCGTTTTGCGATGGCAGGGGCTGCAAAAGTCACGGCTGTAGATATTTCTGAGCAATCGCTTGAGCTTGCTAAACAACACGCTGCTGTCTACGGAGTCTCTGACCGAATGGAATTTTTTCTCGCAAATGCAGAAGAACTCTCCAAACACATCCCCCTCGACCATTATGACGTGATTTTCTCATTTGGCGTCATCCACCATACGCCCCATCCAGACAAAATCATTCAAGAACTCAAACACTTTCTCAAGCGAAACGGCAAAATAAAAATCATGGTCTATTCCCGTTATTGTTGGAAAACTCTCTGGGTCTTGTTCAAGCACGGCAAACTCAAGTTTTGGAATCTCTCTAAGCTCCTAGCCGCCCATTCTGAAGCTCAGATAGGTTGTCCGGTTACCTATACCTATTCCCGGAGTAGCGGACGCAAGTTACTAGAATCCCATGGATTTAAAGTAGATCGAGTTCATGTTGATCACATTTTCCCTTACAAAATCGCCGAATATGTTCAATACAAATATGTGAAGATTTGGTATTTTCGGTGGATGCCGCGAAGACTATTTCGCTGGCTTGAGACAAAATTTGGCTGGCACCTGTGCATAGAAGCCTCAAGATAAAGGTAATTGGATGGAGAAGACACCGTTTCATCTCAGTGTCGTAGCAACGACCCGCAATGATAATCATGGCGGGGATCTGACCTGCAGAATGCAGCATTTCATAGATGGGCTTGTGGCTCAATGCAATAAGCATCGTTTGAGAACTGAGCTGATTTTAGTGGAGTGGAATCCTCCTGATGATCGCCCCTCTTTAGTCGAGTCGCTCCGTTTTCCTAGTGACAATCAGTTCTGCGCGATCCGAATCATTCAGGTGCCACGGGAAGTGCATCTTCGGCTCAAGCACGGCGATCGAATCGCGCTGTATCAGATGATCGGCAAAAACGTGGGCATTCAACGAGCGCTTGGCACCTATGTGCTCGCAACGAATATCGATATTCTTTTCTCCGATGAGCTGATGCGTTTTCTGAAGCATAAGTTGCGTCCCGGGATTCTTTATCGCGTAGACCGACTCGACATTCCCTCTCAGCTGCCAAAGGGAGGCAGTTTCGATGACCTCCTCGATTTCTGCAAAAGATCGTTCTTCAGAATCAATGGAAAAGAGGGGACGACAATATGCCCAATCGACTCACCCTTACTGCGTTTATCGTACCGATATTCCTTCTTACGGACGCTATACCGTGCGATGGGACTGTTGGGGAAAGTCTTTTTGAAAACCCTCCGATGGTTTTATAAGTTCATCGTTCGTATCCTTTCCTTCGATCGCAATGTGATCGTGCACACCCTCTCCACTGTGCGCAATATGATTGCTAGAATACAGCATAGACTCACCAACAAAACACTGCATACCAATGCTTGCGGTGATTTTACCCTGATGTCGAAAAAAAATTGGGAAGAATTGAGAGGTTATCCCGAATGGGATCTTTTTTCTTGGCACCTCGACTCGATTGTGCTCTACCAAGCTCGTCAGCACGGGATTCAGGAAAAGGATCTTCCGATGAAGTGTGCCATTTATCATATTGAACATGGGAAGGGCTACACTCCTGAAGGAGCCCAAGAGCTATTTGCTCGTCTGAGCGCCCAAAAAATACCCTACCTGACGAATGAAATGCTTGACAAGACTGTCCGCGACATGAACGCGAGCCATGAGAAGGTCGTTTACAACCAAGCCGACTGGGGCTTTTCTAACCTCAAGCTGAAAGAAACCCAAATCACCAGGTGACTTTTGGAGTCGAACGAAAGCTCCCGTGAAATGCAGGTATTGCTAAACAAGCTGCGCGAGCCAGCTATTTTGGGAAAAAACTTTCTTGATGATTGCAAAAGCATTTCATGTGTGTGTTATAATCTGGATGAAGTTTCATATCACGAGCCAGTGCATTTAAACACTGATCCACATCGATAACCTTCGAGAGTTGATCTCGAAAGGCTACTAACAGTTCTGCCGCACAATCTGGCAGACCGAAAATTTCTTGCAAACATGCCATCTTGATAATCTGCGAAGTGGGTATTTGTTTTCCTTGGTTTTTCATATACAACAAATCTTTCAAATACAGAGCATCTCCCCACGAGATTTGCCCCGTAACAGTTTGCGCAGGCAATTTATATAAAAATGTACCTGGCAACTGAGCTTTTGTATATCTCCAGGTAGATAAATCAAATAGCGAGAAACCATTTTCAACCAGAAACTGATCAATATTTCTAAATGTATTGGCGTAAGGATGGGCTTCACCATGAAAGTGACTTTCGACATATAAGCCAAGAACCTCGCCTTCCCGCAACAACTTTTCAGCGCCTCTTAGTACAGCGTAATCGGCACCATCCGTATCAACTTTTATAAAATCAACGTTCTTGATTTTATTTTCTAGGCAATAACGATCTAGCGAAATTCTGCTATCAGAATATACACACTCATCATCTTTGTTAAGAACTTTTTTTACGTAATCAATATTAAATTGTTTTAGATAAGAGATTGCGCTGTTGCGCGCAAATTGATCGCTACACCTTGTCCCTCTATACTGATCTATCTCTGTGATTTCAGAAACAATATAACTGGGCACATAAATGACGCCAGGAAACTGATTGATTATATTCAACCTCCTACATTCATTAATCAGGGGATCGAAACCAACCCCACTCAGATTTTGTTCAAAAACCTTCCAATAATCAGCGATCCCTCCACTAGCCCCAACATCAAGTAAAAAGACATTCTCCTGGCCCAGAGCTTTTTTTTTCATAATGTATTGTGTCATAAGAGGATTATAATTTATCTGATTCTCTGTATGAACGATATTTTTGGTCATTTTATTAATCTCCAGAAATCTTTTTTAGAAAAAATGATCACAAAAAAAAACTAGAAAGTCAAGAGCTGCATGACCTGATCCCCAAAAATTAGGTTCGTGATAGAATACCTAACCCAAGATGAGAACATCTTCGTGAACTGCTGCTCGAGCGCAGTCTCGGTCCTTCAGGACCGAGTTAGCCGAGCTATCTATTCCTCTGCGGCAAGGCACTTGCCGCCCCTTGGCAGTAGGAGAATCTCTCCACTTTTAAGGGAGAGTTCTTCAATCT